>JBLNCW010000121.1:0-21488 GCA_050261015.1 Rhodospirillales bacterium | reverse complement strand
GCCGCAGATACAGGCACTTAGCCTGTCTAATCGCACGTCAGACCGCCTCGCCAATTGATTCGACATAAATGCAGTTGCGGATTCTGCCTGAAATCGGCGTTTTTCCGCAGCCTGCTAGGCTGGAGGCCGCACCCTCTCGATCCGCACCAGCGCGATTCGCTTGCCGTCCATCTCCAGGATGGTAAAGCGGCGGTCGTCGTGCAGGACGGTCTCGCCGGCCTTCGGGATGTAGCCGAGCCGGAACAGCAGGAAGCCGGCGAGCGTTTCGAATCCGGCGTTGGTCGGGAGTTCGATTCCATACTGCGCTTCGAGGTCCCTGATGGAGACTGTTCCCTCGAGTTCGATGACCGGCTGGCCGGGCACCGGGCGCGGCCGGCGGGGGTCGTGCTCGTCTTCGATCTCGCCGAAAACCTGTTCGATCACGTCCTCCATGGTGAGCAGCCCTACGATCGTGCCGAACTCGTCCACCACGAGCGCCATGTGCACGTGAGTCTGGCGAAACTCGTCGATCATCTGGCTCAGCGGCTTGCTCTCCGGGACCACAAGGTGCTTGTGCAGGAGGGAGCGAAGGCGGAACGGAGGGACGGCGGCGTTCTGCCGCGAGGCCGCCCGCATCTGCTGGCAGATTGGAAGGATGTCCTTCGAGTGCAGAATGCCAATGATGTTCTGCGGTTCGTTTTCGTAAACGGGCAGGCGGGTATACTGGTTTTCCACCAGCACGCGCATCACGGCCTCAAAAGACGAATCGACGGAAACCGACACGATGTCGTTCCGGGGCACCATGACTTCCCGCACGGAAATGGCGGGCATCTCAAGCAGGCGGTCGAGGGCGGATTCCTCAAACCGCGATATACGGCCCGCCGCGCGCACCGATGCGGCAATCAGCTTGAGTTCCTCGACGGAGTGGCCCGCGCCGCGCTCGCCCGGCCGCAAGCCAAGCATGCGGGAAACCGCCGAGGAGGAGCGCTCCAGGATATAGATAAACGGCTCCGAGATGCGGTAAAACACCAGCAGCAGCGGGGCGACTACCACGGCGTAGCGGTCCGCCTGCTTGATGCCGACATTCTTGGGCACCACCTCGCCGAGCACCACCATGACGTATGTCAGCACCAGGAAGGCGACGACGAAGCTGATGCCGTGCAGGAACGGCTGAAGAGCGGGAGTCGCAATGGGGGCCACGAGCAACAGGAAAGCCTGGTAAACGGTGTCCTCGCCCGCCCACCCGGCGCCCAGGCCTGCCAGCGTCACGCCGACCTGCACGGTGGCCAGCAGCCGCTCAGGGCGGCTCAGAAGATTGAGGGCGGCCTGCGCGCCCACGTTGCCGCCATCGGCCATCTCCCGCAGGCGCGACTGCCGTGCCGACACGAGCGCTATCTCCGCCGACGCAAAGAAGGCGTTCAGGCCGATGATGAATATCAGCAGCAGGAATCTATAGCCCAGGTAAAATTCATCCATGATAAATCGCTGTCATCCAACAGTCTACGCCGCGCGCAGTAAAATCGGGGGCGTGGTGCGCGAGCGGCTGCTCAGGTATTTCAACATAGCCATCTTCGCCGTGCTGGCGCTGGCCGCCCTCGGTGTGTACTGGCTGGCTTACAGGCCTTTGCCGCAAACCTCGGGAACCCTGGCGGCGCCGCTCACCTGCAAGGCCGTCATCGTGCGCGACGCGCTTGGCATACCGCACATCACCGCCGCCACGATCGAAGACGCGCTCTTTCTGCAAGGGTACGCCACGGCTCAGGACCGCCTGTGGCAGATGGACGCGCTGCGCCGCCTCGCCGCCGGGCGGCTTGCGGAAGTGTTCGGCCCCGCAGCGCTCGAATCCGACCGCGAGGCCCGCAGGCTGCGTATCGACCGCATCGCGGAGAGCAGCGCGGCGAACCTCCCTCCGAAGGACCGCGCCGTGCTGGCAGCTTACGCGCGCGGAGTCAACTTTTTCATCGAAACACAGCGCGGCAATTATCCCATCGAGTTCTCTGTTCTGCGCTACGATCCTTCGCCTTGGACAGTGAAGGATTCGGTGCTCATCGGCCTCCATTTTTACCGCGCGTTGACAACGAGCTGGCACGCTGAACTGCAAAAGAGCGAAATGCTGGAAAGCGGGGACCGGGACAAAGTGGAGTTTTTGTTCCCTAACGGCGTCGGCGGCGAGATTCAGCCCGGTTCGAACGCCTGGGTGCTGGGAGGAAAGCGCATGGCGAGCGGCCGGCCTCTGCTGGCTAACGATCCGCACCTGGAGTACTCGATCCCCGGAATCTGGCACGCCGTACACCTCAAGGCGCCCGGCCTGAACGTCGCGGGTGTGGCGCTGCCCGGCCTGCCGTGCGTCATTCTGGGGCATAACGATCGCATCGGCTGGGGCGCCACGAACCTTCAGTTCGACGTCCAGGATCTCTACGTCGAAAGGCTCGATCCGCGAACCGGACGCTACGCCTTTCAAGGCAAACTGGAACAGGCCCGGCTGGAGCGTGAACTCATCCCCGTACGGGGCGAGCCGCCCCAGGAGCACGTGGCCTGGGTTACGCGGCATGGTCCGGTGTTTCGCGAGGGCGGCCGTTTCCTCGCGCTGCGGTGGGCGGCGGCCGAGGGCGGCTTTGCGTATCCCTTCCTCGATCTGAACCGGGCGCGCAACTTCCAGGAGTTCACCGCGGCGCTGGCCCGCTATCCCGGGCCGGGCCAGAACTTCGTCTACGCGGATGTCGACGGCAACATCGGCTATCAGGCCGCGGGGCGCCTTCCCATCCGGAAAACTTACGACGGCACGGCGCCGGTCGACGGCAGCACGGGAGAGTACGAGTGGCACGGCTATATTCCTTTCGAACAACTGCCGCGCGTCTATAACCCGCCTTCGGGGATCATCATAACAGCCAACCAGAATCCGTTTCCCCTCACTTATCCATACCAGGTAAGCGGGAACTTTTCCGCCGGTTACCGGTCCAGGCAAGTCTACCACCTGCTAACTCGGCGGAGTGACTGGCAAGCCGGGGACATGGTGCGTATTCAGATGGACGTGTACTCGGCGTTTCACCATTTCCTCGCGCGGCAGGTGGTGGCTGCCTTTGACCGGCGCGGTTCGGCGGACGCGGGCGACAAGGCGGCGGTGGCAATCCTGCGCTCCTGGAACGGCCAGATGGAGGGCGGAGCGGCGCCCGTGATCGCAACACTTCTGTTCCAGCACGTGCGTAAGGCTGCGGCGGAGAAAGCCGCTCCGGGCAAGGGGCTGGCGTATGACGCTCCCCTGCCGCTCGGAGTTCACAGCGTGCAGATGGCGCCCGCCGCCATCGAGAAGCTGCTGCGGGAACGGCCCAAAGGCTGGTTCGCCGACTACGATGAGGTTCTGCTCACGGCCTTTCGCGATGCACTGGAGGAAGGCCGGAGAATGCAGGGGCGGGACGTGACCAAGTGGGACTGGGGCAGATACAATCAGTTACTCATTCCTCACCCGATCGGGGGAAGGATTCCGATTATTGGCAGGTTTACGGCCAAGTATTTCGATATCGGCCCCATAAGGCAAAGCGGCTCGACCGCAAGTGTGAAGCAGACGACGCGCAGGCTGGGGCCCTCCATGCGCATGACGGTGGATTTCGCCGACCTGGACAAATCCACTTTGAACCTGCTGGCCGGCGAGTCGGGGCAGGTGCTCTCGAAGCACTACAAGGACCAGTGGGAAGCCTGGTATTACGGCCGGACGTTCCCGATGCAGTTTTCGAAGGTCGAAGCGAAAAGCACGCTCACCGTTGTCCCGCTGGAAAAGCGGCAGCAGTGATCCCCTACGCGCGCGGCTCGACAAACAGCAGCCGCTCGGGGTTCTCCTTCACCGGCAGCGGAACCTGCATGCACAGGTTCATCACGGGCGCTACTTCATCGAATACCGCCAGCATGGATTCGACCAAGTCCAGCCCGGTAGCGCCGCGGACCTCATCCTCCGTCATCGGAAAGAAGAGCTGGAATCCCGCCCAGCGGTCCGGCGCGGCTGTTTCGAGCCGGCGGCGGAGCTTCTGAGGGCCGGGGTAGTCCGGCTCACCGTATTCGACGGCGTTTCCGTCCCATGTTCCGGCGTGAATGCGGAAGCCGTCGGCGAGCAGGCGCCTGAGGTGCGCGTCCATCGCGCCGCGGGGCTTAAGGGCGGCCAGCAGGCGGTTCCAGTCCCAGTCTTCCCGCAGCCGGAAGGGCTCCGATTCCCGTGGAGCTTTCAAAAATCCGCGCTCGATCTGCAACCCGCACTGGAAAATGCGCTCCTCCTCCTCGATCGTCAGGTAGAACTTGGAACAACCAAAGCTCACGTGGCTGGAAAGCGGCTTGGCAGCGCGGTTGGCGCGGGTAAGGAAGCCGATCCATTTCCAGTACACGCCGCGGCCCCAGCGCTCGGTGACGAACGCCTGCCCGTAGCGGGTTTCGAGCGCCGTCTTGAGAATGCGGGTGATGCGCTCGTGCTCCTCGAGGTTGCCGACGCGGATGCCGCGGTCGAAATCGAGGAATTCCGGGCGAAAACCGGCCACAATGGCCTGACGGGGGGACGCTGCGGATTTGGCTGGACACATGGGCGTAGCTGGTATCCAATTGTATGCTATGAGGACCCGTCGAATTCTCGAAAAGACGGGCCGTTCTGATCAATTGGCCTTGCGCCAGAGCTTTTCAATCTCTTCAAGCGTCTTGCCCTTTGTTTCCGGCGTAGCGAGCCAGACGATGAGGAACATGGTCACGCACATGATGCCGTAAAGCCAGAATGCGCCGGTGACAGTGATGGCCGAAGAGAGCGAGAGGTAAGTCATCGTCAGGGCGACGCACGCCGTCCACAGGCTGATGGTGGCGATCGACATGGCGCGGCCGCGCACGCGGGTAGGGAAGATCTCGGCAAGAACCACCCAGACGCCGGGGCCCATTCCCACCGCGAACCCGGCCACGCAGCAAACCATCACCGCCAGCACCAGGATAGCGGGCGGCGGTTGGATGAGGAACGCCGCGCCCAGCGCAAACTGCCCCACCCCCAAAACGCCCGCCGACAGCATGAGCAGCGGCTTACGCCCCACCCGGTCGATCACCCATAAGGCGACGATGGTCGCCAGGAAATTGATCAGGCCGATCACGACGTTAGCGCCGATGGCCGAGCTTGCAGTCTGCCCGCCCACCTGTTCCTTGAAGATGACCGAACCGTAGAAGAGCACCGTGTTGATGCCGGTGATCTGCTGCAAAATGGCCAGCGCAACGGCGATGAAAAGGGCGCGGCGGAAGCCGGGCTGAAAAAGCTCACGGATCGAGCCGGTTTCCTCCGCGATCGCTTCCTTGATCTGCCCCAATTCGATCAAAGCCTGGCCGCTGCCGTTCACCCTGGTCAAAACGTGCAGCGCCTCGGATTCCCGCCCGTTCTCGGTGAGCCAGCGCGGGCTTTCGGGCACGAAGAACAGCGCGATAAAAAACGCGATCGCGGGCACGGCGGCGGAGGCGAACATCCAGCGCCAGCCGTGCGGGCCGGCGTAGGAAAGCAGCCAGTTGATGAAGTAGGCAAGCAGGATGCCGGTAACGATGGCCATCTGGTTGAGCGAAACCAGGCGGCCGCGGATCCGGGCCGGCGAAACCTCGGCGATGTACAGGGGCGCCAGCATCGAAGCCATGCCCACCGCTACGCCTCCGATGAAGCGAGCGGCGGCGAACTCCGTAAGATTGCGGGGCAGGGCGGCGCCGAGCGCCGAAGCCGCGAACAGGAGAGCTGAGACGATCAGGATGCGGCGCCGTCCGAAGCGATCGCTGAGCCAGCCGGCAATGCACGCACCGAAAACGCAGCCAACAAGCAGGCTGCTGGCGGCGACTTCGGTCTGGAACTCGGTGAGTTCGAACTGCTCGCGCAGAAAAATGATGGCGCCGTTGATCACGGCAATATCAAAACCGAAAAGCAGGCCCGAGGTGGCCGCGACGGCCGCCGAAAGATAAACGAACAGCGCACTGCCGCGCACGCCCGGCGCCGCCTCACTTTGAAGCATTCCCGTATGCTAACAGACCTGGATGCGGGGCGGCTTCGCAAACGATCCGATTTCCCGCGGCGGCTGAACGCCTCTGGCCGGGCGCCATTTCCGAACCAGTTCCCCAGGCGAAACGTTTCTGAACCATGGTGATGAGCCGCGCGATCAGGTATCCGGCGAGCAGAGCAGTTATCCACATAACCGGCTCTCTTCGGCGCAGTTCGGCGGAGGCCACGTAATAGGGTAGGGGATAGACACACATCGAGAAAACGAGCGGCAAAAAGCTGGGGCTGGTGCCGGCCAGAAGCAATCCGCCAAACGCCAACACTGTCAAGCAAGATACGGCAATAGCTTCGCCGGGAAACCAGAAAGCTCCTATTCGAGCGGCGGTAAGACCAATTGCCCGCTGTGGGTTCCGGCGGATCCATAGCAAACCCTGCCTGAGGCGTTCACGGTTGTACTGGATTTCGCCAACCTTGGCCACCTCCAGTGCCGCTTTCCGTGATATGTTCGGATGCGTTTCAACCAAGCAACGGCTCTGGGCAGAGCTTGCTGCGGCGCAGTCGTCGTAAGCTAACGACAGTTCAAGGCCGAAATTGTCTCGCACAGGCACCCAGGCTCCTAGTACGAGCCGGTTTCGGATCATCCAGGGCAAAACAAAGTAGCCCGGCCAACGAAAGGACAGCTACGGCTGACCGCGGGGTGTTGTAATGAAGGATAAAGGGCAGCGCCGCAACAGCGGCGGTGGGGCTCGTAAGTACGAGCATGCCCAACAGAACGGCCGCGACCCAACTTCTGGACTGCACAGTGGTTCCGATGCACGCGATGAGCAGAAACGCGCTTAAGGCCACTTCGAAGGCGGGTGCTATCGACACCAGTCGAAAGACAATCATTAAAATAGCTCCGACGTAACCCGATGCCCGCACTGACCAAATAGCAATTTGGAAAGCCAAGGTAATAGCGCCACGACAGCAGCGTGGAAAGAGAATTCCATGATGATAATGGCCGCTGCAGCGGCCGTCGACTGGCCAAAAGCGACAACGACCATACCCAGTAGTGCCGGATACAGGGGCGCGGCTTGGGCAGTGGGGCCCGTTGGAGCGGCGTGATACGGGTTGGAAAATCCATGCCCAGCAGCCAACGAGTGGGCGATTGCAACCATCTCGAAACCTTCGCCGAGCGCAGCCTCTCCGATGCGAGGCAGATTGAAGGCTATGCTTAAGAAGAACAAGACGAAAACCCACTCTTTCGCTCTCACGGCACTGAGCCAGGAGCATTTCCTGCTCGGCATGCTCGTGAGTATACTACCCTCAATAGTCATATCTAAACGTCCTCAACGAAGATCGGCTTCCAACCAGCCGTTGATGTATACTTCGGACGAGTTGAAGGAGGTCCGAATGTCCGATTCAATGCTCCCGTTGACCCGCAGGCAGTTTGGGCTCTCGCTGTCGGCTGCATCTTTATCCTTCCCGGCGGCAGCCCAAACTACGGAGTTGATGCCCTGGGACGAGCCCGCGACGGTCGCAAAGGTGTACCTTGCCTCTCCGGAGGTGCACTGGCCGAAACCGACCCTGGACGTTGAGAAGGAGGTTGCAGAGGTAGAGGCGCGCTTGGCGGAGGTTGCGCGCAAGCACACCGAGAACGTGCGGTTTGTGGGCGGGGAGATCCTGCGCACGGAAGCGGAGGTCAAGCCCTGGCTGGCAAAGATGGGCGAGATCGACGGCCTGCTGATGGTGCCCGTGTCGCAGCCGATTTCTCCGCTGCGCCCGCTGCTGGATTCGCTCGAAGTCCCCGGGCTGTTTTTCTCGCGCCCCTATGCGACTCATGCGTGGTCGTCGATCGCCGAGCTGAGAAAGCGCGGCAGGAAGCTTGACGTGATTGCGACCTCGAGCTACGGCGATCTCGACCCCTACATGCGCATCTTCCGCACCGTTCACCACATGCGGAAGAGCAAGGTGCTGGTGGGCGTGGCGTCACCTGGGGCGCGCCAGCAGACCGCCGACGCCTACAGCAAGCATTTCGGAACTTCGTTCAAGTTCATCACCGGCCGCGAATTCAAGAAAGCATTCGCCGCGGTGGACGAGCGGCAGGCACAGAAGGAAGCGGACGAGTTCGTGCGTGGAGCGCTGAGGGTGGTGGAGCCGTCAGCCAGGGAGATCCGCGACGCCCTGCGCTTCTACCTCGCGCTGCGGAACATGCTCCGGCAGGAAAAGGCGAACGCGCTGACAATCGACTGCTTCGGCACGCTGGCGGCGAACACGCTGCCGGGATACCCGTGCGTCGCCTGGTCAAAGTTCAACGACGCGGGACTGTACGGGGTCTGCGAGGCCGACCTGGCCTCCACCATGACGCAGATGCTGGTGACTTCCTACTCGGGGATGCCGGGCTTCGTCTCGGACCCGGTGTTCGACATCAGCCGCAACGAGGTCATTCATGCACACTGCGTTGCCGCGACTAGGATGAAAGGCGTCAGCGGGCCGGCCTTCCCGTACATCCTCCGCAATCACCTGGAGACAAACGAGGGCGCGGCGCTTCAGGTGCTCATGCCGTCGAACGAAACCGTCACCGTGGCGCGCTTCACCGGGCCGGAGCGGTTGCTGGTATCCACCGCCGAGGTCACCGGTCCGGTGATGGACAGCGACCGGGGGTGCCGCACGCAGATCCGGACGCGTGTCAGCAACGCCGAGAAATGGCTTCAAAATTTTTCGGCCGGCCTTCACCGCGTGGTCTTTTACGGCGACCACACGCAGGCGATCGAGCGTATGGGCCGCCTTATGGGTTTCGAGGTCGTGCACGAGATCTGATAGTGTAGATCGGCATGGAAACACTCACCAGGCGAGGCTTCGCCGGAACCCTCGGCGCGGGGCTGTTGACGGGAAGCAGCCAGGCCTCCAGGCCGAACATACTCTGGATTACCTGCGAGGATATGGGGCCGCATCTGCACGCATGCGGCGATTCCTATTCGGTGACGCCGAACCTGGATGCACTGGCGCGGCGGGGGTTGATGTACATGAACGCGTGGTCCAATGCGCCGGTTTGCGCGCCGGCGCGGACCGCCATCATTTCCGGAATGTACCCGAACTCAACGGGCTCCGAGCACATGCGCTCGATGACAAGCCTGCCCGCCGGTATGAAGCTGTTCCCGCAATACCTGCGCGAAGCCGGCTATTACTGTTCGAATAATTCCAAGGAAGACTACAACCTGGAAAAGCCGGGCACGGTCTGGGACGATTCGAGCAACAAGGGGCACTGGCGCAACCGCGCGCCCGGCCAGCCGTTCTTTGCGGTTTTCAATTTCACCACAACGCACGAAAGCCAGATCCGCACGCGGCCGCACACGCTCGTCCACGACCCGGCGAAAGCGCGCATACCCGCGTACCATCCCGACACTCCGGAAGTGCGGCTGGACTGGGCGCAGTATTACGACAACATCACGACGATGGACAAGCAGGCCGCGCGCGTGCTGGAAGAACTCAGGCAAGACGGCCTGGCCGAAGACACCATCGTCTTCTTCTTCGGCGACCACGGATCCGGCATGCCGCGCAGCAAGCGCTTCCCTTACAACTCCGGTTTGAACGTCTCGATCGTGGCGTCAATTCCCAAGAAATTCCGGAGCCTCGCGCCGCCCGAATACAACGAGGGCGCGAAGACGGACCGGTTGGTGGAATTCGTGGACCTAGCGCCCACTATGCTCAGCCTTGCGGGCCTGCGGCCGCCGGATCATCTCCAGGGGCGGGCGTTCATGGGGCCGTACCAGCAGCCTGAGCGGCAGTTCGCTCACGGATTCCGGGGGCGCATGGATGAGCGCGTCGACTTGATCCGCTCTGTTCGCGATAAGCGCTACGTCTATCTGCGCAACTACATGCCCCATAAGATCTACGGCCAGCACATCGCCTACATGTTCATCACCCCGACAACCCGGATATGGAAGGAGCTGTACGATCAGGGCAAACTGAACGAGGCGCAGAAGCGCTTCTGGGAACCCAAGCTGCCCGAAGAATTGTACGACCTCTCCCGGGATCCGGACGAAATCAACAACCTGGCTTCTTTACCCGCGCACCAGGACGTGCTGAAGCGGCTTAGAAAAGCTCAGCAGGACCACGCCAGGGAGATTCGCGACGTGGGATTTCTCCCCGAAGCCGAGATGCACAGCCGCTCGAAGGGGTCCACGCCCCACGAATTGGGCCACGATCCAAAAGAGTACCCGCTGGAGCGGATCATGGCCGCGGCTGAGGCGGCATCGTCGTTGAAGCCGGACGCCATGCCCGAACTGCTCAAGGCACTGAACGATTCCGATTCGGCCGTGCGCTACTGGGCGGTGATGGGAATCCTTATGCGCGGGGAGGAGGAGATAAAGAAGCAGGCGCAGGCGCTGCGCAAGGCGCTCTCGGATGCCGCGCCATGTGTGCGTATTGCAGCGGCGGAGGCACTGGGGCGCTACGGAACCGATGAGGATGCAGAGAAATCCCTGGCGGTCCTCATGGAACTGGCGCCGGCCGACAAGAACGGGCCGTTCGTCTCGATTCTGGCGTTGAGCGCCATCGAAGCGCTCATCCCGAGAATCAAGCCGCCGAAAGAAGCAATTGCCGCTTTGCCGAAGTCGGACCCGGCTTCGCACCCGCGCGCGAACCAGGAGTATGTCACGCGCATGATCGAGGCGGTGCTGGAGAAGCTGTAATCAATTCGCGAGGCGCGGAAGGGCGCCAACCGCCGACGGGCTGGTCCGCCTTTCCATCGTGGCAGCCCAGGCTTTGCGGACCGGCTCCGGAAAACCCGGGATGAGCCGCTCAATGCGGCCGCGGATCTCGGCGACGATAGCGGGGTTTTCCGGCGCCACGTCGCAGCTCTCATCGGGGTCGTTTTCGAGATCGTAGAGTTCGGGCGAGGTGAGCGGCAGGTTTACCCGCCCGCCGGCGGGCGCTGGATTGTACGCCATCGAGTTGTAGCGCGCCACGTGCAGCTTCCACTTTCCCCAGCGCGCGCACTGAAGGTTCCAGCCGTCGAAGTAAAGCAGCGCCTCGCGCTCGATCGCCTGCCTTTGACCCGTGAGCAGCGGCCAGATGTCGATACCGTCCAGGGGATTGCGCGGCAGCGGCGCGCCGGTGAGTTGTGCCAGAGTCGGCAGCACATCGAGGGTTGCGGCAACGCCCGTGCACGTGGCGCCTTTCAGGATCCGGCCGGGGAAGCGCGCGATAAACGGCACGCGGACGCCGCCTTCGTAAGTCATGCCCTTGCGGCCCCGCAGCCGGCCGGGACTGCCCTGATACCAGGGGCCGTTGTCGCTCGACATGATGACCAGCGTGTTGTTGTCGAGCCCGTTCTTCCTGATGCAGGCGAGCACTTCGCCGACGCTCCAGTCGATTTCCTCGACCACGTCGCCGTAAAGGCCCAGCGGAGACTTGCCGCGGAACCGCGGCGAGGCGCCGAGCGGGATGTGCGGGTAGGTGTGCGGCAGGTAGAGGAAAAACGGGGAATCTTTTGATCGCTCGATGAAGCGCACCGCCTGTTCCGTGTAGCGCGGCGTGAGTGTTTCGAGCGTAGCCGTCTGCTCTACCGTTTCGACCCCCGCGGCGCTGGCATGCAACAGCACGCGCCGGTTCATATCGTTGCTGTAAGGAATGCCGTAGTATTCGTCAAAGCCGCGGCTGGTGGGGAGGAATTCTGGCAAATGCCCGAGATGCCATTTGCCCACGCACATGGTTTTATAGCCTCTCGGCTTGAGCATCTGCGAGATGGTGGTTTCCGAATCCGGCAGGCCTGTCGTGTCGTTGGGGAACAGCACGCGGGGCACGCCAACGCGCGTGGGATAGCGCCCGGTCAACAGCGCCGCGCGCGACGGCGAGCAGACGGGATTGGCCGAATAGAAATGGGTGAAGCGCACGCCTTCGGAAGCCATCCGATCGATGTTCGGTGTGCGGATCTTCGAGCCGTAGCAGCCGAGGTCGCCGTAGCCGAGGTCGTCGCAATAGATAAGGACGATGTTGGGCGGGCGCGCGGGAGCGGCCGCGAGCGGGGCGCACACCGCCGCGGCCGCCTTCCTGAGGAACCCTCTTCGATCGATCTGCATACTTTCCCCTTTACGACAGCGCGAACCCCGCGTGTCTGCGCCTACGGAAGTTCTTTGATCTGGATGTTCCGGAAGCGATGGTACTTGCCCGGCGAGCAGCGATTGCCGCCGTGGACCTGGAGCGCAACCATCCCCTCCACGGCGCCGTCGGCCGCGTGGTTTTCCGTGTCCTTCCAGTCTGTGATCTGGTTGCCGTTCATCCAGACGGTGATGTGCGGCACATCGCCCTCGATACGGGCGCGAATCTGGTTCCACTCGCCCTTCTTCCAGTACGGCTGCCAGTCCACCCGCGGACCGCGCACGCCTTTGAGTCCCTCGCCGTAAATGCCGCCCATGCTGCCGCCCTCCAGGTAATCGAGCGTCACCTGGTATGCCTGCCCCTTCTCATTCGAGCGGAGGAACAAGCCGCTGTCGCAGCCGAAATCCGGGTTCATCTCGAAGGTGATCTCAAAATTTCTGTACGTTTTGTCGGTCAGAATGATGCCGCCGTTGCCCTCGCGATCCTGGGTGCCCGAAACCACCCCATTCTCCACTTTCCAGGCTTTGGTGTTGCCGTGGTGGTTTACCTGGCTCATATGCCATCCTTCAAGGTTCGGACCAGGGGTAATGTTTGTCTGGGCGAATACCGCCGGTACAAGGCACAAAGCCGCCAACAGGCAAGCAAATCTCATCTTCGTGCTCCTTTCAGCAGGCCAGTATACACGGCGCAAGCGCCGCGCTACCAGCCCGAATACGTTTTGAAGGTCGCGTCTTCGAGCAATTGGACCGAGTCCTCAAACAGGTTGATGATCCTCTCGATCATGCCGTACACCTCGGTGAGCATAAGCATACGGCGCGGATCTTCTTCCCCATCGGCCAGCTCGCGAATGGCGGCGATGTAGAGTTGGTCGGCTTCGTTCTCCAGGTCCGACATTTTTCCGATCTGATCGGCGAATCGCCGGCCTTCTCCGAACGCTTGAACCGCCGCTTCGAGAACGCCGGCACAGGCGCGGACGACGGCAAAAAGCTGCACCGCCGGCGCGGGCAGTTTCCCGAGACGGTAGGCGGCCAGACGCCCCGCGAGAAGCTCGATCGCATCCAGGATGCGATCCTGCTGATGAAACTGGCGCCGGACGATTTCCCTCGGCGTGGGAAAGTCGCCGTGCAGCCGTTCGAGATCGCGAACCGCCGCCCGCATGATCTCGTCTCCCTGCCGCTCGAGGTCCTGGATTTCCGCGAACGCGGATGAGGGATCGGCGCCGCCCGCGCACTCGTCGAGCGCCGCCACCGCGCGCTGCAGCAGGCCGAAGTGCCTCTGAAATTTGGCGAACGTGCTGAGTTGCTTTGGGTGGATCATGTGCCGCTCTCCTCCCGCCGGCTCGCACAGCGGCCGCAGCCGGGACCGGAAATTCGGGTCCGAAACAGTCTACACCCTGCGCGGGGTGGAGTCAGCGGATAGCGAAGCCGGGAGCGTGATCCACGGAGAACTTGCCTTCGGCGGCGCTGCGGAGCGGCCGCCCCAGGTACCTGAAATTCTCGATGACGACGTTTTCGACCGCGTGCTCCTTGTCGAAGCCGGCGATGATGCTGAAGGGCAGCGAGCCTTCGACAACGTGCAGGTTCGTCACGCGGACATTGCGGACGCGGCCGCGGTTTTTCGCTCGCATCGCCCTCTCCTCCGGGTCCTGGCGAATGACGCCGTCCCAGGCGCCTCCGGGGTCCGAGGGGCGCGAGCGGTCGGGGCGGTCGACCGCGCCATAGCGGCCGTAAACCACCGCGAAATCGATCAGCTTGTGGCGGGCGTCTTCCACACGGATGTTGTCGAAGACCACGTCTTCGACCAGGGCCGAGTCGCCGTTGTGGATGCTGATCGCCGCGCCGCGCTCCACCCGGATGATGTCGATGTCCTCGAAGCGGATCTCGCGGACGGGAGTGGTGCGCAGTTCGAATCCCACCTCGATGCCGTTGCCGCACGGCATGTTCCAAAAGACCGACCGCCGCACTGTGACGTTGCGTGTCTCCCTGTCCATCATGTTTTTCACCACGACGCAGTCGTCATTGGAGCGGATGAATACGTTTTCGACGAGCACGTTGCTGGAAGAGACGACATCGATGCCGTCGGTGCTGCACGCGGGCCCGGTGAGGATACGGATGCCGTCGATGTGGGTGCCTTCGGCGTTTCTGAGGTGGACGGTCCAGCTCTGGCTGTTGGCCAGCGTGATCCCCTCGATCCTTGCGCCCTGGGTATTTTCGAGCAGGATCATGTTCCGCTGCCCGCCGTAGATATCAGGTCTTTGCGGCGCGGCGGCATCGCCGGAACTCTGGCCGCGGCGCGGCAGGCTGGAGGCATCCAGAATCCCCCGGCCCCGGATCGTAATGTTCTTCGTGCCGACGGAGCGGACGACGCCTTTGACGAGCGAGCCAGCCGCGAGATAGAGCGTTTCGCCGTCCTTCAGCTCGATGAGGCCGGGCTCGTGCTCGCCGGGCCCGAAGTACCGGACATTCGGCGTGCCGGGCTCAGGCGCGTTCTTCTCGGGCGGATTAATCAGCAGGTGCAGCACCCGCTTCCAGTCGCCGTTGAATTCAACCGTGAGCGGGACGGGCGACTTGACCTGAAGCCGGACGGTGCTGTGGTCCGCTCCGATGACCGGCACGACGCCGGCGGACCTGGGCCGGACGTCCACCCAGCGGACATCGAATCCCGTGCGAATCACGACCTCTGAGGGGCGGGCGAGATCGAACTGGCCGAAAGAGCCTCCGTGAAAGTCGTGCAACCGCAGCGCCCGGCCGTCCACGGTCACCTGAAACAGCGGCTCCGGCTGCGCGGCAGTCTGGAAGAACGCAAAATTGATGAGCAGCGGCAGGATGAGCAACATAGCTACTGATCATCGCTCAAAAACGCCGCGTTTGCTTGGGGGGTACTTGGAATTAGAGGGGAACCATGGTGCGGATGAGAGGACTTGAACCTCCACGGGGATTCCCCACAACGACCTCAACGTTGCGCGTCTGCCAGTTCCGCCACATCCGCACGTGGCACTGAAAGTATTCTACTATACCTACTTCTGGGCCGGAGCGGGCTGCTGCTGTTGCTGCTGCTGCGCCGGGGCTGCCGGGGCGCTTTCCGGCCTCGGCGGGATATTCAGCGGGATCGTCTGGGACGGCCCGCCGCCTTCAGGCGTAATCGTCATGGTCGGCTGCTTGGCCGGGGCCTGGCCGCTGGGGGCCGGCGCTGACTGCGGGGCCGGGGCCGGACGTCCCTCCAGCACCGTCTTGGCGCCGGGGGCGCGGCCGCTCGCCAGAATCGCCAGCGTGAGGGAGGTCACCATGAACAGGGCAGCAGCGACCCGGGTGGCTTTGGCCAGGATGGTTGCCGACCCGCGCGGGCCAAAGGCCGTCTGCGAACCCATGCCGCCAAATGCGCCGGCGAGATCAGCCGCCTTGCCGCTTTGCAGCAGCACGACGACGATCAGGAAAAGGCAAACTAAAACGTGAAGTATGGTCAATAAAACGATCATGCGGGCCTGCAACTGCGGGCACACTTTGGCGCCCGCTTTTAACTTTTAAGTATAAGGGAGCGCCGGTCGCGGGTCAACGCACCCCGCTTGCCGGGCTCTTCCCGAGGAAAAACGGGAGTACAATGGTCCGGACCGAGGTTCATGAGACATGGAGAAAGACTCACTATCCCGAAGATCTTTTTTGAAGAAATCGACGGTCGCCGGGGCGACTGCTTCGGCGTTCACGATCATCAGGCCTGAACTGGTCCGCGGCTCGGCGGCCCCCATGATGAAAGTCGGGCTGATCGGCTGCGGCGGCCGCGGCACGCAAGCTGTCGAGAACATCATGGAAGGCTGCCCGAACGTCGAGCTGGTCGCCATGGCCGACATGTTCGAGAACCGTCTGGAAGGCTCGCTCCGGACCCTGAGGGACAACCCGCGCAACGCGAAGTACGCCTCCCGCATTAAGGTCGATCCCGAGCACCGGTTCCTTGGATTTGACGCCTACAAGAAGGTGATCGCCTCCGACGTGGACATCGTCCTCCTGGCCACGCCGCCCGGATACCGTCCCATGCACTTCGAGGCTTGCGTTGAAGCCAAGAAGCACGTTTTCTGCGAGAAGCCGTTCGGCACAGACCCTGTCGGCGTCCGGCGCTTCATGGCAGCCGCGAAGAAGTCCGAGGAGTTGAAGCTTACCGTGAAATCCGGCGCTCAACGCAGGTCGCAGCCCTACTATCTCGAACAATACAAGCGCGTCAAGGACGGCGAAATCGGCGAGATTACGGCTCTGTACGCCTACTGGATCGGAACGCCGGTGCTGCAGTTCCTCAGCGCGGGATGGCCGGGGCCGAAGGGCAAGCGCGATCCGAAATGGAGCGATATGGAGTTCCAGAACCGCGCCTGGTATTCCTTCGTCTGGATCTGCGGCGACCAGATTGTCGAGCAGCACCTGCACAACATCGACGTCTGCAACTGGTTCATGGGCGCCCACCCGGTGGAATGCGTCGCTTCGGGCGGCGTCGCCTGGCGTCCCCGCGAGGAGGAGTACGGCAACATCTACGATCACGTGGCCGCGGATTTCATCTACCCCAACGGCGTCCATATGTCCAGCTATTGCCGCCAGTACCAAGGCGAGGGCGTGGCCCAGAATGTCAGCGAAATCATCGTCGGGACCAAGGGCCGCATCGATACGTCCAAGCCGACCCGCGGCGCCAACCCCTACGTGCAGGAGCACGTCGACATGATGGCCTCGATCCTCGGAACGGGTCCTTATATCAATGAAGCCATGGCCGTCGCGGAAAGCACCATGACCTGCATCATGGGCCGCGAAGCCGCCTACTCAGGCAGGAGGCTCACCTGGGACGATATGATGAAGTCCCAGCTCGACCTGCTGCCCAAGAACCTGGACATCAACGCCTCCGTTCCCGTGCCGCCGGTTCCGGTGCCGGGCGTCTACAAATTCATCTGACAGCGGAAAGGGGACCGGATGCCGCGCGTGCGGCGCCCGGCCCCTGAGCCGTTTTGAGGAGTCGTTATGCAGAAGAAGGATAAGCTCAAGGCCGGGCTCATCGGAGTTGGCGGCCGTGGCTCCGGCGCAATCACCGACTGCCTTACCGGCAATCCGAACGTGGAAATCGTGGCGCTCGCCGATGTATTCGAAGACCACCTGGAACGGAACCTGAAGCGCTTGCAGGCCAAGTTTCCCGATCAGATCAAGGTCGATGCGGAGCACCGCTTCACTGGTTTCGACGCCTACAAGAAGCTGGTGAACTCGGACGTCGATATCGTCATGCTCTGCACGCCTCCCGGCCACCGCCCGGCGCACTTTGAAGCCGCGGTGGAGGCCAAGAAGCACATTTTCTGCGAAAAGCCGATCGCGACCGATCCCGTGGGCGTGCGCCGTTTCATGGCCGCGGCGAAGAAGGCCGAGCAGCTCAAGCTCACGGTCGTCTGCGGCGCCCAGCGGCACTACGCCTCCGAGTACACCGAAACGGTCAAGAAAATTCAGGACGGCGCAATCGGCGAGATCGTCGCGCTCTACTCGCAATACCTCAGCGGCCCTGTCTGGCACGAGAGGGAGCGGCAGCCGCAGTGGGGCGACATGGAATACGAGCACCGCAACTGGTATTCCTTCAACTGGATCTGCGGCGATCAGATCGTCGAGCAGCATTTCCACAACATCGACTTCATGAACTGGGTGATGGGAACGCATCCCGTGAAGGTGGTCGCTTTCGGCGGCGCCGCATGGCGCAAGCCCGAGCCCATGTACGGCGATATCTACGACCACATGACCTCGGACTTTGTCTACCCGAACGGAGTGCACCTCTCCAGCCACTGCCGGCAGTACGAGCAGGGCGCCTACCGACTGGTGGACGACCTGATCGTCGGCACGAAAAGGCGCAGCAACGGCCGGGACATGGGCACCCAGGGCATCAACTCGCAGGTGCAGGAGCACATCGCTTTGGTGAAGAGCGTGCTGGGCGAGGGTCCGTACATCAACCAGGGAATGGCGGTCGCCGAGAGCACGATGACCTGCATCATGGCCCGCGAGTCGGCGTACTCGGGACTGGAGATCACCTGGGACATGATCATGAACTCCAAGCTCGACCTCCAGCCCAAAGAGTTCGACTACAATTTGAAGACGCCCGAGAGAAAACTGCCCGTGCCGGGCGTGTATAAGTTCATTTGAGCCGTATCGTCAAAAGCGTCGCGCCGATTCGCATTTGCGACAACGGAGGCTGGACGGACACCTGGTTCGCGGGCCACGGCCGGGTCTTCAATATCGCCGTCTATCCGTACACGGAAGTGCAGATGCGGGTCCGGCGCGGCGCCGTGGACCGCGAGCGCATCACGATTCACGCCGAGAACTACGGCCAGTCCTATACCATCGCCGAGCCGTGCGGCTCTTACGGCAAGCACCCCCTGTTGGAAGCGGCCTTCGATTACATGCACATCCCCAAGGATGTCTCCATCGAGGTCTCCATTTTCAGCGAAGCGCCGGGCGGATGCTCCACCGGCACCTCCGCGGCCGTCAGCGTGGCGCTCATTGGAGCGCTCGATTCGCTGACGCCCGGCCGCATGTCGCCCCATGAAATCGCGGCAGCCGCGCAGCGCATTGAGACTGAATTGCTGAAGCAGCAGTGCGGCATCCAGGACCAGATCGCTTCGGCGTTCGGCGGCATCAACTACATCGAGATGCACCGCTACCCGCACGCCTCGGTCAGCCAGATCCGCATTCCGGATTCGCTGTGGTGGGAGCTGGAAAGCAGGCTGTCGCTGGCCTACGTCGGCCAGACGCACAGTTCTTCGGAAGTGCACCAGATGGTGATTCGCGAGCTGGAGGGCGCGGGGCCCGATACTCCCAAGCTCCGCCCGCTGCGCTGCGCCGCGGAGAAATCCAAGGACGCCCTGTACGCCGGCGACTTCAAAGCGCTCGGGCGCGCGATGATCGAATGCACCGAGGCGCAGGCGGAGCTGCATCCCGCGCTGGTCGGCCCGCATCACCGGCGCATTATTGAAATCGCGCGCGCCCACGGCGCGCTCGGCTGGAAGGTGAACGGCGCGGGAGGAGAGGGCGGCTCGGTGACGATTCTCAGCGGCGCCGACTCCGCACGCAAGCGGGCGATGCTGCGCGAGATCGAGCAGGCCTGCCCCACCTACCGCAACATCCCGATCTACCTTTCGCGCCACGGCCTCCGGGTCTGGGAGGCCGGAGAAGCGTAGGGGCCGGCGCGCTCTTCGCCGCGCATTTCCTTGTAAGCGACCGCAGGGACCTCGACGTGCAGATCGATGCGATCCAGCATTGGCCGGCGGTCAACTTCCGAGTGGCCGACCATACGATGGGAAACCGCTGGCGCACCAGACACTTATTATGAAGGAGATGCCTGTCACGCGATTCGTTCCTTCTGAGATCGCCACTAAGCTCATCTTGTCCTTGGCCATAGGGCTGCTGGTCGGCTTCGAACGGGAATGGTCGCGCAAGGATCTGGGAGCGCGAACGTTCGCTCTCGTCAGCCTTCTGGGAATGCTCTGCATGGTGCAATCGGAGGTGTTCGCGTTGATTGGCATGGCCGCAGTCGTGATGGTTGTAATCGTGATGAATGTGGGAAATCTCGTCCTGCATCGTGAACTCGAAACCACCACTTCTGTAGCGCTTATAGTCGTATTCACTCTGGGTGCACTGGTTGGTGACGGGCACATTTTTGCCCCGACTGCGGCGGCGGTTCTCATGACGCTGCTGCTGGCCCTGAAGCCGCAGATAACGCGCTTTGCAGGAGGCGTCACGGCCGAGGAACTGCGCAGCGCGGTTCTGCTCGGGCTGATCGGATTCGTGATCTACCCCGTTTTGCCCGATCAACCTGTCGACCCGTGGGGTCTCCTGAAGCCACGCGAAGCGTGGCTGACCGTCATCCTGATCGCCGGACTCGGCTTCGTCAATTATGTGCTGCTGAAGATGTACGGCGCTCGCGGGTTCTACGCTACTGCGCTATTTGGAGGCTTGGTGAACAGCACCGCAGCCGTCGCCGAGTTGTCGAGCTCAGTTGCCAGCCTGGGGGCTGGCTCGGGTACCATTCTGGTCAACACAACACTGATCACGGTTCTATCGATGTTCGTTCGCAACTTGGTTATCGTGAGCGTCTTCACTCCATCCGCCGGGTTGCTCTCTCTGTTCCCCATAGCGGCGATGTGTGCGGCCAGTGCGGGCTTCGTGCTGCGGCAGGGCCGGGACCTGACACCGGCTTCTGCACCGCGACTGACGTCACCGATCTCGATTCGAAAGATTTCGGGTTTCGGGCTCTTTTTCCTTGTAATTCAGTCGGCGAGCGTCCTCGGCCAGCGCTTCATAGGCGAGGTCGGCACCATCATCGTTAGCTTCCTGGGTGGCTTCGTCAGCAGTGCGAGCGCCACAGCCGCGGTCGGCAGCCTTGCAGCCCACGGCCAGGTCTCCGCTTCTACTGCGGCGGCCTCGACCGTTTTGACCTCAATTGCCAGCGCTGCGATCAACTTGCCGATTATTTACCGCGCCACCCGCGGGAGCAAGACCTTCAGCAAGCTCATGGTTCTGTCGGCAGTCACGACCGTGATCGGACTCGCTGTCCTGGCCGCAACGCTGCTTCTCAAGCTCAAGTATTCATGACTAGCCGACAGAGCGGCCCATCAGCGGAGTCATCTCCTCACCATCAACCTGCTGATTACCCCCACTTACACGGGGCGCCCCATATCAAAGACGATCTCCTTCGAAATTTTACCGTCTCGCATCTCGAAGATGTGAACCAGACGCATTTCAATCTTCTGCCCGGCGGAAAAGTGCGGCCAGCAACCATCGCGCACCACCTCGAAGGTCACAAAACTATCGTCCACGACGCGGTCTTCTGTGGCGAACCGTTGCAGAAATTGAAACTGTACATCCCTCATCGTGGCCCAAAGCTCGCGATAGAACTTGGCTACCGCCTGCTTCCCGGAGAAAAGCCGGTTGAGGCCATTGAGAGCGGCAGCTTCGAAAACAATGTCATCTGTATATAGCTCAAGCGCCGCTTCAACATCATTCTCTGCTTCGCTATGAAAATGAGCATCTACACACGCCAGGTTCGAGGCCACCCGATCTTGCGCTTTCGCGCGAGCGCCCGTATTCGATGGTTGTGGCATCTCTCTACCCCTCCTGAGGGCTATGAGGTCAGTATCGGGGAAAGGCGGCGTCCCCCGCAGGAGCCGCTTTGTACAGTCTCCTTACAATCGCCAGCCGAGGAATTCAGCCGCAGACGGGACCGGAGGAACGCGGCCAAGGCGGCAGGCACGCTGATGGCAGGCGGCGGGCGGAAAGGCCGAGCCGGCGGTGCATCGGCGGGCCAGGTGAGCCAGCTGTGCGCGGGGCTAGCAGGTTGCGGAAAAACACAGGCTGAAACCCTGAAACACGTTACGGCTGGAATGTTCTGATCGTCTAATCTGCATGCGCGGCCGCGATCATCAGCAAGCAGACATGTACAGCTACTT
>JBLNCW010000120.1:0-21883 GCA_050261015.1 Rhodospirillales bacterium | reverse complement strand
CTGAACTCCGGTTCTGCCTGCCTACTTCAGTTGCTCGGCGTTCGGCAGCGGAGCATACACGCGCAATTCGGTCAGCGAAACACTCCGTTCCCTGGCGCGGCCCTCTCCGACTACCACTTCGCCGCCGATGCGGATCGCCTTCGTCCGCACCGGCGCGAACGTCAGCATGTACTCGACGCCGTTCGCCTTGTCGTACTCGTTGCGGCCCACGGTTGGCAGCGCGGGGTAAGCCCGAAAATCTTTCACCGGCCGCCATGCGCCGCTTTCGTCTTCGTACTCGACGGCCAGAGTGCGATACCAACCTTCGTCCTGTGCCGGTCCGGGGCAAAACGAAACGACTCCAATCAACTGCGGTTCCGCCCACCGGTACCCGAATTGCGGCCGGCCTGTTTCGCCCCGGCGCACCGTCCCCCGGAGCTCCGCACGTGCACCCATGACGCTGCCGTCGCGGAGCACTTCGGGATCCGGCCTCGGCGCCGGCTCACGCCGCTGGTTGCCGCCCTCCGCCCGCTCCGGGACCGGGGGCGCCAGTATTTCGGAAGCAGTGAGAGCGAGATTGGCCGTCCTCACGATCAGGGGGAACGAAATGCGGTCGCTGTCCCGCCCGGACCTCGCTTCGATGGTGATCGGGAATACACCGGCGGTGGTGGTGGAGCCGCTGAGCACGCCGCCTTTGAAAGTCAACCCGGCGGGCAGCTTTCCGGAAGCCAGGGTCCACTTCACAGGCGCCTCCGCGCCGACCGTCGTGAACGAGTGCTTCACCTGTTTGCCGGCCTCAATAACGGGCGCGGGACCCACCGGCACTTCAAACGGGGGCTTGAACTGCGCATCCGGATTGATCACGTAGTAGGCGACGCCGTTTTCGGTGATCTTCCTGCCGCCGTGCGCGAGGATGAGCTTCTCCCCCAGTGCCGCGGTCCGGCGCGCCATGTCCGTTAGGCGACCATCCGGGAGCCCGTAGCGCGTATAGTTCTTGTAGGTATCGTTGAAGGGCTCTTTCCAGTTCCTGTCGCTTAAGGGGAACAGCAACTCGCGCGGCAGGCCCTTGGTTCCGTGCACCACGGCAAGCAGGCCGGCCATCGTGGCGGCCTGGTTATCGGCGTCGAAACCAATAGTGCACGCGAGGTCGAGCGTTTTCTGGAAATCGCCCTGCCCGTAGAGCAGCGCCAGAATCCCGGCCGCGCCGTTGAGATTGGCGTTCCAGATAGTCTTGGTTTCAGCCGGTTCCTGCACGTAGTATTTCTGCGCCATCTCGGCGCGGGCCTTCCGCCAGTCGTTGGGATACTTCCGGTACAGGGCCTTCATGTCCTCCACGGTGCGCGCGAATCGGCTTCCCTCGGGAAGGGCGCGGGTGCCGATGTCGATCAACTTGTTCACGTCCCGCTCGAAGAAAGCAGCCGCGTACATGGCGCCGTAGTGGACGGTCGGCTCCACGCCCCACTCGTCGGCGGTGATGCGCGCGGCCCAAAGGCTTTTCTGAGCGGCGTAACGCACCATTCCGGGAGCGGTAACCGCCCAGATCTCATTAATCAGTTGAGGATCGATTTGAAACCAGTGTTCGTTGATGCCCCGGACGCCGGTCACGGGCGGCGTGTAGCCGTAATGCATCAAGGCGAGAGCGGCCCGGTTGGCGATCCACACGCCGGTGCGGACATGGTGCTTCCACAGTGAGGCGATGTCCTTGTAGCGCGGTTCGGGGCCGAACTTCTCCATCCCGTGCAGGTACATGTACTCGAAGTCGGTGTCGTCGTCGGAGAAGCAGCCGTCGGCCTTTTGCAGCCGGTTCAGGTCCGCGTAGTGGTTCCGTATGCTGTCGGGGCCCGGCTCATCGATGTAGCGGTTCTCATGCGGAAGGCCGTAGATGTTTCCTATGCACTGGCCGAGCCATGACGCATAGACCTTGTCCTGATACTCGGCCGCCGAAATTCTCGGCCGCTCGGCGGCCATCAAAGCACCGGCGGCCAGTATGCCCAACAGAAGCCGGCTGAGACTGGTCGTCATAGTTCCTCCTCGACTCTTTTTTACACGCGCACGCCGCATTCTACGTTACGGCCCGCAAATGGCGCAATTCTACTGAAACGATTCAGCGTCCTCCCGGGCAAAATACCACGCCCCCAATGGCTTGTCAATCGGACTCGGGGTCGCGCAACTCCGAGACCAATCTTTGACACAGATGTAGACGCGGTTTAGACTCGGCTGAACCGAATCACTAAGAACGTGGACAACCAATGCCCGGCAGATTCGCGAGGCGGAAACTCCCAACCGCGGCAGACGATAAACACTCCGCATTTCTGCGGACAGCCGCGGACGGCAAGGAGAGAATCCATGCCGGCGTGCGGCTATCGCTTTTACCTGGTTGAGTAAGGTGGGTCTCAGCGTTTCGGGTCCCGGCGTCCCCTCTGCGCTCGCCGCGTCCCCGGGCGGCGAGGCTCGTGAATCAGCGCCGGAAAACCGGCGTTGCAGACGCTAGCAGGTTGCCCCGGCGCGTCTCTTTAAAATTTCCTGCTCGGCCCGGAACCAGTCTTCTTCCGGCGAGCCGCCCTGTCTGCCGCGCGCTTCCCACAACGAGTACGCAAGGCGAGCGATCTCTTCCCGCTCGGCAATCGGGTCGAGCGGGACTTGGTTTGAAGCCGCTGCGGCGGTCGCGTGCTGAGGCTGTGCCGCCTCAACGGAAGGCTGAGGCACCGCCCCGCCCTTCACGCGCGCTCTGGTCCTTTTCCGCCTCACCGGCGCCGGTACGGCGCCCCCCTCGGTAGATAGATATGGCTGGGCTTCCTTAGGTTTTTTTGGCATTTATACTTAGGTCCCTCTCCTCCCTGTGGGGTTCCTGCCTATTTTACCAGACACCGCGCTTTCCAGGTTGAAAAACTCTAAATTGCGGAAAAAAGCTTTTTATGGAAACTATTTGAATTCTTATTAGGGGAGGTATAACTCAGTTTGTAATCAGTATTTTCAGCGCCCCTTTTTCGGCAGCCTTCGCAAACGCCTCCGGTGCTTCGGCCAGCGGAAAGCGCCGGGAGATCATCGCGGCGGGACGCACCGCGCCGCTCAGCAGCATCTCCAGGGCCGGCTCGAACCTGCCGCAGCGGGAACCGATCAGCGTAATCTCGTTGACGATCAGCGGCGCGGTGTCGATGGCCACCTCTTCGTGTACGGTCGATTTCATGATCACGACACCACGCGGGCGCGCCATGGCCGCCGCTTGCTGCAAGCCGAGCGCGGAGCCGGTGGCTTCCACCACCCAATCGTAGGCCGACGCCGGAAGGTCTTTCGCTTCGTGAACCGCCGCGCCCGCCGCCGCTGCGATGCGCATCTTTTCCGCATGCCGCCCGAACAGATGCACCTTGATCCCGCGCGCTTCGAGCGCCAGCGCGATCAGCATCCCGAGTTTTCCGTCCCCGAGCACCGCCACCTCGGCTCCGCGGGGTATCGAAACCTGCTCGAAAATTTCGCATGCGGCCGCCAGCGGTTCGGTGAACACCGCATCCTCGGTCGCTAGCCCGGCCGGAAGCACGTGCAGGTTACGCTCCGGGAGCGTGAAGAACTCGCTGAAGGCGCCCGGGTGATTCACGATCCCCAAAACACTGCGGTGCGGGCAGTGCCGCCCGAGCCCGCGCCGGCACCAGTCGCACTCGCCGCAGTTCAGATTGATCTCGCCCGTCACGCGCGCGCCCACCAGCGCAGGCGTGTCCGCTTCCACAACCTCGCCAACAAATTCATGGCCCGGCGTGTTCGCGAAATTGTAGTATCCGCGCTGGAGTTCGAGGTCCGTATTGCAGATTCCGCCGCAAACCAGGCGGATCAGCGCAAAGCCTTTCGGCCGCGCGGGCAGTGGCTTTTCGCGCAGTTCCACGCGCCCGTTCTCGATGTGAACGGCCAGCATAAGCAACCCAGTATAATTGAGGATTCATGCCTGCCGAATTAATTTGCTTCGAGCCCAAGTGCCGCGCGCGTTATCCGATCACCGAAGTCATTTACAGTTGCCCGCGCTGCAACGGATTGCTCGAGGTCATCTACCCGGATCATCCCCTCGACGCAGCGGAACTCAAAAAAGTGTGGCGCGAAAGGCGGCTCAGCAATGCCGCGCTGGATCGGAGCGGCGTCTGGCGCTACCGCGAATGCATTCCTTTCCTGGAGAATTTCGAACAGGTGGTTTCCCTCTGCGAGGGCAACACGCCGCTGCTCGACGCTCCCCGCGCCGCCGCTTATGCCGGCCTGGACCGGCTGGCGTTTAAACACCAGGGCTTCAACCCGAGCGGCTCGTTCAAGGACAACGGTATGACCTGCGGGGTCGCGCAGGCTCTGCGGCTCGGAATGAAGCGGGTGGCGTGCGTCTCCACGGGCAACACCTCGGCCTCGATGGCCGCCTATGCCAGCGCGGCGGGCCTCGACCCCGTCATCTTCATCCCGCACGGCAACATTTCCTACGGCAAGCTGGCGCAGGCGCTGGAGTATGGAGCGCGCACGCTGCAAGTCGAGGCCAACTTCGACCAGATTCTCGCGCTCGTTCGCGTGCTGGCCGAGCGCCTCGGAATCTACCTCCTCAACTCGATCAATCCGTTCCGCATCGAGGGCCAGAAGACGATCATTGTCGAGATGATGGACCAGCGCGACTGGAACCCGCCGGATTGGATCGTGCTTCCGGGAGGCAACCTGGGCAACACATCGGCGTTCGGCAAGGCGCTGCGCGAGATGCTTCAATTGGGCCTCATCCCCAGAAGCCCGCGCCTCGCCGTGATTCAGGCCGAAGGCTCGGCCCCGTTCTACGATCTGGCGCGGCACAACCGGACCGTGCTGCAGCCGGTGGAGAAACCGGAAACGCTGGCCACCGCGATCCGCATCGGCGATCCCGTATCCTGGCCGAAGGCTTTGCACGAAGTGCGCTGCTCCAACGGCGTGGTGGAGTGCGTAACCGAGCAGGAAATCGCCGACGCCAAAGCGCAAATCGGCCGCTGCGGCATCGGCTGCGAGCCGGCCTCGGCCGCCACCCTGGCCGGAATCCGGAAGCTCGCCGCCGCCGGCGTCATACGGCCGTCCGACGACGTTGTGGCCGTGCTCACCGGCAACCTGCTGAAGGATCCCGATTACATCTACCGCTATCACACGGGGCAGCTCACCGCTCCCAACGGCGAGCAAATCCTCTCGCGTTTCGGCAACCAGCCCACAGTGGTTCCCAACGATCCCGACCGCATCGCGGCGCTCCTGAGTTGAGGATTTACTTGGAGCTGGCCGAAACGAAGCCGCTCTGAACTCGCGTCCAATTGACGGGGATGGATGCCGCCCGGGCATCTGGGACCTGGGCGTAATCGGGAGGAAACTCAATCATGAGCAAGCTGGTTCCCCCTCACGGGAGTACTGTGCTGAAACCGCTGCTCCTGGAAGGCAAAGCCCGCCAGGAGGAGCTCAAAATAGCCGCACGGCTCAAGAAGATCCCACTGACCAGCCGCGAAACAAGCGATCTCATCATGATGGGGATCGGCGCGTTTACGCCGCTGGACGGCTTCATGGACAGGGACGATTGGAAAGGCTGCTGCGCGGATTTCAGCCTGCCCTCAAAAGGCGGGCTTTTCTGGCCGGTTCCCATAACCCTTTCGGCGGCGGAAGACCTGGCGAGCTCGATCGCGCCCGGCGAAGAGGTTGCCCTCTGGGACACGGAAACCGAAGCCGTCATGGGGACCATGAAAGTGACGGCGAAGTACGCCATCGACAAGGAATACGAATGTAAACAGGTATTCCGCACGATTGACCCCGCACACCCCGGCGTACGCAAGGTCATGGAGCAGGGCCAGGTGAATCTGGCCGGCCCGGTGCGGGTGCTCTCGGAATCCTACTATCCCGAGATGTTCCCTGGGATTTACCAGCGGCCGGCCGAAGCGCGGAGGATTTTCGAACAGCGCGGCTGGAGCACGGTTGCCGCGCTTCAAACCCGCAATCCGATGCACAACTCGCACGCCTACCTGGCCTGGATCGCCATCGAGGTTTGCGACGGCGTCTACATCCACCAGCTCATCGGCAAGCTGAAGGAGGGGGACATCCCGGCCGAGGTCCGGGTCAAAGCGATCGACGCCCTGGCCGGCAAGTACTTCCGCAAGGACCGCGTGCTCCAGGGCGGCTATCCCATGGAGATGCGCTATGCCGGCCCGCGCGAGGCGCTGCTGCATGCCGTCTTCCGGCAGAACTACGGCTGCTCGCATCTGATCGTGGGCCGCGACCACGCCGGCGTCGGGAATTACTACGGCGCGTTCGATTCGCAAAAAATTTTCAACGAAATCCCACCAAACGCTCTCGCGCTGCGGCCGCTCCCGATGGACTGGACCTTCTATTGTTACGAGTGCCGCAGCATGGCTTCGGCGAAGACCTGCCCGCACGAGCGCCAGGCCGTAATCGACGAAAACGGGCAGTACCAGGGCGGCGCCAGGCTGCTGCTTTCGGGCACGATGCTGCGCAAGCTGTTGAGCGAGGGCAAGCCGGTTCCGCCAGAATTTTCGAAGCCTGAAGTCATCGCGGTCCTGAAGGAG
The DNA here is from genome assembly GCA_050261015.1 of Rhodospirillales bacterium. Classification (GTDB taxonomy): domain Bacteria; phylum Acidobacteriota; class Terriglobia; order Bryobacterales; family Bryobacteraceae; genus Fen-330. Next base: position 15,365 of record JBLNCW010000120.1, on the reverse strand, counting down.
TACTATGACCGCCTCGACCGGAAAGTGGATGTGAAGCGCCACGGCTTCGCCACCGGCCAGACACTCTGATCCCTTTTTGGCCCCCAACATGCCGTTTGACGTGCGGCACAAGGGGGCCACAATGATTCGAATTGGTGTGATCGGATACGGGTACTGGGGGCCGAATATTGTCCGCAATCTTGCGGAGATCCCCGAGACGGAGTTGCGCTGGGTCAGCGACCTGCGTAGCGACCGGCTGCGGCTGGTCAGCGCCCGGTATCCTGGAGTCCGCGTTACAAGCGATTACCGGGAGGTCTGCGCGGATCCCCAAGTGGACGCCGTCGTCGTCGCGGCTCCCGTGTCCACGCATTTCCCGCTCGCGATGGCCGCTCTCGAGGCGGGAAAGCACGTCCTGGTGGAAAAACCGCTGGCCGCCACAGCCGAGGAGGCGCAGAGACTGGTCGATGAAGCCGCGCGCCGCAGCCTCACGCTCATGGTGGATCACACGTTCGTCTACACGGGAGCAGTGCGCAAGATCAAGCAATTGATCGAAGATGTGGGCGAATTGTACTACTATGATTCCGTCCGCGTGAATCTGGGCCTGTTCCAGCGCGACGTCAATGTGATCTGGGACCTCGCCGTTCACGACTTCGCGATCATGGACTACACCCTCGGAGTCGAGCCGCTCGCCGTCACCGCAACCGGCATGAGCCACGTCGAGGGGACCTCTGAGGACATCGCGTACATCACGGTTTTCTACCCCGGCGAATTGATCGCGCACGTCAACGTGAACTGGCTCTCCCCCCTGAAGGTCCGGCGCGTGCTGATCGGCGGCAGCCGCCGGATGATGGTGTACGACGATCTCGAGACCAGCGAAAAGCTGAAAATCTACGACAAGGGCATTACAGTCACCAACGGGGGCGGGCCGGATGCGGTTTACAAGCTGCTGGTGAATTACCGCACCGGGGATATGTGGGCGCCCAAGCTGGATGTCACGGAAGCCCTGAGCGTCATGCTCCGGCACTTCGCCGAATGCATCGAGGCGGGCCGGCGGCCGATCACGGACGGCGTTTGCGGGCTGAAGGTCGTGCGCCTGCTCGAAGCGGCCACCGAATCGGCAAAGCAGCGCGGGCGGCTGATCGAGTTTCCAAGCGCGGCCGCGATATCAGCCTGAAGCAGCTTAAGGCCTGGGCTCGATCGCCAGCGTCGCTTCGTTGCTTGCGGCCGGCTGCCCTCCCGAAGGCTTCACAATCACCGATACCGGAACCGCGGACCCGAGCGGAACATTCTCCGGGATCTTCACGTTGATCTGGGCGACCCCGATCAGCGTGGGCGCCAGCCCGGCAAACAGAACTTCGCTCTCCACGCCCCCGATCAGCACCGTCACCGAGCCACGCAGGTGGATGAGGCGGTCCAGCGGCGCGGGCTCGCCGGCGTTCAGCACCTCGTCAGCGGGCCCCAGCCCGGTGGCATAGATCGAAATGATGTCGCCCGGCCAGGCTGGCTGGCCCGGAGCGATGAAATTCCGTTCCTTGGCGAATTCCGCGGTTCCCGCCAGCAGAATCGACCCCTGCCCCATACCGCTGCCCTCTATGGTGAAGATGCCGGGGCTCGCGTCGAGCATCGACGTGATCACCGGCTCGGAAAATCCAAACGGCCCCTCGACCACGAATTCAAGCCGCGCTCCCGGCTGCACCTGGGGGCACTGAAAGTTGATCTGGCCGGCGGAAACAAACAGCAGCGCGGCGTACTGCCCGTTGACCCTAAGGCGCACACCGTTCAGTTCAGTTGGCGCGGGCACGGAAGTAAGCGCCGCAGGAGGTTCGGACGTGAAATTCGCTCCGAAAATGCTGGCCAGGCTGCCCGGGCTGCAAACATGTTCGGTCTGGAAACCGGCCGCGTTCGCCAGCCCGAAGACGACCGTCCTGTCCGTGCCCGCGGTGATAATAACTTCCGCGGTGGAAGAATCGCCGTCGGTGTCCGTTGCGACGAACGTTACGGTGTGAGCGCCTAGCTGATCGAACCCCGGGACCCAGGAGAACCGGCCCCTGTCCGCGTCGAAGCGTGCTCCCGCCGGGAGACCTTGGACGGCAAGCGTTACCGCTCCTCCACCGGGATCGGTCGCGGAAACTTCAAACGAACCCTCGCGCCCCGCTGCCATAAAGACCTCGCGTGGAGCGGAAAGGACGGGGGCTGGCCGGGGAACGATGTTGAAGATATGCCTGTCACCCTCGCCTCCGCAAGCGGCCTCCACCGTCACGCTCTGGCCCGGCGCTGCAGGCGCGATGATTGCCTCAAACGTCGCTTCCGGCTGCCCGCTTCGCACCGTGATCGTTTCGGGCAGCATGACATCGGAAGTGCTGGACCACAGGGCGATACTCACCGGACCGCTGGGATGAGGAGAGCTGAGCCGGGCGGTGCAGTGAGCCCGCTCGCCTGCCTCCACCCAATCCGGCTCGCACATCAGCCAGCTCAGGCGTACTCCGGCAAGCGACAGCGTCGTCTCCACCGTGCTGCCGTCATACTCCGTCTTCACCACGACGGTCGCGCTTCCCGCCAGCTCTTGTGCCTCTGCCCGAAATGTCGCCGACCTCCTGCCGGCGGGAATGGAAACACTGCTCGGAACGGCCAGCGCCGGGTGGCTGCTCGCCAGCGACACGGTCACTCCGCCGGACGGCGCAGCCCTGCCGAGCGTCACCCTACAGACCGTGTCCCCGGGCGTGTCGATAACCTCGGGGTCGCAGGACAAAGAGCTCAGCTCGAGTCGTACGCTGGTGTCCACGCTTCCGCCGGTGGCGGAGATCGCCAGGGGGTCTCCGGAAGGCGTCGCTCCCAGGGCTTCCGTTATTTCAACCGGCGATACGCGCGGCGCGACCGAAGGATCGGGGGTCAGCTCGACCAGAGCGATCACTCCCGCCGGGATGGCCGTCTGGTTCCAGCCGCTCAGGATGCATTTAACCGAACCGTTCCGCTCGATGCACGAAAGAGTTTTGTCTGCAGCGACGGCCGCCGGCCCTTCCCGCACCAGAATCTCGCGGAATACGTTGCGGTCGTAGACGATTGTCCACTGCAAGGCGGCCGCCTCCGGGCCTTGGCCGGGATCGAAGGTGAGCGAGAGCGTGGCGATGCCGTTGCCGGCGACCCTACCCTCCGCGAGATCCAGCGAGGACGCCGGCGCGCCCGGCAAAAGCGGCCCGCATACAATCACACAGATTGCGAGGAAGCGACGCACCCATTACGACCGAGCTAGCAGGTTGAAAGCCAAAGCGCGATGCATCGCCCCTTGAGGCGCCGTCTGCCGTAAGCGTCCGCCCACGCGCCAACCGAGCGAAGGCATGGTGGTCGCACAGACGAAAGTTTGGTCGAGATTGCCAACCCTTGTAAATTCGCAGGGCGGGCAGACGCAAGATGCGCAGCCCCACAGACTGTTTGGTCTCCGGCGTGCTTGTTCGCCAACAGTTCCACTTATGACCAGCCAGAGAGTCAAGCAGGTCGTGCCCGGTTTCCTCAGTGCAATCCCACCGCTCTCGCTGTTTCGCATGCTGTGGAAGCACAAAATCAGCATCGTGATCGGCTGGATCGTGCTGAGCGCGCTCGGCGCCGCAGGCATTTGGCAGTTGCCCGCCGTGTATCGGGCGGAGTCGCTGATCCTGGTGGATCTCCAGGAAATTCCAGAGCGTTTTGTCGCCCCGCTCGTCCAGGTGTCGCTGCAAGACCGGCTCGCGACCCTCAAGCAGCAGATCCTGAGCGCGTCGCAGTTGCAGCAGATCATCCAGTCGTTCGACCTCTACCGCGAGGAGCGCAAGACCCAGCCGATGGAGGAGATCATCCGGCGCATGAGGAACGAGGTGGAGGTAACCGTCGAGCGCGGATTCCAGTACGGCCCGGGCGCCTTCCGGGTAGCCTATGAGGGGCCGGCGCCGGTGGTGGTCGCCGGTGTGGTAAACGCCATCTCGAACCTTTTTATTGCCGAAAACACCAAGACTCGGGAAGAACAGGCCAGGCTCACCACCCAGTTCCTCGCCGCCCAGTTGGCCGAAGCCAAGAAGAGCCTGGAAGAGCAGGAGAGGCGGCTGAGCGAGTTCAAGCGGCAGCGGATGGGCGAGCTTCCCCAGCAGGAAACCGCCCTGCTCTCAATGATCAACGGAGTCAGGGCCGAGCTTCAGGCGAACCAGGAAGCGATCTCGCGCGCACAGCAGAACATCGCCTCGCTGGAGAACTCGTTGTCGTACGCGCAGACCGCCGAAGCGCGCCTGGTCGGACTGCTAAAGCAGATTACGGCGGGGACGCGCCCGGCGCAACCCTCCGCTCCACCTCCGCCGCTCCGTTCCGAGATGCTCGAGGCCGAGCTGCGCGCCGCGAGGCTCCGCTACCAGGATGAGCACCCGGAAATCAAGCGTCTCACGGCCGAACTCGCCGATGCGCGGGCCCAGGAAAAGAGAGAGGCGGCAGCCGCGCCCAAGCCGCCGGCGGAAGCCAAACCGGCTGCGATTCCGCCGGAACTGGTCGCCGAGCTGAACCGGGAGCGCGAGCGGGCGGGCACCCTCAAGCTGGAGCTGGATCTGGCGCGGAAAGAGCTGGACAAGCGGATCAACGAGCGGGCTGAATTGCAGCGCAAACTGGCGGAGTACCAGGGCCGGCTCGAACGCGTGCCCATCAGGGAACAGGAACTGGCCGCGATCACCCGCGATTACGACATCTCGCAACAAAACTACACCGCGCTGTACCAGAAGAGAATTTCCGCCCAGATGGCGGCGGAACTCGAGCGCCGGCAGCAGTCCGAGCGCTTTACGATTCTGGACCCCGCCCGCGTGCCGGAGACGCCGGCCAAGCCGAAACGGCTGTTGCTGTGCATGTTCGCTTCACTGGCCGCGCTGGTGGTGAGCGCAATGCTCCCGGTCGCGGTGGAGATCAAGAGAAACAAGCTGCTCGGCCCGTGGGAGCTGCCGGCCGACGTCGTGATCCTTGGCAGGGTACCCAGGGTCGTTAAAGCCGCGGCCGGCGCGGGCCGGATGTTCCCAGGCGTGATCGCAGCGATTCTGACCGCGGCGGGCACGTGCCTGAGGCTCTACTGAACGGAGGTGTGATGGGAAATCCCCGCATGGCGCAGAGTCGGGCAGACGCAGAGGAGTCCGTCTTCAATCCGCCTGGCGGTACGTCGGTGATTGCTCCGGCAAGCGGAGAATACCGGAGCGTAAATCTCAGGTTTGGAGATGAGCCGCTGCTGCCCTTCGACACTGTGGACCCGAAGGCCGCGGAGCAATACCGCATGATTCGCGGAAAGCTGCTGCACCATCCGGCCGGACTGCGAATGATCGCGGTGACCAGTCCGGGGCCCGGCGACGGAAAGAGCATAACCGCCATCAACATCGCGGGCGTGATCGCGTTGAAGGACAAAATGAAGGCGCTGATCGTCGACGCGGACATGCGGCGGCACGGAATCTCTTCGATGCTGGGCCTCGGAGAGTTGCCGGGCCTGGCGGAGGTGCTCCGGGGAGAGGCGCGCATCGAAAACGTTGTGGTTTCGGCGACCGAGCTGCCGAACCTTCACGTTCTTCCCGCCGGCCAGACGGAGAACTCGAACGCCGCCGAGCTGCTCGAATCGGCCCGCTGGAAGGAAACCGCGGCCGAACTCCGGCGGCGTTTCGCGATGATCATCGTGGACACGGTGCCGATCGGCCTGGTTGTCGATTCGGAACTCGTGCAACTGGTCTCTGACGGAACCATCGTGGTGGTGCGGCCGGACCACACAGACCGGACGCGCTGCCGCGAAGCGCTGAGCGCGGTGCGCAAAGAGAAGCTGCTCGGAGTGGTGGTCAACTGCTCGGAGGACTGGCTGTTCTGGGGCACGCCGAGCTATTCCTATTACCGGTAAACGGGCCGGCGCTCCATAGCACGATGAATGCAAGCGCGGAGGATGCAACATGATTGCGGCCAACGTACGGCTGGGAAAGAACGTCGTGATTCACCGTCCTGAGCTGGTGAACCTCTACGGCTGCGAGATCGGCGACGGCAGCCGGATCGGCCCGTTCGTCGAGATTCAGGGAGGAGCCACCATCGGCTCCAACTGCAAGATATCGAGCCACTCGTTTATCTGCACCGGCGTCACTATCGAGGACGGCGCCTTTATCGGGCACGGCGTCATGTTCATCAACGACCCGTACCCGAGCGCGGTCAACGACGACGGCTCGCTGCAAACCGCCGCCGATTGGGAGGTCGTCGAGACCAGGGTGCGGGAGGGCGCTTCCATCGGAAGCAACGCAACCATTCTGTGCGGCGTGACGATCGGACGGCACGCGCTCGTGGGCGCGGGCGCGGTGGTCACGCGCGATGTGCCGGATTATGCAATCGTGGCGGGCGTCCCGGCGCGCCTGATCGGCGACGTGCGGTCGCGGAAAGCCGGAGGAGCGAAGAATTCACATGATCCCGTTTGTCGATCTGAATCAGCAATATCGGAGCATAGCGCCTGAAATCAACGCGGCCGTTCTTCAGACACTTGAGAGCAGCCAGTTTATTCTGGGCAGCCAGGTAGCGGCGTTTGAGGCGGAATTCAGCGAGTACGCCGGAGCGCGGTTCGGCATCGGCGTCAACTCGGGCACCAGCGCGCTCCACCTGGCGCTACTGGCCGCGGGCATCGGCCCCGGCGACGAGGTGATTACGGTTTCGTTCACGTTCGTCGCCACCGTGGCGGCGATCGTCTATACCGGAGCGAAGCCGGTCCTGGTGGATATCGACCCGCGCACGAATACCATCGACCCGGCGCTGGTGGAAGCCGCAACCACCGAGCGCACCAAGGCGATCCTGCCCGTCCATCTCTACGGCCAGCCGGCGGACCTCAACCCGCTCATCGAAATCGCGCAGCGGCGCAACCTCGTCATCATCGAGGACGCCGCACAGGCGCACGGCGCGGAGTACAAGGGCCGGCGCGTCGGCGGCATCGGCGATCTGGGCTGCTTCAGCTTTTACCCCGGCAAGAACCTTGGCGCATACGGCGAGGGCGGCATGGTCGTCACCAGCAATCCCGAGTACGCCCGCAAGATCCGCATGCTGCGGGACTGGGGCGCGGAGCAGAAATACCAGCACGTTCTTAAGGGCTACAATTACCGCCTCGAAGGGATTCAGGGCGCGATCCTCAGGGTCAAGCTGCGCCATCTCGAAGCCTGGACGGAAGCGCGCCGCGCGCACGCCGCGCTCTATTCCGAGAAACTTGCCGCCTCCGGCCTGCGGCTTCCGGCAAGCGTGCCCAACACGCGCCACGTCTATCACGTCTACAGCGTATTCACCCCCGAGCGCGACCAACTGCGCGAGGCGCTGAACCGGCAGGGAATTCAGACCGGTATTCACTATCCGATACCTGTGCACCTGCTCCCGGCCTATGCGGACCTGGGCTACCGGCCCGGCAGTCTCCCCCATAGCGAGCGCGCGGCGCGCGAAGAACTCTCGCTGCCGATGTTCGCGGAGCTGACCGGCGAGCAGATCGGCCAGGTTTGCGACGCGGTTCTGGAACACGCCTATGCCCGGCAGAGCTGAACCGGCGCGCGTGGTGCGCGCGGCGCACGCGCTGAAAACCATCGAGCCCGACCCGGATTTCGAGCGCGGGCTGTCGGAGCACCTCCGGTGCAGTTACAGCCGCGACGCGCTGATCGAACTCTATGCGCGCTTTATACAGGGTGAAGGGAAGCTCGATACGACGATCCGCCGGGCGATCTGGCGGGCGCTGACCCGCCGGTTCGGAGACGGCGTGTCGATCGGCCCCGGAGCGAATTTCCGCCACCCGGAAACATTCGAGATCGGCAACGGCGTCTTCATCGGCGCGAATACCTACATTCAGGGCCGCCACGACGGCCGCTGCTCGATCGGCGACCACGTGTGGATCGGACCGCAGAGCTACTTCGACGCGCGCGATCTCATCCTCGAGGAATACGTGGGATGGGGCCCGGGCGCGAAAGTCCTCGGCTCCGAGCATACCGGAATTCCGCTGGATACGCCGATCATCCGGACGGACCTCGAAGTAAGGCCGGTGAGAGTGGAGGCCTGGGCCGACATCGGCACGGGCGCGATCATTCTGCCGGGAGTCACCATCGGCCGCGCAAGCATCGTCGGCGCGGGCGCTGTGGTGACGCGGGACGTTCCGCCCTATACCATCGTTGCGGGCGTGCCTGCCCGGTTCGTCCGCCGCCGTGATGAAGCAGCCGTGAAAGATTCCACTGAGGGGACGCCATGCCGTTTTCAAGAGCGCTGATCACCGGCGGAGCCGGCCTGATCGGCTCGCACATCGCCGACGCGCTGGTCCGCGCCGGCACTGAACAGATCGTGGTTCTGGACAATTTCGTGAGGGGCTGCCGCGAGAACCTGCGGTGGGCGGAGGCGAACGGGAGCGTCGAGGTCGTCGAGGGCGATATCCGCGATCGCCGCCTCGTCCGCGAGCTGACGCGCGGGGCGGACGTGGTGTTCCACCAGGCGGCCATACGCATCACGCAGTGCGCCGAGGATCCGCGGCTCGCCTTCGAAGTGCTGGCCGAGGGGTCGTTCAACGTTTTCAAGGCCGCGGCCAACGCGGGCGTCCGCAAGCTCGTGGCCGCCTCGTCGGCGTCCGTCTACGGCCTGGCGGATCAGTTCCCCACCGCGGAGAACCACCACCCGTACAACAACCGCACGCTGTACGGCGCCGCCAAGGCGTTCAACGAAGGCATGCTGCGCAGCTTCCACGACATGTACGGGTTGAACTACGTCGCCCTGCGCTACTTCAACGTATACGGCCCGCGCATGGATATTCACGGCGCTTACACCGAGGTGCTCATCCGCTGGATGGAGCGCATTGCCGCCGGCAAGCCGTGCCTCATCCTTGGCGACAGCGCGCAGACTATGGATTTCGTTTACGTGGAGGACGTCGCCCGCGCGAACCTGCTGGCCGCCGAATCCGAAGTGACGGACGCCGTCTTCAACGTCGCCAGCGGAACCGAGACGAGCCTGCGCGAACTGGCCGACGCGCTGCTCAGGGTGATGGGTTCCCAGCAGCCGCACGAGTTCGGGCCGGAAAGGAAAGTGAACGCCGTGCCCCGCAGGCTCGCCGATACCACCGCGGCCGAACGCGAGCTGGGGTTCCGCGCGGAAGTGACGCTCGATGAGGGACTGAGAAGGCTCGTCGCCTGGTGGAACGAAAGGAGGGGTGAGCTTCAACATGCTGCCCGTGCCTGAGCAGGTTGAAACCAAGACCGAACGGCCGGCCTCCGTTCCGATAGCGCGCCCCTTGATGGACGAGCGCGAGGCGGACGCCGCGCGGCGGGCCATTCTCTCCGGGTGGATCACCCAGGGACCGGAAGTGGCGGCCTTCGAACGGGAATTCGCGGCGCTGGTCGGGGCGCCGCACGCGTGCGCCGTCTCGAACTGCACCACCGCGCTGCACCTCGCGCTCAAGGCCGCCGGCGTGGGGCCGGGCGACGAGGTCATCACGGTCAGCCACTCCTTCATCGCCACCGCAAACAGCATCCGCATGTGCGGCGCGATTCCGGTTTTTGTCGATATCGAGCCGGGCACGTTCAACATGGCCGCGGACCTCGTGGAATCGGCCATCGGCGAACGAACCCGCGCCATTCTCTGCGTGCACCAGATGGGCATGCCCTGCGACCTCGAACGGCTCGTCGCCATCGCCCGCCGGCGTTCCCTGCCCCTGATCGAGGACGCGGCGTGCGCCACGGGAAGCGAAATCCTCTTCAACCGCAGGTGGGAAAAGATCGGCAAGCCTCACGGCGACGTTGCATGCTTCTCTTTCCATCCGCGCAAGGTGATCACAACCGGCGACGGCGGCATGTTGACCACCGCGCGCCCCGAGTGGGACCGGCAGTTCCGCCTCTGGCGCCAGCACGGCATGAGCGTGCCCGACACGGTGCGCCATTCGGCCCGCGAGGTGATCTTCGAAACGTATCCGGTAACCGGGTTCAACTACCGCATGACGGACGTTCAGGCGGCGATCGGAAGAGAGCAACTGAAGCGGCTGCCGGAAATCGTGGAGCGGCGCCGGGCGCTGGCCGCCCGCTACGCCGAACTGCTGAGCGGCGCTCCCGGCCTGGTGCTCCCGCCGGAGCCGTCATGGGCTCGCAGCAACTGGCAGAGCTTCTGTGTGCGGCTCCCCGAACACTGCGATCAGCGGCGCGTGATGCAGCGCATGCTGGATAGGGGCATTTCCACCCGCCGCGGAATCATGTGCGCGCACCGCGAGCCCGCCTATGTGGCCGAGCCGTGGCGTGCAGCGCATCCCTTGCGCGAAAGCGAGCGCGCGCAGGATTCCTCCATCATCCTGCCGCTGTTCGCGCAGATGGCACACGCGGAGCAGGATGCCGTCGCCGCCGCTCTCCTGCACAGCATCGGGGGGAAACATGCCGGCTGACGTCGAGCAGGTTTCCAGGCCCGCAGCCGGCGCGTCCCAGCAGCGGACCTGCACCCTGTTGTCCATTGTCACCCCCGCCTTCAATGAGAGCGAGAACCTGCCGGTTCTGTATCTGCGCCTCGTGCGCGTGCTCGACGAGCTCGGCATTCCCTGGGAGTGGGTCATCGTCGACGATCACTCCCGGGACGACACTTTCGCCGTGATCTCCCGCCTGGCGCGCTCGGATCCTCGCGTCCGGGGCCTGCGCTTCGCGCGCAACTTCGGTTCGCACACGGCCCTGGCCTGCGGGCTGCACCATGCGCGCGGAGCTTGCGCCGTGGTCATGGCCGCCGACCTCCAGGATCCCCCGGAAACGATTCCCGCGCTGCTGGCCGAATGGCGCCTGGGGGCGCACGTCGTGTGGGCCGTCCGCCGCCGCCGCGAGGGCGAAAGCGCCGCCACGGTCGGCATGGCGCGGGTCTACTACTGGCTGATGCGGCATGTTGCCGGCATGAAGGAACTGCCGAGCACCGGCGCCGATTTCTTTCTCGCCGACCGCAAGGTTCTTAAGGCCTTCCGCGAGTTCCGCGAAAGCAACACCAGCGTCACCGCGCTCATCACCTGGCTGGGCTTCCGGCAGTCCAGAATCCTTTACGACAAGCAGGCGCGGCTCCACGGCCGCTCGGGCTGGAGCCTGGAAAAGAAAATCAAGCTGTTGCTGGACTCGATCACCTCCTTCAGTTATGTTCCGGTCCGGATCATGAGTTACCTCGGACTGCTGGTGGCCTCGCTGGGCTTCCTGTACGCTGGCTTCATTCTCGTGAACGCCGCCGTCGGCAAACCGGCCCAGGGGTGGTCGTCCTTGATGGTGGTCGTGCTGGTTCTCGGCGGCTGCCAGATTCTCATGATGGGCGTGTTGGGGGAGTATCTCTGGCGAGCGCTCGAGGAGTGCCGGGGCCGGCCCCGCTATCTCATCGAGGAGCAGACCGAGCCGGAAACGCCCGGCGATGCAAGGAGTCAGACATGAGGATCCAGTGGAGTGTACTGATACTGATTGTGGCCGCCCAGGCCGGGAACGCCGCGCCGGCGCAGAACTCTCCGGTTGGAGAGACAAAAACCGCCGTAGCCAGCGCCAAACTGGATATGCCGCAGCGTTCCTACCGCATCGGGGCGGGAGACGTGCTTCAGATCCTGGTCTGGAAGGAGCCCGACGCTTCCGTCCCAAGCATCCAGGTTCGCTCCGACGGAAACATTACCGTGCCGTTCGTCAAAGAGCTGCACGTCGAGGGCCTGACGCCGTCGGAGGTGGAAGCCCTGGTGACCGAGCGGCTCTCACGTTTTCTTCGCAACCCCGAGGTCTCGGTTCTGGTGCGGGAAACCAACCGCGACAAAGTCTTCGTCATCGGCGCGGTGCGGCGCGAAGGCTCCATCGCGCTGAGGTCGCCGATGACGGTCATCCAGGTCCTTGCCGAGGCGGGCGGGCTGAACGAATTCGCCAAGAAGAAGAAGATTTATATTCTTCGGAACAACGGCGAGCACCAGCAGCGCATTGCCTTCAACTACGAGGCCGCGATCAGGGGTGAACCCAAAATGAGCAACCTGTACGTCGCGCCGGGAGACACGATCATTGTGCCGTAACCAGCGAGAACCAGCGAGAAGACAATGGCCAGTGTGATCCGCCGCATCCAATGGAGCTTTGCGCTCGCGGCAAGCGCGGTCCTGAATCAGGCGGCGGCGCAGGAGCTGCCGCCCGTCGAGCCCATACCGCAGGGCCTCCGTATTCATTCGCTCTCCCTGATCGGGGGCTACGCCTCTTCCGGGCTCGTCGCCCCGCTCTCCTCCGTGGCGACTACCAACGACCCGGAATATTACGGCTCGGCGATCTTTTCAGTAGGCTACACGCGAGTCAGGGATTCAAAAAACATCTCGCTGATTTATGACGGCCAGTACTTACGGCGTTTCCAGATTTCCAACCTGGATGCCTACATCCAGCGCCTGCGCTTCATCACCAACGGCGAGTTTCGTCCAAGATGGACAGGCTACTTCCGTGTGTGGGCCAGCGACTCCCGCATCGACCAGTTGCTGCTGACGCCGACCGGCTTCGAGTTCTCCACCGATCCGATGAGGCCGGATGAGGGAATCGCCGGCGGCCGGGCCGGCGCCGCTTCCGAAGCCGTGATCTTCGGCGACCGGGTTCTTAGCGCCAGCATCGGCACGGGCCTGTCGTTCCAAAAATCCGAGCGGACAAGACTCGGTTTCCATCTGGGCGGAGACCGGAAACAGGGACTCCGCACTGACGCGCCCGAACCCGTCGGCCGCCAGCCGCTGATGCCGCAAGCCACAACCGCGAGCGCAATGTTCGAAATCGAGCACGCAGCGAGTCCCCGAACGGACGTCGCTCTCCGCGCCTCGGGGTTCCGCACGTTTTCCCGCGTGGGCGCATTCTACCTCTCCGACCTGACCCTGTCGGCGGGACGGCAACTCAGCCAAAATTGGTTTGGCAACCTCAGCGGCGGCGCCAGCATGATGAAGCCCATTCGGATGGCCGACCCCTCCCGGAACCGGCAAACATATGGGTACAACGCCACGGCAACACTCGGCTGGCGCACGATGACATCCGCCGTCTTCGTCTCCGCCACCAGGCGCCTCGGCGATACCTTCGGGCTCGGCGGGCGCTATTCGGACTCCATCTCCCTGAGCGCGAGCTGGTATAACCGCAGCCGGAGATGGGGCCTCCTCGCCGGCGGCCACGCCTACCGCACCGGCATTCCGGACGCGAAGGACCTCCAGGGCTGGCAGACCACCGGCTCGGTGGTTCGAAACCTGGGCCGTACCTTCGCGGTGACGCTCACCTACGGCTACCTGAAATCAGCCGTGGCGATCACCGGCGATTCGCGGTACATTCAGGGCCATACGGCGCAGATGATGCTGAGCTGGCTGCCGCTCGGGGCGGCACGCCGGTTGAACTGAGCGCCGCTGCTAGGTCAGCTCATATTTGGCGCCGCGGGTCGGGATCACAACGTCCAGGCAATACCGGTCTTCGATAGCCTGCTTGAGCGCGGCCGATTGCACCGGCTCGCCGTGCACCACAAACACGCGCCGCAGGCCGGGGACCAGCGGCTTCATCCAGCTCAGCAGCTCGTTCTGGTCGGCGTGCCCGCTCAGCTCATTCAGCGTCTCCACCTCGGCGCGCAGCCGCATCGGCTCGCCGAAGATCGCAACCTCCGGCAGCTTGTCCACCAGTTTTCTTCCCAGCGTGTTTTCCGCCTGAAAACCAGTGATCAGCACCGTATTGCGCGGGTTCTCGATGTTGTTTCGCAGATGGTGGAGGATCCGCCCCGCTTCGCACATCCCCGACGCGGAGATCACGATCATCGGCCCGCGCAGATCGTTCAACGCCTTGGACTCGGCAACGTCCTTGACATAGCGCAGCCGCGCGAAGCCAAACGGATCGTCGCCCTGCAGCAGGAATTGCCGCGTCTCCTCGTCGAACAGCTCCGCATGTTTGCGGAACACCTCGGTTACGGTCACCGCCAGCGGGCTGTCCACGAAAATCGGAATCTTTGGGATCCGCTCCTGTTTGAACAGCTCGTGCAGCATGAGCACGAGCTGCTGCGTGCGGCCCACCGCAAACGCCGGCACGATGATTTTGCCACCCCTCTCGCACGTCCGGTTGATCACGTTGGCGAGCTTGTTGGAAACGATGCCGGAGGCTTTGTGCAGCCGGCCACCGTATGTGCTCTCAATGATCAGGTAATCCACCGGCGGCAGGGGTTCCGGGTCGCGGATGATGGGCAGCCCGGGGCGCCCCACGTCGCCCGAAAACGCCAGCCTCACCGGCTTGCCCTTGGAGTGATCCGTGATGACGATCGCCGAGGAGCCCAGCATGTGCCCGGCTTCGTATGCCTGATAGGTCACCCGCGGCGCGATCTCCCGCTCCTCACACGCGGGAACCGGACTGAACAGCGGGATGGTTGCCTCGGCATCCTCCATGCTGTACAGCGGCGGGACGGCGCCGTCGCGCGCCTCCGGATCGAGCCGCTTTCGCCGGTGGTATCTTTTGTTCACAAACTCGGCGTCCTTCTCCTGAATGTAAGCGCAATCGGTGAGCATGGGCACGCACAGGTCCGCCGTGGCCGGCGTGGCGTAGATCGGGCCCGCAAATCCGTTCTTCACGAGCGTGGGCAAATTTCCGCTGTGATCGATATGGGCGTGGGAAAGGATGGCTGCGTCGATGTCCGCGGCGCGGAATGGCAGGTTTGCGTTGCGCTCGCGCGCCTCTCTGCGGCGCCCCTGGTACAGACCGCAATCGAGAAGCAACCGGGCGCCGTTGACGCGGAGTTCATGCATCGAGCCGGTGACGGTCTGGACGGCTCCCCAACAGGTGAGTTGCATAACTCACCAGTGTAGCCCTTCGCGTCACCGCTCCGAACCCTGCGGCGCCTTCAACAGCGCCTTCACCGCATCCAGGCAAAGCACCGCGGCGTGCCGGGATTCGGGGCTGAGCCCGCCGAGCGCCGCTTCGATCGTCTCGGCCCGCAGCCCGGCGAGTTCGCTCCGGCTCTTCCCCTTCATCCACTGGGTGAGAGCGGAGCCCGCCGCGATCGACGCCGTGCAGCCGCGCGTCTGATACCGCGCCTCCGCCACGATATCACCCGCGAACCGCGCCGACAGCCGCATGATGTCGCCACAAGCAGGATTCGAAACCTCAACCGTCACCGCCGGCGCCTCAAGCTCGCCGGTATTGCGCGGATTCTTGAAATGCTCAAGCAGCCGTTCGCTATACACATCTCATTATCGCGTGCTGGCGCGTTGACCGCGCCGGCTTGCGTGTGATAGGCCTTAGCCATGAGCAAGGCACTCCTCTCTGCCCCTCGGGAGGTCCGATGGTCAGGGTCAGCGCGCTAGGAGCTTGTTGAAGAATTCATCCAAAGCCGCCGGAACAGGACACCTTTGAAATGTTCTGATCGTCTATACATCATGCGCGGCAACGACGATCCACTGCAGGCCGGAATGTTCA
>JBLNCW010000119.1:0-28067 GCA_050261015.1 Rhodospirillales bacterium | reverse complement strand
AGCCGCAGATACAGGCACTTAGCCTGTCTAATCGCACGTCAGACCGCCTCGCCAATTGATTCGACATAAATGCAGTTGCGGATTCTGCCTGAAATCGGCGTTTTTCCGCAGCCTGCTAGGGTCTCGCAGGACGGATCAGCGGAACACGGTTCGCCGCAATGGAGTATATTCCATAGGAAGCGGGCGGGATCCAGCCTGCCCTCCGGAGCTAAGATGGCGAACCACGTCAGAATTCTTGCGATCCTGCATATCGTTTTCGGATCACTGGGCGTACTGGCCGCGCTGGCGATCCTGATGCTTTTCGGCGGCATCGCCGGAGTGGTGAACATGAGGGGGGACCCCGACGCGGCAGTCGCCGCGCCGATCATTGGGCTGATCGGCGGCGCGATTTTCTTCTTCATCGCCATCCTCTCGCTTCCCGGAATCGTTGCCGGCATCGGCCTGCTTCAGTATCGCGAGTGGGCGCGCATCCTGACGATCGTGCTCTCCGCGCTGCAGTTGGTGAACGTGCCGTTCGGAACGGCGCTGGGCGTATACGGGTTGTGGGTCCTGCTCCAGAATCAGACGACGAGCCTGTTCAGAAATCCGCCCGTGCGGTCGTTTCCCGCGTACAGGTAGGCGTTAGCGAATCATTTCGGCTCGAAGTTGAGCGCGGCGGAGTTGATGCAGTACCGGAGACCGGTGGGCGCCGGGCCGTCTTCGAAGAGGTGGCCGAGATGGGCGCCGCAGCGGCTGCAAATCACCTCGGTGCGGCGCATGCCGTGGCTTGTGTCGGGTTCGGTGGCCACGCTCTCCTTCGAGGCGGGACAAGCAAAACTTGGCCAGCCGGTGCCGGAGTCGAACTTCGCATCGGAATCGAACAGCGGAGCGCCGCAAGCGATACAGCGGTACATTCCGGGATCGTGCTTATTCCAGTATTCGCCGGTGAAGGCCGGTTCGGTGCCCTTCAGACGGGTGATCCGGTACTGCTCGGGAGTGAGGCGCTGCTGCCATTCCTCGTCGGTGAGTTCCAGTTTTTTCTCGCCCATAAAGTGCTATCCGTAAATTAGCATGGAGCCGGCTCCGATTCCTGCGTACTGACGGGGCGCATCCTGCGTAATACCGGATAGAGGACCGATGCCGGCAACCGACATGGCGCTGACCCGGGCGGGCGAAGCGGCGGGAAGTCTTCCGGAGTTCGCGGAACTCGTTCGCCTGAACCAGGGAATGGTTTTCAGCCTGGCCTGCCACTTCCTGCACGACCGGGCGGCGGCCGAGGAACTGGCGCAGGAGGTCTTTTTGCAGCTTCACCGCCATCTCGGCGAGTTCGACTCCGCGGCGCACGTCACGTTCTGGCTGCGGCGGGTTACGGCAAACCGCTGCATCGACTGGGTGCGGCGGCGCAGGCTGGCGCCCCACATCGGCCTCGACTCGGTTCCGGAGCCGGCGGCGGCACCCGCGAAAGGCGACCCGATGCTGTCCCAGAGACTGGCGCGGCTGGTGGCGTCGCTGCCCGAGAAGGCGCGGATGGTGATGGTTCTCCGGTATCAGGAGGACCTGGATCCGGAAGATATCGCCAAGGTGCTGCAAATGCCGGTGCGCACGGTGAAGAGCCACCTGCAGCGGTCGCTGGCGCTGCTGCGGGAGAAGCTGAATCGTTCGGTGGGAAAAGAAAACATATGAGCCGCCTGGAAGACGAACTCAGGAATCTGATGCGGAGGGAGGACCCGGGCCCGGAGTTCACCCGTAAGGTGCTGGAGCGGGTGGCGGCCGCGCCGCGGCGTTCGTGGTGGGAAGCCTTTCTCCAGGGACTGCGGCCGCGTTGGGCCGCGGTGGGGGTGCTGGCCGGCATCCTCGTTGTTTTCAGTGGGATCGAGTACCGCCGCGAGCAGCGGATGCGCGCCGAGGGCGAGGCCGCGAAAGAGAAGCTGGTTCTGGCGCTGCGGATCGCGGGGAGCAAGCTGCAGGTGGTGCAGGAAAAGATTGTGGGGGACCGCTACTGATGGGACGTTTACCGATTCTTGTATTCATTCTGGCGCTGCCCGTGTTCGGGCAGGATTTCAAGCTGCCGACGAGTCTCGACCGCCTGGCCGCGAAGGCCGTCGAAACCGTGGATGTGAACCTGGAGGGTGCGATGCTGGAACTGGCGGGCAATTTCCTTTCCAGCCGGAAGGAGGATGAAGCCAGGGTCAAGGCCCTGATCCAGGGTCTTAAGGGCATCCACGTCAAGAGCTTCGAGTTTGAAAGGGAAGGGGAGTATACGCCGGCGGATGTGGAAGCGATCCGGAGCCAGCTTCGGGCGCCGGCATGGACGCGGATCGCCGGCGTGGTCAGCAAGCGCGACGGCGAGAATGTCGAAGTCTACACGAAGCCGCAGGGGGACCGCATCGGCGGCCTGGTCATAATTGCCGCCGAGCCAAAGGAACTGACGGTGGTGAACATCGTGGGCACGATCGACCTGGAGCAGTTGAGAGAACTGGGCGGGCGGTTCGGCATCCCCGGCGTGGAAGTGGAACGCAAAAAGCCGGCAAACTGAGCGGCGCTGAGTCAGTGCGCGACCAGGATTTCGACTTTGCCCTCTCTCCTTAGCACGTTGATGCTCAGGCTCTCAGCGTGGCGGCGGATTTCGACGTCCACCTTGGCGTCGCTGACGCTCAGGTTTCTCAGCACGACTTCAGGCAGAAATTCCGGCAGAAATCCGTGGTGGAACCGGACTGTCTTTTCGAGGGCGCTGACGTTGAGGCCGAGGCAGGCCTGAAGCAGCAGAAAAGGCGAGGCGGCGGCCCACGCCTGGGGCGAGCATGCAACCGGGTAGAGGGTCGGGCCTTCCCCGATGCGGCGTCCGAAGCCGCAGAACAGTTCGGGAAGACGGTGCTGGTCCAGGAAGAGCGCGGCGTCAAAGAGCCCGGAGAGAATCCTGCCGGCTTTAGACAGCATGCCGTAGCGGGCCAGGCCGAATGCGATCAGCGCGTTGTCGTGGGGCCACACCGAGCCGTTGTGGTAGGACATGGGGTTGTAACGGACCTCGGAGGCCCCCAGAGTGCGTATGCCCCAGCCGGAGTACATCTCCGAGGAAAGGAGCACCTCGGCAGCAATTTCCGCATGATCCCGGCTTGCGATGCCCGCGAACAGGCAGTGCCCGGCATTGGAGGAGCGTACGTTGCAGGGCCGCTTGTCGCCATCGAGCGCCAGTATGTACGTGGAGAGTTCATCGCTCCAAAAGGTTTGCTCGAAGCGCTCCTGGAGTTCGAACGCTTCCTGGATCAGGCGGTCCGCCGTGTCCGGATCGCCGAGCGCGGCTGCAAGAGTTGAAGCGGCCCGCTTGGCTGCATAGACGTACGCCTGAACCTCGCAGAGTGCGATTGGCGGTTCGGCGAGCGCGCCGTTGGCGTGGGAAATCGAGTCGTGGGAGTCCTTCCAGCCCTGCTGGACGAGCCCCGTCCGCGTGTGGCGGCAGTACTCGACAAAGCCGTCGCCATCGGAGTCGCCGTACTTGTCAATCCATTCCAGGGCGCGCAGGATGTTGGGCCAGATCGAGCGGATGAACTCGAAATCGGCGGTGCGCTCGTAGTAGGCTCCGGCCAGCATCACGAAAAGCGGGGTGGAATCCACCGAGCCGTAGTAGCGCCGGAAAGGGTGCTCGCCCAGGGCGGCCATCTCGCCGCCGCGCTCCTCGTGGAGAATTTTGCCGGGCTCGGCATCCTGGGCCCGGTTCACTTCGGTGGCCTGAGTCTCGGCCAGGTGTAAGAGCACGCCGCGGGCGATCAGAGGGTTCACCCAGAGGTACTCGAGCGCCGTGATAATGCCGTCCCGGCCAAAGACCGTGCTGTACCAGGGGACGCCGGCGTACGGGTAGACCATGTTCTCGGTGACGGTCACCATCATGTGGAGGTCGGATGCGGAACGGTGCAGCCATCCGTTGAACTGCTCGTTGGCGCTGTAGATCTGGCAATCCTGGCTGCGCAGCGCGTTGAGGGCATCGGTGGCCTCCATCAGCGCGGTCTGGTACGGGCAGTGCGCGTGATGTTCGTCACCGGTTTCACAAGACACGGTGATGAAGAACTCGGCCTCGCGCTGCGCGTCCAGGTGGGCGGAGAACTGCATGCCGGACGACCAGATTTCCGACGGCGCCGGAGAGGCAAAAACGCGCGTGCGGCGGAGGAGTCCGTCCACGCCCTCATAGGAGAGCACGATGGTTCCGTTCTCGACTCTGTCCTCCAGGCGGGCGCCCCGGCGCGGGCGTTCCATGCCGCGGACCTCGAAGATATCGGCGAAATCGGCGTCAAAACGGAGCGTGAACTGGGTATCGAGCGGCCGGAGACCGAAGTTGCGGAGGCGGATCGCTTCATAGCAGGCACCCTTCCACAGAAACTTGGAACGGAAGATGTGCAGCGTGCCGCGGGGCACGAGAACGCGGCCCTCACTGTCGAAGATATCGGGATTCGTGAGGTCCGCCGTGAACAGGGCATTGTCTTCTTTGATGGTGGAACTGAGCAGCAGAAGACGCAGTCCTTGCAGCCGCAGGGCGGAGCGCGAGAGGTGACGGGTTCCGTTATGGTAGATGCCCTGCTCGCCTAAGCCGACGGTGTGAATATCGCCGAAGCGGTCGAACACGGCGAAAGTCTCGACGTTTTTCAGCACGCGGGTGCGCGTGTCGGCCAGAGAGGAAGTAGCCAGGATGTAGTAGCGTTCCTCGACCTTAATGATTTCTTCCGTCATGGCCTCTCCATCTCCGGTCAGGCGGCAGGGACTTGCAAGCGGCGCCCCGTAATGACTGCGCGGTAAGTCTCCAGGTACTGCGCGGCCATGCGCTCGGCGCTGAACCGGCGTTCAAACGTCTCGCGGCATGCCCGCCGGTTCAGCCGAGCCACGCGCTCGATGGCCTGCACGGCATCCAGCGGCTTATCGACTATGAATCCGGTCACGCCGTCGTCGAGGATCTCCTGGACCGAACCCCTCCGGCAGGCAATCACAGGCGTGCCGCAGGCGAGGGCCTCGATCATGACGAGCCCGAACGGCTCCGGCCAATCGATCGGAAACAGCAGGGCATAGGCGTTGCCGAGCAGCTCATCCTTTTCGGCGTCGCCCACTTCGCCGATGAACTCGATGAGGGGATGGCCGAGCAGCGGCCTGATTTCGGTTTCGAAGTACTCTCGGTCGGCGGAGTCCACTTTGGCCGCGATTTTGAGTTCCATGCCGGCGCGTATAGCGATTTGTATGGCGAGATCCACGCGTTTTTCCGGGGAGATGCGGCCGAGGAAAACAAGATATTTCCCCTGCTTCTCACGAAAGGTGTGCAGGCCGGCGGGAAGCCCGTGGTGGACGGTCGCCTGCCAGTTCAACCAGCGGAGCGGCGTGCGCTGGGCGTCAGAAATGGACACCACGGGAACGTCGCGGAACTCGCTGTAAAGATGGCGCAATTCGGGCAAGTCGAGACGGCCGTGCAGCGTGGTGACATTGGCGGTGAGGGACCGGCGCGAAAAAGGGTAGTGCATGTAATCAATGTGGAAATGATGAATGTCGAAATGCCGGCCGTTCTGAAAGACGCGTTCGAGCATGAGCACATGAAAGGCGAAGGGATCCTGGCATTTGGAAAGGCGGAGCGCCCGGCTGCAGCAGGGGATGAGACGCGCGCTGGTGACGGAATCGCCGCTGGCGAACAACGTGACTTCGTGGCCCTGTCTGACCAGTTCCTCGGTAAGGTATGAGACGACGCGTTCGGTGCCCCCATACAGACGCGGGGGCACACTCTCGTACAAAGGCGCAATCTGTGCGATTCGCAAAAGCCCCTCCTCTAATTCAATTCTAGACCGCCGGCTGGAGCCAAACTACATCTCAGCAATTCACCCGGCGTATAATCTGCTACGGAAAACAGAGTTTCAGGGGAGAGGAATGGGAGAGAACCGGTTCATGCGAGAGGCTATCGAGCTGGCATGCGCGAATGTGCGCTCGGGCAAAGGAGGGCCTTTCGCGGCACTGGTCGTCAAGGACGGCGCCGTGGTGGGGTGCGGCGTCAACCTGGTGACATCGACGAACGATCCGACGGCGCATGCCGAAATCGTGGCGATCCGGGAAGCCTGCCGCGAACTTGCCACGTTTCAGCTTGCGGGCTGCGAGATCTACACGACCTGCGAGCCCTGCCCGATGTGCATGGGCGCGATCTACTGGGCGCGGCCGTCCAAGGTATGGTTCGCAGCCACCCGCGCCGACGCGGCCCGCGCAGGGTTCGACGACGCCTTCATCTACGAGCAGCTCTGCCTGAAGCCCGAGGAACGCGCCATCCCCGCGGAAAGGCTCATGTCCGAGCAGGGCCTGGCGCCGTTCGACGAGTGGGCGCGCAAGACGGACAAGATCAGATACTGACCGCGCGCCGCTCAGGCGTGGACCGCGTATTTCTCTTCGATGGTGGCTCGGGGGAGGAACTCGCTCTCCCTGGCGCGGTATTCACTCAAACCGGTGAACGCGTTGTATTCCTCAAAGCTGGAAACCCAATGATCCTCGCCGGCCAAAAGGCCCGTGGGGGAAGCACGCAGCGCCGCGAAGAAGGCCTTGAGCGCGCGATGCGCGACGAGAATGGCAGCCGCCGGAATGCTTACCAGAGCGATGCCCATGCGGGCGAGTTCCGGCAGCGGTACCAGTTCCGTTTGCACCCCGGTGACCGCGTCCATCAGGTTCACCGAGAGCAGGCCCTTGACTTCCCACGCCGCCCGCTCGATATCGGCGCGCGTGCGGATGCCTTCGATGAAGGCCATATCTGCGCCCGCTTCGAGATAGATATTGGCGCGCCGGATGGCTTCAGCGAGCCCGTAGACCGCGCAGGCGTCGGTGCGGGCGTTGATGACGAGGTCCGCGCCCAGGCGCTTGCGCACCGAGGTTATCGCGCGCACTTTGCCGGCCATCTCCTCGGCGGAGATCACCTGCTTGCCTTCCAGGTGGCCGCAGCGGCTGGGGAAGAGTTGATCCTCGATGTTCACGCCGGCAACGTCCATCGCGATCAGTTTCTCGGTGATTTCGATGACGTTGAGAGCGTTGCCGCCTCCGGTTTCTATATCGGCGATTACCGGAATCGAAACGGCGCGTGCGATGTTCCAGGTATTGCCGAGTATGTCCGCCATCTCCAACATGCCGAAATCGGGTTTCCCGAGCAGGCTGCCGGCCAGGCCGAAGCCGCTGATTCCGACTGCCTCGAACCCGGCGGCTTCGATGACGCGCGCGCTCAGCGTGTCATAGCAACCGGGAACAGGGAGAGCCTGCCGCTGCTCCAGCTTTTGTCGAAGTATAGACGCGCGATTGCCCATTTATTCAACACCACGCAATATAGTTCACGGAATATAGTACCTGAAATTATGCACACAGCTGCCGCCGGTGCAGGAATTTTTATGCGTAGTGTTTGAAGTGAAGACTTGCCCGGGCCTGTTCGCGCATACAGGTCCAGGCGTTACTCACTGATTCGATTAGGCGCAGCCGGCGTGAAAAGTGGCAGTCCGCGCCGCGCTAATCTTCTGCGCCGCCGGTCCTGACCGGCTTCAGCGCCATTGCTTCTTCTTCGGTAAACAGCCGCGATTTCGTGACGAAGCGCAGCCCTAATGGGATCTCAAGCGAAAAACTGGAGCCCCGCCCTTCCGTTACATCGATTGTAAGATGAGTGTGCTTCCAGTATTCAAACTGAGCGGCGGACATATAGAACGGGCAGCCGTGAACTTCGCCGAGCAGCACATCCTGGGCCCCGATTCGAAGATCGCCTTTCTTAAGACACATGGGCGAGGAGCCGTCACAACAGCCGCCGCTCTGGTGAAAGATCAACTCGCCGTGCTGATCGCGCAACCTGTCGACGAGTTCGCAGGCCCTGTTCGTAATCTGGACACGCGGGTATTCCGTCATTAGAAGAACCCCATGGGTTTCTTGTCGAACGAAATCAGCACATTCTTTACGTGGCGGTAGTGGTTGAGCACGTGCTTATGGGTCTCGCGTCCGATCCCCGAATGCTTGTAGCCACCGAACGACGCGTTTGCCGGATAGAGATGGTAGCAGTTCACCCAGACGCGGCCGGCCTCGATTCCGCGGGAAATGGCTTGAACCTGGTGCATGTCGCGCGACCAGACGCCGGCGCCGAGCCCGTACAGCGTGTCGTTGGCGATCGCCAGCGCGTCGTCTTCGTCCTTGAATGTCGTCACGCTAACCACGGGGCCGAAAATCTCCTCCTGAAAGACGCGCATTTTGTTGTTGCCCTCCAGAATGGTCGGCTGGATGTAAAAGCCGTTCGGGTATTTTTCGATTCTTGCCGGCCCGCCTCCGGTCAGTACCTTCGCGCCTTCCTTTTTGCCGATGTCGAGGTAGTTGAGAATTTTCTGGTGCTGGTCGTTCGAAGCTTGCGCTCCCATCATTGTGGACGGATCCAGCGGGTCGCCCATTCTGATTGCCTGGACGCGCTTGATGGCGCGCTCCATGAATTCGTCGTATATGCTTTCCTGAATCAGCGCGCGCGACGGGCAGGTGCAAACTTCACCCTGGTTGAGGGCGAACATCGTAAAGCCTTCCAGGGCCTTATCGAGGAAGCTGTCGTCCTCCTGCATGACGTTTTCGAAAAAGATGTTCGGCGACTTGCCTCCCAACTCCAGCGTGACGGGAGTTAGATTCTCCGAGGCGTACTGCATGATCAGGCGCCCGGTCGTAGTTTCGCCGGTGAAAGCGACTTTGCGGACACGCGGATGCGAAGCGAGCGGTTTGCCGGCCTCCGGGCCGAATCCGTTCACGATGTTTACCACGCCGGGCGGGAGCAGGTCGGAAATCATCTCCATGACGGCCAGAATCGATACCGGAGTCTGCTCTGCCGGCTTCAGCACGACGCAGTTTCCCGCCGCGAGAGCCGGCGCGAGTTTCCAGGCCGCCATCAGGATCGGGAAGTTCCACGGGATGATTTGCCCGACGACGCCGAGCGGCTCATGAATCTCCATGGAAACCGTGTTGGGATCAAGGTCGCTGACGTCGCCGGCCTCTGCCCGGATTACCGATCCGAAGTAGCGGAAGTGATCGACGACCAGCGGAATATCGGCGGCCAGAGTTTCGCGAATGGGCTTCCCGTTTTCCCAGCACTCAATCCGCGCAATTTCCTCGAGGTTGTCCTCTATCCGTTGTGCGATCCGAAACAGGATATTGCTTCGCTCGCTGGCAGACGTGTTTCGCCAGGAAACGAACGCCTTCTCGGCGGCCGCAATGGCGCAGTCGATGTCCTTTTCCGTGGAGCGCGGCACAGCGGCGATAACGCTTCCATCCACCGGCGAAATGTCATCGAAATATGCGTTGCCGATCGGAGGCATCCATTGCCCGCCGATAAAGTTCTCATATTGTTCACGGAATTGTGGTTTCCGATAAGTCATCATCTGTCTCCCAGACTTGCTGATTCCCAGGTTGGGGTGAATTTCGCCGGCCGGGTTGAAACCGGCCCGGAACTATAGCTTCAGCCCCCCTCAAAAACCGAACTGCTCTTTACAAACGCCTGCCGATCCCGGCCACATTTCCCCGCGCCCGCCCGTTTCGGAACGTGCCGTGCTCCACATGTGGCTAAGCCCCAGTACGACCCAGTTATCTCATTCAGATGCGCACTCTGTCAAGCGAAATCACTCCCGCGAGCGGCGGGTTGATCCACAGTCCTCTTTTGGGCTTCTCACGTGGCAAGCCGGGTGATATGATTCGCAACATGGCAAAGCGCTTGTTCTTTTTCCCTGTGATTGTGCTTGTTCTGTACGCTGCCGCCGCGGAGGAACACCAGCCGCCCCGGCCTCTCCAACTCCCGGATATCCTCGCCTGGAAGTACATTCCAGTGCGTGTTGTGTCCAATGACGGCCAGTGGTTCGCCTACCGGCTGGCGCCGAATGAAGGCGACGCCGAAGTCATCCTGCGCAATCTCAGGGACGGCAAGGAACAGCGGTTTCCCATAGGCGAGGTGCCGCGGCCCGACCCGTCCTCGCAGGCGGTTGCCATGGCGGCGCCCTCCACGGAGCTTGCTTTTTCCGAGGACTCGCAATGGCTCGCGATGCTGGCTTACCCGAATGTCAAGGAAAGCAAGCTGCTGAGGAAACAAAGAAAGCCGGTGCAGAGTAAGTTGGTGCTGGTGGAATTGAAAACGGGCAACAAAACGGAATTCGAAAAGGTCCGGCGGTTCGCGTTTTCGGGAGAACGGTCCTCGGCGATCGCTATGCACCGGTACGGCGCGGCCCCGGCCGAGCCTCCTCCTCCCGCGGCCTCCGGTGGCGCGCCGCCCGCGGATGACAGACCCACGGGATCGGACCTGATCCTTCGCGATCTTGCGAGCGGCACCGATCTGAATTTAGGCAACGTATCGGAGTTCGCCTTCGACAAGAAAGGCGACTGGCTTGCGTGGCTGATCGATGCGCAGGATAAAGCCGGTAACGGCCTGTCGCTGCGCAACATGTCGACCGGCGCGGTGACGGTGCTCGACAGCGCGAAAGCCGTTTACAAGGGTCTGCGCTGGACCGAAAAGGGCGACGGGCTGGCTACCTTGCGCGGAGTAGAGGACAAGGCCTACGAGGACAAGCTCTACTCGCTGATGGCTTTCAAGATAGTTTCGGACGAACCGGCGCCCGTGAAAGTGGTGTACGACCCGGCAAAGGATGAGGCGTTTCCCAAGGGCATGACCATCAGCGCGAACCGCACTCCATTTTGGATGGCGGACCTTTCGGCGGTGGTGTTCGGCATTTCCGAGTTGAAAAAGAAAAAAGATGCGCCGAAGGACACCGGGGCTGAGGGTAAGCCTGAGGAGGCGAAGTCCGATGTCAAGCCCGAGGCGAAACCCAAGGCGGAAAGCCCGAAGCCCGCGGCGCCGAAGCCGGAGGACGAACCCGAAAAGCCTGACCTCGTAGTGTGGCACTGGAAGGACGACCGGCTGCAATCGATGCAGCAGGTCCAGGAGAGATCGGACAGGACCTTCAGCTTCCTGTGCGTCTACAGGCCCTCGGAGGAAAAATTTCTGCGCCTGGCGGACGAATCGCTTCGGCGCGTTTCCGTCGCGCCGGAACACCGGTACGCGACGGGAGCGGACGTGCGCGAATACGAGCGGATGGGCAACCTCGACGGCAGGCGTTTTCAGGACGTCTACGTTGTGGATCTGAAAACGGGCGAGCGGCGCCTGGCGCTGAAGAAGGCACGCTGGGTGATGGAGCCTTCTCCCGACGGCACGCACCTCCTCTACTACGATGACGGCGCGTTTTACACCTACGACATGGCGAGCGGCCGGTCCTATAACCTCACGGCGAAAGCGCCGGCAATATTCTGGGACACCGAAGCCGACTACAACGTGACGAAGCCGCCCACGCGGGTGATCGGCTGGTCGAAGGACTCAGACGCCGTGCTGGTGAGCGACAACTGGGATGTCTGGAAGTTCCCGGTCCACGGCGGCGAAGGCGTCAACATGACGGTGAATGGCAAGAAACACAAGATCCGGTATCGCGCGCGGTTCCGGCTCGATCCCGAGGAGAAAGGCATCGATCTCACCCAGCCTATGTATGTTGCGGCTTACGGGGAATATACAAAAAAGGGAGGCATCGGCCTGATCGAGCCCGACAAGACCGGAGTCCGCATGCTGCACTGGGACGACGCAAGCTACTTCCAGTTACTGAAGGCCAAAAAAGCCGAGATATACCTGTATACCCGCGAAACCACTCAGGAGTACCCAAATTACTATGTTGCCAACGCCGCACTGGAAAACGGGCAGAAAGTAACGGATGCGAACCCCCAGCAGAAGGACTTTGCTTGGATGAAGGGCTCGCGCGTTATCGACTACACCAGCGCGAAAGGCGACAAGCTCCAGGCGACGCTCTACCTGCCCGCAGGTTACGAAGAGGGGAAGAGCTACCCAACGATCGTTTACATCTACGAGAGACTCACGCAGTCGACGAACGCGTACTGGCAGCCGGCGGCTAATGGTTTCAATGTCGCGGCGTACACGAGCAACGGTTATGCCGTGTTGACGCCGGATATCAAGTACCGGGTCAACGATCCGGGCATGTCGGCGGTGTGGTGCGTCCTTTCCGCGCTAAAGGCGGCGGTGGCGACGGGAGTGGTGGATCCGAAGCGCGTCGGAATCCACGGCCATTCCTGGGGCGGCTATCAGACGGCGTTCCTGGTAACGCAGACGGACGCGTTCGCGGCGGCGGTGGCGGGAGCTCCTTTGACCAATCTGGTCAGCATGTACGGTTCGATTTACTGGAACAGCGGCTCGTCCAACCAGCCGATTTTCGAGAGCAGCCAGGGCCGGTTTACGGGCGGGTATTGGGAAAACATCGAGGGGTTCATACGCAACTCGCCGGTGTACCACGCCACAAAGGTGAAAACACCGCTGATGATCATGCACAATGATAAAGACGGGGCGGTGGACTGGACGCAAGGAATCGAGTACTACAATGCGCTGCGGCGGCTCGGCAAGCCGGTGGTGATGCTGCAATACAAGGGAGAAAACCACGGCCTGCGCAAGCCGGAGAACATGAAAGACTACACGGTACGGATGCGCGAGTTCTTCAATCACTATCTGAAGGGCGAGCCGGCTCCGAAATGGCTGATCGAAGGCGTGCCGTTGCTGAAGATGGCTGACCACCTCGAGGAACGGCTGAAGGAGCTAGGGCAAACAAAGCCTGCCTCGCCGCCCAAGTCTTGACGGAATCCGGCAGGACAGGGAGGGAATGCCTGAAGGACACCGTGTAGTCATCATAGGCGGGGGCTTCGGCGGACTTGAGGCCGCCAAAGCTCTTCGCCGGGCGCGCGTCAAGACCACGCTCATCGATCGCCGCAATTTTTTCCTGTTCCAGCCATTGCTCTACCAGGTGGCGACAGGCGGCCTTTCGCCGGGAGATATCTCCGCTGCGCTGCGTTCGATTTTGCGCAAGCAGAAGAATACCGAAACGCTGCTTGCCGAAGTGGTGGACTTCGATGTGGCGAAGCGGAGAGTGATTCTCCGCGATGGCGAGGCCGAATATGACAGCCTGATCGTCGCGGCCGGTTCCGCGCTGCATTATTTCGGCAAGCCGGAGTGGGAGCGGCTCGCGCCCGGTCTGAAGAGCGTGGAGGACGCAACGGCCATCCGGAAGCGGATCTTCCTGGCCTTCGAAGCGGCGGAACGGGAGCCCGATCCGGAGGTGCGCCGCGAGTGGCTGACGTTCGCGATCGTGGGCGCGGGGCCGACCGGCGTGGAGCTGGCAGGCGCGTTGAGCGAGATCGCCAACGATTCACTCAAGGGTGACTTCCGTGCCATCGACCCGCGCGAGGCGCAGATTCTGCTGCTGGAGGCCGGCCCGCGCATTCTGCCGGCATTCTCTCCAGATCTGACGGCGAGGGCGGAACTGGACCTGATCCGGCTCGGAGTGCGGCCGCGGGTCGGCGTGCGCGTGACCGCGATCGACGAGAGGGGCCTGACTTACGAGGCTGACGGCAAGACCGGCCGGTTGGCCGCGCGCACCGTGATCTGGGCTGCGGGCGTGCAGGCGTCCGCCCTGGGCCGGCTCCTGGCAGAGCGCACCGGCGCGGAGACGGACCGCAGCGGCCGCGTGATCGTAGAGCCCGACCTGAGCGTTCCGGGTTACCCGGAGATCTTCGTGATCGGCGACCTGGCTAACTACCCGCACCAGACGGGATCGCCGCTGCCCGGCCTCGCGCCGGTTGCCATGCAGCAGGGTAGGTATGTGGCGAAAGTGATCGAGGCGCGGCTTACGGGCCGGCAGCCGCCGGAGTTCCGCTATCTGGACAAGGGCAACCTTGCGACGATCGGCCGGGAGAAGGCCGTTGCCCAGTTCGGAAAAATCCGGCTGACGGGCCGCCTGGCGTGGCTCGCCTGGCTGTTCGTCCACCTGATGTACCTGGTAGGATTCCAGAACCGCGTAGTGGTCTTCATTCAGTGGGCGTTTCAGTATTTCACGTTCAACCGGCGCGCGCGCCTGATCACCGGGGAGGTGGACATACCGCTGCGGACGCCGGCGCGGCGGGCCGCTGAAGAAGATGCCGCCCCGGGTGGCAGCAACGGCAGCGCTTCGCGCGGCATCGCGGGCGAGACGCGCAAACGTTAAATCCTCCCGAGTGAGCGTGCGCGGCGCGAGCGGACATGATTCAATCGGGCTATGGTCCTGGCTCTGCTCCTTGCGCTGAATCTGGCGGATGCGGTGCCTGCGCGGTGGCCGTCGGCCGACCCCAAGACCCTTGATCTGGTGGCTGAAACCCCGATCAACGTGTTGCTCCTCGAGCGGGCGCCGGCCGGGGCGGCGTTCTCTGAAGCGGCGGCTGCGCGCGGGATTTCCGTGCTGGCCGTGGTGCGGCCGGGAGCGGACGTGGCGGAGGCAGTCCGGCAGGCGGCCGCAGCTAAGCTGGCCGGCATCGTGCTCGAAGGGGCGTTTCCCGCTTCCGCCGGGGACACAGCGCGCAGCGCGGGACTGGCTGTCGTCGAACTGCCGCCGCGCAGCGGACTTCGCCTGGACCCGGCAGCGGCCGTCACGGGCGCCGCCGACGGGGTGTGGCCCGGCATCCGGGCGCAGGCCAGGGCAGCCGCCACCGGAGGCCCGTGGATCGAGACAAACACCGGTTTTCTGCGGTTTCTGAGAGCTAACACCACGGCGGCGGTGTGGATCGGCAACGTGCCTCCGGCGAACACCGTGATCCCGGCGGCAAGCTATCTTGCGGCGATCGCAGATGCCGCGGTTGTGGGAGCGCGGTGGATCGTCGCGCTTGATGAGGATTTCAGCCGGCGGCTGCTGGCGCGCGAGACGGCCGCGCTCAAGGACTGGGCCCGCATCGGCGCGATGCTCCGGTTTTTCCAGGAGCACAAGGAGTGGGGGCGCTGGGGACCCCGCGGGCAGCTTGCTGTTGTGCTGGGTGAGGACGGCGGAACCCTGCTTTCCGGCGGCATCCTGGACATGCTCGTGACGCGGCACCTGCCCGTGCGCCCGGTGCCAGCGCCGAAGCTGAACGCTGAGGCGCTCGCGGAGGCCAAATGGGTCGTCAACGTGGATCCCGAGGCGCTCTCCGCGGACCAGAAAGAGGTTTTGCGGAACTTCACCAGAGCGGGCGGCACGCTCTTGAACGCTCCGCCGGGATGGAAGCTGCCCGCGCCGCAGCCGGGCCAGATCGCGCTCCCAGACAAGGAACTTGCTCAGATTGACGAGATCTGGAAGGGAATGAACTCGATGATCGGGCGGACGAACATGGGCGTGCGCCTGTTCAACGTTGCCGGCATGCTTTCCTCTCTGCGGGGCTCGCCGGACGGAAAACAGGTTGTGCTCCAACTGGTGAATTACACCAGCTACCCGGTGGAGTCGATCACCGCGCATTTCGCGGCCAGGTTCACGCGAGCGCGGCTGCTCGCGCCCGGAGAACCGCCGCGCGAGCTGGAGCTGTATCCGGTGGAAGGGGGGACAGGATGCGACATTCCGCAGGTTTCCTCTGTGGCAGCTCTCGTACTGGAGTAGACGTATGACTCGGAGGGAATTACTAGGCCTGACGGCCGCCTTTGTGGCCCGGTCTGAACCGCCCGCCGCGCCCGTGGCCATTGCTCGCGCCGAAAGCTACACAGCCGGACTTGCGCCGGTGCTTTCCACCGTGTTCGATCAGCTCGGGGGACTGGAGCGGCTGGTTCGCGGCAAGACGGTCACTATCAAGCTGAATCTTACAGGCAGCCCGGCACTGCGTTTCCAGGGCAGGCCGCTGGGCGTCACGCACTACACGCATCCGAACATTGCCGGAGTGGTGGCGCAGCTCATGGGGAAGGCGGGAGCGCGCCGCATACGGTTCGTCGAGAGTTGCTGGGCGAGCGGCGGTCCGCTGGAGGAGTACCTTCTGGATTCGGGCTGGAACGTGCGCAGCTTGCAGAACGCCGCTTCCGGCGTGGAGTTCGAGAACACAAACAACCTCGGCAAGGGCAAAAAGTATTCGCGGTTGCAAGTGCCGGGCCGCGCCTACATGTACCCGGCATTCGACCTGAACCACTCCTACGAGGATACGGATGTATTCGTAAGTCTGGCCAAGTTGAAGAACCACGAGACGTGCGGCGTGACGCTCGCGCTCAAAAACCTTTTCGGCATCACGCCGGCCTCCATCTACGGCGATGATGCGGGCGAGCAGGAGCCGAACGAGAGCCCGGCCAAGGGACGAGCCGAGAGCCTGCACTTCGCCCGGCGCCGCGTTTCCAGGAGCGCGCCGCAGGAAATCAGCGCGACACCGAACCGCGACCCGGGCTACCGCGTTCCACGCATCGTGGTGGATCTGGCCGCGGCGCGCCCGGTCGATCTGGCGATCATCGATGGAATCGAGACTGTTGCGGGCGGCGAAGGCCCGTGGGTGGAAGGGCTACGGCTGGTCCGCCCCGGCCTCATCATTGCGGGGCTGAACCCAGTCTGTACGGATGCTGTTGCGGCGGCGGTCATGGGATACGATCCACGGGCGGGGCGCGGCACAGCGCCGTTCCGCCACTGCGACAACACGATTCATCTCGCCGAAGAAGCCGGGCTCGGGACCGCGGACCTTTCGAAAATCGAGGTTCGAGGTCTGACGATAGAGCAGGCTAAGTACCCCTTCTCTTAGGGCGGCGCGGGGCGTGATTCGCCTGATTTGGGGTGTCGCTTGGGACTGTCCAGCTCGCGGCGCTGGGTTTTTTCTTAACTCCGGCTCGTTTGGGGCCCTTCTCCTGCGATAATATTAGTAGCCCGGCGCTAATGTCCTTTTCTGTTTCACAAATAACGTCCTGGATGCCAAAGCTGACAGCGACGGGGGTGATCGACATCCTCATTGTCGCCTTCCTCGTGTATCAGCTCATCATGGTTGTGCGCGGCACCCGGGCGGCCCACGTGCTGGCCGGAATCGGCATTCTGTTGCTGGTATACGGGCTTTCGGTCTGGGCGGGGCTGGAACTGCTGCGCGCGATACTCTCCACCGTGGTTCCGTACACGGCGATCGCGCTGATTGTGTTGTTCCAGTCGGAGATCCGGCGCACGCTGGCGCGTATCGGGCGGCGCGGCTGGCTGAACTTCGGCGGGCAGTTGAAACGGCGCGAGTCGACCGAGGATATTCTTTTGGCAATCAGCCGGCTCTCCCAGCAGCGCATCGGCGCGCTGATCGTGATCGAGCGTGACATGGGGCTGCGGACATTCATCGAGAGCGGCGTGGCGCTGAACGCCTATCTGTCGCGGGACCTGCTGCTTTCCATTTTCCAGCCGGGCACCGCGCTGCACGATGGGGCTGTGATCGTCCAGGGGGACCGCATCGCGGCGGCGGCCTGCTTCCTCCCGCTGAGCATGAATCCGCTGCTGGCTCGCAAGCTCGGCACGCGCCACCGCGCCGCCATCGGCGTGACGGAAGAGGCGGATTGCCTGGCGCTGGTGGTTTCTGAGGAGACAGGGCGCATTTCGGTGGCAGCATTCGGCGAGATCGAGTCGGACGTCACGATGGAACGCCTGGAAGAGCGGATCGCGAAACACTTCGGGCGCAAGCGGCGCGACGAGCGGCAGCCGCTTCGTGATCCGGTTCTGGATGAGCCAGGGCAGGAGCAGATGAGAGAAGCCGGCTGGAAGAAGGCCACTCACCGATGATCCGAGTGCTGCTGAACAACATTGGTTGGAAGCTGCTGGCGCTCGGCATCGCCGTCGCGCTCTGGCTGATCTTTGTGGGCAGTCCCGAGCTGCTGACCTCCGTCATTGCCCACATCCAGTATCAGAACGTGCCTGCCGGTCTCGAGATGAGCTCGGACGCGCCGGAGCGGATTTACCTCGAAGTTAAGGGCCCCGCCGCCCGCATGCGGAATTTTGATGCCTCACGAACGGCGGTGGTGTTCGATCTTTCCGGGGTACATCGCGCGGGAGCGTACACCTTCAAGGTGGACCCGAGCAACATCGTGGATCTGCCGGCGGGAATGGAGCTGGTCAGGGCGGTTCCAGGACAGGTGAGACTGCAGTTCGAACAGCGCGTATCGGCGGAGGTTCCCGTGCGCGTCCGGTTCTCTTCGCCGCCGCCGGAAGGCTACCGGGTCGTCCGGGAGGTGGTTAATCCCCCGCGGCTCGCCATCATCGGTCCGGAGAGCCGTGTGCGCCAGGTCGGGTACGTGGAAACCGACCCGATCGACCTGTCACGCACCGTCGGGGAAACGCAATTCCGTGTGCATACCTTCATTCCGGATCCGCAGGTTCGTTTTGTGTCGTCACCTGAAGTGGAAGTGACCGTTGGGTTGGAGAAGACAGCGCAAGGAGGAGCGGTAACTGATGACGGTGCGGCAACTGTTCGGCACTGACGGAGTTCGAGGCGTCGCGGGGGAATTCCCGCTGGATCCAAAGACGGTTTGCGCGCTGGGCGCGGCGCTGGGCGATATTGCGAGCCGGCTGGCGCCGTCGCCGGAAATCGTGATCGGCATGGACACGCGGGAATCGAGCCCCTGGATCGCCGGGCACGTGGCCGGCGGACTTCGGGACCGCGGAGTTGCCGTCCGCTTTGCCGGCGTGACCACGACTCCTGGAGTAGCCTACCTCACCCGCACGAACACCTTTATTGCCGGGGTGATGATATCGGCCTCTCACAACCCTTACCGCGATAACGGGATCAAGGTTTTCGGCCACTCCGGATACAAGCTCCCGGACGAGCAGGAGCACGCCATCGAGCAGGAAATCTTTGCGCGTCTTGAAGCCGGCATTGAGCCCGAGCCGGTTGAACTGACGCCGGATGCCGGACTCGACCAGCACTACATCAACTACCTGGCATCCACGGCCGGGCGTTCGTTTTCGGGTTTGAAACTGGCGGTCGATTGCGGCAACGGGGCGGCGTCCGCGCTGGCGCCGGAACTGCTCGAGCGGCTGGGCGCCAGAGTGACCGCCGTGGAGTGCGCGCCGGACGGGCGCAACATCAACCTGGGATGCGGGGCGCTGCACGTCGAGAAGCTCCAGAAAACAGTGTTGGACTGCGGCGCGGATCTGGGGGTCGCTTTCGACGGCGACGCCGACCGCGCCATCTTCGTCTCGCGCTCGGGGAAGGTGGTGGACGGCGACGCGGTGTTGCTCATGTGCGCGAAGGCGCTCCACGCAAAAGGCCGGCTTACGGGACCGGACGGGCAACCGGCGGTGGTGGCGACCGTGATGTCGAATCTCGGGCTGGAGCGGGCGCTGGCGGCGCACGGCATCAGGCTGATCCGGACGCCGGTGGGCGACAAGTATGTGCTCGAGGAAATGTTGAGGTCGGGCGCCGTGCTGGGGGGCGAGCAGTCCGGACACATCATCTTCTCCGAGTACGCCACTACGGGGGACGGATTGCTGACGGCGCTGCGCGTGATCGACACGGTGCTGGAGGCAGGCAGTGACCTGGACGAGCTCACCGGTGAGCTGGAAGTGTATCCGCAGCGGCTGGTGAACGTCAGGGTCAGGTCGAAAAAGCCCCTCTCGGAATTGCCGGCGGTGAACGAGGAGATCCGGGCGGCGGAACGGGATTTTGGGAGCGCGGGCCGGGTTCTGGTTCGCTTTTCAGGCACGGAGCCGCTGGCGCGGGTGATGGTGGAGGGACCGGATCTCGCCAGAGTCGAGGCCGCGGCAACGCGAATCGCCGCTGCGATCGAGCGGGACCTGGGCTGAGAGCCGCGCCGGCGGCGAGAAGCTAAAAACCTTTCCAGACGAATGCGTTGAACCTGCGCACGGTGCGGAAACCCACGCGCAGGTACAGTCTGACCGCGTCGGTGTTGGCCGCCGTCACCGTCAGGCTGACCTTCGTTGCGCCGGAGCGGGCCAGGACTTCCAGGGAGTGGCGGAGCATCTCATAGCCGACGCCCTTACCCTTGACCGCAGGCGCGACGCAGATCTGAGTGATGTGGCCGGAATCCTTCGCCACCATGCTCGTCAGGGAAACTCCGCAGAGCCGCCCGTCGCCGGCCTGGACAGCAACGCATGAGGCCGGCTCGAAGAATGTCCCGCAGCCGGGATACTGCACGATGTTGAAGAGAAAGCGGCGCGCACCGGCGGCCGAACGGTACTGGTCGTTGATTTCGCTGTCGATGTGGCCGCGGTAGGCGGCGGCTATGAGGGAGGCGGTTTCGTCCTGCCAGCGCTCGGTCCAGCGGTCCAGCAGAATGCCTTCGAGGCGGCGCGGGGGCAGCCTGGTGCCGACGGAGGCATCCACAACCATGAAGTTCCGCTCGAAAGAACGGGAAAAAGCGGCAGAGGGCAGCAGCCTGGGTTGAAGATAGCGGGCCAGCATCAATTGCGATTCGATGCGGCGGACGTAGGGGGTTCGCACCAGGTGGTCGACCACGGCGCCCAGCAGCCTGTGTTCGTTGTCGGCAGTGCGGTTCTCGGCCCGGAGGTAGAGATCTCCGACTAACCCTTTGTGCTCCTCGCAGACGTAGTAGGAGTAGCCGACCACCTCGTCCCCGACCAGCAGGGCGTAGCCGTTGAGCGCATGCACATCGACGAAGCGCCGCACCAGGTCGGCCGAAGGCTGAAAATCCCAATCGAGTTCGGCGCGCCAGGTGCGGACCTCTTCCTCCAGCATGGCGTCGAGATCCTGCCCTCGGATTTGCCAGAGGTCCAGCAGCACAGGCACCTGCGCTTCGGGCACGGCAGCCATAGCCGAATTATATGCGAGTCGGGGGCCACAATCGGAGTGGCCGTTATACCCCCTCCCTCAGGAACTGCCTGATGGAGCGGATGGCCTGCCGGGTGCGATGCTCGTTTTCCACCAGGGCGAACCGCACGTAACCTTCCCCGAGCGGGCCGAAACCGATGCCGGGCGAGACGGCCACCAGCGCCTTCTCCAGGAGCAATTTGGAGAATTCAAGCGAGCCCAGGGCCTGAAAACGCTCTGGAATGCGCGCCCACGCGAACATGGTTCCGCGTGGAGGGGTGATCTCCCAGCCCGCCCTGTTCAGGCCGGCCACCAGGACGTCGCGCCGCTGCTGGTAAACCGCGCAGATCTTTTTGGTCTCTTCCTCGCATTCGCGGAGCGCCAGAATGGCGGCGATCTGGATTGGCTGGAAGACGCCGTAATCCAGGTAGCTCTTGATGCGGGCCAGGGCGGCTATCATCTTCGGGTTACCCAGGCAGAAGCCGACCCGCCATCCCGCCATGTTGTAGCTTTTCGACATCGAGAAGATCTCGACGGCGACTTCCTTGGCTCCGTCGACCTGAAGGATGCTGGGGGCTTTGTAGCCGTCAAAGCACAGGTCGGCGTAGGCGAAATCGTGGACCACCATTGTGCCGTGGTGGGCGGCCAGCCGGACGATCTCTTTCATGTAGTCCAGGTCGACGCAATGCGTGGTCGGATTGTGGGGGAACGAGATCAGGATGGCCTTGGGCTTCGTGGCGGCCGTACGGAAAAGGTCCTCCAGGCGGTTCAGGAACTCGGCCGGCGTGGGCATGGGCAGCACGCAGGCGCTTCCCTCAGCCATGATTACCCCGTACTGGTGGATTGGGTAGGCGGGATTGGGGGAGACCACGACATCCCCTGGGCCTATGACCGCAAACAGGAGGTGGGCAAGGGCGTCCTTGGCGCCCATGGTGACGATGGCTTCTTTTTCGGGATCGAGCTCGACGCCGTAGTTGGCCTTGTAGCGCGCCACAATCTGCTGCCGGAGCCGCGGGATGCCCCGTGACAGCGAATAACGGTGATTTCGTGCGTCTTTTGCGGCTTCCTGGAGCTTTTTGACGACCAGTTCGGGGGTTGCGCCGTCGGGATTTCCCATCCCGAGATCGACCACATCGAGCTGCTGGGCCCTCAACTGGGCTTTTCTCTCGTTTACGACCGCAAAAACGTAAGGTGGCAGCTTTTGAATTCGATAAAAATCCTGACCGGAATCGAGCATAGATTGTTTAATTCTACGCCAATAGGGAGACAGCTGCGAAAAAGCCGGACGGGGCGGGGGCGCCCAGCGGTGTCGTGGAAACGGTTTTGGTGCTTGTAAGATGGTTAAATTTCAATGGTTTGCTGCAGCATACATTTTTTTGCCTCGGGATGTTGCATCGATGTTTCAGATTTGTTAGGCTCATTGAAGTCGGCCGTAAACGCTCCAGGGGTTCGGCAAGGTGGATAGAGATTGCGCCCGGAGCGTGAAGGCGGCAGGATTTGCGGATCGAATTGGTTTTTGTTAGGCTGTATTGAGTAGCCGCGAATCTGAGCCACCCGAGGAAAGGCCCCAGCCACTTGCGCTGAGGAGGGTTGGGTGGTAGGATGAATGACGGCGAAGGGAAGAGCCGGCGTCGCAAAGTGCGCCGGGGGCACTAGCCTTCCAAAAGCTCTTTAACGGTTTTCTGGCCGCAAGAGTCTCCGCTCCAAACCATAGAGCGTGGCGGAGTGCGGTTTAGACGGCTTTTGAGGCCTTGCAGCAGGCTTGGCTTCCTGTGGGATCCCAGGCGGGCTGCAAAGATCTTTGAAAATCTGGTTGGACGCACTTTTGAACCTCGGAGATCCGAGTTCAACTGAGGCGATTTATACTCACGAGATCAAACGAGAGTTTGATCCCGGCTCAGAATCAACGCTGGCGGCGCGCTTAACACATGCAAGTCGAACGAGAAAGGGGGAGCAATCCCCTGAGTACAGTGGCGTACGGGTGAGTAACACGTGGGTAATCTACCCTTTAGTGGGGAATAACCCTGGGAAACCGGGGCTAATACCGCATAAGCCCGAGAGGGGAAAGTCGAAAGACGCTGAAGGAGGAGCCCGCGGCCGATTAGCTAGTTGGTGGGATAATGGCTCACCAAGGCAACGATCGGTAGCCGGCCTGAGAGGGCACACGGCCACACTGGCACTGAAACACGGGCCAGACTCCTACGGGAGGCAGCAGTGGGGAATCTTGCACAATGGGGGAAACCCTGATGCAGCGACGCCGCGTGAGCGATGAAGCCCTTCGGGGTGTAAAGCTCTTTCGGCAGGAACGATAATGACGGTACCTGCAGAAGAAGCTGCGGCTAACTACGTGCCAGCAGCCGCGGTAATACGTAGGCAGCGAGCGTTGTTCGGAGTTACTGGGCGTAAAGAGTATGTAGGCGGTTCTGCAAGTTCGGTGTGAAATCTCCCGGCTCAACTGGGAGGGTGCGCCGAAAACTGCAGAGCTAGAGTGTGGGAGAGGAAAGCGGAATTCCTGGTGTAGCGGTGAAATGCGTAGATATCAGGAGGAACACCGGCGGTGTAGACGGCTTTCTGGACCATTACTGACGCTGAGATACGAAAGCGTGGGGAGCAAACAGGATTAGATACCCTGGTAGTCCACGCCCTAAACGATGCGAACTGGATGTTGGGAGCAACTAGGCTCTCAGTATCGAAGCTAACGCGTTAAGTTCGCCGCCTGGGGAGTACGGTCGCAAGACTGAAACTCAAAGGAATTGACGGGGGCCCGCACAAGCGGTGGAGTATGTGGTTTAATTCGATGCAACGCGCAGAACCTTACCTGGCCTTGACATCCACGGAATCCTTTAGAGATAGAGGAGTGCCTTCGGGAACCGTGAGACAGGTGCTGCATGGCTGTCGTCAGCTCGTGTCGTGAGATGTTGGGTTAAGTCCCGCAACGAGCGCAACCCTTGTCCTTAGTTGCCAGCACGTAATGGTGGGAACTCTAAGGAGACCGCCGGTGACAAACCGGAGGAAGGTGGGGATGACGTCAAGTCATCATGGCCCTTACGGCCAGGGCTACACACGTACTACAATGGTGGGGACAGAGGGCTGCAATCCCGCGAGGGTGAGCCAATCCCAGAAACCCCATCTCAGTCCGGATCGGAGTCTGCAACTCGACTCCGTGAAGTCGGAATCGCTAGTAATCGCAGATCAGCATTGCTGCGGTGAATACGTTCCCGGGCCTTGTACACACCGCCCGTCACACCATGGGAGTGGGTTGCACCAGAAGTAGCTAGTCTAACCTTCGGGAGGACGGTTACCACGGTGTGATTCATGACTGGGGTGAAGTCGTAACAAGGTAGCCGTATCGGAAGGTGCGGCTGGATCACCTCCTTTAGAGACACAAAGACAGCTGATTGCCTTCCAGGCGTCCGCACAAGTGACCTGCATCCAGAGTTCCCGGCCTGTCTGAAAAGGCATGACGCCGAGGGAGTGTCCCTTTAGATGCTCCTTTTCGAGCATGGGGCCATAGCTCAGCTGGGAGAGCACCTGCTTTGCAAGCAGGGGGTCGTCGGTTCGATCCCGACTGGCTCCACCATCTGAACTCGCGACATTGGGTCTGTAGCTCAGGTGGTTAGAGCGCACCCCTGATAAGGGTGAGGCCGGTGGTTCGAGTCCTCCCAGACCCACCACCAAGCGAAACCCTCAAGCGATACTCTGGATGATTCTGCGCACACACATAAAGATTTGAAGCGGCCTGGCGCTGAAGCCGGTGTCGTGTTCTTTGACAATTCGGGACGTAGCGAACGCTTGGGGCAAGAGTCCAGGCGTTTCGTAAAGGCTAAGGCGAAATGCCGGAAGGCATTTCAACATTTGAAGTGATTAGTCGTTTGTATTCGCAACGACATGATCCCGAGGCGACTTGGGGTTATATGGTCAAGCGAATAAGCGCACACGGTGGATGCCTTGGCGGTCAGAGGCGATGAAGGACGTGGCAGCCTGCGAAAAGTGTCGGGGAGCTGGCAACAAGCTTTGATCCGGCAATGTCCGAATGGGGAAACCCACTCCGCAAGGAGTACTGCATGGTGAATACATAGCCATGCAGGGCGAACCCGGGGAACTGAAATATCTAAGTACCCGGAGGAAAAGAAATCAACCGAGATTCCCTAAGTAGCGACGAGCGAACGGGGAGAAGCCCAAAAGTCATTTTGGTTTTAGCAAAACAGTCTGGAAAGACTGGCCAGAGATGGTGAAAGCCCAGTATGCGAAAGGGCCTTAATGATGAAAAATGAGTAGGGCGGGGCACGTGAAACCCTGTCTGAACATGGGGGGACCATCCTCCAAGGCTAAATACTCCTGACCGACCGATAGTGAACCAGTACCGTGAGGGAAAGGCGAAAAGAACCCTGGTGAAGGGAGTGAAATAGATCCTGAAACCGTGTGCGTACAAGCAGTGGGAGCCAACTTGTTTGGTGACTGCGTACCTTTTGTATAATGGGTCAGCGACTTACTGTTCGTGGCAAGCTTAACCGTATAGGGGAGGCGAAGGGAAACCGAGTCTGATAAGGGCGCATAGTCGCGGGCAGTAGACCCGAAACCGGGTGATCTAGTCATGCCCAGGGTGAAGGTCAGGTAACACTGACTGGAGGCCCGAACCCACTCCCGTTGCAAAGGTAGGGGATGAGGTGTGATTAGGAGTGAAAAGCTAATCGAACCCGGAGATAGCTGGTTCTCCTCGAAAGCTATTTAGGTAGCGCCTCGGACGAATACTGCTGGGGGTAGAGCACTGTTATGGCTAGGGGGTCATTGCGACTTACCAAACCATGGCAAACTCCGAATACCAGCACGTACTATCCGGGAGACACACGGCGGGTGCTAACGTTCGTCGTGAAAAGGGAAACAACCCAGACCCACAGCTAAGGTCCCAAATTCATCGCTAAGTGGAAAACGATGTGGAAAGGCACAGACAGCCAGGAGGTTGGCTTAGAAGCAGCCACCCTTTAAAGAAAGCGTAATAGCTCACTGGTCGAGTCGGTCTGCGCGGAAGATTTAACGGGGCTAAGCGATGAACCGAAGCTTGGGGTGTGCACATTTATGTGTACGCGGTAGAGGAGCGTTCCGTAAGCCGTTGAAGGTGGATTGAGAAGTCTGCTGGAGGTATCGGAAGTGCGAATGCTGACATGAGTAACGATAATGCGGGTGAAAAGCCCGCACGCCGAAAGCCCAAGGTTTCCTTGCGCAACGTTAATCGACGCAGGGTGAGTCGGCCCCTAAGGCGAGGCAGAAATGCGTAGTCGATGGGAAGCTGGTTAATATTCCAGCACCTCGCATAAGTGCGATGGAGGGACGGAGAAGGTTAGGTATACCGGGCGTTGGTTGTCCCGGGGAAAGCAGGTAGGCGGATCCCTTAGGCAAATCCGGGGGGTCATTAACGCCGAGCAGCGAGACGAGCCCTTTTGGGCGAAGTTACCGATACCACGCTTCCAGGAAAATCTCCTAAGCTTCAGCTTATGCAGACCGTACCGTAAACCGACACAGGTGGGCAGGATGAGAATTCTAAGGCGCTTGAGAGAACTCGGGTGAAGGAACTAGGCAACATGGCACCGTAACTTCGGGAGAAGGTGCACCCTTTTTGGTGGCTACATGCGTAGCTGAGCTGAAGAGGGTCGCAGTGACCAGGCCGCTGCGACTGTTTATCAAAAACACAGCACTCTGCAAACACGAAAGTGGACGTATAGGGTGTGACGCCTGCCCGGTGCTGGAAGGTTAATTGATGGGGTCAGCCGCAAGGCGAAGCTCTTGATCGAAGCCCCAGTAAACGGCGGCCGTAACTATAACGGTCCTAAGGTTGCTCATCGCTGCCTTAGTAAAATCTGGCCAAATGCTGGAACGTCTGAGTATCTCCGGCTACTCGCCGCGCGAGCGGCAGTCACAAAGCAGGGAGTGCAGATAATCAGCAGGAAAGGCCGCATCCGACAGGGTGCGGAATCCTCAGAGACTTAACGCCAGACGATCTGATCTGCCGAGGTCAGAACGAAGAGAAAGTCCGGACTGCATGGCGACATGCAGAGGTCGGCAGAAATGACCGGCCCACGCGGTAGACGCGTAGCAACAAGTTCAAGCGAAATTCCTTGTCGGGTAAGTTCCGACCTGCACGAATGGCGTAACGATTTGGGCACTGTCTCCGCAACGCGCTCGGCGAATCTGTAGCACCGGTGAAGATGCCGGTTACCCGCACGTAGACGGAAAGACCCTGTGCACCTTTACTATATCCAGGCATTGAATTTTGGTGTTGTCTGCGCAGGATAGGTGGGACGCTTTGAACCTGGGGTTTCGGCCTCGGGGGAGCGGACGGTGAGATACCACCCTGATGACA
The DNA here is from genome assembly GCA_050261015.1 of Rhodospirillales bacterium. Taxonomy (GTDB): domain Bacteria; phylum Acidobacteriota; class Terriglobia; order Bryobacterales; family Bryobacteraceae; genus Fen-330. The sequence goes on along the minus strand of JBLNCW010000119.1, from coordinate 1,147 downwards.
CCGGAGTTCTAACTCAGGCCCGTAATCCGGGTCGAGGACCATGCCTGGTGGGTAGTTTGACTGGGGCGGTCGCCTCCTAAAATGTAACGGAGGCGCCCAAAGGTTCCCTCAGGCTGATTGGAAACCAGCCGTAGAGTGCAAAGGCAGAAGGGAGCTTGACTGCGAGACCGACAAGTCGAGCAGGTACGAAAGTAGGGCTTAGTGATCCGGTGGTTCTGCATGGAAGGGCCATCGCTCAACGGATAAAAGGTACGCCGGGGATAACAGGCTGATCTTGCCCAAGAGTTCACATCGACGGCAAGGTTTGGCACCTCGATGTCGGCTCATCGCATCCTGGGGCTGAAGCAGGTCCCAAGGGTCCGGCTGTTCGCCGGTTAAAGCGGTACGTGAGCTGGGTTTAGAACGTCGTGAGACAGTTCGGTCCCTATCTCGTGTGGGCGCAGGAAATTTGCGAGGATCCGTCCTTAGTACGAGAGGACCGGGACGGGCGAACCTCTTGTGCACCGGTTGTCGCGCCAGCGGCACGGCCGGGTAGCGAAGTTCGAAAGGATAACCGCTGAAAGCATATAAGCGGGAAGCCTTCCTCAAGATGAGATTTCCCGGGAGCAATCCCCTGAAGGCCCGTGGGAGATGACCACGTTGATAGGCGGGGTGTGGAAGCGCTGCAAGGCGTGAAGCTGACCCGTACTAATCGGCCGTGAGGCTTGACCATAAAATTCTTGAAGTGCGAATCGAAGTTCGAATCCGACTCTCTTGATCATGCAGGGAAGCAAGTTTTCCCGGTGACCTTAGCGAAGGGGCCACACCCGTTCCCATTCCGAACACGGCAGTTAAGCCCTTCAGCCCCGATGGTACTTCGCGGTAGACCGCGTGGGAGAGTAGGACGCCGCCGGGGAATTCAGTTCGAAGAGCTCAGGACCAGTTCCTGAGCTCTTTTTTTTTGACCGGTGGCGGGCGCCTTCGGCGAGGACCGAACGTGCGCTTCGGGTTGGCCGATACTAGTCGGAGCTTGAAGGACGCGCCGCTCCTCCGAATCGCGATCGGGACGCTCTTTCTCGCCTACGCGCTCGTCCTCCACGGCCACACATCGTTCGCGGCCGGAGGCTCGGACAGCTCTGGTTACCACAACGCGGCGAGGCTCCTCTCC
>JBLNCW010000118.1:0-24794 GCA_050261015.1 Rhodospirillales bacterium | reverse complement strand
TCCAACTCTGCCGGTGCGGTGATATGCTTTACGGCATGCAGCGACGGGACTTTGTGACGGCGGCGGCGTGGACGGCGGCTTCGGCGCGCCGGATCCTTGGGGCTAACGAGCGGGTGGTAATGGGGCTGATCGGATGCGGCGGCCGGGGGCGCTACGTGGCTCGGCTGATGCGCGAAGTTCCCGGCGTGGAGTACGCCGCAGTCTGCGATGTTTACGAGCGGAACGCTGCGCAGGCCCGCGAGTGGGCGGGTCCCTCGGCGCGCGCCTTCGGCGATTTCCGGAAGCTCCTCGAGATGAAGGAAATCAACGCCGTACACATCGCCACTCCCGACCACTGGCACGCCATCCCGACCGTCCTTGCCTGCCAGGCCGGCAAGCATGTCTTCGTCGAAAAGCCGCTCGCGCACAACGTGCGGGAAGGGCGGGCGATGGTTGAGGCGGCGCGGCGTTACAAGCGCATTGTGATGCCCGGAACGCAGCACCGCTCGGCGCCTCACTTGGCCGAGGCGGCGCGCATCGTGCAGAGCGGTGAACTCGGGCGGGTCCATTTCGTCCGGGTGTGGAATTACTCCAACATGTACCCCAACGGCATCGGCAGCGAGCCGGACGGTCCGGTCCCCGAAGGACTCGACTGGGATTTCTACCTCGGCCCGGCGCCCAAAAGGCCCTTCAACCGGAAGCGCTTCCTGAGCACCTACCGGTGGTTTTGGGATTACTCCGGCGGCTACATCACCGACTTCGGAACGCACCGGTTCGACACCGTACACCAGATCATGGGCGTGGACCTGCCGGTGACGGTGGCGGCGGCCGGCCGGCGATTCGCCGTCCAGGACGCCGGCGAGGTGCCGGACATGCTCCAGGCGACCTACGAGTATCCCAACTTCATCATGAGCTACGAGGGGTGCAATCTGAACGCGCACGGCGTGGGCGGGCGAACTCCCGGCATGCGCTATTACAACGCACGCGGCGCGGACGACCGGCCCAACGGGATGGCGTTCTACGGCACCAACGGCGCTCTCTTCGCAGACCGCCTCGGCTTCGAGGTCTACCCCGATCCCCAGGGCCGGGGCTCCGCGGAACTCCGCATGCAAAGAACGCAGTTGAACGGCGCGGAACCGACTCCGCTGCACGCCCGCAACTTCATCGACACGCTTCGCAATCGTAAAAAGCCGGTGGCCGACGTCGAAGACGGGCATCGCGCGACGAATATCGGCCATCTCGGAAACATCGCGATGAAGACCGGGCGCAAGCTGCGCTGGGATGCAGAAAAAGAGGAGTTCATCGGCGACCCCGAGGCCAACCGGCTGCTTTCGCGCGAGGCGCGCAAGCCCTGGGATTTGATCTGACGCCCGGCACGCACGGGGTGCGGCTTCAGCGCAGCTTTGGGTTATACTGAAGGACAGACTCCGCTGGAGAGGTCGTCAAAATGGCTTACCGCCGATCCGTGCTTCTTTTGCCCGCCGTGATCGTGGTGTGTTCGGTTCTGGGAGGGGTTTTCGGGCCTAACCTCACCAGCGCCGCTTCCGCTGCATCCTCGGAAGACGATGTCAAGGCCAGTGTCAACGGGTTCACCAGGGTGTACGCCCTGGTGGAGAAGCACTTCGCCGACCCGCTGCCACCGGACAAGGCGATCTATAAGGGCGCGATTCCCGGGATGCTGCGCACGCTCGATCCGCACTCCAGCTTCTTTGATCCGCGCGAGTTCCAGCTTCTCCGCGAAGACCAGCGCGGGCACTACTACGGCGTCGGCATGACCATCGGTCCCAGCCGCAAGGGCAATGGAAGGACGATCTGCATTTCGCCGTTCCCCGGTTCACCCGCCGCCAAGGCCGGCATCCGGCCCGGCGATGAAATTCTCGCCGTGAACGATAAGCCGACCGACAACCTCAGCATGACCGAAATCGCCGACATGCTGAAAGGCCCCCGCGGCACAACCGTCAAAGTGAGCATCGGCCGGGACGGCCACGACACCCCGCTCATCTTCACGCTGACCCGCGACGAGATCCCGAGAAAGAGCGTCCACGAGGCCTTCTGGCTCAAGCCCGGCATCGCCTATGTCGATATCGCCGCCTTCAACGAGACCACAAGCCGGGAACTTGAAGAGAACCTGAAGAAGCTTGGAGAACAGAACATCAAGGGCCTGGTTCTCGACCTCCGCGATAACCCCGGAGGCCTGTTGAACGAAGGCGTCGCCGTCGCCAGCCGGTTCCTGAGGAAGGGCCAACTGGTTGTGTCGCATCGCGGGCGCGCTTCCGCCGAAAAGCCCTACACCGCGCGCACCGGCAACGGCAACTACGACTATCCGGTGGTGGTGCTGGTCAACCGCTATTCGGCTTCCGCCGCCGAGATCGTTGCGGGCGCTCTCCAGGACCACGACCGCGCCTGGATTCTCGGTGAGAACACCTTTGGGAAGGGCTTGGTGCAGACGGTTTACCCTCTGGCCGAGAATACCGGCCTTGCCCTGACCACCGCGCGCTACTACACGCCAAGCGGCCGGCTCATCCAGCGCGACTACTCCAACATATCCTTCTACGACTACTATTTCCGGAAGGATGGAGAGAAGAACAACCTTCTCGACGCAAAGTCCACCGATAGCGGACGCACGGTCTACGGCGGCAACGGCATCACCCCCGACGAGAAATTCGAAGACGCCAAGCTCGACCGCTTCCAGAGCACCGTGCGCCGCCGCTATGTCATCTTCAATTTCGTCGCGCACTACCTTGGCAACCGCAAGACAAAGCTGCCGAAGGGATGGGATCCGGATGCCGCCATCATGGAGGAACTCCACCAGTTCATGCTGGCCAGGAACATCCGCTTCACCGAAGCCGAATTTGCCCAGCACCAGGACTGGCTGAAGCAGGAACTCAAGCGCGAGATGTATACCAGCGCCTTCGGAATTGACGACGCCCGCCGCCTCACCATCGAAACCGATCCCGAGGTGGCCCGCGCCATAGAGTCTCTGCCGAAAGCGCGCGCCCTGCTTGAGACCGCCAAGCGGGTGGTCGCGCAGCGCGTCGGGAAGTGAAATAAGATTCTAGTTAGTGCCAGATTATAATCCTGAACCCCAAATAACCGTCCTTGATGCGGGCGGCCAGTACTGCCATCTGATTGCCCGTAAGGTGCGCGAACTAGGCGTTTCCGCCGAGGTTCGCCACAGCGGCACGCCCGCCGCGGAACTCGCCCGCTCGAAAGGGATCATCATCTCGGGCGGCCCGTCGAGTGTTTACGAGCCCGACAGCCCGCGGGTCGATGCGGACATTCTCCGCGCGGGCAAGCCGGTGCTCGGCATTTGCTACGGCATGCAACTGATGGCGCAACTGATGGGCGGCACGGTCAGGCGCGGCGAAAAAGGCGAATTCGGGCTGGCCTTGCTCAAAACCGTACCCGCGCCGCTGTTCGAAAACATCTCCGAGTCGCAGCAGCAGGTCTGGATGAGCCATCGCGACACCGTCGCCGTTCTCCCGCCCGGCTTTCAAGCCATCGGCGCCACGGACACCTGCGCCATCGCCGCCATGGCCGAATTTGCCAGGTCGCTGTACGCCGTGCAGTTCCATCCCGAGGTCGTACACACCTGCCGCGGCATGCAGATGCTTGAAAACTTCGTGCTCCGCATTTGCGGTTGCGAGAAGGACTGGAGCCCGAAACACAGCATTCCCCAACTGAAGCGCCGCATTCAGGAAATCGCCGGCGACCGCAATGTCTTTTTCTTTGTCAGCGGAGGCGTGGATTCCTCGGTCGCCTTTACCCTCTGCGTGCACGCGCTCGGCGCCGGCCGCGTCCGCGGCATCTACGTGGATACCGGATTGATGCGCGAGGGCGAGACGGAATTCGTCCAGCGGACGTTCGACAAGCTTGCTCCGGGCGCCGTGGTCATCGAGCCCGCCGAGCCGCGTTTTCTCAAGGCGCTTGAAGGCGTCCGCGACCCGGAGCGGAAGCGCCGCATCATCGGCGAGGAGTTCGTCCGCGTCCAGGAAGAAATCATCGAATCCGGCCACATTCTCGAGGGCGACTGGATCCTCGGGCAGGGCACCATCTATCCCGACACCATCGAATCCGGAGGCTCCGGGAACGCCGCCGTGATCAAGACGCACCACAACCGCGTGCCGGGCATCCAGCAGTTGATCGCGAGCGGCCGCATCGTCGAGCCGCTCAGCTCGTTTTACAAGGACGAGGTGCGGGAAATCGGCGAGGAACTCGGGCTGCCGGCCGGCCTGCTGCACCGCCACCCGTTCCCAGGCCCCGGACTTGCCGTCCGCTGCCTGTGCTCAGAGACGGCCGCTGCCGTCCGGCGCTCCGAAGGGGGCTGGCTGCTGCCGGTCCGCAGCGTGGGCGTTCAGGGCGACTCGCGCAGCTACGGCCCGGTGCTGGCCTTCGAACGCTATCCGGAGCCCGCCCTGTTCGAGGAAGCGACCGCGCTGGTCAACCGCCTCCCGGACGTCAACCGCGTGGTGGCGCTGGTGGAGAGCAGCGCCCCGCTTGCATCGCTGGAATCCTTTGAGAGCTCGCTGACGCCGGACCGCCTCGCCCGCCTACGCCGCGCCGATGCCGCCGTCCGCCGCCTTTCCCATCACAGCGGGTTCGACCGCCAGGTCTGGCAGTTCCCCGTCATCCTCATCCCGCTCGGCGTGCCGGAACGGCCCGATTCCGTCGTGCTTCGCCCCATCGACTCGGTGGACGGCATGACAGCCCGCGCCGTCCCCATGGACCGCGCCCTGCTCGATGAAATCGCCGGCGAGCTGCTGCAGATGGACGGCATCGCCGCCGTCTTTTACGACCTCACCCACAAGCCGCCCGCCACCATCGAGTGGGAGTAGGCGCTCGCCGCGCTACCGCGCCGCTCCGCCTTCGGCCTTCATGAACGCCTCGACATTGTTCTTGTCGATGAGCGTCGCGCCGGTGTCGACAAAACTTGGCAGCGGCGACCGCGTGTCCTGCGCCCAGTTCCGCGTGAGTGAGGGCAGCTTGTTGTGGTGCAACTGGTCAAGCATCTGAAGACCGAAGAACGCCATTGTGTACGGCTTCTGCGCGATCGTGGCGTGGATGACGCCCTTCTGGATCATCTCCAGCGTTCGCGGATCGGTGTCCATGGCGACAACGGTCTTGCCCGTCACCTGCTTGCGGCTCAGCACCTCGGCCACTTCCGGGCACGCCAGGGCCTCCAGGCAGACGAATGCATCCACCGGCGCGTTCTTCTCGACGATTTCCATGGTCTTGTCGAACGCGATGGTCGGATCGCCCTTGATATCGACGATTTCCGTGATCTTGATCCCGGGATGGCCGCGGAACACCTGCTCGTAGCCGTTTAGCCGCTCTTTCAAATTCTGCTGGCTGGGTATCGTGAACACGACCACGTTGCCTTTGCCCTTGAGCTGTTCGGCTACAATCCTGGCGCCCATCAGCCCGGCCTCGTAGTTGTCCGTGCCGATGAACAGAAGGCGCTTGCTCGACGGCGCGTCGGAATCGATCGTGACAACCGGAACACCTTGCGAAATCGCGGAATCGATTTCAGGGGTCATCAGGGCGGGATCGCCCACCGACACCATGATGCCCGAAGGTTTCTTGCTCAGGATTTTCCGAAACTCCGCCTTCTGGGCCTGGATATCGTAAGTCTCCGGCCCGACCATTTCCCATTTCACCTTGGACTGGGTTGCGGCGTCCTGGAAGCCGGCCAGCGCGGCCTTCCAGTACGGAATCTTCGAATTGAGGGTCACCAGATAATAAACTTCGGAAGGATCATGCGCGGACCCGCCGCAGCTCAGCAGAGGCGCCACAAGTGCCCCAGCCACTATGAATTGGAGCATGATTTTTGATCTGGACATAAACCTGGGAGAGCTTCCGGAGGCGAGCCACGGGCTCGTGCTCGGAACAGCCCGGAAAAGCCAGTATAGTGCAACTTTGCCGCCTGTCACCACGGGTACTGAATCACGGCGCCTCTGTGTTCAAGTTCCGGCTCCTTCCCGGCCGGCCTCACTCTCGCGGCGGATGGCGCTCGCCGGACGGGGCTGACTCCGCGCGGATTCGTCTGGTAATCTTATGATTAAGCGCTTGATGCTGCAGATCCGTAGCATACCTGAATACTGCCTTTTTGGTTTCTTGACGATATGAACGAGGATAAACTTCCGGACTCGACGGAACCCGCTCCGGGCCCGGCAACCGGAGCCGAAACAGTCGAAACAACAGAAACAGCCGATATCGCCGACTCGGCGGCTCTGGTCGCATCCCTGACAGCGGAGCGCGATCGGCTCGCCCGGGAGCGGGCCGATTTGTACGATCAACTGCTCCGCCGCACCGCCGAGTTTGAGAACTTTCGCAAGAGAACACAGCGGGAGCGTACCGAGCTTTTCGAGTTCGCGGCCATGGATGCCGTCCGCGAACTCCTTCCCGTGCTCGATGATTTCGAACTAGCCCTCAAGGTGGAGTCCGCCGATAAGGATTACGCCAGAGGGATGGAACTGATCTACCAGCGATTGCTCGGCAGCCTGCAAAAAATGGGGCTGGAACCGTTTGATTCCCAAGGGAAAACATTCGATCCCGAAATACACCATGCCGTTGAGGTGGTTCCCTCCGCAGAGGCGGAGGACCAAACCGTCTTGCAGGAATTGAAGAGAGGCTACAATTTCAAAGGACGCCTGCTGCGGCCGGCTATGGTTAAGGTCGCAGCCAAGCAGTAACCCGTGCCGCACGTGACGAAACGCGATTACTACGAGATCCTGGGTGTAAGCAGAAACGCATCCGAACAGGAGCTGAAGAGCGCCTACCGGCAGATGGCGCTCAAGTACCATCCGGACCGCAATCCCAATAACGCCGAGGCCGAGGAGAAGTTCAAAGAAGCCGCCGAGGCCTATAGCGTGCTCAGCGATCCGCAGAAACGGGCCGCTTACGACCAGTACGGGCACGCAGGCGTCTCAGGCGCCGCTTCGGCCGGCTTTGACCCGAGCGTGTTCGCGGATTTCGGCGACATTTTCGGCGATATTTTCGGGTTCGGCGACCTGTTCGGCTCCACAGCGCGCCGCCGCACTCGCGCTCAGCGCGGCGAAGACCTCCGCTACGATCTCGAACTCTCTTTTGAGGACGCCGTGCGCGGGATGACGGCCGAGATACAGGTTCCGCGGCAGGAAGTCTGCCACCGCTGCCTCGGCAAAGGGGCCGAGCCCGGCGACACGGCCACCTGCCCGACCTGCCACGGGCGCGGGGAGACCATCTATCAGCAGGGCTTCCTCTCCATCCGGCGCACTTGCCCGCACTGCGGCGGCAGAGGCAGCATCATCCGCAAAGCCTGCCCGCAATGTCGCGGGCAGGGGCACGTGGTCACCGAGGACAGGCTCAAGGTGAACATCCCCGCCGGGGTAGATAACGGAACCCGCCTGCGGCTCTCGGGGAAAGGCCAGGCCGGCATCAACGGCGGACCGCCCGGCGACCTCTACGTTTTCATCCGGGTGCAGGAGCACCCCATCTTCGAGCGCCGGGAAAAGGACCTCCACTGCACGATTCCGATCAACATCGCGCAGGCGGTCCTCGGTGCCGAAATCGAAGTCCCGACGCTCGACGGCACACAGCCGCTGAAAATTCCCGAGGGCACCCAGAACGGCGCAACGTTTCGCCTGAAGCACCAGGGCGTGCCCGACGTGAACGGACGCGGGCGCGGCGACCTGTTCGTCCATGTGGAGGTGAAAATCCCCACGAAGCTCACACGCGAGCAGCGGAAGCTTTTCGAGCAGCTCAGGGAAACTCTCCCGGCGGACAACAAACCCGCCGAGCGCGGCCTGTTTGAAAAGGTCAAGGACTACTTCATGTAGGAGCCGCCCCTGCGGGCTACCTGCCGCAATCCATGAAGTAGTACGCGATCACGTGGCAGACGATCATGTGCGCATCCTCGATCCTGCCCATGTGCGGCTCGCTCACCTGAATGTTGAGTTGCGCCAACCGGCCCAGCTTTCCCCCGTCCCGACCGGTCAGCGCCAGCGTCCGGCAGCCTGCCGCGTTTCCATACTCGATGGCCCGCACCACGTTCGGCGAGTTTCCCGACCCGCTGATCCCCATCACCAGGTCCCCCGGCTCCGCAAAATTCCTGAGCTGTTCCACGAAGACGCATTCGTAGCTCACATCGTTGGCGTAGGCGGTCAGCGTCGGCATGGAATCGGTCAGCGCCAGGATTCGAAACCGCGCATCGCGGCCGTAACTGGCGCCCTTCACTAGATCGGTGGCGAAGTGCGATGCCGTGGCCGCGCTGCCTCCATTGCCGCACACAAAGATCTTTCTGCCGGCGTCCCGCGCCTCCGCGAACCATTCGATCGCCTGGGAAACCAGCCTCGGATCTATCGTCTCGATCGTCTTTCGCAGTTCCTCCAGGTACAACTCAGGAAAACTCACTCTCCCTCCTTTGCGCCGCAATTGGCCAACGCCAGCGCTCCGTACAGAACACTGTCATCGCCCAGCGCCGCCGCAGTCACGTCGATTCGCGCCCGCGACCACGCCGTGATCTGCCGTCTCAGTTCTTCATCCAGCGGCCCGAACAGCCTCACGCCGGCCTTGCTGATGCCGCCGCCGATAACGACCCGCGCCGGATTCAACAGCATGATGCAGGCTTTCAGCCCGAGCGCCAGGTCCACTACGTAGCGCCGTACAAACTCCGGATCGCACATCAGCTCGCGCGCCGAACGGCCGTGATCGTGCTCCATCCAGATCCCCGCGCACATCCGTTCCAGGCAGCCCCGCGCACCGCACAGGCACTCCGGGCCGTCCGGCCTCACGGTCAGATGGCCGATCTCGCCGGCATAGGAGTCCGCCCCGCGGTATACCCTGCCGTCGACCACCAGTCCGCCCCCGATCCCGGTCGAGATCGTCATGTAGAACAGCGGGGAACACCCTTTGCCCGCCCCGTACACAGCCTCCCCGAGCGCGCCCACGTTCGCGTCATTGTCCATCACGGCGGGCAGCCCGAGGTTCCTCTCCACCCAGACCGGCAGCTCGAAATCCTGCCATCCGCCTACGTGCGTTGAAAGCGCCACGCGCCGCGCGGCGAAATCCACCGGCCCGCCGAAGCCGATGCCGCAGCGATCGAGCGGCGCTTCCCTGTTCCACGCCTCCGCGATCTCGCGGATCTGGGCCAGCATCCAGTCCCGGCCCGCCTCGCGGTTGGTGGAGCGCGATTCGCGCTTTACCATCCGGTCGCCCTCGAACACCGCAGCGCTGAACTTCGTGCCGCCGATGTCGATGGCCAGTGTCCTCACCGCTGCCTTGCCTCCGCTTGCAGCACTTCCTGCGGCGATGCAGTGCCCGTGCCCTTTTTCATGATCGTGATCGACGCCACCAGGTTGCCGAACCGCGCCGCTTCCACCGCCTGCCCGGTCACCGAGAGCGCCATCGCCGCACCCGCGGTGAAACTGTCGCCGGCGCCGCAGATGTCCACCGGATTCTCCACCGGACGGGTCCGCACCGGCGTTTCCCGCCCTGGCTCGACGACCACCACGCCCTCCGGTCCCTGGGTTACGATCATGAGATCCGCCTCCAGGTGCTTGCGCAGCGCCTGGTAGTCCAGCGTTCCGAACAGCCGCAGGCAGGCCTCGTCGGCCTCCTGCCGGTTCGGCTTCACCACCACCCGGCGAAATTGCTCGATGCGCTTGCGCGAGTCCGCCCAGAACACTTTATCCGGGTTGCGCATCGCCAGGTCGCGCAGCGTGTGCCGCATAGCAGGCGTCACCACGCCGCCGCAGTCGGTTTCCGCCTGGTCCGCCACGATGATCACGTCGTAAGCTCCGACGGCGGACTCCAGGCGCGTCAGAATCTTCCGCTCGGTCTCCTCCGGCAGGGGGTGCGCGTTGATGTGGTCCACCCGCGGCTGGTCTTCAACACCCGTTTTTCCGTTAATCAGCTTCGTGTATGTGAACGTGGGGACGGGCGCCTTCACCATGAACTCGGTTGAGATGTTCCGCGCCTCCAACGCGCGCCGGAGCTCCTCGCCAAAGCCGTCGTCGCCGAAGACTCCCAACACGGCCACCCTGTGCGCCTCGAGCGCAACCAGGTTGTTGGCGACCGTCCCACCGGCCCCCGGAGTCACCTCGGTCGAGACCACCGCGATGCGCGGGATCCCCGTCTCGCGCGACGCTTCGGCGAGCTCCGGATCGTACGTACACCACCGGTCAAGACAAATGTCCCCCACCACCAGCACTGAGAGTTTCGTGAACCCCGACAGAATCTGTTCGGTCGTCATGAGTTCTTTTCCGCCTCACACATCGACGCGCAGACGGCCCGGCGCAATGCCGGAAACGTTGCGCGGTGATCGCCCTGAAAGTAAAAGCTCGAGCCGCCGTCGGCCACCGTGCGGACCAAAATCGTCTTATGCGGGCGGAAATAATAGCCCGGGTCCGTCTTCGCCAGTTCCCGCCGGAAATCACCCTGAATCGGGACCAGGTCGAACACGGCCGTCGCGAAGTTCCGGATCTCGCGCCCTTCCTGCCGCGCCGCGTTGCGCGCCATGGCCAGCGCTTTCAAATAGACTTCCGGTCCCATCACGGCGGAGCCGAAGCTCAACAGCACGCCGCCTTCCAGCCGTTCCACGGTGTTCGCGAAGATAAGAAAATCGCGGTAGCTTGCCGCGCCCAGCGCCGCGCCGTCGCAGTTGGGGTGCTCGTGGAGGATGTCGTAGCCGATGCCCACGTGTACCGTCGCCGGCACGGAAAGCCTCCATGCAGCGGCCAGTACGCTCAGCCCGCGGTGCGGAAAATCGCTCATCTCGATGCGCCGCCCGATGTGCTCGCCCAGCCCAACCGATTCCCGGGCCGCCTCGGCGATCCAGTTGTTCAGTTCGCCCGTCTCCTGCCACAAGCCGAACTCGCCGGAAATGATGTACCGCGCCACGCTCTCAGTGGTCGCCCCGATGCGCGCCAGTTCGTAATCGTGGATCGCCCCGGCGCCATTCATCGCGATGTGGCTGATGGCGCCGCGCTCCATCATGTCGATGATGTGGCGGTTCACGCCGGCGCGGAGCAGGTGCGCGCCCATCATGAGAATTCGCGCCGCCCCCGTTTTCTCCGCTGCAACAATGCGCCGGGCTACTTCCTCCAGGTCCGGGTGTGAGTACGGAGGCGTGGGGTCCTCGAGCTTCAGCCAGTGGTCCACGCAAAGGAGGCTTTCGCGTTCAATCAGCGGGCGCAGCCGTAGCCGCGACCGGTCGAAAATTGTGTATTTGGAATTCATCAGCAGAACAGTACACCCATCAGTTCCTGGTGGCATTCGTAATTCGGGATGATGAAATCGGCGCCCACGCCGGCCAGCCGGTTCCGCTTCCACTCGTTCACCACGCGGCACTCCGGCTCGTCCGTTGCCACCCCAACCGCCACGCCGCCGACTTCCTTCACGTTCTCAATCTCGACATAGCCGTCGCCGAAACCGAGAAAGTGCGGACCGTCGCATTCGGCCGACGCGATGATTTTCTGGATCAGGATTTTTTTCGAGAAGCTCTTGTAATCGTCGAGTGCGCCGTAAACCCCGCCGTCAAAATACCGGCTCACATCCAGCAGGTCCGCCTCTTTGCGCATGTACTGCTGGTCCGTGCCGCTTGCCAGATACATCTTAAGACCGCGCGCTTTGAGCGCTTCGAGCAGGGGCCGTGCGCCGGGGACAAGGTATTTTTCCGGCGGCGCATCGCCGTTCCGCAGCTCTTGGAGCCGGTGGGCGATTCTTGCGTGCAGCAGGTCGAGGTATCTGTGCTTGTACTGCAGCGGATCGAGCGGCGTGCCGCCGCGCAGTTCCACCTGCTTCGCCAGCTCGATCATCTGGTAGATCGTCTGCTTGCCCGTCAGCCGCCCGACGAATTCCGTCACCAGCGCCCGAAGATCTTCCTCGCGCTCGCCGGTCTTCAGTTCCATCAGGATCTCGACCATCATGGGAATCATGACGTCGGTCCAGCCGGCGCGGATCAAAGAGAGGGTTCCGTCGAAATCAAAGAGGACTACCCGGGCATGCCGGGCCGATGCACCCGGGCGCACATACTCAATCATCCTCACTATTCTAGACTAGATGTGCTGGAACCCGGGTACCGTTTGACAGCGGCGGCTCGCGCCGCGGTCGAATGCCGTTTCCCGCTGGCTAGATTTTTAGATCGCGCAGGAACTGGCAGCTTGCCTTCATCGCCTTTAGATCCATTTCGACGTAGTAATTCTTCACCCCGCCCCTTTTGGCGGCGCGGAACAGCCTTTTCCAGTCCACTACGCCCTGCCCCACCGGCACGGATCGCTTCGTCTCCGCCGACCAATCCGCCAGGTGCAGCGAGATAAAGCGGCCGGGATACTTCTCCAGGTAGTCCGCCGCATGATAGCCGGCGCTGACCACGGCAACCTGGAACTGCATTTTCGCTACTTTTGGATCGAGCGTCTGAAGCAGCCGGTCATAGATGAGCACTCCGTCGATCTGGGCGAACTCGGTATGGTGATTATGAAACCCGGCCACCAGGCCCGCTTTCAGCGTCTTCTCGCCAATCTGGTTCAGCTCCTCGGCCGCCCGCGTCCAGTCCGACATGGTCGCATTCCGCGGCAGCCCGAAACTGGAGACGATCATCTGCTTGAGCCCCAGCTCCTTCGCGAAAGCGATGCGCTCGTCCAGATGCTCCTTGAGTTCCCGGAACTGGTAGTGGCAGCTTTCGCAGGTCAGGCCGGCATCCTCGATGATGCGGCGCATCTCCCGCGCCGTCAGTTTCACCAGGGACCCGAAGCCGGACCGCTCGTATCCGGGCGGCGAACACATCTCGATGGTGCGGTATCCGATCGAGGCGAGCTGCCTCAAAACGCCCGCGAAATCCTTGTCCAGCATTTCCCTGACTGGGTAAGTCTGGCAGCCGATCGGCAATCCAAGTGGGGCGGCGCGAAGCAGTCGAAAGCCCGCGCCGGCCGCACACACGGCCGCGCCTACAAAACTTCTTCTCGTAATCATTGCTCTGTCTCCTTTTTGTGCACGCCGGAAAATCAAATGGTCCGAGGATCCCATCCTTTGCGGTACTCGCGGGAGAGATACCGGTTCGCTTCGGCAACGTTGGTGATCGAGACCGTCGCCGCGTCGAAAACCAGCCTCTTGCCGGTGCGCAGCGCGACAGCGTAAAGGTTGGCCGCATCCGAAATCGGACCTGCGTGGAGGAAAGAACCCTCGGATTGCCTGCCGCTGCCCCGGCACGCTTCGATCCATGCGCGCATGCCCGCCGATTGCTGGCCGGGCTCCCTCCGCCTGCCTTCGCTGCGCGGCTCCGGCGCTTGATAGGCGCTCATGCGCTTCTCCGGAATGAGCCGCGGGTTTTCCACCCGGAAGCCGGCCAGGATCCTGCCCTTGTCGCCCGTGAACATCATGCCCTCGGCCGGCAGTTCCTTGCCGTCCTCCATAAGCTCTTCCGGAGTCGGCGGGCGCATGCCGCCTTCATACCAGATCAGGTCGATGGCCGGCCTGTCTCCGCGGGCGGGGTACTTGAAACGCACAATGCTGGCGTCGGGGAACGAGTAGTCGTTTTTGATGGTGGTGGAAACGCTATCCTTCAGCATGCAGTGATGGCTCAGCATGGGCTCGACGCTGGTCGGCGCGTCCAGTTCAAGCGCCCGGAAGACCGTCCACAGGCTGTAGTGGCCCATATCGGCCATGGAGCCGCCGCCGAAATCGTACCATCCGCGGAAGACCATGTGCGTGTAGTTCGGATGATAGGGGCGGTCGGCCTCGGGCCCCAGCCAGAGATCCCAGTCGAAGCCCTTCGGCACGGGCGGCCTGTCGGTGGGAATGGTTGGATATTGCGGCCACACCGGACGGTTCGTCCAGTTGTGGACTTCGCGCAGGGTGCCAATGGCGCCGTCTTTGATCCACGCCATCACCTGTTCCATGGAGCCGTTGCTGTCCCACGGCAAAAAGTGCGTGGCGACGCCTCGTTCACGCGCGGTATCGATCACCATCCGGGCTTCCTTGAGGCGGTTCGCGATCGGCTTGTGCAGGATGACGTGCTTACCTCTCTTCATCGCGGCGATGCTGATGACCCCGTGGAGGTGGTCCGGCGTCATGATCTTGACCGCGTTCAGGTCTTTTTCCTTCTCGAGCATCTCGCGAAAATCGGCGTACGCCGAGCAGCCTTTGTATTGTTCCGCCGAACGCGCGTTGGCATAGTAGGTCTCGACGATCTCCTTGGCGACGTCGCGGCCCCCCGGGATGTTGCCCTCCGCGCCGGCCTTCCAGTCAGACTTCCCCAGCGTCTTGCGAATGCTGTTTACAATGCCGTCGCGGGACCAGTCGCGGTACCCGATGGCGTACTTGCTGGGATCGCAGACCGAAACGACCTGAATTTCGGGAACAGGAAGCAAGGCGAGCAGTCTCCGCAGGCCCTCGGTCCCAACTCCGACGTAGCCCAGGGTGATCTTGTCGCTGGGAGGCACAAACGCCGGTCCCCCTAATACGTGTCTTGGGACAATCGTAAACGCAGCGGCTGCACCCAGAAATTGGCGGCGATTCTTCTCATATGTCATGTGCCTACCTCGAAATGATCTGATGTGTTGCCGGTTGCGATTATACACTGGTGCGCGCCCCGCCGGACGCGCAGAAGGCGGGCACAAGAAAGGTGGGACTTATTGCTATTGGGAAGCGGGCGGCGACCCTACTGCCGCGGCTTGTATGCCACGCAGTCGATTTCCACCCGCATCGGCGCCACAAACTTCGCCTCGACTGTGGTGCGGGCCGGCTTGTTATCGCCGAAAAACTCCCCGTAGACCTCGTTCATGGCGCCGAATTCGGCGGCGTCGGCGAGGAACACCGTACACTTCACCACGTCGGACATCGCCGCGCCGCAGCTCGCGAGAATCCGCCGGATGTTGGACAACACGAGCCGGGTCTCGTGGCGGATGTCGCCCGTAGAGAGCCGGTCGGTCTCCGGATCGACCGGCCCCTGACCGGAAATGTAAATGAAATCTCCCGCGCGCACTGCGGGGGAATACGGCCCGCGGGGCGACGGGGCGCCCGGCGGGCTAATGCGCTCGATCATTTCTGTCCTCGTTAGTCGGCGGCCGGCCCGGCGGCAGTCTTGCGGGGCCGGCGGGTGCGCGGCGCCGCCGCGGTCGTGGTGCTGCCCGAGGCCGTCTTCTTCGTCCGGCGGGTTGTCCCCGTGCTCGCGGCGCGGCGCGTGCGTGTCGCCTTTTTCGGCTTCTCCATCAGCGCGGGCGTCTGGTTGGACTCCGGCTGCTTCTCTTCAAGCTCGGCTGCGCTCAGGGCGGCCAGTTCCTCGGGCGTCGGCTCCGGCGGAGCCGGCGGGTAGAACTCCGCGCCCAGCGAAACCATCAAACCGTGCTCCTCATCCGGCTGAACGCGGACCAGCAGTTTGTCCTGCGCGTAGTTGAGGAACTCCGCAAACTCCTGGAATCCGTACTTGCGCGGCTCGAAGTCCGGATGCTCGCCCCGGAACCAGCCCTCCAGCACGTCCGCCGGAGCGCCGGCGTCCATTTCCAGCCGGTGCGTTTCCAGAACGTCGCGCAGCAGCGGCAGCACTTCTTCCGGCTTCTGGACCGGCTCCTCCGGTTTCGCCTCTCCCTTCCGTTCGATTACGTAGCGGCCCTCGGCGCCGCTGACGTTGACGTAATCGGCGGCCTTGAGCTTCTCGACGAAATCGGTGAAGCTGCCCGCCCCGTACGCTTTCTCGCTGAACGCGGGATCGAGCTGGAGCATGGTCGATTTCAGTAGGCCCAACTGCGGGGTCACCGCGCGGCGTTCCAGAACTTGAAGCGCGCGCTCAACCAGCGGCATGGCCTGCGACAGTTCGAGCGGCGCCGGCCGGTGGCGTGGGCCTCGGCCTCCCCGCCCCTGGGATTGCTGTTGCTGCTTCTGCGGCTCCTGCTCTCCCTGCGCCGCCTGCCTGGATTGATCCTGGGACTGCTGCCGACCGCGCGGCTCATCCCACAGAGACTCAAAGCTGATGAACTCATGACAGTTCTTCTGCAATATCGTGCTCGTGAAGGCACGGCCGCCCACCACGAACACCGTCTTGCCATATTCCTTGAGCTTGTTCAACAGCGGGATGAAATCGCTGTCGCCGCTTACGATTGCGAACGCGTTGATGTGGTCGTGGGTGAAGGCCATCTCCAACGCGTCCAGCGCCAGGTTAATGTCCGCGCCGTTCTTGTCCCCGCGCGGCGAGGGTACGCGCTGCACCATCTGCACCGCGTTCTCGGCCATTTGCCGTTTCGCGCCTTCCTGCCGCCCCCAGTCCGCGTAAGCGAACTTGGCAACGATGTCCCCGCGCTCCTTGAGGGTTTCCAGAACCGCCGCGACGTCGAACTCTCGTTGCAGGGTCGATTTCACACCGATCTCGATGTTGTCGTAGTCGACAAACACGGCGATCTTTAATTTGTCGTTCATATTGCTGCTTTCGTGTTTTTTGATATGCGTATCCAATTCGCCGCCGTGACTCTCTTTGAGGCGGCGGCCATACATCGCACACGGTCCGCCTTCCCGGCGCCCGGCCGCGTTTCTACTTCAGGCAGCCCGCTTCACGGAGGACCGTATGAATTGCACAATCTCTTCGAGCGAGGCGCCCGGCTGAAATACTGCCGCCACGCCCTGTTCCTTCAACTGCGCGGCATCCTCGTCCGGGATGATGCCGCCCACCACAACGACCACATCGCTCAAGCCATTGCCCCGAAGCAGTTCCATCACCCGCGGCACGATCGCATTGTGCGCGCCCGAGAGGATCGAAAGGCCGATCGCCTGAACGTCCTCTTGCAGCGCCGCATTCACGATCATTTCCGGGGTCTGGCGCAGGCCCGTGTAGATGACCTCCATTCCTGCGTCCCGCAAGGCGCGTGCAATCACCTTGGCTCCGCGGTCATGGCCGTCCAATCCCGGCTTGGCGATCAGAACGCGAATTCGGTCGTCCATACAAACAACTGCGGCCGGCGGCAGCCAGAGAAGGCCAATTGCCAGATGGCGGTTGGCTGTCGCTTCCTCTACAGGATACTCCCGTTCTCCGCCGGCGCGTGGGCCGCAAGTCAGCCTGCCGTTTCTTCTCTGTATCTGCCGAATACGTCTGCCAGCGCCCCGCAAATTTCTCCAACGGTGGCGTAGGCCCGAACGGCCTCCAGGATGAACGGCATCGTGTTCTCGGTGCCCTCCGCCGCCCGGCGCAGCGCGTCCAGAGCGGACGCGACGCGCACGTTGCTGCGCCGCTTCCTGAGCGCGGCGAGGTTCTCCTCCTGCCGCAGTGCGGCTGCTTCTTCGATCTGCAGCAGCTCGATCGGCTGCTCTTCCTGCTCCGTGAAGGCGTTCACGCCCACGATCTTCCGTTGCCCGGTTTCCAGCGAGCGTTGATACTCGTAGCTCGCCTCGGCGATCTCGCGCTGCGGGTAGCCTCGCTCGATGGCCGGTATCATCCCGCCCATCGCGTCGATGCGGCGGATGTAATCTCCGGCGGCGTCTTCGATCTCATCGGTCAGACGCTCCACAAAATAGCTGCCGCCCAACGGGTCCGCCGTCGCCGTGACGCCGCTTTCATACGCGATCACCTGCTGTGTCCGCAGCGCCAGCGTTGCCGCGCGCTCGGACGGCAGCGCATACGCCTCGTCAAGGGAGTTGGTATGCAGCGATTGCGTGCCCCCGAGTACTGCCGCCAGCGCCTGCAGCGCCGTCCGCACCACGTTGTTGTACGGCTGCTGCCAGGTGAGCGAACACCCCGCCGTCTGCGTGTGAAACCGCAGTTTCAGGCTGCGCTCCTCCCGCGCCCCAAAACGCTCCCGCATGATCCGCGCCCACATCCGCCGCGCCGCGCGGTACTTGGCGATCTCCTCGAAAAAATCGTTGTGCGCGTTGAAGAAGAAACTGAGCCTCCCCGCGAAGTCGTCCACCGCCAGGCCGCGCGCCAGCGCCCATTCGACGTACTCGATGCCGTCCCGCAGCGTGAATGCCAGCTCCTGCACCGCCGTCGAACCGGCTTCGCGAATGTGATACCCGCTGATCGAAATCGGGTTGAACCGCGGCAGGCGCGCCGCGCCGAACTCGATGGTGTCTGTAACAAGCCGCATCGAGGGCCGGGGCGGGTAAATGTACTCCTTCTGCGCGATGTACTCTTTGAGGATGTCGTTCTGGATTGTGCCGGAGATACGTGTCCAATCGGCGCCTTGCTTCTCGGCCACCACCAGGTACATGGCCCAGATCACCGCCGCCGGCGAGTTGATCGTCATCGAGACGGTCACTTCGGAGAGCGGGATCCCCCGGAAAAGGGTCTCCATGTCCTCGAGCGAGCTGACCGAGACGCCGCACTTACCCACCTCGCCCATCGAGTTCGGGTCGTCGGCGTCGTAGCCCATCAGCGTCGGCAGATCGAAGGCCACCGACAACCCGGTTTGCCCCTGTCGAAGCAGGTAGTGATAGCGACGGTTGGTTTTCTCCGGTGTGGCGAAACCCGAGAACTGGCGCATCGTCCAGAGCCGTTCCCGGTACATCTCGGGGTGAATCCCGCGGGTGTACGGAAATACGCCCGGCTCGCCGACGTCCCGTTCACGCCCGCCGTTTTCCGGCCCGTAGACAGGCTCCACCGGCAGCCCGCTCAGCGTACGAAATTGTTTTTGAGTTTTCTTCTGTGGGGCGCCCAGAACGTGCCTCGACTCTTATTATACCGCTCGGTCTGCGCCTCGTGTTCGCCCGGGATGAACCGCTATCGCATTTATATTGCCCGCTTACTCCCAACTGCCGCTCACGGCCGTTTCGGTTTTCCCCACCGCGAGCACCGTCCCGTCCGCCGCCCGGTAGACCAGGCGGTAATAAACAACTCTCTGCGGTATCGCCGGCACGGTCACGTGGCAGCCGCCAGTGCAGGGAATGCCCGCATAGCTCTCTCCCGCCCAGAAAAACGGCTGCTTCTCATTCACCCCCTGCGGAACTTTTCCCCCCGTTACGCTCACGCACTTCTCCTGCCGGGATCCGCACCGGAACTCGGGATCGTACCCGAATTCGACAATTACGTTGTCGGTGAACGGAGGCGTCGAGGAAACTTCCCGCGAGATTGGAACGAAGGTCGCCAGGTTCTCGGTGCTCTCCTGGCGCGGGTAAGGCGGCAGCTTCAAACCGATGATCACGTTCTGCGTGCCCCCGGCGCCGGGCGTGAAGGCCAGCGCCCAACTGGCGTCGGGCAGCGCGGCCGTGTTGGCGTAAGGATAGTAGGCCCGCTGCGGAAGCGTGAGATGCCGGCTCAGCGTTCGCGACCACCTTCCCATCCTGTCGTTCGGGCCGCCTACCGGGCCTAACCCCACCTGGTAAGTCGTCTCGTAGCGCGGCCCCGCGTCCGCGAAACACGGCCGGATCGAATCGTTGATGCCGTCCGCAAATCCGTTATTCCCGCACTGCGCGGCGACCGTCACCGACGGGCAGTTGAACAGCACCTGGCCCACCGACGCGCCGCTCCACGGCGTCCCGTCCTCCTTCGTGCATTCCGTGGCCGCGTCGTACTCGATCACGCAGTAGCGGTGTGCGTACGCCGCCCCTTCGTCCATCTTCGAGTTCGGCCCGCTCACATCGATCAGCGCCTTGTTGCCGCAGGTCGCCGCGGTCGGCGCGTGTTTGCGGCTCAGCGCCGGACGCGTGCTGTCGGGTGTCAGCCGCCAGAGCGTGCCCTGGGTTCCCAGCGCGGACATCGGCATGGGCGGAATCGCCGGATTCGCATACAGCGGGCTGAAGTCCAGCGCCCAGGGGTGCGCCTCCACGTCCGCCTGTGCGAGCGCTACGTGCGTGTCTGATCCAGTGTTGGGAGTCTTGCCCGCAAACGGCACGTAGTAGCCTAATGTCCGGTACTTGCCGCTCTGGTGCTGGGCGGACATCTCCGGAATCGTCCCTTCGAGAACCTTGTATCCCTCGGAAATGCGCCGGTTCCCTGCCATGGCGCCATGGTCCTGCGGGAGCGGATACAGCGCCGCGTGGCCGAACGTCCCGGCAGGGTCGGCCATTACGTCCCACCACTGCACCGCGCCCTCCGCCGGGCACCACATCATCATCGGATCAGCGCTGGCCCATGCTCTCGGAGCCTGCCCGTCCAAGCCTCGCAGCACGGTCCAGTTGCCTCCCCCGTTGTTCCGAAGCAACTGGATGAACTCCCGCCCGCCCGACGAAAGGCAGTTGCCGACGCACAGCTTGTCGCCCACTCTCAAACCCTGGCCGGGAAGGTACCCCAGGTCTCCCGGCTGGCTGTTGCTGTTGTCGAAGCGGGAATCCGTGCAGGGATTCGGATCGTAGGGTTCCTTGGTGATCGTGATGTCGGTGCAGACCGGCTGCCCCCCAATCTTGTACGCCGCCTCCCCCGTGTTGAAGTCGTTCCAGTTCGACGGGCACGCGCCCCCCGATTCCGGAATGGCCGCGTGGTCCACCTTGAACGGCCCCGATCCGCAGGAGGTGCTGTCGTATGGAAAACTCTTGAGATTCACCCCCGAGTACACCCGCCCGTCGCTTCCGAGCCTGGGCGAGTTCCCGTGCATGCCGCAAAATCGAAACGGGTACGATCCGTTCGTCGATCTCGCCGCGATGATCTGCCCTTTCGTCGGGGAGTCGTCCGCTACATCCATTACCGCTGCCCAGCCGTAGCTGTCCGTCGGACCCCAAAGGCACATGAACCCCATGTAATTCCCGTCGCTCCCTCTATCCGCGCAACCGCGTGTCTTGAATGTCCCGGCTTCCGGAGAATGAGCGTTTACCCAATCCGCAACGAGCGTGTCCACCTTCTTGTTTCCCGCATTCAACGGAGTGAACGTGGCCTCCAGCCCGTAAGTCTCGTAATGCCGCTCAAGATTGTCCCCAGTGTACTCTACCAGAAAGACGACGCCGTCCCTCGTGCAGTAGAACTTGTTGGGGTCCGTCGCGTGCCAGCTCGGTGCAGATACCGTGCAGGCGCCTGACGACCACGACAGTCCACCTTGGCTGCCCCCGGTGATATTGGTCGTGCCCAGGAACGTGGCGTCGCCTGTCTCCGCGTTTACGAAATAGAGCGAATACACAGCGTCCCGCGGCACTAGGCAGTGATAGCCTTCTCGTGTAACTCCGTTGTAAGTTTGAGTAACCCTAGCGGGGTGGCACGGCTTCACCCCGCCGTAGTACCAGCCCGGCGTCGTGTAAATCCCTATCGAAAACGACAGGTACTGCAGCGTCACCGTGTCCGGTGATGGCGTCGTCTTGCGTACCAGCACGCTGAAGTTGGAAGCCGTGTACGGGTATACCCCGGGCGCCGGCGGCGCCTGCAACACGACCGTCTTCACGTCCGGCACGCTTTCGATCACGTACGAGGTATCCCCCAGGGTGATGCGGCTGCCCCGTGTCCAGTTCAAATTGAAATACTGGCTGGTATTGGTGATCGTGAACTTGTTCCCGGTCAGCGTCCCCGTTCCGGTCCTCCCGAACAGGTCTTTGCGCGATATATGCGTTTTCAACGGGTCCGCAGGGTCTTCCCAGAATTTCAGCACCGGGATGATGTCGCCCACCTGGCACCCCGAACCGCACTGGGTGAGGTCTTGCGTCACCACCCGCGTGAAGCAGTCCACACCGTTCTTGCTCAGGCAAAGGTCTACCGACCCGTCGGGTCCCGGCTTGCTCGCGCTCCCCTTCAACGTGATCACCACGTAGGCCGGATTGTAAAACCCGGTCAGGTTGGATGTCTGCGAATTCAGAATGTCCGTGTGGCCGTTGTCGTATCCGGGAACCACCCACGACGACGTCGCCGCCAGCCACGGCTGCTCGCCCGTTCCTCCCGTGAACGAGACGCTGTTGGAATCGTCCGCCACCAGCGCGTCGTACAGCGTGCCCGACGACGCCGTCCACCGCGGTGTCGCTCCGTTGTCCCAAACCTCCCGGATCGGTCTCACCGTCGGCGGCGCCGGGCGGATCGCCGTGATCGCCCGCATCAGGATCCCGCTCTGCGGGTCGATGATCGTCTGCGGCGAAGACTCCTTCGTCGGATCGAATTTAATCCACCGCTGGTTCGTCTGATTAGCCGAAAACGGGGATTTCAGCGTCACGCGGTTTGCATCGATCACCGCGGCGACTTCCCTCATCTCTCCGATCTGCGGGCCCGAGTTCAGCGCGATCTGGTCCCCCACGGCCAGCCCGTGATTCACCGAGGTCACCGTCGTGCCGTTGCTGCTGAGCGGGTTCGCTCCCACCGAGTACACCGGCGTAAAGTCGATCGTCGGATACGCAACCTGGTTCGGAGCCTCCGGATCCGCCGGCCAGGTATCGAAGTAGTTGTTCCCTAGCGGAATATTCGTGGTCCGGAAAACCCCTTCCGCGCTGTCGGCCCCGCAAAGGATCCGGTAGCGGTGCTCCGTCGCGGCTTGCAGTGCGCGGGAGTACCACCGGCCGTCGCTCGCCTTCTCGGCTTTCCGGACCCCGATCACGAACGTCCGCTCCCGGCCGTTCGCGATGTTGCCTGAACGGGTATCCTGGTCCGCCCCGCTGAACAGCCGCGTGTTCACGTCGTGCACCAGCACCGCTACCGTTCCGCCCCCCGTATACTCGCCGTTCCCCGGCTTGCCGTCCAGCAGGAATTTCTTCGGCCCGGTTACGGTGACAACGGCATATCCGTTCGCGTTCGTGTTCCCGCCGGCGCCGCTGATGTACACCTTGTCCCCGGTGGAGAGGTAATGATCGTACCCAGTCGTCACTTCGATCGGCGACGTGTTGCTCGCGCCGGTGACCGCCAGGCCGCCGGCCTTCATCCCCGTTGTGTCGTAGACCTCCACCGCGCAGGCCTCGCCCGTGGGAGCCGTGTATGCCAGCACCGCCTGCGTGGCCGTCGCCCCGGTTACTCTCACGTTGTCCACGGCGGCGGCGAGCGGAAGCGCGATCAGAAATAGGAAGCTGGTTCTCATCTTTTAGTACCCGTACACAAGCTCAAATCGCCTGAGGTAAAACGTCTTCGCCACGGCCTCCCCGGGGTTTGCCCATACCTGCGGCCGCAGATTCGTCGAAAAGAACGAAACCGAGTAAAGATCGTTGGGGCCGTCTGTCCCGGAACCCGAATGCCAGTTATACCAGACGCCGCCGTCGATTCTCGCCCGGAGCAGCGATTCCGATACCCGTTCAAACCGCACCGTGTGCCGGTCTGTGTCCCAGGCCGCCACACCGTTGAAGCACTTTTGCTTTCCTGGCGAAAAGATGCAGAGATTGAACCCTTCGCCGTTGTTGTGGGTGAGTGCTATGTAGGTTGTGGCCACTGTCAAGTCGGCCAGGCCCAGACCCATCTGGCCGGTTTCCATCGTTGCATCGGCGGCGAATTCGTATTCTACTATCCACCTGTTCGAGTGGGCCGGATTCACGTAGTCGCTCGTGAGCCCTGACAGCGTGAGCGCATACGCTCCGCTAGTATCCGCTTTCAGAGACACCCCGGACGCGATCGTTCCGGAAACCGGCGGCGCGCAGTCCAGCTTGAAGTTGCTGCCCAGACGCTGCCAGTTCAGTTGGCCGGCCATGGTAATACTGGCGTTGCAGTACGGAAACCAGTCCACCAGGTGCGCTGCCGGAGAGAACGGCGTTCGCGGATACGATGGCGGCGCCAGGGCGGTCCACAAGGCAGCGCTTCCGTCGTTCGTCAGCAGTTTTCCGGCGTTGCCGGTCATGCCTGGAAGGCCGGCCCCGCCGCCGCCCCCGCCGCTGATCTGAGTCCACGTATCCGTCCCCGTGCACAGGAACAGGTTCTGCCCCGCCGCCGCGTCGGTCTTGAAGAACTGTTCGCCGACGGCGCACGCAGGCGGCAGGCTGGTGCCAACTTTCGCGGGCCGCGTCGAGGCGGCGCCGCTCGCATCCCATGTTCCCAGAATCTGCCGGCCGCCGTTGACCACGGTCTGCGCCCCGATTGCCAGCGGCAGAAGGCCCGCCGCCGCGAGCACCCGGACTACTCTGTTTCCCATCCTTTCCTCCCAAACAAGCGCGCAATCTGCACGCGAATTCAGCCTCCAACGGTTCGGGCCCCATCGGATTCAGAAAGAAACACATCTGATTGAAAAACAAGCCGAAACATCATTTCTTTTTTCGTGAATGGAAATCGGGGACGAAGCCCGCGATGCTATAGTCGGATGGATGTCTCTCACGAGTTCGGTCCGCCCGGGACCCGCGCACAATGGCGGCCACGCCAACGCTCCGCGGAAGCGCGTACTCATCGTTGCCTACGTCTTTCCTCCTGAAAACGTGGTGGGCGCGCTGCGTCCGTTTCGCTTCTCGAAATCGCTGCCCGCCTGCGGCTACGACGTCACGGTTCTCACCTCCAGCCCTCAGCCCCCCAAAGCCCCGGACTACGTGCGCCACATTCCGCGGCGCCAGACATTCGCCGAAAGGGTTCTGCGCAAGTTCTTTGTCCCCGGCGAGGACGCCATTCCCTGGGTGCGGCCGGCTTTTCGCGCCGCCGCCCGCATGCATGCGGCCGAACCCTTCTCCGCGGTGTTCTCCACGTCACCACCTTCGCCCGTGCACGCGGTCGCATTGCTGCTCAACAGGCGCTTCGGCATCCCGTGGGTCGCCGATTTCCGCGATCCCATGCGCGGCAGCAGCGCCCGGCTCGCCCACGCCTACCCCTTTGTAGACCGCGTGTTCGAGCCGGCCATTTTTCGCCGCGCCGGCGCCGTGATTGCCAACACCGACGCGGTCGCCGAGTCGTGGAAACGCCGTTATCCACAGTGGGCGCACAAGGTCACGGCGATCTGGAACGGCTTCGATCCCGATGAGGCCATCGGCCCCGCTCCCATCCCGCCCCGGCCTTTCCGCGTCCTCGGGCATTTCGGGGAGATCGTCGGCTTCCGCCATCCCGGCGTTCTTCTGGAATC
>JBLNCW010000117.1:0-44203 GCA_050261015.1 Rhodospirillales bacterium | reverse complement strand
TGCCCTCCTGGTGGGCGGCGTCTGGCGAGGCTTCTGGCAAGAAACTGCTCGCCAACGTCCAATTATAGGAGGGCACCCTCCCTTATTTCAGACTCCAGCCGGCTGTTTTGGACAAGAGTGATCTGGCATCGCATTCGGGTCGCGTAATTGGCATCGTGATTTCGGGCAGCTTCTTCTGCTTCTTCGCCTGGTACACCCTCCAGATGATGGTCACTCGTATCACATTCACGCGCGAGCGCATCGTGGCTCGGCTTCCGGTGTTTCGAAAGTTATCGCAGCGTTACACAGATGTGGTGGAACTACGATCGAGACCGGGAACACTTCGGGTAGATTTTGCGGACGGTCAGGCGTTGAAGTTGCACCCCGGACTGGGGGATGCCGATGTGATCATTGCCTACCTGGACGCGTACTGCCCGCCGTCGGTGGTTGCCGGCGGGCGCCGAGCGTCATGACTGGCAGTTCGCGGAGACTCACCATGCTGACCCTTTTCTTGGCAGTTGAAGCCAAACCTGGCGAAAACGTCGTTTTCGAAGGAGCTGCAGTTGAGGGCTATTATCAAACATTCGGCGTGACGGCGCGGAACGAAGATCAGCTGCGATCGCTCGTCGAGGAATACCTCAAATCGGACCTCGAAGACACTCTGATCGAAATCTCAGAGCGGTGGGAACCAGATTTCAGCGGCGGCTATGCGAACGTGCGGGACGAAGTCGGGGACATCAGTAAGGTGGGCATCTGGTATCGCAGCGGTAGAGCGTGGTTTGGCCCTGATGATCCTGGCGCCGTCGAAGGGAGTTGAAGGGGAATGGCATTGACAAAGGCATTCCGGGAAACCGTTACCAGCGGGCGCAGCGGGACGGGGCGTTCCGCAAAGCGCTGCTGACGGAGGCGGTGAACGCCTGTCTTAGTGGGGATGAGGCGACGGGGAAGGCGGTGTTGCGCGATGTCATCAATGCGACGGTGGGCTTCGAGCCGTTAGCCGCGGAACTGGGGAAGCCGGCCAAGAGCCTGCACCGCATGCTGGGCCCCGGCGGGAACCCGAGCACGGCCAACTTTTTCGCCATTCTCCGGGTACTTCAGAAGAGAGCCGGCGTGAAGTTGACCGTGAAGGCGGCGTAGGATGAGGCTGACCTACGTGACCGGCGCGCCGGGGCGGTTTTCCTCTTCCGCGCCCCCTCACTCCCACCGCAGCGCAATGGTCGGATCAACCCGTGATGCCCGCCTGGCCGGGAGGTAACTTGCCAGCGCCGCCACACCGATCAGCGCCAGTGAAACCGCGATGAACGCGGCCGGGTCGGTTGCGCTTACGTTATAGAGCAGGCTGCCGATGACCCGCGTCAGCGCGAGCGCCCCGGCGATGCCCAGCGCCACCCCGGCTGCGGCCAGCAGCACCGCCTGCCCGACCACCATGCGCACCACGTCGCGCCCTCGGGCGCCCATCGCCATCCGGATGCCGATTTCTCACGTCCTGCGCGTGACCGAGAACGAGACCACGCCGTAAATGCCCACGGCCGCCAGCGCCAGCGCCACCGCCGCGAAGATCGCCAGCAGCTCTACGGAAAACCGCTGCGGCGCGGTGGATCGGGCCACAAGCTCCGGCATGGCGGCCAGCCGCGAGACAGGCAGATCGCTGTCCACTTCGCGCACCGCGGCGCGCAGCGCCGGCGCCAGCCGCATCGGGTCGGCGCCCGTGCGCACCACCAACGCCATGTCGGGCCGCGGATTCTGCGGGTACGGCTCGAAAAACTCCGGATCCGGTGTTTGCGAGAGCGACATGTGCCGGATGTCGCCGGCCACTCCGATGACGGTGATCCACTCGCGCCCGGTGCCGAACCGTTTGCCAAGGGGGTCGGTGTCCGGCCAGTAGCGTTTCGCCATCGTCTCGTTGATGACCGCGACGCGCACAGCTCCGGTGTCCTGCTCCGTGAAGAAGCGCCCGCGCTTGAGCGGGATCTGCATGGCCTGGAAGTAGCGCCTGTCCACGGTCCGGTTAAACAGGATCGGCACTTCACCCGGCCGCGGCCGCGGCGCGTCCTCGATAATCAGACCCATCGCCTGGTTGTTCCCGCTGAACGGCAGCGAACTGCGGTAGACACCGCCCCGGAAGGGAATGTCCTGCTCCGCGGGTATTTGCGAATCCTTCCAGGGGCAAACTGAATCATAAAGAGGGAGTAAAGAGCTACGGAGGACTACAGCATGCGATCCATCGCCCTCATTGCCGGGGCATTGATGCTATCTGCGGCGGCCTGGGCTGCCCAGGCGAATGTCGCCAGAGCGGAGTTAAAGGACGCCCAAGGGCAGGATGTCGGGACGGCCACGTTCCGTTCTACTCAGAACGGCGTGCGCGTTTCCGTGCGGCTGAAAAACCTGCCGCCGGGAGTTCATGCCTTCCACATCCACGAGGCGGGCAAGTGCGACCCGCCCGGCTTCCAGACTGCCGGCGGCCACTTCAACCCTCAACACAAGCAGCATGGGACGCAGAATCCCCAAGGCGCCCACGCGGGCGATCTTCCCAACATCACGGTGGCTTCTAACGGAACCGTCAACACCAGCATGACGATTACCGGCGTCACACTCGGGACCGAGCCCAACGGCCTGTTCCGCGAGGGCGGCACCGCGCTGGTGGTCCACGCGGGCCCGGACGACTACAAGACCGACCCGGCGGGCAACGCCGGCGGCCGAATCGCCTGCGGCATCATCACGCGGTAATCTGTGATGGATGCCGCATGTTTCCTTCTTAATTGGTGACATACCCGTAGAGAGCGAATTCCACGATTCGGAAACGGCGCGCCGCATTATCGAGGCGCTGCCGGTTGACGCTTCGGGAAGCTACTGGGGCGGAGAGTTCTACTTCCCCGTCCCGGTGAACGCGCCCGCTGAAAAGACCGCGCGCGAGGTGGTTGACCCCGGCACGGTGGCATACTGGCCTCAAGGCTCCTGCCTCTGCATTTTCTGGGGCCCGACGCCCGCCAGCGAGGGCAAAGAGTGCCGCGCCGCCAGCAAGGTCAACGTGGTCGGGCGCGTGCTGAACCCCGAGGTCCTGCCGAAGCTGAAGGCCCGGAAGGTGCGAGTTTCCTCATCGCCTTCCGCGCCGCCGCGCTCAGCGGGACGCGGTTTAGGTCAGATTCCCGAACCCACGAAAATCCGGCCGGAGCACGGCTGAGCCGGGCCCGCACGATCGTGTACTCGTAGCGGTATTTCGTAATGCTGTGCCGGACGGTGGCAACCGTTTCGAGCGGAACCGCCGAGGGCAGCAGGCGGGCTTCGGGCAGCTCCCAAAATCCCGCCATTCTCCTGCTGGATGCTTCGCGCCGCCGCAGCAGCACGCAGCCGCGTTTGCGGATCAGCAGCAGCGTGGCCTGAACCCGGACGGGCTCCGTCCGGCGCTGCCTGATGGGCAATTCCCGCTCGATTCCCTCGCGGCGGGCGCCGCAGAGGTTTGCCAGCGGGCACACTGTGCAGCGCGGCTCCCGCGGGAGGCAGACCGTGGCGCCGAGCTCCATCATTGCCTGGTTGAACCGCCCGGGACGCCTGGGGTCGAGAAGCGTTTCCGCGGCTTCCCGCAGCCGCCGGCGCGTCTTAACGGAACCTATGTCGCCGCGCTCTGCCAGCAGGCGCGCCACCACGCGCAAAACGTTGCCGTCCACCGCTGCGTGCGGCAGGTTGAACGCGATGCTGGCGACGGCGGCGGCCGTGTAGTCCCCGGCGCCGGGCAACTCCCGGATGCCTTCGTAGGAAGAGGGGAACCCGCCGTTTTGCGCCATCAGCCGCGCCGCCCGGTGCATGTTCCGCGCGCGAGAGTAATACCCCAGGCCGCTCCAGCAGGCCAGCACATCGTCCTCGGGCGCGGCCGCCAGCGCTTCAAGATTCGGGAAGCGCGCCAGGAAGCGCTCGTAATAGGGAATTGCCGCCGCCACGCGGGTCTGCTGGAGCATGATTTCGGAAACCCAGATCCGGTAGGGGTCCGTTGTGCGCCGCCAGGGCAGGTGGCGACGCTCGCGCTCGTACCATTGCCCGAGCCGTCGGCGGAGTATCGCGCTGTCCAGTGGTGTGGTGATGGTTCCATTCTACCTGGAGGTTCGCGCTTACCCTCTGTAGTATCCTGAAATGATAGAAAATCCCCTTAGATTCCCGCTGGTAGTGCGGCACTTTTCGGGATTGACACGCGCCGTGGAAGAATCCATCGTTATTCGGGGAGCGAGGCTTCACAACCTGAAGAACATCTCGCTCGAGATCCCGCACAACAAGCTGACCGTGGTTACCGGTGTGTCGGGCTCAGGCAAGTCCTCGCTCGTCTTCGACACCATTTACGCCGAGGGCCAGCGCCGGTACGTGGAATCGCTCTCCGCCTACGCCCGCCAGTTCCTCGAGCGGATGGAGAAGCCCGAGGTGGATGAGATCGACGGCCTGGCGCCGCCCATCGCGATCCGGCAGAAGAACACCTCGCGCAACCCGCGATCCACGGTCGCCACTTCGACCGAGCTGTACGATTTCTTGCGCCTGCTCTACGCGCGCGTGGGACGCACTTACTGCCCGAGGTGCGGCGAGTTCGTGCAGCGCGATACGGTTGACCAGGTAGCACAGCGCGTGCTCGCCGAGCCGGAAGGCTCCCGCTGGTATGTTCTGTTTCCCGTGCGCCTTCCGCAGAAATCCGCCGAGATGCGGGACCGCCTCTTCGACCTCCGGCAGCGCGGCTTCAACCGGCTGTACCAGGGTGGGCGAACGTTCGAGTTCTCCACCCCCGAGTCGCTGCTGGACATCGATTTCACCCGGCCGCTGTACGTGCTGGTGGACAGGATCGTGATGGCGCCCGGCTTGCGCCAGCGCGTGGTGGACAGCGTCGAGATCTGCTACCGCGAAGCGGGCGAGGCGATTTTCGAACAGGCGGGCGCCGACCCGCCCCGCCGTCTGATTTTCAACGAGAAGTTCTCCTGCAAGACGTGCAACATCGAGTTCGTCACCCCGGAACCGCGCCTGTTCAGTTTCAATAACCCGTTCGGCGCGTGCCCGCGCTGCCAGGGCTTCGGCAACACCCTGGATTACGATCTGAACCTGCTCATCCCCGATCCCACGCTGTCGCTGGATGAGGGCGCTATCGAACCCTGGACCAAACCGCAGTACAGCCGCTACCAGGAAGGGTTCCGCCGCCGCGCGCGCGGCAAGGTGCGCTTCGACGTTCCCTATTGCGACCTGCGGGAAGACGAGCGCGAGACCGTGCTGAAGGCCGTCTGGGCCTTTCTGGATCACCTGGAGACGAAGAAGTACAAGCTGCACGTGCGAGTGTTCCTGAGCCGGTATCGCGGATACGCCGAGTGCCCCGTCTGCCGCGGCGCTCGGCTGCGCCAGGAGGCCTTGAACGTGCGCGTGGGCGGGCGCACGATCGCCGAAGTCACCGCGATGAACATCGCCGAGGCGCACGCGTTCTTCGATTCGCTCGAGTTCACGCCGGAGGAACTTGGCATCGCGGACAAAATCCTGCTTGAAATCCGCCAGCGCCTGAAGTTCCTCAACGATGTGGGACTGGACTACCTCACGCTCGACCGGCTCGCGTCCACGCTATCGGGAGGCGAGGCGCAGCGCATACAGTTGGCCACCTGCCTGGGGTCGCGCCTGGTGGGCGCCTGCTACGTGCTCGACGAGCCCTCGATCGGCCTGCACAGCCGCGACACCGGACGGCTCATCCGGATTCTCGAGGAGCTTCGCGAACTGGGCAACACGATTGTGGTCGTGGAGCACGACGCCGACATCATGAAGGCGGCCGATCACATCGTCGATCTCGGCCCCGGCGCGGGCGAGAACGGCGGGCGCATCGTCTATGAAGGCCCCTACGACCGGCTGATCGCGGACGGCGCGGGCTCGCTCACCGGGGCATGGCTGCGCGGCGAGCACCACGCCCGGCTTGCGCGCGCGCGAAGGCGTGTGAATCCGAAACGCATGCTGAAAATCGTGGGCGCCCGCGCTCATAATCTCAAAAGCATCAACGTGGAGATCCCGCTCGACATGATGGTGGCCATCACGGGAGTCTCCGGTTCGGGCAAGTCCACGCTGGTGCATGAGGTCATCTACCGCTCGCTCGAAGCGATGCACCGGACGGGGAATCCGGCGCAGGAACCGGACGGCGCGGGCTCGGCGCGAAGCTCGGGGCTGGTCTGCAAGCGGATCGAGGGCGCGGAAAAGATACGCGAGGCGGTTCTGGTGGACCAGTCGCCGATAGGGCGCACGCCGCGGTCCAACCCGGTCACCTACATCAAGGCTTTCGACATCATCCGCGAGTTGTTCGCGCGCACGCCGGAAGCCACCCGCCACGGCTACACCGCCGGGCACTTTTCATTCAACATCCCCGGCGGGCGGTGCGAGGTCTGCCAGGGCGATGGCACTGTCACGGTCGAGATGCAGTTTCTGGCGGACGTCGAGCTGGTCTGCGAGGAGTGCAAAGGAACGCGCTACAAGAGCAGCATCCTCGACGTCCGTTACCGCGGGCTGAACATCCACGAGGTGCTCCAGCTCACCGTGAAAGAGGCGCTCTCCTTTTTCGCCGACACTCCCCGGCTGGTGGCGAAGCTGGGCGTGCTCGCCCAGGTGGGGCTGGGATATCTGCGTCTCGGGCAGTCCGCCACCACGCTTTCCGGCGGGGAGGCCCAGCGTGTGAAGCTCGCCGCGCACCTGGCCCACAGCTCCTGCGAGGGCACGCTGTTCATCTTCGACGAGCCCACCACCGGGCTGCACTTCGAAGACATCGCGCAGCTCCTCGACGCGTTCCAGCGGCTGATTCAAAACGGAGGGAGCGTGCTGATCATCGAGCACAACCTTGAAGTGATCAGAAACGCCGACTGGATCATCGACCTCGGGCCGGAGGGCGGCGAGCGCGGGGGACACATCGTAGTCCAGGGCACGCCCGAGCAGGTAGCCGCCTGCGAAGCGTCCTACACCGGGCGGTTCCTCCGGCCGCTGCTCTAAAAACCGCTACCGCTCCCGCGCGTTGCGGAGCCGGCTCGCGAACGCGTTCGCCCCGGCGAAGGATTCCTCCATGGCTTCCGACGCCAGGTCTGCGCGCAGCCGCTCCAACTGCTCGATGAACGCCCCGAGAGCGCTGTCGATTGCGCCGGTGTTGGTGGCCAGGATGTCGCGCCAGATCTCAAAGGAGCTTCCCGCCAGCCGGACGGTGTCGGCCAAACCCGGCCCGGCCACGCGTAAATGGCCCGGGGACTCCAGTTCACCGGAAAGCGTTAACGCCAGCGCGGTCGAAAGCAGTTGCGGCAAATGCGACGTGCGGGCTACCACCCGGTCGTGCTCGGCGGGCGTCATCGTGACCACCACCGCGCCGATCGCTTCGAGCCATTTCCTGAACTCGCGGGCCGCTGGAGTTTCGAGTTCCTCCGGGGTTTGAGGCGTCAGCACCCAGGTCCTCCCGGCGAACAGGTCCGCCTCGGCCTCGGCGGCGCCCCGGGTCTCTTTTCCCGCCATCGGGTGGCCGCCCAGAAACTGCCCGCGCCGGATCGCACGGGCCCCCTGCGCCACGATTTGCATCTTCGTGCTGCCCGCGTCGGTCACAAGGGCGCCGGGACGGAGCCACTGGTCGATTTCGCCCAGGGTCTTGATGATCAGGTTGATGGGCCGCGCCAGGTACACGAGGTCAGCTTCGGCAACGCCGTCGGCCAGCGGAAGCGCTTCGTCGATTGCCCCCCGCGCCAGCGCGTCCCGCACCGCCCCCGGCGAACTAACGCCGATCAGCCGCCCGCCGAACCCTGCCTTCCGCAGGGCCAGCCCGAACGAACCGCCGATGAGGCCGACCCCGACAATCGTTACGGTCTTCATCTCACATCGTGCGCCCGACCGCCGGGGCGATCATCCGCAACTGCGCCATCAGTTCCTCGAATTGCTCGGGCCTCAGCGACTGCGCCCCGTCGCTCAACGCCTGGTCCGGATCGTTGTGAACCTCGATCAGCAAGCCGTCGGCGCCGGCTGCCACCGCCGCCCGCGCCATCGGGATCACCTTGTCGCGGCGCCCGGTGCCGTGCGATGGATCGGCAATCATGGGGAGGTGCGAAAGCTTCTTGACAACCGGGATGGCCGAGATGTCCATCGTGTTCCGCGTGTAGCTCTCGAAGGTGCGGATGCCCCGCTCGCACAAGATCACGGAATAGTTCCCGGCGGACATGATGTACTCGGCCGAGAGCAGCAGTTCCTCGATCGTCGCCGAGATGCCGCGCTTCAGCAGCACCGGCTTACTCTGCTTGCCCAGCTCGCGCAGAAGATTGTAGTTCTGCATGTTGCGGGCGCCGATCTGGAGGATGTCGGCGTAAGCCGCCACGAGCGGTATCTGCGATTGGTCCATCACTTCGCTGACCACGCCTAGGCCGAAACAGTCCGCGGCTTCTCTGAGCAGCGCCAAACCCTCTTCACCCAATCCTTGAAAACTGTAGGGGGAAGTCCTTGGTTTGAAGGCGCCTCCGCGAATCAGCTTCCCGCCTGCACGGGCCACGACCTCGGCGATCGCCATGATCTGGTCGCGGCTCTCCACGCTGCACGGACCGGCAATCATGAGGACCGCGTTGCCCCCGATATCGACATCCCGGACGCGAACCACGGTGCCGCCCGGCCGGAACTGGCGGCTCGCCAGCTTGTAGGGCGACATGATGCGGTGGGCTTCCTTGACGCCGTCGAGCACCTCGAATTCCACCGTGTCGTACTGGTCGGCCGGCCCCACGCCCCCCAGAACCGTATGCACCACACCAGTTGAGCGGTGCACGGTAAAGCCCATTTTCACCATGCGATCGACAACGTTCTGAATCTGTTGCTCGGTCGCACCTTCCTGCATTACGACAATCATTGCGAAGACTCCCTGGGGCCCTTATGCGCTCTCATCCCCATCTTTTTCCAGCATGCGAAGCCGCTGCACGTTCCGCATCTCGTCGATGATGCGCTCGAAGACGCGCTTCACGCCATCGGAGGTCAGCGGCCCGGTGTTGCTCCCCGTCACGTTCGCGAACACCTCGTCCTCTCGTCTCGGCTCGTAGATCGGCAGGCCGAGGTCGTGCTTGACCTGGCCGATCACCTTCACGATCTTCGTGCGTTCGTTGAGCAGTTCGAGAATGCGGCGGTCGAGATCGTCGATGCGGTCGCGGCACTCTTGCAGAATTTTGAAGCCCTCTTGCCGCGTCACTTCGCCCCCGTTCCGAACCCGCTCTTCAACTCGCGCGCCAGCGATTCCAGTTTCGCTTCGAGCGAGGAAGCGCCGGCATGTTCTTCTATCACCTTGACGAACGCGCTGCCTACCACGGCCGCGTCCGCCAGATTCCCTATGGCCGCCATGTGCTCCGGCCTGGAAATGCCGAACCCGACCGCCAGGGGCAGGCCGGTCAACGGGCGGAGCGCCTCCACCAGCGGGCGTACCGAGGCGGAAAGCGAGTCGCTCACTCCTGTAACCCCTGTGCGGGAAACCAGATACACGAAACCCTTCGAGTACTGCGCGATGAGCCTCAGCCGCGCCTGGGTGCTGGTCGGAGCGGCCAGAAAAACCGTGTCGAGGTTGTAGCGCCGCAGCGGTTCGATGTGCCGCTCCGCCTCCTCCACACTGAGGTCCGTCAGCAGCACGCCGTCGATGCCAGCCGCCGCGGCGTCCCGCGCCAGATTTTCCAAACCGTATCGAATCACGGGATTCAGGTACGTGAAAAGCAGCAGCGGAATCTCGGATCGCCGCCGGATTTCGGCCGCGGCGCCCAGCACGCCTCTAAGGCTCGTGCCCGCCCGCAACGCCCGCTCGGAGGCCCGCTGGATAACCGGTCCGTCCGCGATCGGATCGGAGAACGGCACGCCCAGTTCGATCAGGTCGACGCCGCCGCGCTCCAACGCCGCCGCCAGCTCGGGCGTCCTGTCGAGTGAAGGATCGCCAGCGGTGATGTAGCCGATGAAGCCCTTGCGGCCCTCGCGGCGCAGCCGCTCGAACAGACAATAGATACGGGATTTCGCCTCAGCTTTCATCGAGTTCCGGGAAATTCTCACGGTAGATGTCCATGTCTTTATCGCCGCGTCCTGAGATATTTACGAGGAAAATTTCACCCTTGGCATGAGGCGCGCGCCGGATCGCCTCCGCCACGGCGTGCGCCGATTCGAGCGCCGGTATGATGCCTTCGGTTTGCGACAATAGCCGGGCGGCCTCGAGCGCTTCCCTGTCTCCGGCGGAAACGTACTCCGCCCGCCCCTGATCGTGCAGCCAGGCGTGCTCCGGGCCGACGAGCGCGTAGTCCAGACCCGCGGAGACGGAATGGGTCAGCGCGACCTGGCCGTTCTCGTCCTGGAGCAGGTAGCTGTAAGCCCCCTGGAGGACCCCCGGCGAGCCGCCGGAGAATCGGGCCGCGTGGTCGCCAAGCCCAGGGCCCCGGCCCCCGGCCTCGACCCCGATCAGCTTCACCTTTTCCTCTTGGATAAAGGCATGGAAAATTCCGATAGCGTTGCTGCCGCCTCCGACGCAGGCGATGACGGCGTCCGGAAGCCGGCGTTCCGCCGCGAGAAGCTGTTTCAATGACTCGCGGCCGATCACACTTTGGAAATCCCGCACCATCAGCGGATAGGGGTGAGTTCCTAAAGCGGAACCTAGGAGGTAGTAGGTATCGGCGACGTTGGTAACCCAGTCGCGCATGGCTTCGCTGATGGCGTCCTTCAGCGTCCGGCTTCCGCTGGCGACGCCCTCGACCCGCGCTCCCAGCATGCGCATACGGAAGACGTTGAGCCGCTGCCGGCGCATGTCCTCCTCACCCATGTACACCACGCAGTCCATGCCGAACAGGGCACAGACGGTCGCGGTGGCAACGCCGTGCTGGCCGGCGCCGGTCTCGGCGATGATGCGCTTCTTGCCCATCCGGCGGGCGAGCAGCACCTGGCCAAGGCAATTGTTGATCTTGTGCGCCCCGGTGTGCAGCAAGTCTTCGCGCTTCAGATAGATGCGAGCGCCTCCTAAAGTTTCACTTAACCGGCGGGCACAGTATAGCGGTGTGGGCCGGCCGGCGTAATCCCGGAGCAGGCGGTCCAGTTCGGATTGAAAATCCGGATCCTTGCGCGCCTCGTGGTACGCCTTCTCGAGTTCGTCAAGCGGCGCCATCAGGGTTTCGGGCACGTAGCGCCCGCCGTAGGGACCGTAATGCCCGCCCGCATCGGGTTGCGATGTAATCATGACAAAGCTGCCTTCAGAAACCGCGTGAGTTTCAGGTGGTCCTTTCGTCCCGGGCACGCCTCCAGCCGGGAGCAGGCGTCCACCCCCCACGGCTCGGCCTCCTCGATAGCCCGGCGCACGTTCTTCTCGTCCAGGCCGCCGGCGATGATGATATTACCCGGGAGACCGCGGGCTTGTTTCCAGTCGAAGGTCTCACCGGTGCCGCCGTGAAGCCGGTCCGAGGGCGTATCGAGCAGAAAAGCCTCGGCTTTCGGGTGGTCGCGGAGGGCGGAAGAAAGCCCCGGACCCGCCCGCAGCGCTTTCCATAGCCGCGCTCCCTGGGGGTACCCGGTGGAGTTGCCGTAGATCTGGAGGACGTCCATGCCGGCCTCGGAAGCGATTCGCAGCGCAGCCTCAGGCGTCTGATCTACAAACACGCCTACTTTCCATATTGTTGCAGGCAATACCTCAACAATATGCTTAGCTTGCTCGGGAGTCAGATACCGCGGGCTTTCGGAATAGAAGTTGAAGCCCAGCGCCGCCGCCCCATGCTCAACCGCAACCAGCGCGTCCTCGCGGTTGGTGATCCCGCAGATCTTCACGATCATCGGAGCAGAGCCTGGAGCGCCCCGAGCGGATCGCGCGACCTCATTAGATGCTCACCCACCAGGAACCCTTGATAGCCGGCCTCGCGCAGCACGCGGATATCGGCGGCGGACCGGATCCCGCTTTCGCTGATTTTGACCACACCCGCCGGGATGCGCGACGCAAGGCGCAGCGAGGTTTCGATATTCACTTCGAAGGTCCGCAGGTTGCGGTTGTTCACTCCGATGATTTCCGCGCCGGACTCGATGGCCGCTTCGAGTTCGGCCTCATCGTGCACTTCGACCAGGGAGGCCATGCCGAACCGCGCCGCATACTCCCGAAGCTGGCGGAGCCGTTTCGCGGGCAGCAGGGTGGCGATCAGCAGGATGGCGTCGGAACAATAAGCCGCCGACTCGGCCACATGGTACTCGTCGAAGGTGAAGTCCTTGCGGAGCACCGGCAAGCCGACCGCGCCGCGCGCGCTGGCCAAATCGTCCAGGCTTCCATGAAAGAACTGCTCGTCGGTAAGGACCGAGAGCGCCGCGGCGCCGCCCTGTTCATACGCGCGGGCCAAGGAAGCCGGGTCGACGCCGTTCGCCAACACGCCCTTGGTCGGCGATGCCCGCTTGATCTCCGCGATGATGGCGACTTCGCGCTTCGCCAGCGCCTTGCGGAAATCGCGGCGCCTCGGACGAGTTTCCTCTCCGAGCGCCTCGAGCTCGCCGCGCCGCACGATGGCTCCCGCCAGGTCCGCCTTCTTGTACTCGACGATGCGGGCCAATATGTCTGGGATATCGCTTGGGGTACTGCCTTTCATGATCCCCTGAAAAGAATCCATGTTATCACGTTGGTTCCCGGGCTATTGCCATACACTATAAGCATGTTCGGGGTCGGGATGTTTGGCTGGCTGTTCCAGAAACCGCTGCCGCCGGGTGAGCAAGCGCCGGATTTCACTCTCGCGGATCAGGACGGCAACCAGGTGGCGCTTTCCGGCCTGCGCGGCAGCAACGTCGTGCTGATTTTTTATCCCGGGGACGATACGCCGGTCTGCCGCCGCCAGCTCTGCGAATTTCGCGACCGCTGGGATCTGGCGCGGGAAAGGAACGTCCTGGTGTTCGGCATCAA
Organism: Rhodospirillales bacterium; assembly: GCA_050261015.1. Lineage (GTDB taxonomy): Bacteria > Acidobacteriota > Terriglobia > Bryobacterales > Bryobacteraceae > Fen-330. Next base: position 31,347 of record JBLNCW010000117.1, on the reverse strand, counting down.
TCCGCAGAATGCGGAACGCCACGCAAGCTTCCGCGCTCGCAATAACCTGCCCTTCCCTCTGCTGGTGGATAAAGGACAGCGCGTCGGGAGCCTTTACAATGCCAGCGGGCTCCTGCCGCGCCGCACGGTCTACCTCATCGGGCGCGACGGCCGGATCCTCTACTCGCGCCGCGGGAAACCGCCCGCCGAAGAAGTGCTGGCTCGGGCGGAGTGAGCCCGGCGCGCAGGATCAGTTTCCCACTCAAGCCGTTTGATAGAGTTCCCGTTCGAGTTCCTTGCGGTTCCAGCCAGCGAGGTTGGCTCCCGCCTCGTAGGTGCTCTGAAGGAAGGCAAGCAACTCGTCGCGCGGCGAAGGCGACCTGCGCACATCGTCGTACATCAGCAGGAACTCGCCGAGCCCCTGGTGGTAGAAGGCCTTCTCCGGCTGCACGCGCGCCTCGGCCAGACCTTCGGGAGGCGGCACGGTGTAGGCGTAAAAGGCGGCGTCCTGGATCTCGCCGCTTCCGGGCCAGAAGCCCGCGCTGCTAACGCTGTGGGAGTAAGCTTCCCGGTAGATGGAGTCCGCTCCCGGCCGCTCCGGCGCGCGCTGTCCCGAAAACCGCGAGACGGCCAGGTCGAAGCTGCCCCAGAAAAAGTGGACGGGGCTGCACTTGCCCACATAGCGGGCGCGGAACTCCTTGAACACGGTGTCGGCGGATACCAGCGCGCGCCAGAAGCGGTGTGCCTGATCGGGATTGTACGACTTGTGAACCCGGTCCTCGGCGAAGGGGATCGGATCGGGCACTTCGTTCGGCGTTGCGTTGATCCGCACGTCGATGCCGAGGCCTCTCAACCGCTCCATGAACTCCCGGTAGAAATCGGCGACAGCCATGGGCTTCAAGGCAATGCTTGCTGTCATGCCGTCGCTGGTCTCGATCGCGAGATGATGATCGATGAAATCGAAGCTGACCTCGAACACACGCCATCCGTAAGGAATCGGCGATGTGGTCAACCCGCGCGCGCTCACGTAGAGCGGCACGTGCCACCAATGGTTCAGCGGCGGGCTGAGCCTCATCCGGACCTTACCCACAATCTGCGTCCACATGTGGAGCGTGTCGCAGGTGTCTTTCCATTCGGCTAAAGGCAGAGGCGGCCAGGCGTTGCCGTCCGCGGTAAAAGGTTTGCTCATAGGAGCCCCCTCCAAAAATCTGATCCCATCCTAGCGAACGGGCCCGCTCGATACAAAGCAGCCGCGCGGGGGTTCTCCGAAATTCTCCGAGCTATGGTAAACACGCCGGTGCTGAGCACATCCGTGTGCTGGCCGACGCGCCTGCATGTGCCATACCGGGGTGGAGGCTCGCCGCGCCGGTTGATCGGGGCGGACCGCCCGGCATGAAATTCTATGCCGTGATAGCGTCGGACACATCCGGGCCGACACCGGAAAGCTCGAGCAGGCCGCCAATCGCTTTCGCGATCTGGTGAGCGGTGTACGGCTTCTGAATGAAAGCCGCGCCGGGGTGCTCGGCGCAGAGCCGCATCGCTTCGAGTTCATCGTACCCGCTGGTGAGCAGAACTTTCATGTCGGGCCGACGGGCTTTCAAGGCGGGCAGCAGGTACCTGGCGCCCATCACCGGCATGACCACGTCGAGAATCGCGCCATCGATTCCGCCGCCCTCGCGGTCGCAGACTGCGAGCGCGTCGCGTCCGTCGCAGGCCTCGAGCACGCGATAGTTGTGCCGCCGGAGGGCCGAGGCGATAAACTCGCGCACCCCGGCATCGTCGTCCACGACCAGGATGGTAGCTCGGTATCCGGTTCCAGGGCGTCCGGCAGCCGCTTGCGTGCGGCTCTCCGCAGCGGGAAGAAGCACCCGGAAGGTGCTGCCCCGGCCCGGCTCGCTCTCCACAATTACGCCGCCCCTGCAGGGCCCTACGATACCGGCAACCGCGGAGAGACCCAGCCCTCTTCCTATGAACTTCGTCGTAAAGAACGGGTCAAATATGCTTGGCAGCTTGTCCGGGGCGATGCCGCAGCCCGTATCGCTGACTTCAAGCGACACGTACCGACCCGGAGCAACGGGACGACCGACCGCATCGGGAAAGGCCTCCGCGATATCGGTCATCGAGGTGGAAACGGTTATCCTGCCGGGGTTGCCTTCGCCGATCGCCTCGCCCGCGTTGATGACGAGGTTCATCACGATCTGCTGGAACTGACTGGGGTCAATCTGGACAAGCGGAAGGCGCTTCTGAAGGTTCAATGAAAGGTCGGCGCTTTTCGGGATTGAGAACTGCACGAAATCGCCCATCTCCTGGACCGCCTGGGAAACGTCAAGCTCGCGGATCTCGAACTGTCCCTTGCCGGAATAGGCGAGGAGCTGGCGCGTGAGGTGGGCGGCTTTTTCCGCGGCGCGCAGAATTGCGTTGACTTGCTCGCGCGTCTCTTCGCCGGCCTCTTCGGCAAGCATGCTGGCGTGGCCCATGATCCCAGTGAGGAGGTTATTGAAGTCGTGGGCGATGCCGCCCGCAAGCAGACCGATGCTTTCCAGCTTCTGCGCCTGCCGCAACGCATCTTCCGCCCGTTTGCGATCGGTAATGTCCTGAACCATGCCGATGGAGCGGACGATTTTGCCGTCGTCGCCTCTGATGTGTTCGCACTTTTGATGCACGAACCTCACCTCGCCGGTGGATTTCCGCACCACGCGATGCGTGAGCTCGTAGGACGCGGCCCCGTCCCGCACGGAACTGGTATAGGCGTCATGGACGGCGGCCCGATCTTCCGGATGAACGGCTTCGAGAAACGCCTCATATGTGGCGGCGAACTCCTGAGGCTGCAAGCCGAAGATCCGGTACACTTCGTCCGACCAAGACAGGCGGTTGGTTGCCAGGTCCAGTTCCCAACTGCCGAGATGCGCCATCTCCTGGGTCCGGCTGAGCCGGCTCTGGCTTTCCTTCAGCGAGGCTGTGAGGGCCTCGTGTTCCGCGAGCAGCCGCGCCAGATTGAGATTGCTGAAGCTAGTGAGCGAAACCATGTGCCCCAGCTTGGCGAGAAACGACATGCCCGAGTTCAACTGCTCCCTGCTGATGCGCGGCACCTTTTCGAGGGCGGAAAGATACGCTTGCTCATCGAAGCCGTAGCGCCGCGCCTGTGACCGGAACAGCTCATAGTCAACCACGTCGTCATCAAAGAAGAACTGGCCCAAGAACAAATTGCCGACGTGGCGGCCGCCGACAGTGAGCGGCGTTGCGGCGTCCCACAAGTTGTTCTTGCACTTATAGACCCTGCACTCGCCCGGAGGAATGCCGGCCGTAAGTTGTGTGTCGCTTTCGATACAGTTCTTGCACGCCTCGGGATGGACCCGATGGAACTCCGTGCAGATGTCCCGCCATCCTACCCCGACCAGGATGGAGCCTTTGAGGTCGATGATGGCCATGGGCAGACGGGTCAGACTATAGAAATCGTCCATCAGCGACTGAATCGCGGCGACGTCGATGATGTCGGCAAGTTCCAGCGTCTCGATGTCTCCCTCGGGGGAAAGGATCGTATCGAGCTTGCGCCTGGACCGCTGCTCACTTTCCTGCAAGGAGCGCTGAGCGCGGCGTTCCTCCGTAACGTCGCGAAGGACGAGCACCACCCCGGCAACGTTGCCGGCTTCATCGCGGATGGGTGCTGCGCTGTCCTCGACGGGGATCTCGCGTCCGCTCCGGGTTACCAGAACGGTGTTGCCGGCGAGCGTGACGGTATTCCCTTCCCTGAGCGCACGGGCCACGATGTCGTCGACTTCCTCGCGCGTGTTCTCGTTTATGAGTTGAAAAGCAGCCCCGACGGGTCGGCCTAGCAATTCCTCTTCCGGCCATCCGATCAGCTCTCTTGCGGCTGGGTTGGAAAAGACCACCCTGCCGCCGAGGTCGGTGGCCACGACCGCGTCTCCGATACTGGTTAGCGTGACGCGGAGCCACTCGCGCTGCTGATGCAGGGCGCGCCCGGCGCGTTTGCTCCCCTCGTATTCGATCACTTGCCACGCGCCGTTTCTCTTGATCAGCGCAAAGGCGTGACTGCCGACGATGTCCATGATTTCGAAGGCGCCGCACGTCGCCAGGCTGTACGTGCACAGCGCGAGCATCGGATGGCAGCAGATTATGCGGTCGATAGCCGTCTCGTATTCGATGAAGCGTTGCCATGCGGACTCTTCGAGCCAGATAGCGTCGGCGGAGAGCCGCAGCCCTTCGAAACCGCGCTTCCGCGCCGCCTCCAGTTTGCCGATCCAGCCTTGGATGATGCGAGCGGGATCAAATCCGCTGTCGAGGGTGTACCACTGGCTGTAGTCCAGGATCTCGATCCGCCCGCCGGCGATGTGGTCGCCCAGGTCGGGAACCGCTTCAGCCAGGGCGTCCTTTGCCTTCTGCGCGTTGAACGGCTCGGAGGTGATCCACATGCAGAACTCGTTGGCCTCGAGCCCGGCTTTGAAATAAGGAACCAGAGTGTCGATCAGGTCCTGGGCGTCCCGATAAACCTGGCAGAAATGCGTGCCCCAAGGCACGTCCCCAACAATGTCAATCCCCGAGTTCCTCATTCAAAGCCCCTCTTCCTTAAAGCCGCACTGATAAGAAAAGATTTTCCAATTGAAAACTAGCCGTTTCCAGGATATTACTTTGGAGGCTATTCCAGGCAGCAATCGCCGGAGTTGGCATGCGCCCGAATCGCTCGAAGGGCGCTTAACCGACCCGCATAAACGCATCCGATAATCCAGGACCTCAACTTGACAGTCCCGCCGGGCGCTGTGGTATCAAGGTTCAACCAATGTGGCCACAGCACTACACCCCGGTCGCGGATAATCTATGGATTTCCGCCGTGATTGCGGCGCTGCCGGTCTTCGCGCTGCTTTATCTGCTGGGGATCAAGCGCAAGCCTGCGTGGGTGGCGTCGCTTGCGGGGCTGGCCGCAGCCGCTTTCGTGGCGCTGTTCGCCTACCGCATGCCCGCGGGCACGATGATCAGCGCGGCCGGCTACGGCGCGGCGTTCGGCCTTTTCCCGATCGGCTGGGTTGTTTTCTGCGCCATCCTGCTGTACCGCATTACGGTCGAAACCGGCCAGTTCGAGATCATCAAAGACTCCATAGGAAGCCTCACCTCGGACCGCCGCCTTCAGGCGCTGCTCATTGCCTTCGCTTTCGGGGCATTTATCGAAGGGGCCGCGGGATTCGGCACTCCCGTTGCTGTAGCCGCCGCCATGCTTACGGGACTCGGCTTTTCGCCGTTCTACGCCGCTGGCGTCTGCCTTCTGGCCAACACCGCCCCCGTGGCCTTCGGCTCCATCGGAACGCCGATCCTGACGCTGTCGGCGGTTACGGGCCTGCCGATGGACGGCCTGAGCGCCGCGGTCGGCCGCATTTGCGCGCCCGTTTCTCTGATCATTCCGGCCTACCTCATGGTGGTGATGGCCGGCTGGACGGGCCTGCGGGGCGTGTTGGTGGGCACCACGGTTTGCGGCGTCTCCTTCGCGTCCGTACAGTTTCTGGTATCGAACTTCGTCGGGCCGCAGCTCACCGACATTCTCAGTTCGCTGTCCGCCATCGCCTCCCTGGTGGTGCTCCTGCTCTTGTGGAAACCGAAGGACGATTTTCAATTCAAAGGGAACGCAAGCGCCCCGGCGGCAGCGAAGCGCCATCCGCAGAGCAAAATTCTGCTGGCCTGGGCGCCCTACGGCCTGCTGGTAGTTTTTGTGCTGCTCTGGGGATGGGAGCCGGTCCGGGCGTTGCTGAACCGCGTGAACGTTGTCATCAACTGGCCCGGCCTGCACAACCTCATCGAGCGCGTTCCGCCGGTGGTGGCGGCGCCCACTCCGTACGCGGCGTCCTACAATTTCAACTGGCTCTCGGCATCGGGCACCGCCTGTTTGTTTGCCGCGATCTTTTCGGCGATCCTGCTGCGGGTATCGCCGCGCCGGTTCGCGCAGATCTTCTGGAAGACGGTGAAGCAGCTCGCCCTGCCGGAACTGACGATTGCGGCCGTGCTCGCCCTGGCGTTCCTTATGAACTATTCCGGGGCGACCGCGACTCTCGGGCTCGCCTCCGCCGCGACGGGAGTCCTGTTCCCGTTCTTCAGCTCGCTGCTCGGCTGGCTCGGCGTTTTCCTTACTGGTTCGGACACCTCCGCCAACGCCCTGTTCGGCAACCTGCAGGTGATCACCGCCACGCGCCTCAATTTCAGCCCCGTGCTGATGGCGGCGGCGAATTCGAGCGGCGGCGTGATGGGCAAGATGATCAGCCTTCAGAGCATCGCAGTGGCGGCCGCCGCCACCGGCCTGGACAGCAAGGAGGAGTCAGCGCTTTTCCGGCTGACGCTTCGCCATAGCGTGATTCTGGCTGCACTGATCGGTCTTATTACGATGCTTTACGCCTACACGGGCTGGGCCGGGTGAGGCGTCGAGGCTCGTAGCACTGGGGGGCAGCGTGTTTACCCGATCACCGGCAGCGCCGTTTTCTCCCGCAGGCCTCCGGGGCTGACGCCACCGATCTCCACATCCACGAGCCGGTTCGGTTCGCGCGCCGAGGCGAGTTCAATCTTGAGGTAGTTTTCGCTGAGAGCGATGCCGCGCTGCTCCAGGGTGACCGCCGAAAGCGTCCGTCCCACCATGCGCCGGCGGAACTCGAGGTTTTTGGCCGCCGCCAGCTCGCGCAGAATCCGGTTGCGCTCCTTACGGACGGGCGCAGGCACCTGCGGGCGCGCCTCGGCCGCCGGAGTGCCGGGCCGCTCCGAATAGGTGAATACGTGCAGATAGGTGAACGGCAGGCTCTCGATGAACGCGCGGTTTTCCTCGAACTCCGCTTCGGATTCCCCCGGAAACCCGACCATCACATCGGCGCCGATGGCGGCATCGGGCATCAGCGCGCGCGCCTTGCGGATGCGGTCTTCGTAGTGCCGCGGCCGGTACCTGCGGCGCATCCGGCGCAGCACGGTATCCGAGCCGGTCTGCAACGGTGAGTGGACGTGTTTGGCGATGCGCGGCGATTCGGCCATCAGCCCCAGCAGGTCGTCGGAGAGATCCATGGGCTCCACCGAACTCAGCCTCAGCCGCTCGACCCCGGTCTCCTCGAGCAACCGGCGCAGCAGACCGGCGAGACGCCAGCGGCCGCCCTCCAGGTCTCGGCCCCACCGGCCCAGGTTGATCCCGCTCAGCACGACCTCGCGGTAGCGCTCGCCCAGGCGCCGCACCTGCTCGATGACCCACTCCGGCGGCGCGCTGCGGCTCCGCCCGCGCACGAACGGGATGATGCAGAACGAGCAGCGGTTGTTGCACCCGTCCTGAATCTTCAGGTTCGGGCGGGTGCGGTCGCTGCCCGCATCCTCCACGACGCCGCTTAAAAACTCCTTCTGGGCGAAGATGTCGCCGACGTGGATCTGCCCGTGATACGGCGTGCCCGGGGCGGTTCCGGCCGCGAGCACGTCCGCAATCTGCCCTTTGTGCGAGTTGCCGATCACCCAGGAGACTCCGGGGAGCGCCACCGCTTCCTCCGGGGCGCGCTGCGCGTAGCATCCGGTGATGACGATGCGCGCGCCGGGGTTCTCCCGCCGCACTCGGCGAACCGCCTGCCGCACGTCGTTGTCCGCAGCGGAGGTCACCGTGCAGGTGTTCAGGATTACCAAATCGGCGCGGTCCCGCCGCGCGGGGGCGAAGCCGCGGTCCACAAGGGACGCCTCCAGGGCGGCGCCGTCGGCCTGGGCGGCGCGGCATCCGAAGTTCTGGATGAAAAAGGACAGACCCACTCCTTTGATTATAGGCGGCGGCCTGACGGCTGGTATTTGGGTGGTTTACGCGCCACAGCTATAATAACTGCAAGGTGTTCCGCACCATCAAAGAGCAGATCGACACGATATTCCGGGAAGATCCGGCGGCGACCAGTGTGCTCGAGATCATCTTCTGTTACCCCGGATTCCACGCGATTTTGATGCACCGGATCGCGCACAAGTTCTACAAGTGGGGCATGCGCGGATTCGCGCGGTTTATTTCGCAGATCAGCCGCGGGCTGACGGGCGTCGAGATTCATCCGGGCGCCAAGATCGGCAGGCGCTTCTTCATCGATCACGGGATGGGCGTGGTGATCGGCGAGACGGCGGAGATTGGCGACGATGTGCTGCTGTACCAGGGCGTCACGCTGGGCGGAACCGGCAAGGAGAAGGGCAAGCGGCACCCCACGCTGGGCAACCACGTTGTGGTCGGGACAGGCGCCAAGGTGCTCGGCAACATACGTATCGGCGACCACGTGAAGATCGGGGCGGGCTCGGTGGTGATTCGTTCGGTGCCGGACCACTCGACCGTGGTCGGGGTGCCCGGGCGCATCGTCCGCAGCCACGGCGCGCCGGCCGAGGACACCGAAGACGCCGATATCCTGGAGCACGGCAAACTGCCCGACCCGGAAGGGCAAGCCCTGGAAGATCTCGCCAAAAGAGTCGCGCAACTCGAGGAACAGATTCGCGCGCTGGCCGAAGAACGGCAGAGCCATCTCAGGTGATCGCAGGCCCGCCGCAGCCTTCCAACCCACGCATCGATATCGTTGAGAGTGGTAAAGTGGAATTTTCCGTTTCGTGAACACCAGACATGCCGCTCTGATTCTGACGACCGCCTGTGTCACCCTGCCCGGCGTTTTCCTTCGCCTCACGGGAATTCATTTAGATCCGGTTGCGACGGTTGCCCTTTCCGGCCTGGCTATTGCCGCGGCGTCGTTCCTTCTTCTATGGGCCTGCGATGCGGCCCAAACCGAGATTTCCCAGGCGCTGGCGCTGGCGGCGGTGGCGCTGATGGCGGTCCTGCCGGAGTATTCCGTCGACATGTATTTCACCTGGCAGGCTGGGCGCGACGCGACGGGCGCCTATGCGCAGTACGCTGCGGCCAACATGACCGGGGCGAACCGCCTGCTGATTGGAGTGGGGTGGGGCGCCATCGCGCTGGTATGCTGGCTGCGCTTCCGCAGGCCGGTGCGGCTGGGCGAGGAGCGCCGCACGGAACTGCTATTCCTGGGCGCGGCTACGGCCTACGCGTTTTTGGTTCCGCTCAAGGGCACGCTGGCCTGGTACGACGGCGTGGTCTTCCTGGGAATTTATGTTTGGTACGTAATCGCGGCAGGCCGGCGGTGCTGCCAGGAATCGGAAATTGAAGGCCCCGCGGAAGCGCTGGCGAGGCTGCCGCGCGGGCCGCGCCGGCTGGCCATCACGGCGATGTTCCTGTTCGCCGGCGGAGTCATTCTGGCCAACTCCGAGCCGTTCTGCGAGGGCCTGCTGGAGGTCGGCAAGGCGCTGCGCATCAGCGAATTCGTTTTGGTGCAGTGGCTCGCGCCGGTGGCCTCGGAAGCGCCCGAGTTTGTGGTGGCGCTGATGTTCGCCTGGCGCGGGCAGGCCGGAATGGCGATCGGCAGCCTGCTTTCGGCCAAGCTGAACCAGTGGACGCTGCTGGTGGGCATGATTCCGGGCGTGTTCGCAATCTCGCACGGCTCGCTCGAGCACCCGATCCCGATGGGCGGGTTGCAGATGAACGAGATCATGCTGACGGCGGCGCAGTCGCTGCTCGGCGTGGCGGTGCTGGCCGGCCTGCGGCTTTCGATCGGCGGCGCCATGCTGCTATTCGGCTTGTTTGCCGGACAGCTCGTGCTTCCGGTGATCGCGCCGTTGTTCCCCGCCCTCGCCTGGGGACTGGGCGCCGGACAGATTCACACCGTATTCGGAATGCTGTATCTTACCGCCGCAGCTGCCCTGATCATGCAGCATCCGTATGACGTGCGCCGCCTGCTCAAGGGCGCGCGGGCGCTGCGGCGCCCCGAGTGCGAAACGTGCGAATTCAGGCTGGCGAGCTACGGCCGCGCGGCTTTGAAAGCCCGTTCGAACCCCGAGATGGAGCCCCTGACGGTTTCCAGCGGCACGGTGAGCGAAAGCCGGAAGTAGCCGGCGCGGCCGAAGCCGGAGCCCGGCACCGCCATCACCCCTTCCTTAAGCAGCAGGCGGATGAACGCAAGATCGTCCGGAATCGGGCTTTTCGGAAACAGGTAGAAAGTGCCCTGGGGCTTTGTGACTTCGTAGCCAATGCGCGTGAGCGCCTCGACGAGCAGGTCGCGCTTGTGCTGGTAAGCGGCCACGTCGATCGCACAATCTCCCGCTTCCGCCGCCACCCACTGCCAGATCGCCGGCGCGTTGATGTAGCCGAGGATGCGGTTGGTGAACGTGCAGGCTTCGCGCAACTGATCGCCGCCAGGCAGGCGGGGGGAGATGGCGAGATAACCGATGCGCTCGCCGGAGATCGCCTGGCTCTTGGACCAGGAGACCGCGGTGACGGTGCGCGTGATGTGCACGGCGGTTTCGGGCACTTCGCAGCCGTCGAAGACGAGCGCGCGATACGGCTCGTCGCTGATCACTGTGACCTCGGTCCCGCGCAGAACGGTTTCGAGCTCATCGAGCACGCGCGCGGGATACACAACGCCGGTCGGGTTATTGGGCGAGTTCAGGATGACCGCCTTGGTTCGCGGCGTGAGGGCGGCGGCGATACGGCCGGCATCGGGCAGAAAGTTTTCTGTCGTCTCGACCTCCACGATGCGCCCGGCGTGATTCTCGATATAAAACCTGTACTCGGGGAAATACGGCACGAGCACCATCACTTCGTCGCCGGGATCAAGCATCGCTTTGAGCACGGTGTTGAGCGCGCCGCTCGAGCCCACGGTCATGATGATGTGCCCGGCGTCGTAAGGAAGACCCGTCCGTTGGGCGAGCCGGCGCGCGATGGTTTCGCGCACCTGGGGATAGCCAGCGTTCGCCATGTAGCCGTGGCTGCGCGGCCGGTTTTCCGCCGCGATGCGGGCCAGCGCGGCCGTCACCTGTTCCGGGGGCTGCACCTCGGGATTGCCCAGCGTGAAGTCGAACACGTTTTCCGGGCCGCGCTCGGCCCTGAGGCGGTCGCCTTCCTCGAACATCCGCCGGATCCACGACGCCCGCCCGATCTGCTCGGTGATGGTTCGCGCAACAATCATTGCTCTATGCGGTTGTACACTTCGACGCTTTCGACGACGTTGACGCCGGCTTGCTGCAGCCTGGCGATGGCGGCATCCGGGTTATCGAACCGGAAGATGAGCACCGCCTTGCCCTCGCGGCCGAACGTGAAGGCGTACATGTACTCGATATTTACATCGCTCGACTCGAACAGCTCCAGCAGTTCGGCGAGCCCGCCGGGGCGGTCGGGCACCTCCACCGCAACCACCTCGGTGACGTTGGTGACGTAGCCCGCCTCCTGAAGAAGCTGGGCGCCCCGCTGCCAGTCGGAGACGATCATACGGAGGATGCCGAACTCCCGCGTATCGGCCAGCGTGAGGGTGCGGATGTCGATGCCGGCGCGGGCCAGCAGGCGGCACGGGCCGATGAGCTGCCCCGGCTGATTCTCGAGAAACAGCGAAAGCTGGTGAATCTTCATGGGAGTTTACTCGTCGATGTTCCTGCGGTCGATAACCCGCTTGGCCTTTCCCTCGCTGCGAGCGATAGTGTGCGGCCTGACCAGCCGCACCTTGACTCGCAGCCCCAGCGTCCGGTCGAGCGCGTGAACGAGCTTGCGGTTGAGTTCTTCGAGCGCGCCGATGCGGTCGCTGAACACCTCCGGAGTGACCTCGACCTGCACCTCGATTTCATCGAGGCCCTTCTCGCGGGTAAGGATGATCTGGTAGTGCGGCAGCGTCCCTTCGACCGCCAGCAGGGCGGCTTCGATCTGGGATGGGAAGACGTTGATGCCGCGGATAATGAACATGTCGTCGCTGCGCCGCCCGATGCGGCGGATGCGGCGGATGGTGCGCCCGCACGGGCATTCGCCGGGGAGCATGGCGGTGATGTCGCGCGTGCGGTAGCGGATCATCGGCATGGCGGCTTTACTGAGCGTGGTCAGCACGAGCTCGCCTTCCTCGCCTTCGGGCACGGGCGCCTCGGTCACCGGGTCGATCACTTCCGGATAGAAATGGTCTTCGAAGACGTGCAGGCCGTTGTGCAGCGGGCACTCGATGGCCACGCCCGGCCCGGTGATCTCCGAAAGCCCGTAGATGTCGAACGCCTGTATCCCGGCTTCCGCCTCGATGCGGCGGCGCATCGACTCGCTCCAGGGCTCCGCGCCGAAGACGCCTACGCGGAGCGGCAGCGCGCGCAGGTCGACGCCCAGCTCCGCCGCGCGGTCCATCAAGTGCGTGAAGTAGCTCGGCGTGCAGCAGATGGCGGTGACGCCGAAATCCTTCATGATCATGATCTGCCGGTCGGTGTTGCCGCCGGAGATGGGGATCACGGTAGCGCCGATCGCCTCGCCGCCATAGTGCGCGCCCAGGCCGCCGGTGAACAGGCCGTAGCCGTAGGCGTTCTGTATGATGTCGCCGTGATTGATGCCGCAGGCGGCGAAGCTGCGGACCATCACATTGGTCCAGACATCGACGTCCTCGCGCGTATAGGCGACCACGATGGGCTTGCCGGTGGTTCCGCTGGAAACGTGCAGCCGGACGACGTCGCTCATGGGGCTGGCGAACATGCCGAACGGGTAGGTGTTGCGCAGGTCCGTCTTGAACGTGAACGGCAGGCGCGCGATGTCTTCGATGGATTGAATATCTTCGGGGCGCAGCCCGAGATCATCCATGCGGGTGCGGTAGAGTTCCACTCCCGAGTAGGCGCGCTCGACAGTCTTGCGCAGGCGCGACAACTGGAGTTCCTTCATCCTCGGGAGGGGAATGTAGTCCGGCGCGCTGGCCGGATGGAAGCCGGCGGCCGCTTGTTCGCAAGTCTGGATCATGTGTGTTCCGTTGCCTGTCTGCGCCCGAGCTGGAACGCATGCAGGTTTGCTTCGTGGAATTTTTCGGGCAGACTGGAGCGGATTGCTTCCACCCAGTTTGCTTCCGGAATAGGAAGATGTGCGCTCAGGATTCCAAGCAGCGCCACGTTGAGGGTCTTCTTATTGGGGAGCGGCTCGCCGTTCAAGCCGTCCGGCAGGATCAGGACGCCGCCCGGCCGCAGGCTGCCGCGCACGGCTTCGAGCTGATCCGGCGCGAGCACGACGAGGTAATCGGCTTCACCCTTTGGAACCATGGGACTCGAGACCTGCCGCCCGAACCTCACGTCGCTCGTCACGAACCCGCCGCGCTGGCTCATGCCGTGAATTTCGCTCTTCTTCACGTCGAAGCCGGAGCGGAACGCGGCGCCGGCGGCGATGTCCGAGGCGCGGATTACGCCCTGCCCTCCCAATCCTGCAATCACGACGTTGATCACGCGATTGTCCATCATGCACAGCGCTCCAATTCCTTGAGCCGCCCCGTAACCAGCAGGCAACTGCGGCGCGCGATGATGACGGCAAGCTTCGCGCTCGCCAGGCAATCCGCAAGCAGTTTTTCAAACGCCTGCGGATCGCGCGTGGGATCGATCACGTGAGTTTCGGCGATGCCGAGCGCACGGCAGAGATCTTCGATGATCACCTTGCCCGTGGGCTGGTGATCGAGCGTGCGGCCGGTGGCGGGGTGCTCCTGAAAGCCGGTCATGGCGGTGGTGGAGTTGTCGAGGATGACGACGACGTGGCCGGTGGCCGGCGGGTTGTACACCATCTCGACCAGCCCGGTGATACCGCTGTGTACGAACGTGCTGTCTCCGATCACGCTCACCACGCGGCGCGCCTCCTCGGGCGGGAGGACATGCCGGAGGCCGAGTCCCACTCCGATCGCCGCGCCCATGCACACCAGCGTTTCCAACGCCTCGAACGGAGGGAGCGCGCCGAGGGAATAGCAGCCGATATCGCCCGCCACAATGCAGTCGAGATTGCGCAGCGCGCGATAGACGGTGCGGTAGGGGCAGCCGTTGCAGAGTTCGGGCGCTTTGCCGGGCGGCGGCGCGGGCTCCGGCGCGGTGTCCCCCGCCAGAATGCGGCGCACGCGGTCCACGTTCAGTTCTCCGAAGCGGAACATCTCCGGCTTGGATTCCACGCTGATGCCGGCGGCGCGGATGGCGTTGGCCAGGTAGGGATCGCCCTCCTCGATCACCATGCAGCGCTCAACGCTTTTCGCGAACCTACGAATGGTTTCGACCGGCAGGGGATGTGTCATTCCGAGTTGCAGGAAGGACGCCTCGGGCGCGGCCTCGCGGGCGTGCAGGAACGCCACGCCGTCCGCGATGATTCCCAGCGAGTTGCTGCCCGGGATCACGCGGTTGGGGCCGGACGCCTCGTTCCACTCCGCGATTTCTGCTAGCTTTTTCCTGAGCCGCCGGTGCGCGGGCCGGGCGTTGGACGGGATCATGACGCGCGCCGGTATATCGCGCGTGTAGGAAGGCGGCGGCGGAGGAGCGCAGGTGCGTTCCGGATGCACGACGCTCTTGGAGTGGCAGACGCGCGTGGTCATGCGCAGCATCGCCGGCAGGCCCCAGCGCTCGGAGACTTCAATAGCCTGAAGAGTGAAATCGTAGGCCTCCTGCGAATCCGCCGGTTCCAGCATGGGGACGCCTGCGGCGACGGCGTAGCGGCGGTTATCCTGCTCGTTCTGGCTGGAGGCCATGCCGGGGTCGTCTGCCGAAACCACCACCAGGGCACCGGTAACTCCGGTATAGGCGGCGGTGAACAGGGGGTCGGCGGCGACGTTCAGCCCCACGTGCTTCATCGTGACCACGGCGCGCGCGGAGGCATACGCAGTACCGATGGCCACCTCAAATGCCACCTTCTCGTTTGGGGCCCACTGCGCCCGGCCGCCCAATTCGGAGAACCGCTCCAGGATCTCGGTTGACGGTGTGCCGGGATACCCCGTCCCCAGCGCCACGCCCGCCCGCCGGGCTGCGAGCGCAACCGCCTCATTACCGCTAATCAACATGTGTAAATGGACGATTGTAGCGCGTTTCCGCGATTTGGCGGCGCGAAGGGTTTCAGACCGCCCAGCCCGCTTCCCTGCCCTTAACAGCCAGGCTCATGCCATGTGTGACTTAAGTCATGGCGGGCCGCCGCTGCCCGCTGACATGCTGGGACGAGACCATACCTATGAAGAAACTGTGGGTGAGTTTTGGAATCGTTGTCATCTTATCGTTCAGCATCCTCGGCTGGATCGGCACCCGCATTTACCAGGAAATGCCGCCGATTCCGGACCGTGTGCTGACAACCGCCGGCGAGGAAGTGATCCCGAGCGGAGATATCGGCAGAGGACAGAACGTCTGGCAATCCCTCGGCGGCATGGAAGTCGGCTCAGTCTGGGGGCACGGCAGCTATGTAGCTCCGGACTGGACGGCCGACTGGCTGCACCGCGAAGCGGTGTTCGTACTCAACGAGTGGGCGTCCAACGACTACGGAAAACCGTTCGATGAGTTGCCGGCAGAGGAGCAGGCCAAATTACAGGGCCGCCTCCAGCAGATGTACCGGGCGAACACCTACGACCCCGCGGACAACACGCTCCGCATCGAGCCCGTGCGCGCCAGGGCCTTCGAAGCCGTTCTGGCGCACTACTCGGACGTGTTCATGAAGGGCGAACCGGCCTACGCAATCCCCGCCAACGCGGTGAGCGATCCGCAGCGGATGCGGCAGCTTGCCTCCTTCATCTTCTGGACCGCGTGGACCTCCGCGGCGAACCGTCCCGGCGACGACATTTCCTATACGCACAACTGGCCGCACGAGCCGCTGGTGGGCAACCGCCCGACCGGCGAGAGCGTGCTCTGGACCGGCGTGAGCATTATCATGCTGCTGGCGGGCATCTGCGCCCTGGTGTGGTGGAACGTTGCGCAACAGAAGGAAGAGCCCCTACCCGTGCTTCCGAAAACGGATCCGCTGGGAAGCTGGCGCGCCACCCCGTCGCAGCGCGCCACACTCAAATACTTCCAGGTAGTGGCGGCACTGATTCTGGTGCAGATCGGAATGGGCGTGATCACCGCCCACTACGGGGTCGAGGGCAGCGGTTTCTACGGCATTCCGATTGATAAGTGGGTGCCCTACAGCGTCGCCCGAACGTGGCACATCCAGATGGGAATTTTCTGGATCGCCACGGCGTGGCTGGCGGCCGGGCTTTTCATCGGGCCGCTGGTCAGCGGGTTCGAGCCAAAGTTCCAGCGCCTGGGCGTCAACGTGCTTTTCCTGGCGCTGCTGGTGATTGTCGCGGGTTCATTGACGGGCGAGTGGCTCAGCATCAAGAACAAGCTTTCAGACGCGGCTTCATTCCTGTGGGGGCATCAGGGATACGAATACGTCGACCTCGGGCGAGCCTGGCAGGTGCTGCTGCTTGCCGGGTTATTCATCTGGCTGTTTCTGGTGATCCGGTCGATCAGGCCGGCGCTGAAAAATCCCGGGGATCAGAGGCAGTTGCTCTGGCTGTTTCTGATCTCGGCGGGCGCGATCGGTTTGTTCTATGGCGCGGGCCTGGCCTGGGGCCAGCACTCGCACATTTCCATGGTCGAATACTGGCGCTGGTGGGTGGTCCACCTCTGGGTGGAGGGCTTCTTTGAAGTTTTCGCCACGGTGGTGATCGCGTTCTTCTTCGCGCGGCTGAACCTGATCCGTCCGGCGTTCGCCGCCAGAGCGGCGCTGCTCTCTGCGACGATCTTCCTCTCCGGAGGGATCATCGGGACCTGCCACCACCTTTACTTCACCGGCACGCCGACGGTGGCGTTGGCGTGGGGCTCCGTGTTCAGCGCGCTGGAAGTGGTGCCGCTGACGCTGATCGCCTTCGGCGCGATGGAAGACCTGCGCCGCGGCAAGCTCACCGCCTGGGCGGAGCGCTACAAGTGGCCCATCTACTTCTTCGTCGCGGTGGCGTTCTGGAACATGGTGGGCGCGGGCCTGTTCGGCTTCATGATCAACCCGCCGATCGCGCTCTACTTCATGCAGGGGCTGAACACCACGCCCGTTCACGGCCACTCCGCGCTGTTCGGGGTCTACGGCATGCTCGGTATCGGCCTGATGCTGGTCTGCCTGCGAGCGCTGGTGCCGGACCTCAGATGGAAGGACGGTTGGCTTAAGTTCTCCTTCTGGGCGATGAACATCGGGCTGTTGCTCATGTGCGTGGGCAGTCTGCTGCCGGTGGGCCTGATGCAGACCTGGGCGTCGGTGCACACGGGCTACTGGT
This sequence comes from Rhodospirillales bacterium, assembly GCA_050261015.1. Taxonomy (GTDB): domain Bacteria; phylum Acidobacteriota; class Terriglobia; order Bryobacterales; family Bryobacteraceae; genus Fen-330. Next base: position 14,296 of record JBLNCW010000117.1, on the reverse strand, counting down.
ACGCGCGCAGCAGCGATTTCCTCGGCACGCCGCTCATGCAGACCCTGCGCTGGATGAGGGTGCCCGGCGACACGATATTCGCCCTCGGAGCCCTCGCCCTGGTCGGCTTTGTTTTCTCGATCAGGCCGGGAAGGGCGAAGGCTTACCAACCAGTGGAAGCCCCGGACGTTCCTGCCGGGGTTCTTCAATCGTAAGACCAGGCCCGGCGGCCCCGGTGTTGTCCGAGTGAGGCACGCGGGGCCGCCTGGTTAGATATATCCGAACACCGGCGGAAAGACGATCACCACGGTCGCCGCCCACACCGCATAGACAGGCAAATAGTCGGTCTGCCAGCGCTCGAGGTCCGTGAACGGCCCGCGGCCGCGCAGGAAGCGGATGTAAAGCACGGCGGACCACGCCAGGTTGACAAGGAGAATGCCGTTCTCGCCCAGCGCGGCCACGCGGTTGGGACTGAAGCCGAACTCGGTAATTCGCGCGGCAATGGCCCACAGCGCTACCGCGTCGGCCAGCAGGGCGGCAATCACCAAAACCACCGTGAGCACATCGAAGGCGTTTGGAGGAGCCTGGGCGTCTCGGGCCGAGATGGAATAGAGCAGCAAGCCGAGGACCACCACCAGGAGCAGGTCGAACGCGATCAGCACGTTCCGCTGGACATCGATGCCCCGTCCGGTCAAGAGCAAGGTCCCCAGGAACGCGATCAGCACGGCTGCGAACAGCGGCGTGAACAGACGCGTCAGCACCGGAGCCATGTTCTCAATCACGCTTTGCTTCGCTTCCACCAGCCAGGAGGCGACCAGGACGGCTCCGGCAGCTCCGCAGGGCAGCAGCCAGGACCCGATGAACGGCCCGACATTGATCCCGATAGCCTTGAAGAGCATCCCCAGAAACAACGTGAGGACGCCGCCGCCGAGGGCGATCAGCACGTAGTAGATGAACAGCTCGCCGGAGAATCGGATGAAGTCCATGCGGCCCGCGACCTGGCCCCAGCGGCCGCCGGCGTACGCGATACCCACCATCAGCCACAGCGCGATCGGCAGGTGGAGCGCCGTCAGCTTTTCGGTGTGGCCGTCCGTCGGGAACGGATAAACGTTGGCGAAAACGCCCGCCGCAACGAACGCCACAGCCAGCCAACCGGCAGTGCTGGTGTAAAGCCGCCGTTTCCACACGAAATAGCCGGTCAGCAGGGGCAGCACGAAAAGACTCGCGTTGCGAAAGTAGAAACCGGCGTCCGCGGGTTTGTGTTCATCTAATTGCAGTCCGAAGAGCGCCGGGATTTTGACAACCACAGCGGCTGCTACTGCAAGACAGAAGGCTACGATGGCATCCGTCCGGGCGCGCGCTCGGGGTTCCCCGGCATCGGAGGGGACCACGACGAGCTGCTTCCAGAGGCGCTCGGCGTGTTCGAGTGCGAATTCCCGTGAGAGGGCGTCGAGGTTGCCGATGCGCTTCACCGCCACCAGGAACGCTTCGTCAGGGGCGAGTCCCGCGTTGAGCAGGACCGCTATCTGCTCACGCAGATGGTCTTCCAGTTCCGCCACATCGACCGGCTGTATCGCCTGGCGGCGGCGGAGGTAGCTGCGCCATTGGTCGATCTGCTCTTCAAGTGAGGCCGTGCGTTCGGGAGCCGGCATTCTCAGGCTCCCGATGGAAGCGCCACTGCCTGGCGGCCGGCCGTGACGTCAACGGAGAGCGCCCCCCAAACGCTGCGGAGCGTCTGGTCCACCGCCAGCCACTGCCGGCGGTTTTCGGCAAGCTGGTCCCGGCCCTTGCGCGTGATGCGATAGTACTTGCGGCGCCGGCCGTTCTCCACGACCTTCCACCGCGCCTCGACATAGCCAAGCCGCTCAAGCCGGTGCAGAACGGGGTAGAGCATCCCATCTGTCCATTCCATGCGCCCTCCGGACAACTCCCGGACACGCTGAAGGATAGCATAGCCGTAGCTGTCGCCTTCGGCCAGGATCGCCAGGACGAGCGGCGTCGACGAGGCGGCTATCAGGTCCTTGTTGATTCCCATGATTTCACCCGTTGCGCGGCGTCGATGAGTTGGAATACATACCTGGCAGCATTATACATAGCAGTGTTAGGTAGGTCAATCGAAAAGTGGGCGTACACGCCCGTGTGGTTGTATTTGCCGCTTTGGGTTTAGCTATGACCCGTTTACCGGCTCAGGGTGCGATCCGGGCGAATTCAGGCTCGCCGAGGACGAAAATTTCCATGGCATTCGCGAATCCTTCCTCTTGATTCGAAGTGGTCACAAATCGTGCCTGCCGTTGGACTTCGGGGCTGGCGTTCCCCATGGCAATGCTGAGCCCGCTCTTTTCGAACATCAATACATCGTTCGGCATATCTCCGATCGTAGCGATCTGCTCGGGTGGGATGGAGAGGGCGTGGGACAGCACGGAAACCATGTGGCCTTTGTTCGCGTCCGGGTGGGTGACGTCCAGATAGTAGGGCTGCGAGCGCGTAGCGGAAACGTGATTACCGCATTCGCGCTGTACGTCGCCTTCGCACCGCGCCACCGCTGCGTAATCGTCGCTGACGCCTACGATCTTGGCTACGTGCTCCAAATGTGAGCCGAAATCGGCGACCACAACGGGGGCGAACTTCACGGTCCACTGTTCGCGCGCGACGTGCGGAGCGCCGGTGTCGCGCACGAGCCAGTCATGGCCGGTGTAGACCCAGCAGTCGAGCCCGTCGCGCGCGATCGCCTGGATTACCTTCGCTGCATTGTCCGGCGTCACGAAGCTCTGCGCGATGATCGACAAGTCGGGGTGCACAAGGATACCGCCGTTGAACGCCGCAATCGGTTCGGTCAGCGCGAGCGCGTCAATCAGCGTCTTCATTCCGAGCGGCGGCCGGCCACTGGTGATCGTGAACCGGATACCTGCTTTCCGAAGGCGATTCACGGCCTCGATCGCGCGCGGCGTGAGCACTTTGTCCTGTGTCACCAGAGTGCCGTCAACATCGGCAATGACCAGGCGAATATTCCTGCTCATAGAGATCTCATTTCCTGCCGGTGAGCTGCCGGCTTCGCCGCTGCTGCCGCGTCGGCAATCACCAGCGCTTGTTCCCGGCGAACTCGGCCGGCCGGAATCGAATCATCGCCCTCCAGGAGACGAGCCAGCATCGGCGCCTTTTCGCTGCCGGTCACGACCCAAAGGATCCGCCGGGAACGGTTGATAATGGGGTACGTCAATGTCATGCGGCGCCTGCCCTGATAGACTTTGGTTACACCGACGTAGGCATCTTTGGCGTTGAGAACCGGATCGCCCGGGACCAGCGACGCCGTGTGCCCGTCAGGACCCAAACCGAGGTGCACGAGGTCGAGCACCGGGGGCGATCCGGCGATTCGCTCGAGCGTCGCAGCGTATTCCGCGGCCGCGGTCCGCAGGTCGGCATCCTCCACAGGCATGGCGTGAATCTGATCGGGGGCGAGCGACGCATGCTCCAGAAGGCTCTCGCGCAAGTGGGTGAAATTCCTGTTCGGATCGCCCGCGGGCGCCACGCGTTCGTCTACCTGCACGATATTGAGGGCGGGCCACGGCACGTCGGCGTTTGCCAGCGCGCGAAACATCATCCACGGCGTGTGGCCGCCGCTCACCGCGATTATGAAGCGGCCGCGCGCGGCGACCGCCGCCCGGGCTTCTTCAGCAATGACTTCCGCAGCCCTTTGGGCTACAGCCTCGGTCGTTTCGAAAACTTCCATGTCCATGGTTCCAACCGCCGCTCCTCACAGTGTTCTTCTTGCAGGCCGGATCGCCGGTGGCGCCGGAAAGACCAGGGCATCGGAGTGAGAGTCGTTCATCAAGGCCTCCTCAGCCGGCCCGCCTGGCGGCGGGTTTTTCGCGGTGCCCGCCGAATTCAAATCGCATTGCGGAGACTTCATGTCCGGGAACACGGGGATACTGAATTCCCGGCCACTGGCCTTCTTTTGTAAGTACGTCACTGTGGCAAACACCGCAGGCCTGAACCTTGATGCGTACCTGTCCTCTGCCTGGTTCGGAATCTCGCGTTCGACGATTTCGAAGCCGGCTTCCGGTCCAGGAATCTGCGCTGCTTTCATGGGTGCGACTCCGACGCTCCTGGTTGCCATAACGCCCCTCCTGCTGTTTGGATGGAACGCCGCTTCCGAGGGTTGCGAGACGAGGACCGGGTGCGTTCCCAGAAGGCGCTAGCGGTTTGTGCGAAGACTCAGCGAGCGGCTGCACCGATGAACGGCTACCCTACTCGGAACCCTCAAATTATTGATACCGGGCGGCGGGCCGGTGCATCGTATTGCCTAGAGAGGCGGCCGGGGAGCAGGTTGTAAGGCGGCATGCGAACATTAATCGAAGTTCTCGGGCAAGTGCAAAGCGAGGGGACTGCGATCGGACACTTCAATGTCGCCGATCTCGTGCTGCTGAAAGGGGTCATTGGAGCTGCTCGAGAACTGAACGCGCCCGTGATCGTGGGCGCATCCGAAGGCGAGCGGGATTTCGTGGGGACACGCCAACTCGCTGCCGTAGTGAAAAGCCTGCGCGAGGAGTTCGAGTTCCCCATTTTTCTGAACGCGGACCATACGCACTCCATGCAGAAGGCGATGGAGGCCGCCAACGCGGGGTTCGACGCGGTCGTTTTCGACCTTTCGACACTACCGCTGGAAGAGAACGTGAAGCAGACCAAGGCCGCGGTCGAGGCTTTGAAGTCGGTTAACCCAGAGATCCTGGTCGAAGGAGAGATCGGCGACATCGGCAGCGGCTCGGAGATCCACGACGTCAAGCGCGCACCGAAGCTTACAACCCCGGCCGAGGCCCGTCAATTCGTCGAAGCCACGCGGGTCGATATTCTCGCGCCCTCGGTCGGCAATGCGCACGGCATGCGCAGGGAAATGGTCGCGGGCGCCGAGAAGAAACGGCTGAACATCGAGAGAATTCGGGAGATCAAGGAGGCGGTGGGCATTGCGTTGACTCTTCATGGCGGCTCGGGAACAGCGGACGAAGACCTGAGGGATGCGATTCGCGCCGGGATCAATATCATCCACATCAACACGGAACTGCGTGTCGCCTGGAGGCGGGGACTGGAAGAGGGGCTTCGTCAGCGCGAGGACGCCGTCGTGCCATACAAGATTCTGCCTTCCGCCGTCGCGGCTGTGCAGCAGGTTGTGAACTCCCGGCTGAAGCTATTTACCGCTCCGATGGTGAGGCGCGGCGCCCCCGGATAACCCGGAACTGAAGCTGGCGAACTTCCTTCTGCTATTTCGGGCTCACCGGGCCAGCACATTCCAATCCGCCCGTTGGAAGCAGAAATGATTACAAAGTGGCGCCGGAACCGAGAGCGGACCAGTCTGGTTTTGTTCGCAGGTTATAAGTTTTGAGGATAGTCCGTGGCTTATCAACCGATTGAAAACTATGGAATCATCGGAGATACACAGACGGTGGCCCTTGTGGGCGCGAACGGGTCCATTGATTGGTTCTGCTTTCCGCGATTCGACTCGCCAAGCGTGTTCGGCGCGATTCTTGACGACAAGAAGGGCGGATATTTCCGGATCAGCCCGGAGGCAGACACCATCACTCAGAAGCAACTGTATTGGCCTGAGACGAATGTCCTCATTACGAGGTTTCTCTCGCCGGACGGAGTCGCGGAGATCACCGATTACATGTCCATCGGCAGCGACGTGACGGCGGCGAAAAAACGCCAGTTGGTCCGCCAGGTCGAAATGGTGCGGGGGACAATGCCGTTGAAGCTGGAATGCAGACCGGCTTTCAACTACGGACGGGACACCCATCAAACGCGAATCCTTTCCGAAGGAGTGGCATTCGATGGGCCCGGCCTCAGCCTTGGGTTAGCATCGCCTGTTCCCGTAGCGCCGGCGCGCGGCGGCATCGCTGCCGAGCTGGCTCTGCACGAGGGCCAAAGAGCCGTGTTCGTGCTGCGGGAGATCCCACGCGGCTCCAGTTGCGGTCTCACCATGCCGCACCAGGAGGGAGCGGCGGATTTCGTGCGGACCATCAACTACTGGCGCAACTGGATCTCAAAATGCACGTATACCGGACGCTGGCGGGAAGTGGTGCATCGTGCTGCGCTCGTTCTCAAATTGCTCACGTATTCCCCCAGCGGCGCAATCGTCGCGGCAGCGACCTGCAGCCTGCCGGAAGCAGTTGGAGGACCGCGGAATTGGGATTACCGATACACATGGATCCGCGATGCCGCTTTCACGGTGTACGGGCTGCTTCGCATCGGTTTAACCGAAGAGGCGGCCCGGTTCATCGACTGGATCGAAGCAAGATGCAACGAACTGGAGGCAAGTGGATATCTGCAGGTCATGTACGGCATCGACGGCAGGCATACCTTGACGGAGGAGACACTCGACCACCTGGACGGCTACAAGGGATCTCGCCCCGTCCGGATTGGCAATGCTGCTTATCAGCAACTCCAGTTGGATACCTGCGGTGAATTGATGGATTCCGTGTACCTTTTCAACAAGTACGGGACGTCGATTTCATCGAAGTTCTGGTCCGATCTGCGGAGGCTCATCAACTGGACTACCGACAACTGGATGCGTCCAGATGAAGGAATCTGGGAAACCCGCAGCGGAAAGCGCCATTTCGTGTATTCCAAGCTCATGTGCTGGGTAGCTCTGGATCGTGCACTGCGGCTGGCCGACAAAAGGTCGTTCCCGGCCGACCGGGAAACATGGCTGCGGGTCCGCGATCAAATCTATGAAGATGTTATCGCCAATGGCTGGAGCAGCGCCCGGCAGTCTTTCGTCCAGTATTACGGCAGCGAGTATCTGGACGCCTCGAACCTGATCATGCCATTGGTGTTCTTCATGGCTCCAACTGACCCGAAGATGCTGAAGACCCTTGAAGCTATTTGCCAACCGCCTGAAAAAGGCGGGCTCGTCGCCAACAATCTCGTGTACCGATATAACCCGAAGGAAAGCGTTGATGGACTTCAGGGCGACGAGGGCACGTTCAACATGTGCACCTTTTGGCTCGTTGAAGCGCTCACCCGTGCCGGACGGGCTGATAAGGCGAGGCTGGAAGAGGCCGGGCTCATCTTTGAGCGCATGCTGGGCTACGCAAACCACCTGGGCCTATACGCCGAGCAGACCGGTCCGAGTGGCGAAGCATTGGGCAATTTCCCACAGGCGTTCACTCACCTGGCTCTCATCAGCGCCGCCTACAATTTGGACCGGGCATTGAATGGCTGGAAGTAGCCCCCGCCGCCCATACCCGGTCATTTCTCTTGCCCGTTCAGCGTCTCTCGGAGAGGCGATTCACAGGCACTGGCGAGTGTACTTGATGGAATTCACGGAGCTTGGAATCCTGATGCTGAGCATATGACTTTCGGCACGCTGCTTTACAGTTATGATTCTCCTCTGGCGACCGTTGACCTGTCGTTGTCGCTTAGGATGCTCCTGATGGGCGCAGCGGTCGCGCTAACGACTTTTCTGATCATTCGCTCTCCATTCGGGCGCCAATCAGGAGCTCACTTTAACCAGGCGATCACGCTCACCTATTTCTGGCTGCGCCGGGTGCATGAGCGCATATATGAGGGAGGCGCAAACCTTAGATCCGGAATAGATCGAGAGTAACTTTGTGCACAGGAACTTGGGCGCTGCATGATGCTATGCTCGAATGACGGTGGCGCGAGCATTGCCTCGCTGTTCGGGCGAGCGGCGACCGCGCGCCGGAAATGCTGGAGACCAGTCTGCCGGGCGTGTTTGCCGTAGGCGACGTGCGGGGCTGGAAACGTGAAGCGGGTGCCGCCGGCAGTGGGAGAGGGCGCGATCAGCATCCATCTCGTGCATCGGGCATTGGGGGAGTTGTAGTGCCAGCGATGCGCGGGCGAGCGCTTCGCGCCGTGCACGAACGCTTGGGAGGGGCATTGTGAACCAGCGAACATACGCAGCAGGGTGGATGGCCGCCGCCCGGATTCAAACTCACTTCACGCGGCGCCTAAGCGCTCTCGCTCCTCAGGAAAGCGGCGGGGCGCCGGCTCCCGAAGCGGCTTGCGTGGAAGCAATGCTCGAGGCAGCGTTCTGGGCCAGCCTGCGGCGCGAGGAGGGTTACCTGCCGCGCATCTCGCTGGCCTATGTGGCGCCGGATGCGCTGAAGTGGCCTGTGAAGTTCGAGCGGTCCTTGCCGCTGGCGGCGCAGCCGCTCGCACGGCTTGCTCCCGCCGTGGAGCGTCCGGGTATTCACCTCGGCGTCTGGCGCGAGAGCGGGCACTTCGGGGTATGGGGCGCCACACACGAGTTGCCTGCTTTTTGTTTCGTGCTCGAGGTGATCGCGCCTGGCCTGCTGGTGGTCAAACTGAGCCGGGGAGACGAGTCCGGAAAGTTCGTGAACGTCGCGGTTTTGCAAGGCGATGAGATTAAGTTGATCGACGAAGACGCCGCGCGGCTGCTGGACTGCCCGGGCCTGCTCAATTCGCTGCTCGGGTTTGCGACCCGGCCCGCCTCCGCACAAGATATCAACGTGCTCATCCAGCTCGCGGTCTCAATGCGGGCTCATGGCCACGGCGGCTCGCTGCTGGTCGTGCCTTCGAATACAGAGATGTGGCGGGAATCGGTGGTGCAGCCAATCACGTACGCGCTGGCGCCCCCCTCCTCAGCGCTTAGCGAGCTGCTGCAGGAGCGCACTCGAAAGAACCCCCACCCGCGGTGGATGAGCGCGCTCGGACGGGCAGTCGACGAAATTGCGGGCCTCACCGCCGTGGACGGCGCGACCGTGATCACGGACGATTACGAGGTGCTCGCGTTCGGCGCGAAGATTGTCCGCCGCCGCCAGTGGCCGCCGGTCACCGAGGTCATCATCACGGAGCCGATCGAAGGCGCACGTCCCGAAGTGGCCGAACCGGCACAGCTTGGGGGAACACGGCACCTTTCGGCCGCGCAGTTCGTCCATGACCAGCGCGACGCCCTGGCGCTCGTCGCCTCGCAGGATGGCCGGTTCACCGTCTTCGCCTGGTCATCGTGCGAAAACATGGTTCATGCCCATCGTATAGATACGCTCCTGATGTAGGCGGAGCACCGCCGAGCGTCAGACACGCGGCGTGAACTGGGCGAGATCATAGATGCCCACTGCCTTTTCGAATTCCGCGACCTCGCCGACGATCTTGTGAAACCCCTCCTGGCCGAAGAGCTTGTGCTCCCGTTTCTCGAACTCCTCACCCAGAGCGTCGTATTCGTTTGGCGGTACGATCTCGCGGAACGCCGGAAACAAAACCGTGTCTTCCCTGGCCTCGTGCGGCTCGTACATCCGGATGAACAACCGCATGTGCTGCACGAGATTTTTCCTGGCCGTTTCCTCTCGCGCCAGGCTGCCTGATTTCGCCGCCTGGAGAATCTGGTCCGTTAAGCGGCGCCCCGCCTTGTGCTGTGCATAGAGGACATCGACGAGGTCGACCAACCTGGCGGCTTTCCGGAACCGCGGGAACACATATTCTTCCTCGAGCTTCTCGTGGTAATCCTCGATGAAGCGGCGAAGCAGGTTGGCCGTGCCCGCCACCACCTGAGGAGGCAGGTCCTCCTTGCTTTCCAGCCTGCGGAGGCACTCACGGTAAACCAGCAACGCCCTTTTGAGAACGCCGTGCTCCCGCATGAGGTCCTCTGTGGGGGAGATTTCCTCTTCTTTCATTTCCTTCTCCCTGCGCGGTTCACCCGCACGCTGCTGCGCGATCACAGCTCCCGGAATACCCAACACCAGGGAACGCCTGGCGAATTGATTGTGTGCCATAGCATCCTCCTCTCGGCCCTCATGATCATTCCCTACATCCTGCCGCCCTCCGGGCTTGGCCGTAAACGGGGGGCTGGTACGGACCCGCTTCGGAAAGTTCTCATCGGCAAGGAGGCGCATTTATGCGGGAATCGGGTCGCCTTGTATTCAGTCTACCGCTTCCCTGCCCCTCCGGTAGCCTATATTGGGACAACGGCAACCGGCAGTTCGAGGAGGATCGCGCCGGCGTGCTTTCGCGCCAATTGATGTGCAGGCGGGACGGGCATATGGTGAAGGCATGCGTGGAGTTCGTACACTATGTAAGTCGGCTCCGCCAGTCATCTGGGAAATAGTCGATCCACCCCCAGGATCGATAACGGAAATTGAAGGGCTGCATGAAGGGAGAAAGAGCGATGAGCAAAAAGATAACAATCGGAGTGGCGCTGCTGGGAGTGCTGGGTTTCGGAATCCAACTCGTGCCCTACGGGCGCAACCACACCAATCCGCCGGTTCGCCAGGAACCGCAGTGGGACCGGCCGGAAACCCGTCAACTCGCGCAGCGGGCGTGCTTCGATTGCCACAGCAACGAGACGAAATGGCCCTGGTACGCCAGTGTCGCTCCGGTGTCCTGGTTCACACAGCGACACGTCGACAAGGGCAGGCGGAAACTGAATTTTTCCGAATGGGACCTACCTCAGAAAGAGGCGAAGGATGCTATCAAGACCGTCCAGAAAGGGGAAATGCCGCTCAGGTCCTACACCCTGGCGCACCCGGAGGCCCGCCTGCAACCGGCTGAGCGCGAACTCCTGATGTCGGGCTTGAAGGCGACGCTGCAGGGCCAGAGTGGCACAAGCAGAGCGAGACATCACGAAGACGATGAGCGGGAGTGAACACCCGCCGGCCCGAGAAATGGCCCCTTGAATCGCCGCGTCTGATCGGCGCCGCGCCCGGAACACAACCAGGTCCACCGCGTGGGGTTCGAGGTCCGCCTCGATTTGGATGCCCGGTGCCCGCCGCTCCTGGCGCAACGGCGTTCCGCCGAGCGCCGAGCCAGCACCCACGGGCCCGGTCACACCGGCCCTGGCGGGGTCGATCGCGATGCCCAACTTCACCGGCGCGGCCGAGGTGTTCCACAACGCCACCGCGAATCCGCTGCCGGACCGGTACAGCTTCGCAAGCACCGCCGGGTTGGACACGGTAAGGCCGACGTCGTCCATGAAACGGCCGTCCACCAGGAACTCGGAACCCTTTTCCCACAGGCTCGCAATTCTGTCTATATAAGCGGCGCGCGCGGCGGCCCGCTGCGGGTCGCGCCCGCGGCGCAAGCTCTTGTCGGCGCCTCGAATGCCGTTCACGAAGAAGAAGCCGTCGCCATAAACCGGATCCTTCGATGGCTTAAACGAGTAGTTGCCGGAATGATTCCCGGTCACGTACCAGGGCAGCGTGTACCTCCACATTTCGACGAACGATTCCACCTCGGGATGGCTGCGCATCGGCTCCCACCCCAGTGATTTATCCATGGTGTAGTCGAGGAACTGATTGAAAACGTCGTTCATCCCCTCGGTCCACAGGAACGATTCCGGGTTGATCTTGCGCGTCTGCTCCCGCGCGCGGCGGAAAATCTCGAAATACCCGGGCCCCCATGCGGTTCCCGGATTGCTGTGCCCGTGATGGCTGGCATAGCATAGCTGGGCGTAATACGAGCCCGGCTGATCGATGAACAGCCCATCGAAACGGTAGTCGCGAATCATCTTGACCATTTCCCCGACGATGTGGTCCTGCCATCCAGCAGCCGACGGGCACATCACCGCAAACCGGCCTTCCCCGCGCCTGGTCTTATCCCAGCTCTGATTCCACTGCTCCTGGATTTCAAACAGATCCACGGTCGTGACGCCCAGCCCCGGCGTCTTGCCCAGCGCGGCCCATTTTCTGCCGAAGCGCCTGTAGGTTTCGGTTTCGTGGTTGCACAGCCTTCCGTTGATGTATCCGCTTGTGGCGAGCCCCAGGGCGCGAACCTTGTCGAGCGCCGCGGTGAGCGCGGCTGCCCCTCCGAGCTCCGGAATCGGGTTGTATTCCGGGAAATAGGTGTCGTGCCCGTTGTACATCCACCCGGAAACCATGAACGCGCCGGGGAGCGGGCTTTTCAGAACATCCTCGGCGAAAGGCACGATGTCTTCGTAACGGTTCAGCGGGCGCTCAGCCGGGTTTCTGATCTGGATTTCGCGCAAGCCGCCGAGCATCTTCCGGATGCGGGGCGCGACCTGCGGCTTCGGCACCCAGCTCTCGATCCACTCGCGGTAGAAATCCGCGCCGGCGTGCCAGTCGCCCGCATGTATGCCCAGCGCGATGGGCGGCGATGTCCAGGAAGTACCCGCCGCCACAAAGGCCGCCTTGCCGATCCACATGCCGGTCGCGGAGACGCCGGGGGCGCGCCCGAAGTTCAGAGTGGTGTAGGTGAGGTTGCGGTCGTAGGAAGCGAGGTACAGGCCCGAATCCCGCGAAAAGTAATCGAACCACTGCATCGACGCGCGCGCGGGGTACTCCAAGTAGATCGCCGGCCGCTCGTCGCCGATCTTGTCGAACGGATTGCTGAGCTTCTCCCCGGACTGGTTCGGCATGATCAGGGTGTCGAGTTTCGACACGCCGGCGACGACAGGGAAAAGCACCTCGCTGAAGGTCCCTCCAGTGCGGTTCTCTAGGGATAGCGTCCACAGCGTCTGCTCGCTGCCTGCCGCCAGTTCGATCCTGTATCGCGGCGCCGCTTCGAGCGGCTTGCCATCCAGCAGCAGGCGGTCGTAAACCACTTCCAGCACCGCGCCCTTGGCCGTCTTTTCAAAGCGCCGGGAGGCCACCGACTGCACAGCGCTGCGGATGTAGGGACCGCCCACCGCGTTCCACACTTCGCGCGCCTGCGCCCCCGTGAGATTACCCGTCGAGTACCGCACCACGAATACTTCCGCGGCGCCGCCCGCCAGCATCTGCCGCTTGCTCGTTTTGTTCAGCAGCCCGGTGATGCCGCCGTTGCGGGCGTCGAGGCGGATCTCGATTTTCGAATTGCCGAGCAGCCACGTGCCTTCGCGCTCGGTGAAGTAGCAATCGTTGTCCTGCGCTGCGCCCGGGCATGCGGCGATAACGGCGATACACAAAAGAAGACGGATGATTCTCATCGGGCAAATTCCTTGAAAAAAGGAATGTAGCACACCACTTTGGGCCGCTGCGCGCGGCCGTGCGGGTGGTCAGGCAGGATGCGGATGCCGGGCTATTGCGGTATGCCTTCGAGGAGGCTCACCGGCGATGGGGTGGCTATGATCCGCGAAAGCTCGAAACCGCTCGCTTCAAACAAGGCACGGTACTCGGCCGCGGTGCGCTCGCGGCCTCCATGGGTAAGGACGAGCATGTTCAGATCCATAAATTTGCTCGGGTGCGGATCGTTTCCCTCAGGAACAACCATCTCCATGAGCAGCAGCCGCGATTCAGTCGTCATCGCCTCACGGCAGTTTTTGAAAATTCGTATTGACGAATCATTGTCCCAGTCATGGATGACGGTCTTGAGGATGTACAGGTCCCCGCCCGGGTATACCCGCTCGAACATGTCCCCTGAAACAACCGAGCAGCGGGACTCGAGGCCGGCCTCACGAACGAGCCGCGCGTCGGCGAGGATTTCGGGAAGATCGAACAAAACACCGCAGACACCCGGGTAGGCCTTCAAGATCGCCACGAGCAAAGCGCCGTGACCGCCGCCCACATCGACAACGGTCGGGAATTTCGCGTAGTCGTAGCTGTTGATAAGCGCCGGCGCCTGCATGTCCGATAAGCGCGTCATCCAGCCTTCATAGACTTGAGCGGCAGCGCGATCCGTCCGGAGATAGTCGAACAGTTCCGTGCCGTACACATGCTCGAATGCACACTGGCCGGTCATCACCGAGTGGTGGAGGTGGCTCCAGGAATTCCAGTGGAACGGAGCATGAGCGAGCAGGGCGCCCGGCAGGACCGAATCCGGGCTATCGCTCAACAGAGTGGCGGCAAGAGGAGTCAATGCAAAATCGCCATTCTCGACTTGTTGAAACACGCCGATGCTGGGAGGGCGCGGAGCAGCCGGTACAATGCCTGCGGCTGTGTGCCGCTGGCGCGGCCCAGTTCCTCGACGCCCTTCGGACCTTCTTTGAGCAGATCGGGAATACCAAGAACGGCGGCCGTGCAGATCGCCTGTGCGCGGAAATGCCCGGTCGCAAGCTCCATCATTTCCAGGTGGAGCGGCTTCAGCCTGGTTTGTGTTGCCTGTTCCATACCCAGCCTCACGCGCGCCCACTTCAAGCGTTTGCAAGCCAACCGGGGCGTCGAGTATTCAGTCGAGGGTAAGCCTTTGATCGCTCGAATCGCTGTGACCAAAGTCACAACGACCAACCAAAGCCCAAGAGGAATGCTGGCGAACTGACCTGGTGGTCAGACCCGCAAGTCAGTATTGCCACGGCGCTCCGCGGAAAACTCAGGAAAACCGGGCAGTGCGCCGGAGAAAAAAAGGCAACAGGCGTGCAAGGGGGCTGAAGGGAGAGTGTTAGCAGGTTGCGGAAAAACACAGGCTGAAACCCTGAAAC
>JBLNCW010000116.1:0-8107 GCA_050261015.1 Rhodospirillales bacterium | reverse complement strand
GGCTTCCGCCAGGCCGTCCATGTATGCCGCAAAGCGCTTCTGCTGCGGGCCTGGCGCGGTGTGTGCGCCCACAAAACAATTCTACACTAAATTGTTATGTTTATAACACAGTAGTGCTAGTCCCAAACGGGGCTTAAACTGGCGATAGATGAGAAAAACAACGCTGCTCAAAAAGTACGTGTACGACCCGGAGATCCTGGTGATTCCGGGCGTGCCCGATCCGCTGTGCGCCAAGATTGCCGCACGCGTGGGATTCAAAGCGGTTTTTGTAAGCGGATACGCATGCAGCGCCGCTATGCTTGGCGCTCCGGATGCCGGCCTGCTCACCCTGACCGAGATGGTGGACTGCGCGTGGCGCATCGCCGACGCCACCGGCCTGCCCGTGTTCGCCGACGGCGACACCGGCCACGGCAACGTCACCAACGTGGCGCGCACCGTTAAGCAGTTCGAGAAGGCGGGCGTGGCCGCCATTTTCTTCGAGGACCAGGTGTCGCCCAAGCGCTGCGGCCACATGGCGGGCAAACAGGTTGTGCCTCCCGAGGAGATGGCGGCTAAAATCAAAGCCGCCGTGGATGCCCGCACCGATCCCGACCTGATGATCATGGCGCGCACGGACGCCCTCGCCGTCTACGGCCTCGACGAAGCGCTCGCGCGCATGCACCGGTACATCGAAGCCGGCGCCGATATGTCGTTCATTGAAGCGCCGCGGTCCGTGGATGAGATGCGCCGCGCCGTTTCAGGCGTCAGCGTGCCGAGCATGGCCAACATGGTGCCCGGCGGTAAGTCGCCCATCCTGCCGGCGAAGGAACTCGAGCGGATCGGTTTCGCCTGCGTGGCCTATCCGACCGCGCTCACCTATGCCATCGCGAGGACGGCGGGCAATGTGCTCCGGCATCTCCACGCCGCCGGCACTACCGCGGGCCTGGAGGACACGATGATACAGTTCGACGAGTTCAACGAGCTGGTCGGCCTGCCTGAGTTGCGGGCCGCCGAAGCCCGCTATTTTGGCTCCGAATAGGGGGCGCGCCAGTGTTATCTTCAGTAATGAATGGCCCTAATTCTTGATGGACTTAAAATACGAGATCAGATTCTGAAGGAATGTGAGCCGCGCGTCGCGGCGCTCGAAGCGGCGCGCTGCCTGCCGGGTCTGGCGGTGATCCTGGTTGGCGACAACCCGGCCTCCGAAATCTATGTCCGCAACAAGGTGAAAGCGTGTCAGGAGCTCGGCATTTACAGCGAAAAGCTCACGCCGCCTGAAACCATCACCACCGCCCAGCTCATCGACCTGGTGGAAAGCCTCAACGCGCGTCCCGAAATCGACGGTATCCTCGTGCAGATGCCGCTACCGAAGCACGTGGATGCGAAGCGTGTGCTGCTGGCGGTCAACCCGGATAAGGACGTGGACGGATTTCATCCGCTCAACCTCGGCAGGCTGGTCACCAACACGCCCGGCCCGCGCGCCTGCACTCCATCCGGGATCATGGAGTTGCTGAAGCGCTACGGCATTTCGGTTTCCGGCCGGCACGCGGTGGTTGTAGGCCGCAGCGACATCGTAGGCAAACCGATGGCGCTGATGCTGCTGCACCAGCATGCCACCGTCACCATTTGCCACTCGCGAACGTCAAATCTTGCGGCGATCTGCCGCCAGGCGGACATTTTAGTGGCCGCAATCGGCCAGCCCGGTTTCATCACGGCTGAGTTCATTAAGCCCGGCGCTACCGTCATCGATGTGGGAATGAACCGCCTGACTACGCGGGAACAGGTCGCGGCGATATTCCGGAACGCACCGGATAAACTGGCCGCCTTCGAAAAGCGGGGCAGCGTGCTCGTCGGGGACGTGAACCCCATCGACGTCGCCGAGCGCGCCGGCGCCTATACACCGGTGCCCGGAGGCGTGGGACCGCTGACCGTAGCGATGCTGATGGCAAACACCGTCGAGGCTGCCGAACGGAGACTCGACGTATGCTCCGAGTAGGGCTGACCGGCGGGCTCGCCAGCGGCAAGAGCTTTGTCGGAAAGGCGCTCGAGAGCTTCGGCTGCCGCCTCATCAAGGCGGACGAACTGGGACATGAAGTGCTGCTGCCCGGAGGCGAGGCCTACGAGGCGGTTGTGCGCGAGTTCGGGCAGGGTATCCTTGAGCCCGGCGGGACCATCGACCGGCGAAAGCTCGCCGCCGAGGTCTTCGATAAGCCCGAGCGGCTTGCGGCGCTGAACCGTCTCGTCCACCCGCACGTTGTGCGGCGCGAAGAGGAGCTGATGGCGCGGTTCGCGCAGGAGGATCCGCGCGCAATCGCCGTCGTGGAGGCGGCTATTCTGATCGAAACAGGCAGCTACCGGCGGTTCGACAAGCTGATTTTGGCCGTTTGCACCCCGGAACAGCAGGTGGAGCGCGCCGTGGCCCGCGGCGGGCTGACGCGGGAGGAGGCCCTGGCCCGCCTTGCGAGGCAGATGCCGCTCGAAGAAAAGCGCAAATATGCCGATTTTGTCATCGATACCTCCGGCCCCAAGGAGGAAACACTCAGGCTGGTGTGGGAAACTTTTAAAGTGATACGGAGCATTGCCCCATGAGACTGCGGATTCTTTTTATCGCAACCCTGCTGGTGGCCGCGTTCGTGTATTTCACTTCCGTTTCGCCGTGGGGCGCGGGGCGGCTTCTGAATCCGATGCGCACTTCGGCCGAACCGATATGGTCCGGCCCGGATTCCGCCGCATCCGCCAGCCTCGGAGCCGACGAGCGGGACAACATTGAGATCTACCGCAACGCGCACAAGGCCGTGGTTCACATCACCAGCACCGTCTACCGCCGCAACTGGTTTCTGGAATTGATACCGCAGCAGGGCAGCGGCTCGGGTTTCCTGATTGACGACAGCGGGCGCATTCTCACCAACAACCACGTGATCTCGGGATCTCAGGAACTGGAGGTGACCCTCCCGGATCAGACCAAGTACCGCGCCCGTTTGCTGGTTCGCGACCCTGGCAACGACCTGGCCATGCTGAAGATCACGCCGCGGAACAAGCTGCCTTTCCTACGGCTCGGAGATTCCGATCCGCTTCAGGTCGGCCAGAAGGTGCTCGCCATCGGCAATCCGTTCGGCCTCGAAGGCACGCTGACGACCGGCATTATCAGTTCGCTCGGCCGCAGCCTGCGCGACGAGACCGGCCGCACGCTGGAAGGCATGATCCAGACCGACGCCGCTATCAACCCCGGCAACAGCGGCGGCCCGCTGCTCGATTCCCGGGGCAACGTGATCGGCATCAACACGGCCATCTACGGGCCGGGCGCGAACATCGGCATCGGGTTCGCGCTTCCCATCAACCGCGCCAAGCGGATGCTGGATGAATACGCGGCCAAGGGCCGCTTCGCCCCGCCGCGCCTCGGGGTCGGCGTGCTGTACCTGGCGGGCGACCTCGCCGAGGCGCTCGACTTGCCGCGCGAGGGCGGCCTGCTCATCACCGAAGTCGAGAGGGGATCCGCCGCGGACGAGGCCGGACTGCGCGGCGCTCGTCGCACGGTGATCGTCGGAAATTACGAAATCCCGGTCGGCGGCGATTTCATCATCGCTTTGGACGGCAAGCCGGTTGAGAGCCGCACCGACCTGACCACGGTCATGAACCGCAAGCGCCCCGGCGACAAAATGGAGCTTACGATCTACCGCAGCGGCCGCACGCTGAAGGTGCAGGTGACTCTGGGCGAAAGCTCGACCACGCTTTAGCACAACCTTCAAGCGAGTGAATACCGCGGCCGGCGCTCACTGCCTGCGCACCGGCAGCCGTATGTCCGGCACGCTGATGTAATCTCCGATAGCGATCTGAATGGTGGGGTCGTCGGGTACGTTTTCGGGCAGGCGGAGATTGATCTGATACAGCCCCCAATGTTGACCGACCGCGCCGGCGTACAGGATGTTGCTGTCCTCTACCGGGGTGGAATTAAGCAGCACGCGAAACCCGCTGCGCGCCGCGATCTCCAGCGGCGCCCACAGAGGGGCACTATCGTCGACAAGATCTTCAAAGCTTCCCAGCCCGGTGGCATACAGGACCACGATATCTCCCGGCCGCGCGGGCGACTCCGGGGTGACGACGGCGTACTCCGGCCACCGCTGCGCCACAACGAGGCCGGCATCGAGCTGAAACAGCGCCGGCGCGTACTCCTTCAGCTCGAGAATCACTTCGGGCCCGGAAAGTCCCCGCTTGGTTAGCCGTACTTTCACGGGCTCGGCTTTCCACATGATCGGGATGAGAAAATTCACCTGTTCGGGAGAGATGTAGAAGACCATCGCTTCAAAGTCGTTCACCCGCACGTTTACGGCGCCGAGCCCCGGAATGTTCGAATCCGCCTCCGTGCGCGCTCTGGTCTCGTCGGCCAGCCGCTCTCCGAAAATCGTGGCAAACGTGTACGGGGCCAGGTTGCCAACCTCCCAACTGGCCGAGTTCACGATTCCCGCGGCGCTATATACCGGCGCTTGGGCATAGAGCACGCGTGACACCGCGAGCAGCACAATCAGCAGGCCGGCACTGTGCATGACCGTTGCCGGGCGCCGCGCTCCGGCCCCGGCCGTAATACGCCTCTTAAGGGGATTCACATTACACTAGTTGTTTCTGCGGGCCGCCTTTCTCACGTTCCCCGCAGCAGAATTTTCCATGCCGGAACTGCCCGAAGTAGAAGCCATCTGCCGGATGATCTCTCCCGCGATCACGGGCCGCACCATCAAAGCGGTCCACGTTGTGCGCGCCCTGGCTACGCGCCCGCAGGCGCCCGCCGCCGTCGCCCGGCTCGCCACCGGGCGCAGAATCCGGGGCGTGCACCGCCGGGGAAAGAACATCGTGATCGGCCTTTCAGGCGGTCTCGCCATCCGCATCCACCTGCGCATGACCGGCCATCTGCACGTGAACGGCGAGCCGTCCCTGTCCACGCGGGTGTGGTTCGAACTGGGTCGCGGCCGCGCTCTGCTGTTTGACGATCCGCGGGCGCTGGGCCGCCTGGCGGTCCATACGGAGGCCGAAATGGACCGCCTGCTGGCGGAGCTCGGCCCGGAGCCCTTGTCTCCCGAATTCACGCCGCAAAGGCTCATCGAGGAGGCCCGCCGCTCCCGCCAGCCCGCCAAGCTCTTCCTGATGGACCAGAAGCACGTCGCCGGACTCGGCAACATCTATGCAGCCGAGGCGCTCTTCCGCGCGCGCATCCATCCCGCCAGACCCGCCAATTCCCTGAGCCCGAAGAGGCTCGCGGCTTTGCACGGCGCCATCCTGTCCGTCCTCCGGGAAGCGGTTAAAAGTGCTAAGATTGCATACAAATATCCGGAAAAGTCCCTGGAAACGGAGGAGTTCACCCCGGCGGTCTATGGCCGGGGAGGGGAGCCCTGCCTGGTTTGCGGCCGCGCAATACGCCGGATCGAGCAAGCCGGCCGATCGACGTATTACTGCCCGAAATGTCAGAGATGAATTGATGAGCACGAAAACATCGAGTGTCACGTCCCGCGCCGCCGAATTCCGAGATCAGCTTGCCCGCCGCGTGCTCGTGGCCGATGGCGCCATGGGCACCATGCTGTACGCCAAGGGCATTTTCATCAACCGCTGCTACGATGAGCTGAACCTCTCCGCGCCCGCGCTTGTCCGCGAGCTTCACGAGGAGTACGTCAGAGCAGGCGCCGAAATTATCGAAACCAACACCTTCGGCGCCAGCCGCATTCGCCTGGCTCCCTTCGGGTACGCCGAAAATCTGCACGCCATCAATGCGGCGGGGGTTCGCCTGGCGCGGGAGGCGGCGCGGGACCGCGCTTTTGTGGCCGGCGCGATCGGCCCCCTGGGCGTGCGAATCGAGCCGCTCGGCCCAACCTCCTTCGCCGAGGCGCGCGCGGCGTTCCGCGAGCAGGCCGAAGCGCTCATCGGGGCAGGCATCGACCTCCTGATTCTGGAAACGTTTTCCGACATCCGCGAACTGCGCGAGGCGGTTTCCGCCGCCCGCGAGGCCGCCGGACCCGACCTGGCCATCATCGCCCAGGTCACTATCGACGATTTCGGCAACATGCCCGACGGCACCGCGACCGAGGCCTTCACCCGGCAGCTCGACGAGTGGCCCGCGGACGTCATCGGCCTCAACTGCTCGGCCGGACCGAAGGTCATGCTCGAGACTATCGAGAAGATGCTCCGGTATTCGGACAAGCCGATGAGCGCCATGCCGAACGCCGGCCATCCCGCTACGGTTGAGGGCCGCAAGATTTATCTGTGCTCACCGGAGTACATGGCGCAGTACGCCCGCCGCTTCATCCAGAACGGAGTAAAAATTCTCGGCGGGTGCTGCGGGACAACGCCCGAGCACATCAGGTTGATCCGCGCGGAGGTGCGTTCGTTCCAGCCCGCCCACCGCAAGGCCGTTGTGACGGTGGAAGAGCCCGCGGCGAAAGCGCAGGCCCTGCCCGCCGTGCCGCTCGCTCAGAAATCGCGGCTCGGAGCGAAGCTGGCCGAGCGCCGCTTCGTCTCCTTCGTGGAAATTCTGCCGCCGCGCGGGGTCGATGCGACGAAGGAAATCGAGGGGGCCAGGCTATGTGCGGCCGAGGGCATTGATTGCATCAACGTCCCGGACGGCCCGCGCGCCAGCGCCCGGATGAGCGCCCAGGTGACCTGCCAGCTTATCCAGCAGCACGCGGGAATTGAGGCCGTGCTGCATTTCTGCTGCCGCGACCGCAACATCCTGGGCATACAGTCGGAATTGTTGGGGGCGCACGCCGTCGGTGTGCGCAACCTGATTTGTATTACGGGAGACCCGCCGCGCATGGGCGCTTACCCAAACGCGACGGCCGTCTTCGATGTCGATTCGATCGGGCTGGTCAACATCGCCAGCAACCTCAACCGGGGGTTGGATATCGGCGGCAATCCGGTGGGCTCGCAAACCGCGCTGGTGATCGGCGTGGGCGCGAACCCGGGCGCGCTCAACCTGGACGAGGAGCTGCGGCGCTTCGAATGGAAGGTGGAGGCCGGCGCGGAGTATGTGGTCACGCAGCCCGTCTTCGACCTCAACCTGCTCGAGCGGTTCCGCCGCAAGATCGAACACACGAAGATCCCGTTGATAGCCGGCATATGGCCGCTCACCAGCTACCGCAACGCGGAGTTCATGGTGAACGAGCTGCGCGTGCCGGTCCCCGAGGAGCATATGAAACGCATGCGCGCGGCCGATAGCGCCGAGAAAGCGCGGCAGGAAGGCATCGCGATCGCCCGCCAGATGGTCGAGCGGGCCAGGCCGATGGTGGACGGAGTGCAGCTAAGCGCTCCGTTCGGCCGCTACCAGATGGCCATCGAGGTCGCCCGAGCGATTAAAGCCTGATCGGAATTCGCCGCGCCGCGCGATCTTAGGATGCCGCAAGCTGTTAACTGGCTGCATAATAGCTTTTTACCCTCAATGGCAACTGATTTGATCGAAATCGATCCCGACCGCCCCAGTCCCGAGGCGATAGACAAGGCGGCTGCCGCCATCAGGCGCGGCGCGGTCATCGCGATCCCCACCGACGCCCTGTATAGCCTCGTCGCCGACCCCTTCAACCTTCACGCGGTCGGGCGGGTGTTCCTGGCCAAAGGGCGCGAGTTCCACCGCTCTCTTCCGCTGCTCGTTCCGGACCTGCTGGCGGCCGAAGAGCTCGCGAAGGAAATCCCGCCCCGCTTCTACGTCCTGGCGCGGCGCTTCTGGCCCGGACCGCTTACCATCATCGTGCCGGCTTCGGCGAAGGTGCCTTTGAAGGTCACGGGCAATACGGGGCGGCTCGCGCTGCGGCAGGCGCGCTCGGCCATCGCCAACGCGCTGCTGGAGCGGCTCGGACAACCGTTGATCGCGACCAGCGCCAACCTCTCCGGCCAACCCACCTGCCGGAGCGGGATCGAGGTCTTCGGGATGATGGATAGCCGGGTTGACCTGGTGCTGGACGGCGGGCTCTGCACCGGACCGGGCAACACAACCGTCGATATCACCGAGCCGTGCTGGCAGATCATCCGCGAAGGCGCGATTCCGGCCAAAGAAGTGGCGGAGATTCTCGCCTAGGAGCTTGTTGAAGAATTCATCCAAAGCCGCCGGAACAGGACACCTTTGAAATGTTCTGATCGTCTATACATCATGCGCGGC
>JBLNCW010000115.1:0-15721 GCA_050261015.1 Rhodospirillales bacterium | reverse complement strand
GCGCAAGCGGCTCCCGAAGCTATCACACCAGCTCCGCCGGCGGCCCAGGCCTGCCCGTGTCCGCCGAAGGCCGCGACACCCGAAGCGCAGGCTATTCCCAGCGCGCCGCCTCCTTCTGAACGGATCGAGCCCGGCGTCGAGGTGATCGTGCCGCCTCCTGCTCCGCCTCCGGAACAAAAATTTGAGGTTCAGCCCCAGGCGGCGCCTGTCTGCCCGCCCGGAGCCGTAACCGTGGCTCCCGAGGCACAGCAGGCTCCCAAACCCGCTCCGCAGTGCTCTTGCCCGCGGTGCCCGGAAGAATCTTCTGTACAGCAGGCTCCCGAACCAGCTCCGTCGTGCCCGCCGTGCCCGGGCGAATCCACTGTGCAGCAGGCTCCCGAACCCGCTCCGTCGTGCCCGCCGTGCCCGGCGTGCCCAGACGAATCCTCTGTACAGCAGGCTGAACCCGCGCCTGCCTGCCCGCCCTGCCCGGCGTGCCCAGGCTCAGATTCCTACACTTACCCGGACAACGACAACGACAACTACAACAACAACAACGACAACAACCGCGACAACAACCACTACGATTACGACTACGACGGAAATCCGGACATCAGCGCCGTTCAGCCTTCAGCGGGCGGCGCCTCCGCGCAGGCATGACTCCCCGTATCCCGAAAGCAAGCGAACCTGGCGCCCCCGAGGGCGCCAGGTTGCGGCGGGGCAGGGCCCTGCGATGGTTGGAGATCGTTTGCTGGTGCCTTGCGGCCATCGCCCTCGGGGCTTACGCGTTGGTGTACCTGGACCGTTCCCTCTACCAGGCCTTCCAGCAGTGGTCTTTTCAACAGGCGCTGGAACGCAAGCCCGCGAACGTGCCCGGCTTCCTCGCGCACATGATCCGCTCGGGCACCGGCGCGCGGGAATCCGCCGAGCCCGGCGGCACATTCCGGGAACTGCACCCGGCCGCGAAATCGCCGTCGATGAAAGCTTTTCTCAAACCCGGCTCGCCGATAGGCCGCATCGAGATCGAACGGGTCGGCCTCCAGGCGATCATCGTCGAGAGCACGACATCGGAAGCGCTGCGCCGCGCTGTTGGGCATGTGGAGGGAACTGCGCTGCCGGGCGAGGATGGCAATGTCGCGCTGGCGGGCCATCGCGATACGTTCTTCCGCGGCCTGCGCGATGTGCGCCCAAGCGACATCATCCGCATCGACACGCTGGATGGGAGCTGGGAATACCAAGTCGAGTCCACCCGGGTGGTGGACCCGGAGAATGTCGAGGTCCTAAAGGCTTCCGGCAGCCCGATGCTGACACTGGTTACGTGCTACCCGTTCAACGCAGTGGGGCCGGCGCCGCGCAGGTACATTGTGCAAGCTCGAAAGGCCCGGATCACTAAGCCGAAACCTTCGCCAGACTTTTGAGCTTCGCCGACAACGTCGTTCGCTTGAGGCGAAGCATCTCAGCCGCCAGCTTTTTGTTCCCGCCGGTCCGTTGCAGCGCCTGGTCCAGAATCGACCGCTCGAAGTGGCTCACCGTCTGCTCAAAATCAAGCCCTTCCTTGGGAAGCCTGATTGAGGGTGTCGTCGCCAGGCAGACCGGCTTGCGCAACGCGCTCGAGGGGAGCGGGAAATCGCCCGGGTGCAGCTCCCGCTTGTCCCCGCTAAGGGCGATCGCCATCTCCACCGCGTTTTCCAGTTCCCGGACGTTGCCCGGCCAGTGATAGGCGCGGAGCCTGTCGAGGGCTTCCTGCGAGATTCGTTTGCTCGGGATGTCCTCCTGGCGGCAGATCTTCTCAATGAAGTGGTGGACCAGCAGCGGCACGTCTTCGAGCCTGTCCCGCAAGGGCGGCACGCGGATGGGGACCACGTTGAGCCGGTAGTACAGGTCCTCGCGAAACTTGCCCTGGCGGATGCGTTCCGCCAGATCCGCGTTCGAGGCTGCGATCACGCGGACGTCCAGGCGCACGGTCTCCGAGCTGCCAAGCCGCTGCATCTCTCGCTCCTGGAGCACGCGGAGGAGCTTGGATTGCAGGTCCAGCGCCATATCGCCGATTTCGTCCAGAAACAGCGTGCTGCGATGCGCCTGCTCGAACCGGCCGGTGCGATGGTTCAACGCCCCCGTGAAAGCGCCCTTGACGTGGCCGAACAGCTCGGCCTCGAGCAACGCGTCTGGGAGCGCGCTGCAGTTTACCGCCACCATGGGAAGGTGGGCGCGGCTGCTGGCCATATGGATGGCGCGGGCGACCATCTCCTTGCCCGTGCCGGTCTCGCCCGTAATCAGCACCGTGCTCCGCCGCGGCCCGACCAGCCGGACGATGTGCGCGATGTCCTGCATCGGCCGGCTCTCGCCTACCAGGAACTTCTTCCAGGGCTCGTTCAGCGCCTCCCCGAACAGGGCCAGCTCACGCGTTCGCTTGTACTCGACGGCTTCCTCCAGCACGCGCGCCAGGGCGGCGATGGTTGCGCCCTCACCAAAGAAATGGTAAGCCCCAAGTTTCGTGAGGCGGACGGCGTCGTCCATGGAGCCGCGGCTGTCCCGCAACACCACGGGAATGAAGGAGCGCACGCGCTGCACCTCCTCCAGCCACTCTTCCGGGGTCCATTCGCCGAGTGGCAAATCCGCCAAAATACAGTCAAAACCTGCTTTTTTGAGTTCATCAAGCGCCGCGACGGGTCCGCTTACTGTCTCGATCGAGAACTTGCCGAGGCTTTCCAGTGCGCGTTTTTCGTCCTCGCCGGGCACGATTCCCTCGGCGTTTACCCACAGGAGTCTCATAGTTCTTTGCCGGCTTGAAGCTGCGACAGCAGTGCTCCGCAAGATATCGGCGCTGGTGGCTGGCCACTTTAGATGTTTTTAACCTTAGGTTTTCCGGTAGAGAAAAACCCCGAGGGGGAGGGGTGGGATGATCCCTACCCCGGGGCCACCACTGAAGAGTAGGTTAAGTGATTTACCTTACAAGTAGTTACGGCAGTCTTAAAAAAGTTTCAGGTTGCTTATTGACAATTCCTCCAGTGTACGGTTAAATACATTCGACAACATTAGGGAATGTACATGGGGCCCCCACCTGTTAGTGGAGGGGGCCAATGGATGCTGCGGGCTGGCGCCCGCCGGATGGGCCGGGGGGCAAGGGCGGCGCTTTCTGCCGTGCCCGGAGGGGCCGATCGAAAGGGGCTGGAAAAGATGCTAACAGCTTTTGCCTTGGAAAGTTGCACCGCCCTTCCAGCGAAAATTTTCTCTTGCTGAGTTTCTGAGCGGCCCCGGCCGGGCAACCGCCGGGTGGCCGTAACCAAAAATGGTTTCCAAATTGAATCGAGGGCGGGGCGGCAAGCCCCGGTGAAGGAAGATCTTATGGCCACACCTATGGTTCGGCTCATCAGTTTCCGGCTTTCCGAAGAGGAGTACCAGGAGATGAAGCGGCTCTGTGCCGACGAGGGCTCCCGGAGCTTGTCCGATTTCGTAAGGTCGGCGTTCCACAACCTGATCAGCGAAAACGGTCACCTGGAAACCGTTCTCGAACTGAAATTGCGGAAGATAGACCAGCGTCTCGCCGACATCCAGCGCGAGTTCAAGGAGCTTTCGGCGCTGGTTGAGACAACGGCGCTGTCGAAGAAGCCGGCCGAGTCCGGCATCGTGGAAAAGACGCAGGCCGCAGGCCAGTCAGCCTAACGCGAACCCCGGGGCGGCTCTCCGGCGAAAGGGGTAGGGTGTCCCGAGCGGATGGCGTGTCGAATGCCGCTATCCGGTAGCCGCGAGAGCCGCGGGAGAGATGGATGCCGGGCATCTGCGGCGTCGTCCACAGACACCTCGACTTTCGATTTGATCGTGCCCGCCTGCGGAACATGCGCGACAGCATGGCGTGCCGCGGCCCGGACGGCTGGGGAGAATTCGTTTCCGGCCGCGCGGTGCTGGCAGCCCGGCGGCTCGCGCTGCTCGATCCCAGTGAACAGGGCAACACGCCTGTAACAGCCCTCAACGGACGTTATGCGGCCGTTTCCGACGGCGCTGTCCTGAATTATCGCTCGCTTAGCGGCTGTATCGATCCGCTGCCCCCGGGTTTCCGCACCCAAACCGACACCGAAGTGCTGCTGCACTTCTATGCGCGCAAAGGGCCGGCGATGCTGGACTCGCTAAACGGCGCGTTCGCGCTGGCGATTTGGGACGATGCCGAGGGCGAGCTGTTTCTGGCGCGGGACCGGCTGGGGATGAAGCCGCTGTGCTACGCGGAGCGGAACGGGGCTCTTTACTTCGCCTCGGAAGAGAAAGCGCTGTTCGCCGCCGGGTTCGCCGCCGAATTCGACGAGGCGGTCTGGCCGGAACTGATGCTTTTCAGGTACGTGGCTGGGGAGCGAACGCCCTACCGGGGTGTCGCCCGCCTGCTCCCCGGCCACTACCTGGTGTGGAAGGACGGCAGGGTCCGGACCGCGCGCTGGTGGAACCTGGGGGAACGGGCGCGGGCGCTCCGCGAGAGCCTGGTTCCGCAGCCGGCCGAATGGCTGGTCGAAACCATCGACGACGCCGTGCGGCTGTGCCGTACCGCCGTGGTTCCCGCCGGACTGCTGCTCTCGGGCGGGCTGGGTTCGGCAACTATCGCCGCATCCCTCGCCGCAGTCGGAGCGGTGGGGCTGGCCAGCTTTACCGCGCGTTTCGCCGAGCCGGGCTGCGACGACGGGAACGAGGCGCAGGCGGTCGCCGCGCGCTGCGGGCTCGACTCCCACGAGTTGCCGCTCTCCGCCGCTGAGGTCATCGGGCTCATTGAGCCGGCTACCTGGCTGGACGATGTGCCGCTGGCGCACGGCTTCGAGATGCCATTGCTCGGAGTGGCCGAGTACGCGAACAGCCGCGCCCGCGTGCTGCTATCGGGCGGAGGCTCGGACGTAATCATGGGCGGATGCGCCCGCTACTGGCCTCTGCGGTGGCCTTCGCTGCTCTCCGGGAGTATGCTGCCGCGCGCGATGGGGTTGCTGTGGCCGAACGGCCCGGCGGGCCGACTCGCCCGCTGGCTCGCGCTTCGCCCCACGCACCGGTTAGTGCTGTTCAACGGCTGCGAACTGCTGCCCCCGGATCTTGAAATGCTCGGTGTGGGCCCGTGCGAGTTCCCGTACCGCGAGCAGGTGCTGGAAGAGGCCCGCCGCGTATACCCGGACGAGCCGGTGCGGCAGGCCATGTATCTGGACCAGCACACCTATCTGCCTTCCGTGGTGGACCACACGGACCGGATGACGATGGGCGCCTCGGTCGAGTGCCGGCTGCCGTTCCTCGATCACCGGCTGGTGGAGGCGCTGGCGGCGCTGCCCAATCCGGTGCTGCTGGCCGGGAGGCGGGCAAGGTGTCTGCTGAGGCGAGCGTTGCAAGGGCGGTTGCCGGAGCATGTCCGGACGGGGCGCAAGTGGGGCGCGGGCATCCCCTGGCGGCGCTATCTTCGGAATGTTACCAGGCTGCGGCGGCTCGTCGCGGCGCTGCCGTCTATGGAGCCCGTGCGAAGCGGGCCGTTCGCACCGCCGCTGATCCGCAGCGCCGCGGACGCGTTTCTGCGCGGCGACGACCGCTGGGAGCCGCTGATCCGGCAACTGCTCATGATCGGCGTATGGTACCAGACGAGTGTGCGGAGAAAGAATCTCGGCAGCCGCGCGGCACGTGCCGGAGGAATATATCTGTGAGGGGCGCCGCCGGTCGCAGGCTTACCCCAGAGAAGGCCACACCGGCTTGCGCTTTTCGCGAAACGCGCGGACGCCTTCGCGGAAATCGACGCCTTCGAACACCGGCTGGCGGGCGAGCTCGGCCAGCTCCAGCGCGGCTTCGGAATTCATCTCGCGGGACTCATTGACGAACGCCATCCCGCGGCGAATGGCATCGGCGCTGGAGACGGAAAGCCCGAAAGCGATGCCCCAGGCGCGGTCCTCCAGTTCGAACGCCGGCACGACGTGATGCACGAGCCCCCATTCGAGCGCCTCAGTCGCGCTGAAGATGCGGCCCGTGAGGGCCAGCTCGAGCGCGCGCCGCTCCCCGATGGCCCTCACCATGGCCCGGTGAACCATGAACGGCCACATGCCCAGGCGGATTTCGGTAAGGCCGAACGTGGAGCCCTGCGCGGCCACCGCGATGTGCGCGTTTGCAACGAGGCCGGCGCCTCCGCCGAGCGCGGGCCCGGAGACCGCCGCCACCACCGGCGTTGTCATGCGCGCGCCTGCGGTGAACAGCTCGCGGTGAACGCGAGCGTGTTCGGCCGCGCTGCCTTCGAGCGCTTCGTCCAGGTCCATGCCCGCGCAGAACACGCTGCCTGCGGCGGTGAGCAGCACCGCGCCGATTGCGTCGTCCCGCTCCGCGCGATCGAGAACCTCGATCAGCTCGCGGCACATCGCCAGACTCAGGGCGTTGCGCTTCTCCGGACGGTTCAGCTCGATGCGCAGGACGCGGCCATCCAGACTAACCTGCAAGTTCGTGCTCATCGGCATTGATCTCCATGCGCAGCAGGGCCGCGCCGAGTGTTTTGGCCTGTGCATCGACGCGCAGGGAGACGGTTCCGCCGCCGCCGAGCGCTTCATGAAGGACAAAGTTCAGCGCGCCGAGGTTCGGGAGTTCGTACCGCTCCACTCTGCCCTTGACCCGCGATCCGAAAAAGGCCTTTACGCGCTCCGCGGTGACTTCGCGGACGAGGATGGGATAGTAACGCTCCTCGAGCGCGATGACGCCGATGTTGGCGGTGTCGCCCTTATCGCCGGAGCGGCAGTGCGCGATGCGCAGCAGCGGGATCCTCACTCGATCACCTCGATGGCCGGCCGCACCTGCGCGCGCGGGATCAGAGCCGGCCAAAAGGCCACTACTTCACGCACCGGCGGGCGGCCCTCCCCGTACCCGGTCGCCGAGGGAGGTCCGCTCAGCACCAGCGGAACGATTTCCCGCGTGAAGCGCTCCACCGTTTGGCGGTCCGCCGCGCGCACGCCGATGCGTAACTCGACTTCCGGCGGATCGGCGCAGGGCGCCGCCGCGGGGCCGTGGCAGGCGTCCACGCCCAAAAACTGCGTTTCGATGCATTCGAATTCGAGCCCGAGCCGCCGCAGCCGCTCGCGGATGATCCCGTCGGCGCAGCGCGCTTTTTCGAGCGCCTGCGGCCAGCTATAGACAAGCGTTCCGACGGACTTCCAACCGGCGGAGTAAGTGATGGAAACCTTTAGCGTATCGGTGCGGGGCGCGCCGCGCGCTCCCGAGATGCGCACGCGATTCTCGCCCGCCTGTTTGATGCGGATCGAAGTGAAATCGGCGATGACATCGGGCGTGATGTAGCGCCGCGGATCGCCGATTTCATAGACGATCTGCTCTTTCACCGTGCGCACATCCACGCGCCCGCCCGTGCCGGGGTGCTTGGTGACGACAAACGTGCCGTCGGGTTCCGCTTCCACGATCGGGTATCCGATGTTCGCCAGGTCGGGAATGGAGCTCCAGTCCGGCTGCGAGTTGCCGCCAGTCGCCTGCGCCCCGCACTCGATGATGTGCCCGGCTACGGTCCCGCCGGCCAGCAGGTCCCAGTCGTCTTCCCGCCAGCCGAACCGGTGGATCATCGGCGCGAGGGCCAGGGCGGCATCGGCGCAGCGTCCGGAGATGACGACGTCGGCGCCGGTATCAAGGGCCGCCGCGAGGGGGAACGCGCCGAGGTACGCGTTCGCGCTCAGCACGCGGTTCCGCACGCGCGCGAGCGGCTCGCCGGTGTCGAGGTTGCGCATCTCGCAGCCGGCCGCCAGCAGCTCATCGATGCGGGGGAAGACATCGTCGCCGAGCACGACCGCCACGCGGAGGCGCGGCGCGAGCCTCCGCACCTCGCGCGCGCACGCCATGGGGTTCACGCCGCCCGCGTTCGCGATCACCTTAACGCCGCGCTCGCGGATGCGTTCGGCGATGCGCCCGATCAGGGGAGGGAAGTCGTGCGCGTAGCCGATGTTCGGGTCCCGCAGCTTCTGCTTCTGGAGGATGGACATCGTGACTTCGGCGAGATAATCGAGCGTGAGATAGTCGATGGGCCCCTGCTCGATGAGGCGCACGGGCGCTTCGAGCCAGTCCCCCCAGAAGCCCTGTCCGTTGGCGATGCGAATCATAGCGCGGTCATAGCGTTTCGAGCACGCGGTGTTCCCGGTGAGCGCCGTAGGCGGCGATCTCCAGCGCGAAGGCGATCACGGCCCTGGACTGCTTGGGATCGATCACGGCATCGCAATGGCCCTTGGCGGCGGCGTGCAGCGCGTCGAGCCAGCGCTCGTAATCGGCGCGCGTTTTGGCGATGGCCTGTTCGAGTTCCGGCGGCACGGGCTGCCCGGCGGCGCGGTATTTCTCCAGCTCCGCGCCGTGGAGGGCCTGAATGGCCGTGTCGCCTTCCATCACTCCGATGCGCGCGGTCGGCCAGCTAAAGGTGAAGTCCGGATCGAACCCCTGGCCCGCCATGGCGTAGTAGCCCGCGCCGCTGGCATGGTTGAGCGTCAGCACGATCTTGGGGACCGTAGCGCACGCCATGCTCTCCACCATTTCGGCGCCCGCGCGGATGATGGCGCTCGCCTCGGCTTCCACCCCCACCATGAATCCGGACACGTCCTGAAGATAGATGAGAGGCAGACCCTGCCGCTCCGCCATTTCGACGAAGTAAGCCACCTTGCGCGCCGAGGCGGTGTACACGATGCCGCCTACACGCGGTCCTTCCGCGGTCTTGAGGAACCCGCGGCGGTTGGCGATTAAACCCACCGGGCGGCCTGCAAGCCGCGCTTCGGCGCAGAGCATCTCCGGGGCGAATTCGGGCTGGAACTCCAGGTAGTCGCTCGCGTCGAAGATGCGGGAGATGATCTCCTCGACGTCGTATGGGAGCCGGTGATCGGCCGGGATAATCTCGCAAAGCGTTTCCGGGGGCTTAGCCGGCGCGGTTCCTTGCGGCGCGGCGGGCGCGGGCGGCAACTCACGGAATTTCTGCCGGATCAGCTCCAGGCAAGCGGGGTCGTCTTTCGCCCTGTAGTGCGCCACGCCGCTGGTTTGCGTGTGCAGCTTCGCGCCGCCGAGCTCTTCCGCGCCGATCACCTCGCCGGTGGCGCCCTTAACCAGGTTCGGCCCGCCCAGCCCCATGAAGCTGGTGCCCTCCACCATGATGATGGAGTCGCTCAGCGCCGGAAGATACGCGCCGCCCGCGATGCAAGGGCCCATCACCGCCGCGACCTGCGGAACGCGCAGCCTGCGCCGCATCAGCGAATTGTAATAGAAGATGCGCCCGGCGCCGTACTGGCCCGGGAAAATGCCGTCCTGAAGCGGCAGATTGACGCCCGCGGAATCTACCAGGTACACGATGGGCACGCGGTTGCGCATCGCGATCTCCTGCGCGCGCAGGATTTTGGTGATCGTCTCCGGCCACCATGCGCCTGCCTTGACCGTCGCATCGTTAGCCACGATGACGGCGGGGCGGCCCTCGATCTTCGCTGCGCCGGTGACGACGCCCGCGGCCGGCGCCTGCCCGTCGTACTTGTCGTAGGCCACGAGCAACCCGATTTCGAGAAACATCGAGCTCGGATCGATCAGCCGTTGAATGCGCTCGCGCGCGGTGAGCTTGCCTTCGCGATGCTGCTTTTCGATCTTTTCCGGACCTCCTCCGGCGCGAATCTTTTTTTGGAGAGTTTCGAGGCGCTCGAGCAGACGCCGCATATGAGATACGTTCTGCGCGACTTGGACGGGCCCTGGGAAAGCGGTCTTCACGGCTTACTCTTAGAATATCCAAAGCCGTGAGATTGGAAACCCGCAAGATGGTGTTATTCGCGGGGTTGCGTTTTCGAGGAGCCGGATATCGAGCGGCTTTGGGTTAGCATACAAGCATGTCGGGGTTCGATTCGAAAACGGCGAAAGCGGCCTGGACGGTATTTCTGATCGCGCTGGCGCTGGTCGTTATTTACTATATCCGCACGGTACTGCTGGTCTTTGTGCTGGCGATTCTGCTGGCTTACCTGCTCGCGCCCGTTGTGGATCTGGTGAGCGGCTGGTTCCGCCTGCGCGCGCGGCGGGTATGGGCTCTCGCCATTGTTTACACCGTGTTTGTCGGCGTGCTGGTCCTGGCCGGCGCCCTGGTGGGGAACCGGGTCGCCCAGGAAGCCTCGAACCTCGCCCAAGGCCTCCCGAAGCTGGAACAGACACTGGAGCAGCGCCTTTCCGAACCCGGACCCGCATGGCTCCAGCCGGTCAAGAACTACGTGCTAACGCAGATCCGCGAGCATGGCCGGAGCTTCAGCGCGGTGCTGGTGCCGGTTGTCCAGGAAGCGGTGAGCCACGTGTTCTCGATGCTCAGCAGCATATTGTTCGTCGTGCTCATCCCCATTCTCAGTTTCTTCTTTCTTAAGGACGGCAAGGAGATGCTGGACAGCGCGCTCGGGCTTCTCAGCGAGGAGCGCCGGAAAGTGTGGCTGGATATCTCCTCCGACGTGCACGACCTGCTCGGCCAATTCATCAGGGCGCTGGTCATTCTGTCGATCGCGACGTTCGCTGTCTATGCGGCGTTCTTCGCTGTTGCCCGCATGCCGTACGCCGTGTTGCTGGCCAGCATTGCCGGCGCGCTGGAGTTTATTCCCGTATTCGGGCCGCTCAGCGCGGCGATCATCATTATCCTGGTGGCGGTTTTCGCCGGTTATCCCCACATACTCGCCGTTCTGATTTTTTTGGGCGCGTACAGGATTTTTCAGGACTATATACTGAACCCGCACCTGATGAGTTCGGGAGTGGCGCTGCATCCCATACTGGTGATTTTCGGTGCGCTGGCGGGAGAGGCGCTGGCGGGCGTTCCCGGGATGTTCTTATCGGTTCCCGTGCTGGCGACGCTGAGGGTCGTATTCGTGCGCATCCGGAAATCCTCGCGCGCGGCGCCTCCCGATCACACGGGCCGGCCTGCAGGAGGAGTATGAACGGATTGCGGAAACTTCAGAACGGTCGGGAGCACAAAGTACTAAAATTGAAGCCATGAAATTGCTGCTCACCTGTGGGCTGCTCATCGCGGCCTGCCTCACGGGAGCGGCGCAACAGGAGGAGCGCTGCACGGTCGAGGGGAGAGTAGTTAAGGCCGGAACCGGGGAGCCGCTGAGTAAGGCGAAAATCCTGCTCCAGAAAACGGACAGCCGCGATGCCTTCTATTCCGCATCGACGAACGAGAGCGGCCGCTTCGTCATACAGAACGTCCCACCGGGCCGCTACCGCCTGGGCGCGGAGCGCAACGGCTACCTGCGGACGTACTACGGCCAGCGCCGCCCGAACCAGCCGGGCACTGTCCTGAGGCTGGAGCCCGGCCAGCGCGTGGACAACATTGTTGTCAACCTGGTTCCGTTTGGGGTCATCTCGGGACGGGTGGTGGATGAGGATGGCGAACCCATGTCGCGCGTGCGCGTGGCGGCGATGCGTTTGAACTTCATAAACGGCCGCCGCGACCTGGCGCCGGTGGGCTCGGCTGACACCACCGACGATCGCGGCCAGTACCGCCTTTTTGGCCTGGCTCCAGGCAAGTATTACATCAGCGCAACGCCCTCGCCGAGCTTTGGAGGCATTCCAGAGGCGGACGGCGACGAGGAGTACGTCGCGTTGTTCTATCCCGGCGTTACCGATCCCGGCCAGGCCGCGCCGCTCGAAGTTGCAGCCGGCGCGGAGATCAACAGCGTCGACTTCAGGCTCGCCCGTATGCCCACCGTGCGCGTGCGGGGCAAGGTGTTGTCAGCCGTTCCGGATATCCGGGTGGAACGTGGAATCGTGGTGTTCCTGATGCCGCGCGGAACCCCGTTCAGCTCCGGCAAGAACGCGGTTGTCGACCAGGAAGGCAACTTCGTAATCCGGGGCGTCGCGCCGGGTTCCTACGTGCTGACTGCCTTTCGTGCAGACCGGCAGCGCCGTCTGTTTGGCCGCCTGCCCCTCGAGGTCGGAGCATCTTCCATCGACAACGTCCAGTTGGTGCTTCTCCCCGGTCTGGAGGTAACGGGCAGGGTCCGGTTCGAAGAAGGGACGGGGAAGATGGAGACCTTGCGTGTTCTGCTTGACTCACTCAGCGGAAGCATCGGCGGCAGCGGCGGCTCGGTGGCGGTAAAGCCGGATGGCAGCTTTGTACTCCAAAACATGGCGGCGGACGAATACCGGATTTCCGTCCTGGGGTTAACCGAGGACTGCTACTTGAAGGCGGCCCGGGTGGGGGGGATGAACGTTCTCGACCGCAGCCTGGATCTTACCCGGGGCGATGTTCCCGGTCCGATCGAGCTTCTGGTGAGTGAGGCCGGCGGGAGGGTGGAAGGCACGGTGCTCAAAGATGACCAGCAACCCGCCGCGGGCGCGACCGTCGTTCTGGTGCCCGATTCGGACCGGCGCCACAGGTCCGTTCTGTTCCGCAGCACTTTCGCAGACGATTCCGGGAATTTTGTGCTCCGGGGCATTCCGCCCGGAAACTACCGGCTGCTCGCCTGGGAGGACGTCGAATACGGGGCCTGGCTGGACCCCGATTTCCTGCGCGGCTTCGAGCGCAGCGGCGAGGCGCTGAGCATCAGCGAACGCAGCCGCCACAAACCCCAGATCAAAGTCATTCAGGCCGGAAGCTCCTCAAGCTGACGCGCCCCTGCCCGGGCCCGCGTGCCTTTTTTCGCAGCCCCGGGGCAATTGTTACATCATCCCGTGCAGGCCGGCGCCGCACCTTCGAAGCTTACTCCCCCGCCTTCAGACGCTCATCTACTGGCAGACCATTTGCACCCCCCGTCCCCGGAGGTATCCATATGGCAAAGGCTCAGGCAGTAATAGGTGTATTCGGAAACCTATCCGAAGCGCAAGCCGTGGCCGACGATCTCAGGCAGCACGGGTTTGAGACGCGGTCGCTGTACCGGCAAACAGCCGGTCAGGCTGGAGGCGCGGGCGCTGCCATGGCAGCGGAGCCGGAGAGGGAGTTCGGGGGCATCGAGATTTCCAAAGAGGAGCGCGCCCACTACGAAGAGCGTCTGAACCAGGGCAGGTGCATCCTGATCGCCAAAGCTTCCGGCGATAGAGCGCGCGAGGCTGCGGAAATCATGATGCGGCACGGAGCGGGAAAGGAGGAGGAAGCTCTCGAGGAAGGCCGCGCGGAGGCCATCCCGCCTCGTGAGGAGGCGATCGCAGGCCGCGAGGCGCTTAAAGAGGAAGCCTCCATTCCCGTTGTGGAAGAGGAACTCAAGGTCGGCAAGCGCAAGGTCCGCCGCGGCGGAGTTCGGATCTACTCCCACACGGAAGAGGTTCCGGTCGAAGAGGAAATCAAGCTTAGGAGCGAGCGGGTAACGGTCGAGCGGCATCCGGTGGACCGTCCGGCCGGTCCGGGTGACGTTCCGAGCGGCGTCGCGGAGATCACGGAGACGGTGGAAGAGCCAGTGGTGTCCAAGGAGGCGCGCGTGGTCGAGGAGGTCGTGGTCGGCAAGGAAGAAACCGAGCGCACTGAAACAATCAAGGACACGGTAAGGAAGACCGAGGTCGAAGTTGAGCGGATGGGGGATGAGGCGGATCGTTTCGGGCGTGAGTTTGCGGCTGACAGCCGCTACGCCGGCAAGGACTGGAATGAAGTGGAGCCCGAGATGCGGCGCTCCTGGGAGCAGAAGCACGCCGGCACCTGGAACGAGATTAAGGACCGTTTCAAGCAGTTCTGGCACAGCCGGTCTCGGAAATAGCTGCGCGCAGCCGGCAGAGCCGCGGATGCGAGTGTTGGCCTAAACGGGCCAGGTGGTAAGGAGTACACGAACAAATTACACACCGGGATCCGATTTGAAAGCCAAGCCCGTTGTGCGCCAAGGCTTTAGACGGCATTCCGGGTTGGCAAACAAAGTGCTCTCCAGGATAGTTCGATGATCCTGGATAAGGGAGCGCCGGTTGATTTCGCTGCGTTGCGCCGCGAAAAGGGGATCTCCCTCAAAGATATCTCCGAGACCACCAAGATCGGCATAATCTATCTCGAGGCGATCGAAGAGGGCAACTTTGCCATCTTGCCGGGCGGCATTTACGCCAGGAGTTTTGTGCGGCAATACGCCCGCGCGATCGACTATAACGAGTCCGAAATCCTGGAGTGGTACTACCGGAAAATGGGGCTCGTCCCGGAAGCCGCGGAGGCCCCGATACGAAAAAGAAGTTTTCTCAACCTTCTTCAGAACCCTTCGCTCTTCAATTTCATTTTTCGGAAGACGTGATCCGCGCCAGGGAATAGAATTGGCTGCTGAGGAGATTAGCAGCCATGCATCTGAAGCGCAGGTCATTTCTTCAAGCCGCCGGAGGAGGTCTGGCCGGCGTACTCGGACTGGAGCAACTGTCGGCGGCCGTGCAGGCCGTGACTACACCCTACCAGCGGCCACGGTTGAAGATCACGGACGTCAAGACCGCCTACACCCAGGGAATCCACGTTCGAATCTATACCGACCAGGGCATCACTGGAGACGGCGAGGGCGTGGATGCCGTCAGCGGAGCGGCCGCCATCATTGAGAGCTTCCGGAGATTTCTGATCGGGCAGGACCCGATGAGGGTGGAAGCCATTTGGGAGCGCATACGCACCTCCGGAATCTTCGCCGGCGGGCAGGCCGGACAGTACATAACCGCGCTGACCGCTGTAGAGATTGCCCTGTGGGACCTTACCGGCAAGGCGCTGGGCATACCCATCTACCAGTTGCTCGGCGGCAAGGTGCGCGACCGCATCCGGGTGTACTGCGACTCGGGCACCAACAACCGTAAGGATCCGGCCGCGGCTAAGTACATTCAGCAAATCATCGACATGGGCTTTACCGCCGCCAAGATCGACATCGACGATGGCAACGACCCCGCGCGGTTCGACCGCGTGAACTGGACCGCCAACAACGCCGAGATCGACAACATGGTGGACAAGGTGAGGTTCATGCGCGAATCGCTGCCCAGCCGGATCGAACTCGCCGTGGACATGCATGGCCGGTACGACCTGGGCACGGCGAAGCGGATGGCCAAAGAGCTGGAGCCCTTCCGGCTGCTCTGGCTGGAGGAACCCGTGCCGCCGGAGAACATCGACGCCTTGCGCGATGTGAGGCAATCCACTCACACTCCCATCTGCTGCGGGGAGAACCTTTTTCTGCGCCACGGATTCCGCGAACTTTTGGAAAAAGGCGCCGTGGACATCGTCATGCCCGATATCCAGAAGTGCGGAGGCCTGCTCGAAGCGCGCAAGATCGCGGACATGGCCCACACTTACTACGTGCCGATGGCCCCGCACGCGCAGGCGTCGCCGATCGGCACGATGGCATCCTGCCACGTCATGGCGGCCATCCCCAATGCGCTCGTCATTGAATGGCACTGGAGCCATCCCCCTGCTCGCCTCGAGCGGTGGAGGCGGTACGTCAAGCAGGGCGAGATTATCGAGAACGGGTACATCACCGTGCCGGACCGCCCCGGAATCGGTCTGGACATCGATGACGATGCGGTGCGCAAGATGGTGAGGCCGGGCACAACCTGGTTCTCCTGAGCGCGGCGCGCGATGCCGCCCCGAACGAAAAAAGGACATCGATATCCGATTTGCAAGGTATACTAGCAGCTTGCTGCCAGCGCACGTAGTTGTCTGTGCGATCGCTTTGGATTAGGACTTCTCCAAAATTAAACAACAAAGGAGCGCAATTACAGGTGAGTTCTAGCAGGTTGCGGAAAAACACAGGCTGAAACCCTGAAACACGTTACGGCTGGAATGTTCTGATCGTCTAATCTGCATGCGCGGCCGCGATCATCAGCAAGCAGACATGTACAGCTACTT
>JBLNCW010000114.1:0-35921 GCA_050261015.1 Rhodospirillales bacterium | reverse complement strand
GGAATTGAAGGTCAACTGGCCCTGCGTCGGGTCCGATTTGAGTGCTTCAATGGGGCCGCGGTTGATCAACCGCGGAATTAGCTCGCCTGCAATCCCCACTTTATCAAAGATCTGCGGCCAGACTTGCGAGCGGTCCGGTTCACCCGGAGGGCACGCGCCGGCCTTCCTGACTCCGGTTCCCACAACCTGCCCGAGATCACAAATTTACACCATTCGAGCGGCTCCGGCACTCCGATTACCACCCCACCGCTCGCACTCATCATCGCGTCACAAATACCGGGTACTCCGGGATCTCCCCATCCAGAAATCTCGCGAGCAGCCGCGCCTGGATCTCCAGCAGCCTCCGGTAACTTACGCGGTACCCGAACAGCGGGTGCGTCACCAGCGAATCCATCCGCAATTCATACGCCCGGAAAAAGCCCTTTCGCCCGTTCGGAGTAAGTGCTACCCCAGTGCCCGCTCTTACTATGTCCGACGGCGTCACCATCCGCGTATTGATCGCCGATAGCACCGCCGAATCCGCAATCAGCGGCCTGAACGGTTCCATCAAATCCAGCGCCAGCGCCGGACGCCCGAACCGCGGCTGATGGTAAAACCCGATGTAAGGATCAAAGCCCACCGCGTAGCATGTCACCGTCAGGTCCTTCGCCAGAAGGCTGTACGCCAGCGACAGCAGCGCGTTCACCGCGTCGCGCGGCGGCCTGCGGTTCCGTCCTTCGAAATCGAAGCCGAACTCCGGCTCCCCGTTGCTTTCCACCTTAATCATTCCGCCGAAAGCGCCGAAATACAACCGGGCCGCCGAGCCCTCTATTCCGAGCAGTTGCTCCAAACTGGTTGCCCTCTCCGCCGCCTCGGCCAGCCGCTTCAGTCCCGCCAGCGTCTGCGCGTCCGGTTCAATATGATTGCGCTGCAACATCGTACGCTGGTTCCGGATCTTGCCCGCCACCAGCGCGCCGGCGAACGGGACGGCAAACCACTCCTGTTCCGCCAACCGGAATTGCGCGCGCCTGGTGAAGACGTTTTTGGTATTGAGCCCCGTTGTAATCCCGTAGAACCAGCCGCCTTGCGAGAAATAGCAGACCGGGATGCCCGCTTCGCACAGCGCCTGCACCGCCTGCGTCGAGATCTGAACGTTCCCCATCAGATTCACCTGGCAGGTTTCGCCAAGCCGCACCTCCTGCCGCAGCACGTCTTTCTCGCGAATCTGAAGGACATCGCCCGATTTCCCCACGCGCACACCCTGAGTATTCAAGTACAGGGGACGCAAGTCCTGCCGCGGTGTAATCATCTGCCGGACTTCGATCGCCGCCGGCTTCCTGGGCGTCTCGTCTTGCGCGAACAGATTTAGTTGAGCGGGTTCTTTGCCGTCGCGCCGCCGCGAAAACCACGTCTCGTCCGGCAGGCAGATCCCCACCAGCGAGCACCCCGGGCATTTCGGCGAGTCTTCCAGCGGTTCCGGAATCGCGCCCAAACGCGCCAGCTCCCAAGCCCGCTCTACGACCCTTTCCACCTCCTCCATTAACCCTGCTTCGAACGGCACGCGCACCCGCTGGCGCGTCTTCATGTAATAGACGATCCCTTCGCGGCTGTCGTACCCGTTCTCGCGCAGGATCAGCCCCTGAACGGCCAGTTGGATACGGTCGGCCGGCCACAGTTCCAGCCCTTCCTTTCCTTCCCGCGGCGCGCCGTGCTTGTAATCCACCGGGGTAACAACTCCCCCTTCCACGTCCAGGAGGTCCATTTTGGCGATTACCCGTAAGCGCTCGCTCGCCAGCGTGACTGACCGGCATTGTAAGTCCGTTGCCTCGCTGGTTGGCTCGGGCATCTCCCCGCCTCCCTTGTCCACGCGGCGGTGCTGGTATCTGCCCTCGATAGTGTCGGCGCTGTCGCGGAACACTCCTTCCACCCATTCGTAGTAGAACAGCCGGGGGCAGTAGACATACTCATTCACCATGCGGGCGGGCAAGTAGTCCGGCAGCGTCCGGCGCGCTGCCTCTTCAAGCGGATTGGGAATGGCGCTCATCTCTTCACACCACGATGCAGGGCGCGTCGACAACGGTGTATGGCTTTCCGAGGGCGGTAATCACACGGTCGCCGCGGCCCTCCGCCGGACCGAGATTGACGAACAGCACCTGGTCCTCCTGGTGATTGATAATTTCGGCCAGCGCGGCTTTGCATCGCACCAGGTCCATGTTCGTAAACTGGCACTCGAAGACCGAGAACTGAAGATGGTCCCCAAAGCCGCGCATGGTTTTGAATACCCGCCGCAGCCGCTTTTCGTCTGCAATGTCGTAGCAAACAAGGTATGAAGTCCGCATAGGCGCAACCGGCGGACCGCCGTAACCGCCTGTATACGTTCCTGTATATACATAGTGAATTTCAACCCCAAAAGCGTTTCATCAGGGCGGAGGATTTTTGCGCCGGCTTGCCGAAATAAATCGGGCAAACCGGTGTGAATTGAGATAGAATCAGGGCGCGGACGGCCATGGCCATCGATCTGGATCGTGACGTGGTTCTCAGGTGGGATGCGGGCGACCCCAGGCACGTGCCGCTCATCACCGAAAGCGGGGCTACAGCCGTTTTGACAGCCTCGCGCGATGAAGCCTTCGAGCGCGCCTGCGCACAGGCCGGATTGAAGTTGGCGTCGCCGGCCGATTTCCGATTCGCTTCCCTGGAGCAGCTCGACGAGGCGCCGGATGGCGCACCTGTAATCCTTACCGAGGGCATGTGGCCGGGCGTCAGCCGCGATGGAGACGAGGTCATCGCCACCGCGACTCAAAAGCCCTGGATCAACGCCAACGGTTACCTGGTGCGGTACCTGCGCGCGCTGTATCCCGGGCGTCCGGCGGTGCTCGGATATTTGCCCGACGAGCACGCCGGCCTGCGGGCGGGCAGGTCGGTTCCTTTCGAGACGCTCGAGGTCGCGCTGATCGATGCTTGGGCGTACGGCGGGAACTACGTCCTGGCGGTCGAGCCACGCTACCGCGAAGCGCTGCTGCGTTCCGACGAGCGCGCGATGGCGGCGTGGAGGCGGCTCGGGCGCACAGCCCGCTGGCTGCGGGAAAACGCCGCGCTGTTCAGGCAGCCGGCCCTGCCTGCGGTGACCGCGCTAATCGAAAAGGGCGCGACGTGCGCCGAGCTGGCCAACCTGCTGTACCGCCATGGCGCCTCGCCGGCGCTGGAGCCGGCCGCGCGCCCGCCCGCTCCCGGAAAAATGCCGCTCACGCTGCTGAGCGCGGTGAACATCGCGCCGCCGGAAGGTGAGGCCAGGCGGCGGATTCTGGCGCACGCCGAATCCGGCTGTACCGTGATCATCGACGACGCGCGCAAGCGCTCCTGGTGGCGCACCGGCGGCCTGAAGCTCCTGCGGGAACAGGAGGACCGCGATTTCTACTCGCTCGGCCGCGGCCGCATCGTAGCTTACAAGGACGAGGTGTTCGATCCGAGTTCGTTCGCCTCGGACGTGGTGGATCTCATCACGCCCGAGCGCCGGCCTGTTCGGACGTGGGCCGTCCACGCGGGCATTGTGCTGGGCACGGCCGCTCCGCCCGGCGCCGGCAAGGCTTTGATGCACGTCATTAACTACGGCTCGCCGATCGTAGAGGCCCGCCAGGCACTGGCGCAGATCCGAGGCTCGTTTACGCGCGCAGTGCTGCTGCGTTCCGACGGTCCGCCGCTTGAACTGAAGCCGCAAAGGCGGCCAGGGTTCACCGAGACACTGATTCCGGAACTGATCCGGCTGGGCGTGATCGCTTTTTCGTAGGAGGCGCACATGGATCTGAGCAGGCGCGATTTCTTGCTCGGCGCGGCGCTCGTCCCCGCGGCGCGCGTTCCGAAACCCTATTTCGGGCTGCATCCGTTCATCGAGAGCCACCCCAAGGCCGTCTTTATCCGCCGCACGCGCGTGCCGCACATGATGGACAAGCAGGCGAAGCTGCGCGAGGGCATCGAGCTCGCCCGGGAAATCTTTGTCCCGCTGGACGCGCCGGGCGTGCCGGTCACGCATCGCGTGATCTTGAAGCCGAACTGGACCACCGTATTCGGGCGCGGCCGCACCGTCGAGCAGGACTGGCATACCGGCACCGACCCGCAGTTTTACGAGGGCCTCATTGTTGGATTGAAGGAACTGGGAATCAAAGATCTGTATTTCATCGAGGCCAACGGGCGCGAGGCGTGGAACGTCCGCGGGCTGGTGGATATCAACGACCGCTACGGCGTGCAAATGAACGAGTGCGAGCGCAGCCTGCGGCAGTTCCAGGAAGGCGACGGCGTGACGTGGACCAAGGTTCCGGACGCCGTCATCTACACCCGCATCCCCCACTATGCGCCGGTCAACGAGCCGCGCACCTGGCTGCTGAACATCGCCAAGTGGAAGACGCACACCATGTGCCTTACGCTCGCGGTCAAGAACGAACAGGGACTCACTGTTTCGCCCTACACGCGGTTCTGCGCGGGATGGGACATGGTGACGGGCGTTCCCGAGTTCATGAAGCCCGACATCAACCCGCGCGCGGAAACGCTCATCAAGCAGTTCGTCGAACGGCACCGCAAAACCTACAGCCGCTACCGCAGCCCGGAGGACACCCAGGTTCACGGTCCCACGCGCCAGGAAATCTGGGCGCAGAAAACCTGCGACAATGCGAGCGTTCTAAACACCGGGCTGGCGATGATTGAAGGCATCGTGAGTATGGGCAACACGTTGTTTTCCGGCGGCACGGAGCACCTGTCGAACATGGTGATGTTTTCGAAGGACAAGTTCCGGCTGGACGTGATCGGTCACTGGCTGGGCGGCCACGAACCCGGCAACATCCACCTGTTCAGGATTGCCAAAGAGCGGGGACTGACCGATACCTTCGATCCCTGGGAAATCCCCGTCTACGAGTGGGTGGACGGGCGCGCGGTGGGGCGCAAGCTGACGGACTTCGAACGCACGCCGCTGCCGAGCGGATACCTGCCATTGCCCGGCGAGCCGGAGTTCCATCTCTGCAACGAGCCGTTCGATTACGAGCGGTACAAGGTCTAAGAAAAGCGCGTCCGCTTCCAGAGCAGCAGACCGCAGCCGATCAGCAGCGCGAGTGAGGCGGCGGCAAGCGCCGCGCCCCACGGTACGTGGACCGCGATGGGCGGTATTTCCGCCTGGGTTGCCAGCCAGACGAACACTCCGACGGCGGCAGCGGCGATCAGCCACTCCCACCAGCGGCGCGCGGTCTGCTCGCCGGCCAGAGGATCGCCGCCCCGCATCGATTCCGCAACGCGTTCGCGATTCAAACCGTACCGGCTGCATTCCCGCTCGATCACCTTCCTCCAGGAGACCTGCTCGGCCTGCGGCGCTTCGGCCAGGCTGATCGCGACCGCGCCCGCGATCATGACGAGCGAGCCCGCGATGATGAGCGCCTGCGCGGCGGCTCCCTGACCGGTGAGTTCGCCGAAGAACAGCGCTCCCCAGGCAAGTCCCCAGAGCTGGTTGGTGTTGGAGAGCGGAATTCCGCGGCCGATCCCGATATACTTGGCCGCGTACTGCTGGAACAGGTCGCCCAGCACCCAGCAGAAGCCTCCGAGGAAAAGCCAGAACAGCGCGGGCCGCGCCCTGCCGAGCTCGGCGGCCACGTGCCGGAGGCCGCCGTCGAACGCCACCGCCAGGACGAATACCGTGGCGAGTTCGCCGAAGGTGAACACCGTGACGAAGGAAAGCGGATTCATACCGCTGATGTACGCCTTCCGGTACGGGATGTACATGGTGCCCCACAGAACGCCCGCTCCGATCGCCGCAACGATGCCGAGCGCGGCGGTGCTGCCGGGCGCCGGCGCGGCCTGATGGGATGTGGCGTAGGCGAGCAGGCAGGCGCCGGTCACAATGGCCGCCGCGCCGCCGAGCACTTCAACTCGCTGCCGCAAGCCCGCGCCGCGCAGCTCGTTAAACAGCAGCCAGCCCCAGAACAGCC
This sequence comes from Rhodospirillales bacterium, assembly GCA_050261015.1. GTDB lineage: Bacteria > Acidobacteriota > Terriglobia > Bryobacterales > Bryobacteraceae > Fen-330. The sequence continues at coordinate 29,979 of JBLNCW010000114.1, read as the reverse complement.
CGACCAGGCTATTGATGTTCCAGAGCGGAAAGGCGATCGAGAGGCCGACGTTGCGTATGGCGAAAACCGTAAGCGTGTTGGCGACCGCCCAGAGCATTCCGGCGAGCACGGCCCAAAGCACGAGGTGCGCCTTCTCGCGAAGGTCGAGCCAGATATAGCCGGTTCCCTTGATCATCACGGGAAGCGTCCAGCGGGCGGTGAAGACCCCGGCCACCATGCCGAGCGAGATCACGAAAGGCGAGAAGCCCAGGGTGACCAGTTTGGTTGGGGCTTCGGCGACCCCGAGCCACGCACCGGCCGCCAAGCCGGACGCCACGCCGAGCGTGTGCAGCGAACGGCTGGAGAGCGCCCTCGCCTGCGTGTCTGTGGCCGCCATTGCCTCACCGGACAACCGCGAGCAGAACGATGCCCAGCGCGAGAACGCCGGCCGGAATCCAGAAATGAGCGTCAGTGAGGATCGCCGTGGCGATCGATTTCCGGGGCAAGATCATCGTTCGATAGTAACAATTGGCGTGGGCGGGATGACCGGGGACGGGGTGCTGGACACCGGCATCGCCCCGCCGCGCAATGCTTTTTCGGCCTCGATCGCGACGGCCTGGTTGAGCGAGATTTCAACGCCGGAGCCCACCTCGAAGCGCACGTCGCTGCCGCGTGCGAGCAGGGCGATCAGGCTGCCGGCGGCGATTCCGGAGAGCCCGCCGATTCCTAGCCCCCGAACGCCCCCGCTGGCGGCGCCGGCAAGGCCGCCGATCTGCCCGCCCGTCGCCGCCGCCTCGCCGATGCGCCTGATGTCTTCGGCCTTCTCCGAGTTCTGCTGAACCGTGCCCGGCTCTTTCATGCGCGCGTTCTGACTTCCGGGCACTTGGTCGATGGCTGCGGCAAGGTTCAGCACGTAGCCGTTGGGGTAGATCAGGTCCGTGATGTGAAACTGAAGCTCCGCGGCGCCCTTGATGCGGCCTGCGCGCTTGGCGGTATCGACAACGCCCTTGGCGTAGGTTCCGGCGGGGATCATGATGACGCCGTCGACCACCACCGGAAACGTCGTCTGCGCGTAGATCGGATCTCCGGGCTGCGCGTTCTTGGTTGAGACGGCCTGGCGCAGTTGGATCGGGATCTTCGTGCCCGCGGGAACGACCCACAGGCCGTCGGCGGTCTGCTGAGACGGTTTTTGGGACTGTACCCCGGGGACTTCCGTCCGCGACTTCAACCTCGGGCGGCTGGTGTCCTCAGACGCCTCCTGGCAGAACGCCGCCGCGGCGATAAGCAGGGTGCAGGCTGTCACGGTTCTCATTCAGCTCTCCTCCCCCTGCTTCAGTATAGTGAGAAGCCGGCCGGAGCGCACAGGCGGGCCCGGCGCTCCGGGCCTTCCCTCAAAACCGCAGCTTCAGCCCGCCGTTCACCTGGCGGAACATGCCGGGTTGGATCCCGAGCGGAGCGCGGGAGGAAATGTATCGCGCATCGGCGAGGTTTTTCACCGCCACGTAGGGATGGATGGTGAAGCGCTCGCGGGCGATCTCGCGCCCGGCGGTCAGATTCCACACCTCGTAGGTGGGAAGCAGCCCCACGGTGCCGTCGGCCGAGCCGGGTATGGTCTCGAGGTTATCGCCAAACTGGTCTCCCACCCGCGTGCCGTCCAGGTGCACAAAGTAACCGCGGTAGCGCCATCCGATGCGCAGCGCCAGCAGGTGCTCGGGTGCGTACGGCAAGCGGTTGCCGCGGTAGATGCCGGAGCTGAAGGTGGCCTCGGGCAGCCAGGTGTAGCGCACTTCGGTAAGCAATCCGGTGCGGAAGCCGAGCAGGCGGTCCCAGTCGGCCGCGAGTTCGAATTCCGCTCCACGGTGCAGCGTTTCTCCGGCGTTGATCAGGGTGGTGGTAGCCCCGCCGGACTGTGCCGCGGGGATGATCTGGTTCTCGAAGTCCGTCGAGAAGAAGGTGGCCTCGGCGCGCACGCCGCCTTTGCGCCAGCGCGCGCCCACCTCGTAGTTCCAGCTCAGCTCGGCATCCAGTTCCAGCGAGACGCCGTCACGGGTGATGGCGTCCTTGACGCGGGGCGGCGCAAATCCGCGGTGCACGCCGGCGAAGATTGTCAGGTTACCGGCGGCCTGCCAGGAGGCGCCCAGGCCGGGGATGGGCTTGAAAACGGAGTCGCTCCGGCGCACGTTCACGGAGGTAGGGACGCCGTTCACCGCCTGGCGCAGGATGCGGCGCTCAAAGCCATAACGCTCCAGCCGCAGCCCCGGGGTGATCGTCAATCGGCTGCCCACCTGGATCCGATTCTGGACGAAGCCGGAAACGGCGCCGCCGTTGCGGACCTCGTCGTCGCGGAGGACGCCTGAGGCATCCATGAAGTGCGCGCCGTCGATGCGGCGGTCGCGGTGCTGCTCGTAGACGTAGCGCACGCCGGCTTCGAGGCGCTGGTGCAGCCCCAAGGCCTGATGCTCCAGGCCGAGGCGCGATTCCACCCCGGCCACATCGAATTCGCGATTGTTGTTGAGGGCGCTGTTCCGCAGATAGATCGCATCTCCGGGAATAGTGGGATCACCCACCACCTCGCGGTAGACCACTCCCGGCTGCGGCGCGCGGTCGAACTCCTGGCGGCGCCAGTTGCGCGTGGTGGAGTAACCGAAGAGGCTGTTGGAGAGCAACGCGCGCGGCGAGAGCACGGCCTGGTGCAGCACGGATCCCGAGTAGCGACGCACCTTCATGAAGTCGCCCGGCACCGGGTTCTGGCTTGGATCGGTGCGGAACTGCCGCTCGGTGAGGCCCAGGTAGGTGGAGTTGGACCCTTCATCGTAGACGCCGAGCTTAATGCCAAGCCGGTGGGTGGGGGTGAGCGCCACGTTCAGCTTCGACGTGAAGTCGTTGATGTCGTAGTAGAAGTCGCGCCAGCCGTCGCCCTGCTTGCGCAGCGCGTTCAGGTACCAGCCGACGTTGCCGTTCGTACCGCCGTAAGAGGCCTGCCCGGTGAAAAAGCCATAGCCGCCGCCGGTCACCTCGACGCTGCCCCGCGCTTGGGGCGGCGGGTCCGGGGTGATGAAGTTGAGCACGCCGCCGATGGTCTGGGGCCCGTAGACGATGGAGCCGGAGCCTTTCAGAATCTCCACGCGGCTCATGCGGTCGATGGGAGGACTGTAGTACATCTCTGGCTCGCCGTAGGGCGCCAGGGCGATGGGCAGACCGTCTTCGAGCACCAGCAGGGTGCGGCTGCGGTCGGGATTCAGGCCGCGGATCCCGACGTTCAGGCGCATGGCCGCCGGCCCGGAGTCCTCGCGCACGTGCACGCCCGGAGCCTGGCGGAGCACTTCATTTGCGTCGAGCGGCTTACTGGCCTCCAGCGCCTCCCGGGAGATCAGGTGGGCGGATCCGGGAATCTCGACCAGGTCCACTTCCGGATCGCCGATCACGTCGATCTGCACGTGATTTACCCGCAGGTTGCGAAGGGGCACCTCGATGCGCACCTCGCCGCCGTCCGGCACGTCGATGCTTTCGACCGTAACGGTTTCAAAATCGCGGCTGCCGGCAGTGAGGGTGTAGCGGCCCGGCGGAACGGAAGAAAAGACGAACGTGCCGTCGGCACCGGAGCGGGCGGTGCGCGCGCCGGGATTCAGCTCCAGCCGCACGCCGGGCATGGGGCGGGCGGCAGGGTCGAGGGCGACGCCCCGGACGGCGCCGGGGTCTGCGAATGCCAGATGAACGAGCAAAGGAATCGCAAGCAGAGCGTAACGCAAGGGGAACTACCTCCTCTAAGTGCAAGTGAGTTGCGAAAAGCGAGTATAGCCTAGTTGCAACTGAGTAGCAAGAACAAAATGCGCCTTGATTGTCTTAGGGTTACACGGCCATGTCGAACTTGTTACGCGAATGTGTAGTTGCAAACAGTTGGCGATAAAAATGCAGCGGCTTGCCGCCCGGTTCTCCTGTCTCCGCTCCGGTATAGTGAGTAGTTGGCCAAAACGCTATGAATGCAAGGGGCCGGAAGCAGCTCAGAATCTCGCACGTCGGACTGCGCGGCGTTGTGGGCGCGGGCATGACGGCGGCGCACGTGCTGGATTTCGCGTCGGCGTTCGGCGCATTTCTGGAAAAAGGCGCGGTGGTGGTGGGCCGCGATCCTCGTGCCAGCGGCACGATGATTCACGAGGGCGTGACGGCCGCGCTGATGGCCTGCGAGCACGACGTGATTTCGCTGGGCATCGTCTCGACCCCGGTGATCCAGCACGCCATATGCAGGCTGGACGCGGCCGGGGGCGTTTCGATTGGGGCCAGCCACAACGCCGCGGAGTGGAACGCGCTGAAGTTTTTCGGCCCGCGCGGCAGTTATCTTTCCACCGCCGAGGCCGGCGAACTCCTCGACATCTACCACCTGCGCAAGTTCGACTACGTGGAGTGGAACCGCATCGGCAAGCTGCGCACGGAGGAGAACGCGATCAATCCGTATTTGGACGATCTCGCCGCCGTCTACGATTTCGACGGGCTGCGGCGGTTCCGCGTGGTCGTAGATTGCTGCAACGGGACGTCCTCGCTCATCCTGCGAAGGCTGAACGAACGGTTCGGGTTCAACATCCTGCTGATCAACGAGCAGATCGAGGGCGTTTCCTTTGCGCACGAACCGCTGACGGACGCGCGCAACGTGGCGCTGCAACTGGCGCCGTTGATGAAGCCGCTGTGCGCGGACGCCGGCTTCCTGTTCGACGTGGATTCCGACCGCGTCGCCATAGCGACGGAGGAAGGCTCGCCGGTGTCCGAGGAGATGGTGCTGCCGATGCTGGCCGATTACCTGCTGCCGCGCTCAGCGGGCAAGCTGGTGATTGCGAATCTTTCGTCCACGGCGCTGCTGGAAGAAGTGGCGGCGTGGCACGGCGGGAAGGTGATTCGCGTGCCGGTGGGGAGGCAGGCGGCCATCGACGCGCTCTCGAGTTACCGCCCCGAACAGGTGGCGATCGCCGGCGAGGGCACGGGCGCGGTGATGATGCCGCAGTTTCGCTTCGTCTACGACGGCATCGCCTCCATGATGGCGATCCTGTCGATGATGCTGGAGCGCGGGCAGAAGCTTTCCGAAATTGTCGCGGGTTACCCGAAATACTGCATGCTCAAGGGGGAAGTGCCGCTGGTGACTCAGCGCGTGCCGGCGTTGATGGCCGAATTGCGCGCGCGGAACGCCGGAGCGCGCATTAACATGCTCGACGGCATCCGCGTGGACTGGCCGGACCGCTGGCTGCACGTGCGGGTGAGCCAGACCGAGCCGATCGTGCGGATCATCTGCGAGCAGCGGGGCGAGCCGCCGCATGCGCTGTTTTCCGGCGTGATGGAACACGTGAGGAGCTTTGTCTAAGCCATGGCGCGCGAGCACTTATTGAAGATCGGAGTCTCGGGCATTCGCGGCGTGGTGGGCGAATTCCTCACGCCGGGGCTGGCCTGCGCCTTCGCGCAGGCGTTCGGCACTTACGTGAACTCCGGCCGCGTGGTGGTGGGGCGCGACACGCGATCGAGCGGGGAGATGCTCCAGCACGCCGTGCAGTGCGGGCTGCTGGCGGCGGGCTGCGAGGTGGTGGATGTGGGCGTTTTGCCCACGCCCACGATTCAGGTGTTCGTCGCTTCCACACGCGCGCGCGGCGGAATCGCGCTCACCGCATCGCACAATCCCTCCGAGTACAACGCCTTGAAGCTGTTCAACGCGCGCGGCCTGTTCTTCAATCACTACGAGCGGAGCGAACTGCTCGATTTGTATCACCAACGGGAATTCCGGGAGGCGACCAACGAGGAAATCCGGGGCATCGTGCGCGAGCATGAAGCGCCGGCGCGGCTGCACCTTGAGCGGGTGCTCAAGCACGTGGACGTCGAACGGATCCGCGCGCGGCGGTTCCGGGTGGCGCTGGACGGCGTGAACGGCGCGGGGTCCGTGCTGAGCTGCCGCTTCCTGCGCGACATGCTGGGGTGCGACCTGAATGCGATCTCGGTGGACCCGACGAAACCGTTCCCGCGCGTGGCGGAACCGCGTCCGGATACGCTCGGCGAACTCGCCGAACTGGTGCGCCGCGAGAAGTGCGACATCGGCTTCGCGCAGGACCCGGACGGGGACCGCCTGGCGGTGGCCGACGAGACCGGGCGCGTCCTCGACAATGACGACGTGCTGGCGCTGGCCGTCGATGCCGCGCTCGGCCGGGTGCCGGGCGACGTGGTGGTGAACCTCACGACTTCTTCCGCGATTGACGACATCGCGGCCGCGCACGGGCGGCGCGTCCACCGCACGCCTGTCGGCGAGGCGAATGTGGTCGAGGGAATCGAATCGGTGCAGGCGGCGATCGGAGGGGAGGGGTCGAACGGGGGCATTATTTTCCCGCCGGTCCATCTTTGCCGCGACAGCTACACGGGGATGGCCTTTCTGCTTGACCGGATGGCCGAGACGGGGCTCACCGCGTCGGAGCTCGCCTCGCGGCTGCCGCGGTATTACCGCAAGTTCGGAAAGCTGGCATACGAGCACGGCCGCCTGGGAATGCTCATGCAGGCGCTTGAGGACGCGTTCCCTTCGGCGGAGCTTGACCGCACGGACGGGCTCAAGCTCATGCTGCCCGAGGGCTGGATCCATCTCCGCGCTTCGAACACCGAACCGCTGCTGCGGATCGCCGCGGAAGCGCGGACGGAGGAGGGAGTCGAAGAGTTGTACCGGAGCGCGCTGGCGCGGCTGGGCGGCTGACGGCGGGGTTACTTACTCCGGCAACGCTCCCCTGGCGTGTTCCGTTTCTCCACGAAGCAGTTCGAGCGCGTGCGGCAGCACGTCCATAATCGCGTCCAGCGACTCGACCGCCCCCCGCGGCGAGCCCGGCAGATTCACCAGCAGCACATTGCCGCGCGTGCCTGCGACACCGCGCGATAGGGCGGCGAGCGGGGTCGAGTTCCGCCCGCGCTCGCGCATCAGTTCGGCCAATCCGGGTATCTCGCGGTCGAGCACCGCCCGCGTCGCTTCCGGCGTTACGTCGCGGGCGGCGATGCCCGTGCCGCCGGTGGTGAAGATGGCCGATACCTGATTGCCATCGGCTAGGGTGGCGAGGCGTTCGGAGATCGCCTCGAATTCGTCCGGCACCACTTCGAGCACCGCGACGGACCAGCCCATCCGTTCGAGCCGCTCCCGCACCGCCGGTCCCGAACCATCCACTCGCTTGCCCGCGAACACCGAATCACTGATCGTCAGCACCGCAGCTTTGATCATTTCTTTTGCGCCCTTGTCCGCCTGAATGCGCCGCTCTTGCCTCCGGTTTTTTCGAGCAGGTAAACGTCCTGGATCTCGATGCCTTTATCGAGCGCCTTGGTCATATCGTAAATCGTGAGCGCAGCCACGCAGGCGGCCGTGAGCGCTTCCATTTCGACGCCGGTGGGGCCCGTGCATGTTGCGCTGGCTATGATCCGCACCCCGCGCCGCTCCGCCCGCACCTGGACATCGGCGTGCGTCAGCATGAGCGGATGGCATAGCGGGATCAGCTCGGAGGTACGCTTGGCCGCCGCGATGCCCGCGATGCGAGCGATCTCGAGCGGGTTGCCCTTGGGGTTTTCCGGCAACTGCTTCAGCACGGAAGGCCGCATACGGACGAAGGCCTGCGCGCTCGCCGTGCGCACCGTTTCCGGCTTCTCCGACACGTCCACCATGCGCACCGCGCCCTTCTCGTCGAAATGCGTAAGGCGTTTCATTTGATCAGCACCCGGATGAGGTCCCCCGCCTCCCATCGTTCCCTTTCCGCTTCGGCGACCAGCAGCGCATTGGCGCGCGCCATGGCCGGGATGTCGTTCGATCCGCGCCACGGCTCCGGAGTCACCTCGCTGCCGTCGTCGCTTAACCGCGCGGGCAGAAACCGTGTCAACCCCGGCTTGTGCCGGAACGGCGCCGCCAGACGCGCGAGCGCGAGCGGCAGCCGGACATCACGCCTGCCTCCTAGCAGTTCAATCCCGGCGCGCGCAAACAGCTCGAACGTTACCATCGTCGAGGCCGGATTGCCGGGCAGTCCGAAGAAGAACGTGCCCTTCGCACGCCCGAACACCAGCGGCTGTCCCGGCTGTATCAGCACGCGATCGAAGTAAAATTCTGCGCCGAGGTCCGCGAGCACGCGCTCGACCAGGTCGTGCTTGCCCGCCGAAACTCCGCCCGAAATCAGCAGCAGGTCGAACGTAAGGCCTCGCTCGATCAGGGGGCGCGTCGACGCCTCCGTGTCGCGCGCCACCGGAAGAATTTCAGGGACGCCCCCCGCGGCGCGCACCTGCGCCGCGAGTGAATACGCGTTGGAGTTGCGGACCTGGTGAGCGAGCGGCCGGTCGGAAATCTCGACGATCTCGTCTCCCGTCGCAAGCACCGGTACGCGCGGCCGCTTGTAGACGCGCACAGAGGTCTTGCCCACCGAAGCCAGCACGGCGATTTCGGCATAGCCGAGGCGGCTCCCCGGCGGTAGCAGTTGCGCTCCGGCGCGCGCCTCGCTTCCTTGTGGATTCACGAACTGGCCCGCCGCGGCCGCGGGAACGGCAACGAACTCGCCGTCGCGCGTCGTATGCTCGACCATCACCACGGCGTCGGCGCCGCGCGGCACCGGCGCGCCGGTCATGATTTCCACCGCCTCGCCGCGCTTTACTTCACCGGCAAACACCGCTCCCGCGGCCACCTCGCCGGTGACGCGCAGCCGCCCCGGGGTGTCTTCGGAGCGCACCGCGAAACCGTCGCGGAGAGAGCGCGCCGTCGCGGGATAATCGCGGTCGGCCGAGATGGATTCGGCCAGCACGCGTCCGCACGCGTCTTCGAGCGGCGCTTCCTCGACGCCTGCCGCCGGACGAATCGTTTCGATCACACACTGCCGCGCATCCCGGAAACTCAACGTGGCCACGAGGTAATTCTAACTGACGTTTACAATGAACGAGAGACACGGCGCATGTTGAACCAAATGTCCTTGTGCCGTATGGCAGCGGCGGCGCGAGCCGGAGAGGTCTCGCCGTCCGAACTCGTGGAAGCGCACCTGGCGCAGATCGAGCGGCTGAATCCTCAACTGAACGCTTTTGTTTCCGTGTTCGCGGATGAGGCGCGCGCGGCTGCAAAGGCCGCGGAAAACGCACGTGAGCGCGGCCGTCTTCACGGCGTCCCCGTCACTATCAAGGATTGCTTCGACGTCAAGGACAAACCCACGCTCTGCGGAAGCCGCCTGCGCCTTGGCCACCGCGCGAGTGAAGACGCCACATCGGTGGCGCACCTGCGTTCGGCCGGCGCCATCGTGCTCGGCAAGACGAACTGCCCGGAGTTCCTCTACAACTACGAGACCGACAACCACGTCGTGGGGCGCACCAACAACCCCTGGGATCTGGAGCGCACGCCGGGGGGATCGAGCGGAGGCGAGGCGGCAGCCATCGCGTCGTTCTGCTCACCAGGCGGAATGGGCAGCGACGGCGGCGGATCGATTCGCGTGCCCGCGCACTTCAGCGGCATCGCGGGTTTGAAACCAACGCCGGGCCGCGTTCCGGCCGCGGGCCATGTTCCCCTGATCAACCATCCGGGCGGGCTGCTCGGGGTCGGCGGGCCGATGGCGCGCACAGCCGAAGACGTGCGCCTGCTGTTTGAAATCACCGCCGGGCATGACGACCAGGACCCGTTTTCCGCCCCGGTTCCGCTGCGCAAGCCGGACCTCGCCCGATTGCGGATTGGCCTGATGCCGCGATTCTGCGACGCCCCCGTGCAGCCCGGAATCGCCGCGGCGGTGGAAAAGGCGGCCCGCACCGCGCAACAGGCCGGGTTCGCCATCGAACCGTTCCGCCCGCGCGGCATCGAGCGCGCTCCCGACCTCTGGTGGTTTTTCTTCAGCCGGGTGCCCGCGCCGTTCATCAAGAAGATGATCGCGGACCGCGAGCAGGAGACGCACTGGAGCGGAGTGGAGTTCATGAACCGAGCGCTCGAAGAGCCCGAGCCGACCATGCAGCAGGTGATCGAAAATCTGGCCGCGCGCGATGCGATGCGCGCCGCGCTGCTGCGCCAGATGCGCGAGTTTCCGGTGATCCTCGCGCCCGCTTCGGGAGTGACGGCGTTCCGCCACCGCGAACGTTGCTGGCCGACGCCGGAGAAGAGCATCGGCCTGTTTGAAGCGATGGCGCCGCTGACGTTCGTGAACCTGCTCGGTCTGCCGTCGATGGTGATCCCGTTCGACGTCACAGCCGAGGGACTGCCGGTAGGCATTCAACTCATAGGCCGCCCGTTTGAAGAAGAAACGATTCTCGAGCTTGCGGTGCGGCTCGAAGAAGCGCGCGGGCCTTTTCCGTCCGCGCCGCTGGCGCTGCGAGACGGTCAGAGCTGAAGCCGCACTAAAATAAGTAGATATGACCCCAGCGCTCGCCCTGGCGCTTTTGGGCTGTGTCGCGGTATTCTCCGCTCCCGCCGCCCAAAAAGCGTTTCCATATGACTACGATCAGCACGACTTTCCGAACGGACTGCGGCTGATCACGATCCCGACCGACTACCCCAACGTTGTCTCGCTTTACATCATGGTGCAAGCCGGCTCGCGCAATGAGATCGAGCCCGGAAAGAGCGGCTTCGCGCACCTGTTCGAGCACATGATGTTTCGCGGCACTCCCAAGTTTCCGCCCGCGAAGTACGAAGCCACTCTGCAAAAGGCCGGCGCGGCCTCGAACGCATACACCACCGACGACCACACGGCCTACCACACCACCTTCTCCAAGGAAGACCTCGAAACGATTCTGAGCCTGGAGGCCGACCGCTTCCAGAACCTGTCCTACTCCGAGGAGGACTTTAAGACCGAGACGCGGGCGGTGCTCGGCGAATACAACAAGAACTCCGCCGACCCGGCTTCCAAGCTGTATGAAGTGCTGCGCGACACGGCCTTCGATCGCCACACGTACAAGCACACAACCATGGGCTTCCTCAAAGACATCGAGGACATGCCGAACCAGTACGAGTACAGCCGCCTGTTTTTCGACCGGTATTACCGGCCCGAGTACACCACCATCATCCTGGCGGGCGACGTGACTCCCGCGGCGGCGCGCGCGCTGGTCGAAAAATACTTTGGAGCATGGAAGCGGGGCAGTTACCGTCCGGAGGTCCCCGCCGAACCCGCACAGCAGGGGCCGCGCAAGAATCACATCCAGTGGCCTACTGAGACGCTGCCCTGGCTTGCCATCGCGCACCACGGCCCGGCCTACTCGGATCAACAGAAGGACCAGGCGGCGCTGGACCTCATCTCCTTCCTCGGCTTTTCGGAAAGCTCGGACCTCTACCAGAAACTGGTCATCCAGGAGCAGAGGGTGGATGCCTTCGGCGCCGACACTCCCGACCGCGTCGATCCTTACCTGTTCACCGTCCTGGCGCGCGTGAAGAAGCCCGCCGATGTGGATTCGGTCCGCGACGATATTCTAAAAACGCTGGCTGAATTCAAGGACAAGCCAGTGGATCCGGAGCGGCTGGACAAGGTGAAGAAACACCTCCGCTACTCCTTCGCGCAGGCCATGAACAACAGCGAGGCCATAGCGGGCATGGTGGCGCGGTTCGTCGCGCTCCGCCGCACGCCGGAGACCATCAACCGGCTCTACGCGGTGTACGACAGCATCACTCCGGAAGACATACAGGCCGTCGCGAAAAAATATTTCAACGAGAATAACCGAACCATCGTGACTCTTACCGGAGGCAACGCACAATGAAAACCGCTTTGATTCCCGCTATGTTGCTCGCATCCGCAAGCCTGTGGGGCGCCTCCGGACCTCAACTGGTGACGATGCCCGGCAAGAGCCCGCTGGTTACCTTCCGCTTCGTGTTCCTCACCGGATCGGCGTCGGACCCCGCGGGCAAAGAGGGCGCCGCCGCGCTCACCGCCGCCATGCTGGCCGAGGCCGGGACCCGCGACATGACCTACAAACAAATCGTGGACGCCATGTTTCCGATGGCTGCCTCGGTTTCCCGGCAGGTGGATAAGGAGATGATCACGTTCTCCGGAACCACGCACGCCGACAATCTCCAGGCGTACTACAAGCTCTTTCGCGACATGCTGCTTTCGCCCGGCTGGCGCAAGGAGGATTTCGAGCGGCTGCGCGACGACGCGGTGAACTACCTCAAGGTCACCCTCCGCGGGAACAACGACGAGGAACTCGGCAAGGAAGTGCTCTACACGCGAATCTACGCCGGGCACCCGTACAGCCACGAAAACACCGGAACCATAGCCGCGCTGCAGAAAATGACTATAGCCGATTTGCAGGCCTTCTATCGCGCGAACTTTACACGGGCGAACCTGATTATCGGCCTGGCGGGCGGCTACCCGGATTCGTTTCCAAAGCAGGTAGTATCCGATTTTTCGAAGCTTCCCGCCGGACCGCCGAAGGCCGTGTCGCTGCCCGAGCCGCGGCCGCCGAAGGGCATTCGCGTCACCATAGTCGAGAAGGACACGCGCTCGGTGGCGTACTCGATCGGCTTCCCGATCAACGTCAAGCGCGGGGACCCCGACTATCCGGCGCTCCTGGTCGCGCAGTCGTACCTCGGGCAGCACCGCATGAGCGGCGGACTCCTATTTGAGCGGATGCGCCAGGCGCGCGGCCTCAACTACGGCGACTATGCTTACATCGAGTATTTCCCGAGAGGCATGTTCCAGTTCGAGCCCGATCCGAACCTGGCGCGGCGCCAGCAGATCTTCCAGATCTGGATCCGCCCAGTGGAGCCGGCCCACGCGCATTTCGCGCTGCGCCTCGCCCTTTACCAGCTCGATCAATTGATCAAACAGGGCATCTCCGAGGAAGACTTCGAGCGCACGCGCGCGTTCCTGAGTAAGTACGTCAATCTGCTCGTGAAGACGAAGAACGCCGAACTGGCGTACGCGATTGACAGCCGGTTTTACGGAATCGGCGATTACAACAACTACGTGAAAACCAGCCTGGCGAAGCTGACGCGCGAGGACGTGAACCGCGCCATTCGCAAGCATCTCCGCACCACCGATCTCGACATCGTCGCGGTGGCGAAGGACGCCGCCGGACTCAAGAAGCAGTTGGTTTCCGGCGAGCCGTCGCCCATGACGTATGTATCGCCGAAACCCAAGGAGATACTTGAGGAAGATAAGATCGTCGAGCGCTGGAAGATCGACGTACGCCCGGAAGCGGTAACTACAATTCCGGTCGATCAGGTTTTCTGATTAGTATTCGTACCGCCGCCAGGCCAGATACCCGGCGATCGTCTTGGCGTCTATGATCGTTCCCGAGCGGATCTTGCGGTCGAGTTCGGCGGAGGTGAACCAGCGGGTCTCGATCTTTTCGTCGTCCATGGGCTCGGCTTCGCCCTTGGTAAGATCCATGGCGAGGAAAATTGTCATCTTTTCGGAAACGTATCCGGGGCTGACGTAAAAACTGAGCAGCTTTTTCCAGGTGCGCGCGCGGTATCCGGTTTCCTCGGCCAGTTCGCGTTTGGCGGCGGCGAGCGGAGTCTCTCCGGGGTCGAGCCGGCCGGCGGGCAGTTCCCACAGCGAGGCTTTCGCCGGCAGCCGGTACTGGCGCACGAGCAGCACGCGCTTTCTTGCGTCCACGGGCATCATGACCGCCGACCCGCCGTGCCGCACGATGGCGCGGCGGATCTCGAAGCCGGAGGGATCGATCGCGCGGTCCTCGGTAACCGTAAAGATGGAACTCTTATAGCGCACACGGGAGCTGATCAACTTCATTTCGCTTGTTCGACCGTCACCTTTCCGAACTTTTCGAGCTGCTTCGCGATCTTGGATGCGTCGCCGACGACGACGATCGAAGCCTTCTCCGGGTTTATGTATTTCGCAGCCGCCGCGGAGATCTGGGCGGGCGTGACGGCGCGCACGCGAGCCGTGTACTTCTCCAGGTAATCGAGCGGGAGGCCCATCAGCTTCGTGCCGGCGAGCTGCCCCGCGAGGCCGTCCTGCGTTTCCAGGCGGATCACGAACACCCCGCTGAGGTAGTTCTGCGCCGTGGTTAGCTCATCCGCCGAGACGGGTGAGGCGGCGATCTGTTTCATTTCGTCGAAAATGGCTTCGAGCGCCGGAGTGAGCACCTCGTTGCGCACCTGCGTAATGGCGGCGAAGGTGCCCGCGTCCTTGAGCGGCTGGGCCGTCGAGCGGGCGTCGTAGGCGAAACCCTTCTTTTCGCGGATGTTCATGAAGATGCGCGAACTGGCTCCGCCGCCGAGGATGGTGTTGCCGACGAGCAGCGGGAAGTAGTCGGGGTCATTGCGCGTGACGGCGAGGCGCCCGATGCGCAGGTCGGCCTGCACTGAGCCTGGGCGATCAACCAGCACGATCGTGCGCTGCGGCTCGGGAAACGCCGCGGGAGGCGCGGCGGGCGGCTCCTTCCGCTGCCAGGAACCGAATTCGGCCTGAATGATCTCGAGCGCCTGCTTGCGCGGGGGAATCGCGCCTAGCAGCACGAGCACCGCGTTGTTGGGGATCAGGTAGCGGTCGCGGAAACTCACCAGCGCTTCGCGGTTCAGCCGGTCGATGGATTCCGGCGTGGGATCCTGGCGGGCGTAGGGGTGCGGGCTGAACAGAATTTCGGCAAACTTTTCGTCGGCGAGGAACGAAGCCTCCGACCGCTGGGCCAGCAGCTCCTGTTTGCGGTTCTGCTTGCGCAGTTCCACTTCGTCCGCGGGAAAATTCGCGTTGCGCGCCACATCGGAGAGAAGGTTAAGGAGCTTCGCAAAATTTTCCGCCAGCGCGTTGCCGGCCAGCACGAGCGAATCGGCGGAGGAATCGCCGCGGAGCGCGCCTCCGATGCTCGCAACTTCTTCGGCAATTTGCCGCGAGGTGCGGTTCGTTGTGCCCTCGGTCAGAAGCGCGGCAGTGCTTTCGGAAAGGCCGGCCAACTCCTTCGGATCGAATTTTGAGCCCGCCTGGAATCCGAGGCGCACCGTGACCAGCGGGAACCGGCGGTCCTCGACCAGCAGCACGGTAAGGCCGTTCGGCAGCGTGGTTTCGTAAACGGGCGGCAGCTTGTAGACCGGCAGATCGGGGGTTTTCGGAGGTTTCGTAAGATCCATGGTTTGGCCTTGTGCGATGAAAATCAAAGCAGCGGGCAGAATGGGAATCAGTCGCTTCACGGCTTGGCCTCCGGCTTATCGGACGCCGGAGGAGCGGGAACGATGTCCAGCACCGTCCGCTTGCCCGGGTCGCAGTACTTTTTCGCCGCGGCGCGTATCTGATCGGCGGTGACCGCGAGGAAATCGTTCAGCTCCGTGTTGATCAGCTCCGGCTTGCCGTCCAGCAGTTCGTATCGGCCGAGAAGCGCGGCGCGCGCGTGCGAGCTCTGCAACTGCTGGGTGCGCGTTGCGCGCAGGAAAGTGCGGGCGCGTTCGAGCTCCTTTGCATCCACGCCTTCGTTGATGATCTTCGCGATCTCCTCTTCAACCTGAGCTACGATCTGCTGTCCGGTGAACGTCGGGTTGTAGAGGAGATACATCGCGTAAAGCCCGGGATCCTTGTAATCGGACGCGCTGGCAAACGGCCATCCGAGGTTGCCCTCGTACTGGATCACAGACTTCTTCCCTTTCACCAGGTTCTGCTGGAAACGCGAACTGTCGCCGCCGGTGAGCAGCAGGTCGAGCATCACCAGCGCGTTGTAGTCGGCGGAGCGGCGAGCGGGGCCCGGATAGCCGATGACCACCGCGGGAACGCGCGCCAGCGGATCGCGGTACACCTCGTACTTCGGCTGGGTGCGCGGAGGCTCGGTCAGATCGGGCGCCAGCGGCTGCTTCTGGGCCGGGATATCGCCGAAGTAGGTTTCCACGAGTTTCTTCGCCTCCGCGGTGTCGATATCGCCGGAAATCACCAGCACTGCGTTGTTCGGCGCGTAATGCGTCTTGAAAAAGCGCGCCACGTCCTCGACCGTGGCGGCGTTCAAATCCTCGAACGAGCCGATGAGGGAATGGGAATTCTGCCAGTTGCTGAACGCGAGTTCGGGCCAGCGATCGACGATGGCGGTTGCATACGGCTGGTTGTCGAAGGAGAGCCGCCGTTCCTGCTTCACCGCTTCCTTCTGGTTGTCGAGATTCTCCTGGTTGATCGCGAGCGCGCGCATGCGGTCGGCTTCAAGCCACAGGCCGAGTGCGAGCTTGTTCGACGGGAGCACCTCGAAATAATCGGTGTAGTCCGGATGCGTCGAGCCGTTCAGCGAGCCCCCGTTCGATTCCACGAGCTTGAAATGCATGCCCTTCGGCGCGTTCTTCGAGCCCTGGAACATCATGTGTTCAAACAGGTGCGCGAAACCGGTGCGCCCTTTCTCCTCGTGCCGGGCGCCCACACCGTAAATCAAGTACACGCTCACAACCGGCACGGAGTTGTCTTTTGAGAAAATCACCCGCATGCCGTTTTTCAGGGTGTGCTTCTCGATGGGGATGTTCAGCGACGCGGCTTCGGAAATCAGCGCGCCGGCGCAAAGAGCCAGCAGGCAAATAATCAAAGGTTTCATACGAGGAACTTCTTCAATGGTAACGTATCGGGAAATCGGTCACACAGTTGCGCCGGCCCGTTGCGGCCGGCGCTTTGCCCGTTTCAGGACTCCCTAGAAATCGCCGTCTTTGACGTAGGGCTGGCTCCAGAGGGTCACTTGCAGCAGCACGGATTTCAACCATGCCTGATACATGCCTTCGACATCCTCGGCCGAATGCCCCTTCTTTGCCAGGAACGGCTTGAGTGTCGAGACGATCGGATAGACTGCGAGCGGAATGTAGCGGTAATTGATGAGTTCGACCGAATCCACGCGGTCAGTCTTGTTTTTCGCGATGCGATGGTGCCGCAGGCCGATCTCGTACTGGTAGTCCAGCCATTTCTGATCGTAGTTGGCGCTGGCGGTGTCGAGGATCCACTGTCCGAACCGCCGCCGGACCGATTCCAGGTAGCCGGAATCGGGCTGCCCGTCGGAATTCCTGGTGAAGTAGTGCAGCAAGAACGGTAGAGAGCTGATAAACCCGTACCATACGTCCAGGACCGCTTCCACCTGGTCCGCCAGCACCTCTTTTGACATGCGCAGGTACTTAACGTCGGATTCGGTAAACGTGACCGTCTGTTTCAGGCGGTCCAAATCCTTCTCACTCAGCGGCGACCGTGGCACTTCCGGAGTGCCGAAGTTGTATCCCGGTATTTTCGCTGGAGTCATCTGCATCTCCCCCCTCAGTCTGATTTCAGGTTACCACCTGCACTTCTGGATCAGCGCCGTTCAGTTCTCAACCGGCCGCGTGCCTGACATTGACCGCCTCAAGATAGCCTTCGGGCAGATCGCCGTTGTCGGCACGCAGGTATTTCCAGTGCTGCGGCTTCACCGTAGCCAGCAGCTCCTTGCGGCTCTTGATCGCGAGCGGCTTGGGACGATAGATCTTGCCCATGCGCTGCATCAGAGATTCCGGCAGCGCGCTCGCAAACATCAACAGCGGCCAGGTGAACTTGGGGCCGTTGATGCGCCGGAGTTTGTACATCCAGAGCCCGAGCGCGCCGAGACGCCACGCGGTCGGCCCCCACCAGCTATGCTGGCCCGGCCGCAAATTCAGCTTCCAGCACTTCATCATCAACTGCCACTGCAAGCCGCTGAGTTCGGAGGTCTCCGCCACGCCCTTCTTGTTCTGCAACCGCGTATCGTGGAGCGGCGTGAAGATCGACGGCACAAGAAAAGCAAACAGCTTCCGCCGCTCGATCTCGTACACCAGATCGAGCGTTGCCTTGACGTCCTCGTCGGTCTCGCCCGGACTGCCGATCATCAGCGTCAACACCGGAAACCAGTTGTTGCGGTTCAAAACCGTCAGGCCCTGGATGACCACGCTGGGCCAGTCCTCGATCGAGAATGGCGCCCCCTTGCCCGGCATAATCATTTTCGCCAGGCGCGGCGAGCCGGTTTCCAGCCCGATCAGTGGGCTCAGTATCTTTTTCCGCGGGTGCGTGCTGTGGGAGGGCAGGTGAATCGGGCTCTTGTCCAGCAGAATATCCGACAGCTTCTCGATCAGCAGGGGATCCACCACCGCCGGCGCCAGAGTGGCATGGCTCAAAACGTGCTGCTCGACGCCGGGCGTGTTCACGATTTCCGCGTAGAGGTCCAGCAGCGCCTCGCGGTTCGGGAAATAAAACGGAACGCCCGTTCCGACCTGGCCCCAGATGAACATGTCCTCGGTGGCGAGCGAAATCTGCTTGTTGCCGTCGCGCACGTTCGCCTTCACGGCGCGCATGATCTTTTCCTTCGGCACGTCGAGCTGGGGGTTGAGGTCCGGCACGCAGAAGTGGCAGCGGCGCCCGCAGCCGGTGGTCATCTCCACCACGCCGAACGTGGTTCTCTTATCGGGGGTAAGAATCTCGTCGCGGCTGCGCGGATGGCTTACGTCGTACTCGCGCGGCAGCGGCTCTCCGCGGATCGCGCGGCGCACGAGCTCGACCAGGCCGGCGGATTCGCTCCGTCCTTCCACCACGCAATCCACGCCCAGTTCGTCGTAAGTGTTGGTCTGCTTGATTTGCCAGCCGCCCGAGCCGCCCACGATCACCTTGAAGTTGGCGCGGTAGGGGTTGTTCTTGATTTTCTCGAAAAGTTGACGGGCGTAGTGCGAGTTAATTGGCTCGCGTGACGAACCGAATACGGATGCATACACCCCGGCGGCGAAGGTCACGCCCAGGGGATTGTGCGTGGAGACGCCCACCAGCCGTGTATCAGGCCCGATGAAACGGTCGAGATCGTCCGGATAGCAAACGACGACTTCCTGCGGCGAGAATTCGCGCAGCAGAGAGGCCTCGAGCAGCCTCACGCCCGCCGGCATGGTGCGCGCCGAGCCGTCTTCATTGCGCTCAACCTCTTTCCATCGCGGGTATTTCGAGTTGATAATTCTCTCTCCAAACCTGGGCAGAGAGGCCAGAGCCATCTGAATGAAATATCCGGCGTGGTCGATGGTCTCGGTGAGGGGAGCCGTCAGCACGATGAGCACTATGGACGAGACCTCCCAGACTCGGTCGAATCCATTCTAACCCGTAACTAGTCCGTAAGAGCGCGTTTTCGGGTGTTAAACACATTCTGCTTTTCCCGAGTCGAGCCCCAAGGGAGAAAACAGGTGTATCATTCCAGAACAGGAGCTTCGAACACATGAAGGCCAGTCGCCGTCAATTCATCTCAACCGCTGCCGGGGCGGGCATAGCCGCCGCGTCTTCAGCCGGAAAGGCAGCGGAGACGCCGCAGTCCCGGTATAACCGGCTCGGCGAGATTTTGAAACAGCCAGTGCTGAAGAAACAGTTGTTTCGCGAGCCGGTCATCATTGAGACGGTCGAACTGCTGCGACTGAGAAACAGCTTCCTCTGCAGGGTGCGGTCGCGCGACGGGGCCGAAGGCATCTCGGTGGGGCACAGCGGCATGAGCACGCTGTTTCCCATTTTCCTGAGAAACGTGCAGCCCTTTTTCGTGGGAAAGGACGCGCGCGAGCTGGATCTGATTCTGGACAAGATCTACATCTACAACTTCAACTTCCGTTTGAACGGCATGGCTCTCGGGCTGCCCCTGGCGACGCTCGAGTTCGCCGTCCTTGACATGCTCGGCCGCATGGCGAACAAGCCCGTAGGCCAGCTCATCGGGGAGATTCACAATCCCGAGGTCGGAGTGTACATCGCGACCGAATGGCGCGAGAAGCCCGTGGAGGAATCGATCGAGCTGATCAAGGAAGCCGTGGCCGCCTACGACGCGCGGGCGCTCAAGATCAAGGTGGGCGGGCTCATCTTCATGACCACGGACATGTACGCTGCCGGCCCTCCGGGCAGGACGGAGAAAATCGTGCCGCTCGTGCGCAAGATATTCGGCGACGATATGGCGCTCTACGCCGACTCGAACAGCTTCTATACCGTGCCGGAGGCGATTCGAGTGGGCAGGCTGCTGGAAGAGTACAAGTACAGGTACTTCGAAGAGCCCGTGATGTTCGATCACCTGGAGGACATCAAGCAGGTGGCGGACACGCTTACCATCCCGATCGCCAACGGCGAGCAGGATTACAGCTTCTACGGCTTCCGCTGGCTGTTAGCCAACAATGGCATCGATATCGTGCAGCCAGACAACTATTATTTCGGGGGCATGATCCGCTCGATGAAAGTCGCGCGCATGGCGGCTGCCTGCGGAAAAGAGTTCATCCCCCACATGTCCGGCGGAGGGTTGGGATTCCTGTACAACATTCACATGGTGTCCTGCGTGCCCAACGCGGGCGAGCATCACGAATTCAAAGGCCTTCAAACGCAGGTACGATACGAGTGCAAGACATCCCCGCTAAAGGTGGTCAAGGGCAAGTTGAAAGTGCCCACCGGTCCGGGATTCGGCGTTGAGTTTGACCCGGAGTGGGTCAAGCGGCACCAGCCGGTAACACTGTGACCTGTTGCGATCCAACCGGGGCGGATCCGCGCCAGCCGTGCCGGCGCGGAGCGCCTCGAAAGCCTCAGTGATGATGCCCGGGTGACGCCTTCGGTTTTTCCACGGCGCCCGAGGCGGGCTCAATCGAATCCACTTTGATGATTTTCGTCTTTTCGTAAAGAGTGCCGGTGACTTTGACTTGCTGCCCTGCATACTTCGCGGGGGTCTGCTGGTCGCTGAGCGTGTACACGTTCTTGCCGTCGTAGAGCGCGAACTTGTTGTTCTTGTCGTGCCGGACGCATTGGAGCACGCACTCTGGGTCGGGGGATACGTTCATCGCCTCGTGGTCGCCGCCGCACATCGTATCGGTGATGACGCCGGTGAAGGTGCGCCGTTCGGCAGCCGCAAAAAGCAACGTGCCGGCGAGAGAAAACAAAATCAGACGTTTCATTCTTGTGTGTTCCTTTCCTGGTAAGTTTCCAGAATCCGCAGGCCATGGGCCTGGTTGATTTTTCTATGTAAACGGTTGTAGCGGGCTTCGTCGAGCCGCTCTTTGAGCTGGAAGTTGAAACTCTTGCGATTGCCGTAGTGAAGTGCCGCTTTTTCGTAAGTTGTGATCGTTAGCTGATCGGGCCCGCTGCTGCTGACAGTTTCTATATCCGAGTAACTCCAGATACGCACGTCGTCTTCTTTATCCGTGATGTAGGCAATCTGGTCTTCGCCGAACCTGAGCACGCCGTGCGTGCCTCCAAATCGCAGGAGGTGTTTCACCGGGATCTCCCATTCGGCCTTCAGGTCCTTGCCGGGCAGCGCGGCGACGAGGCGGCTTCCGAGCCGGGCTTTCAGCAGCGGGTACGCGCCGGTAAAATCGCCGTCGAAGCGGTACCGGCGGTCGGCCCCCAGTTTCCACTTGTCGTCCCTGTAGCTCAGCAGCCGCATGTGTTTGGAGTAGAGCTCCAGTTGCTGTATGTCCTCGTAAGCCCAGTGCCATTTGTGCTCGGGCTCTTTCCCGTTCTTGCCGGCTTCGGCGAAGGAGACACCTTCATCCGTAATCGACAGCGTTCCCGCGGCGCGGCTCTTTCCGACGAGCGGCGGGCGCACGTGCCTGTGCCATGCTTCGTAGCGGAATTGCTGCTGCGAAAACGCCGCGGGCGCCGCGAGAATAACGGCTACGAGCGCGCCAACTGCTTTTTGACTTCGAAGTTCCATTTCCAAATCTCGTAAATAGCTGGGTAAACCACCAGTTCCAAAACGAAGGAGGTGAGGATGCCGCCGATCATGGGAGCGGCAATGCGCCTCATCACGTCGGAGCCGGCGCCCGTGGACCACATGATCGGAACCAGGCCCATGAACATGACGGCGACGGTCATGAACTTCGGCCGGATCCTCTTCACGGCGCCGTGCATGATGGCCTGCTGGAGATCGCCGAGGCTTTGGAGCCGCCCGCTCTTGCGTGCCTCTTCGTACGCGAGGTCGAGGTATAGGAGCATGAACACGCCTGTTTCGGCATCCACGCCCAGCAGAGCGATGATGCCCACCCAGACGCCGATGCTCATGTTGTAGCCAAGCGCGTACAGGAACCATATGGCGCCCACGGCCGAAAACGGAACGGCCAGGACGATGATCATGGTCTTAGCGATCGACCTCGTGTTGAGATAAAGCAGCATGAAGACCAGGAAAAGCGTCACCGGCAGCACGATTGTGAGCCGCTCGCGAACGCGCTCCATCGCCTCATACTGGCCGCTCCAGACCAGCGAATAGCCCGGGGGCAACTGCAGGCTGTTGCGAATGGTCTCCTTGGCTTCGGCGACATAGCTGCCTATGTCCCGGCCGGCCACATCGACATAAACGTAGCCGTTCAGCATGCCGTTCTCGTCGCGGAGCATCGCCGGTCCGCTTACCAATTTCACGTCGGCTAACTGGGAGAGCGGCACCTGCATTTCCCCGTTCATCGCCGGCACCAGCACGCGCTTGAGGCTGGCGATGTCGCTGCGAAAGTCGCGGGAATAGCGCACGTTGACGGGGTAGCGCTCGCGGCCTTCGACGGTGTTGGTGATGTTCTCGCCGCCCACGGCGGACATGATGACGTCCTGCGCCATGTCGATGGTCAGGCCGTAGCGCGCCAGTTCATCGCGCTTCCAGTTGAAGTCCAGGAAGTAGCCTCCGCGCGTGCGTTCCGAAAACACGCTGCGCGTGCCCTGCACCTTGGGGAGGAGGGCCTCGATCCGCGCCCCGAGTTCCTCGATCTTCTGAATATCCGCGCCGTAGATTTTGATGCCGACGGGCGTGCGGATGCCTGTGGTGAGCATGTCCACGCGAGCCTTGATCGGCATTGTCCAGGCATTCGAAGTTCCGGGAATCTTCAGCGCTTCGTTCATTTCCTCGATGAGCTGGTCGGTCGAGATGTGATCGGGTGTGATGCGGCCCAGAACCGGCCTGAGCCATTGCGGAGCCCACGAATCGTACCACGTGCTTACCTTCCGCCATTCATGCTTCGGCTTGAGAAGAATAACGGTCTCCATCATCGAGAACGGAGCGGGATCGGTGGAGGTTTCGGCGCGGCCCGCTTTGCCGAAAACGCGGTCGACCTCGGAGAAAGACTTGATGATGCGGTCCTGGACCTGCAACAGCCGCTGCGCTTCGGTCACGGAAATGCCTGGCAGAGTGGTCGGCATGTAGAGCAAAGAACCTTCATCGAGCGGCGGCATGAACTCGGACCCGAGGCGGTTGTAGATGGGGATTGTGAGGATGATCATCGCGGCCGCGCCGCCGATCACCAGCCATTTCCAGCGGAGCGACCACGCGCACACGGGCTGGTACAGCGCGATCAGAATGCGGCTGATGGGGTGGCGCTCCTCGGAGTGTATCTTTCCCACCAGGACGGCGTTCACAGCGCGCGCCAGCCACCGCGGGCGGAACTCGAAGTTCCTCATGTGCGTGAAGAGCAGCCGCATGGCCGGGTCGAGCGTGATGGCGAGAACGGCCGCTATGATCATCGAGAAATTCTTCGTGTAAGCGAGCGGCTTGAATAAGCGGCCTTCCTGCGCCTCGAGGGTGAGAACCGGCAGGAACGATACCGCGATAACCAGCAAAGCGAAGAAGCTTGGGCCGCCGACCTCCTTCACCGCGCTGACCACTACTTTGTGGTAATCCTCGCGGCGCCCCTCGCGTTCCCATTCCTCCAGCTTCTTGTGCGTCTGCTCGACCACCACAATCGCCGCATCCACCATCGCGCCGATGGCGATGGCGATGCCGCCGAGCGACATGATGTTGGAGGTGAGCCCCATCATCTTCATCGGGATGAACGCAATGATCACCGAAACCGGAATCGTGATGATGGGAATCAACGCGCTCGGCACGTGCCAGAGGAAGATCAGAATGACGCCGGAGACGATGATGAGTTCCTCAAGAAGGGTGTCTTTCAGGTTGTCGATCGAGCGCAGGATGAGATCGGAGCGGTCGTAGGCTGTAACCACCTTGACTCCGGGCGGCATGCCCGGCTCGATGTCCTTAAGTTTCTGCTTGACCCGCTCGATCACATCGAGAGCGTTCTCGCCCTGGCGCATGATCACGATTCCGGCAACGGTGTCGCCTGTGCCGTTCCAATCGGCCACGCCGCGGCGAATGTCGGGGCCCAGCGTCACTTCGCCGACGTCCTGGACGCGGATGGGAACGCCGTTCGCGCTAGTCGCCAGCACGATCTTTCCGATGTCCTCCGTGGAGGTGGCGTAACCGCGGCCGCGGACCATGTACTCGGCGCCGGTGAACTCTATCAGGCGGCCGCCTGCATCGTTGTTGCCGGCGCGCACCGCTTCCACAACCTTCCTGATCGGAATGTTGTAAGCCTGAAGCTTGTTGGGGTCTACGTTGACCTGATACTGCCGCACGAAGCCTCCCAGCGAGGCGACCTCAGCCACGCCGGGCACGGATTTCAAGTAATAGCGAAGATACCAGTCCTGATACGAGCGCAGGTCGGCCAGGGAGTGCTTGCCGCTGGTGTCGATCAGGGCGTACTGGAAAACCCAGCCGATGCCGGTTGCATCCGGCCCAAGCTCGGTTGTGACACCCTGCGGAAGCCGCGGCAGAACTCCCGAGAGATACTCGAGCGTGCGGGACCGCGCCCAGTAGATATCCGTGCCTTCTTCGAAAATGATGTAAACGTACGAAAAGCCGAAATCGGAGAAGCCCCGCACGTCCTTCACTTTCGGAGCGCCGAGCATGGCCGTGACGATCGGGTACGTGACCTGGTCCTCGATGATGTCCGGGCTGCGATCCCACCTTGAGTAAACGATCACCTGCGTGTCGCTGAGGTCGGGGAGCGCATCGAGCGGCACGTTCCCCATCGACCACAGGCCGTAGAGAACGGCCACGCCGGCCAGGATGAACACGATGAACTTGTTGTTCGCGGCGAACTCGATGATTCTGTTAATCATGGCCTTCGTGCGCTCCCGCCGGCTGCATCCCCGAAGCCGCGGCCTTCATCTGGCTTTCTGAATCGATCAGGAAATTCCCCGAGGTCACGATGCGCTCTCCGGGCTTGAGCCCGCTGAGAATTTCGATCCGGCCATTCCTCTCGGCGCCGGTCTGAACGCTGCGCGGTTCGAAAAAGCCGTTTCCGCGGTCCACGAAGACGGTCTTCTTGTCGCCGGCATCCAGCACAGCGCTTGCAGGAACGGTGAGAGCGGGCGGGGATGCGAGGTGGAACTTCACATCCACGTACATTTCCGGCTTCAGCGCGACACCGGTGTTGGCGGCTTCGAGGCGGACTTTGAGCGTTCGCGTCATCGGGTCCACCTGCGGCTGTATATAGGAGACCTTGGCGCTGAAGGATTTTCCAGGATCGTAAGGCAGCTCGATCCGGGCTGTCTGCCCGATACGGATGTTCGGCGCCTCGTACTCGAAAATGTCGGCCATGATCCAAACCCTGCTCAGATCCGCCACCGTGTAGAGGTCCGTATCAGGCATCACTTTTTGTTGAGGGAAGGCGTTGCGTTCCAGAACATACCCGGTGACCGGCGAGTAGAGCGTGACGTTCTTGATTGGCTTGCCGGTGGCGATCACCTCATCTATCTGGCGTTCGCTGAGATCCCAAAGCTCGAGACGGCGGCGGGCGGCATCAAACAGGGTCCGGCTGTGGTCGATAGCGCCCTCAAACGGGCTCTTCTTCATCACCTCCCGCGCCTTTGCGGCCAGGAGCAACTCGCGCTGCGAGGCCAGAAGTTCGGGACTGTAGATCGTCAACAGCGGCTGGCCCTTTTTCACCGTTTGGCCCGTGAAGTTGACGAATACTTCGTCGATCCACCCGTCGTACTTCGTGTGCACGTGTGCGATCCGCGTTTCGTCGTAGGAGACTTTGCCCACCGCGCGAATGGTCTGCGAACCGCTCGTGATTTCGGCCGTACCGTAAGTAACACCGATTAACTGCTGCTTTTCGGGGCTGATCTGAACGGTGCCGGCGGGGAAAGTGGATGAATCGTTTTCGTACACTGGTTCGAGTTCGTTGCCGGTCTCGGGGTTGAGGCCCGGCTTATCGGACGTGTAAGCGTGGTCATGCGGGTCGCGGTAATAGAGGATTTTGCCCTTCGGCGCGGCGCTCGCGGTCTCGGACGGGCCGCCGTCGGCGTACACCGGCTCCAGCTTCATGCCGCAGTCCGGGGCGATGCCGGGCTTGTCGGACTTGTACGCGGGATGCATGGGATCCACGTAGTAGAGGATCTTGCGGCCGCCGCTCGCCTGCCCGCTTCCGGACGAGCCCTTGTACGCATAGCCGCCGTAAAACGTCGCCGCGAGAAGAGCCAGAAAAGAAAGTATTTTCGCCGCTTTCATCGAATTAATCCGTCAACCTCAAGGCAGTAAATTCTTCCAGCCGGCTCAAGGCCGAATAGTAACTCATGAGTTCTTCGTAGTAATTCAATTCGTAGTCGAGCACGGTAGAGAAGTTGGTTAACACGGAAAGAAAGTCCAGGGTCCCCGTTTCGTAAGAGGAAAGAGAGGATTCCAGGGTTAGGCCGGCCTGGGGAATGACCGTTTTGCTATAAAGGCCCATCAGCTTCCACGATGCCTGCGCCATCAGGTAATCGTCCTTGATGCGGAAGCGGATGTTCTGATCCATCGATTCATAAGAGCGGCGCGCCTCGACGAGGTTGCCGGCCTGTTCGGCCACGCCCGCGCGCTGTTTTCTCCAGAAGTACAACGGGAGCCTGACATCCACGCGAGCCATGTACATGGCCGGCATGGATCCCTGGTTGAAGTAGCCCGCGGTAACGGCGTAATCCGGGTAGTAATCTTTGCGCGCCAGGTTCAGGGCCAGCTCGCTGCGTTCGATCATCTTCTGGCCGCGGCGCAGCGTGGGCGACTGCTCCCGCGCGCTGCCATACAGTTCCTCGAGGTTCAGCGCGAACTCTTTGGGCGTGATCTCTTCGGGCCGCGGAACCGGCGTCCCGGCGCGGCGGTTCAAAAGGGTGTTGATTTCAGCTTCGGCGGCGTTGCGTTCCTGTTCGAGCTTGACCAGGCGGGTCTCGAGAATGCTGATCTCGGTCTGGGCCTTGAGAACGTCCTGCTGGGCCGCTTTACCCACGGAGTACCGTGTCTCGGTGACGCTGAGCAGTCTGGTGAGGAGGTCGCGGTTGCGCTCCAGCACGCCACGCGCCGCATAGGTGTAGTAGAGGCGGTAGTAAGCCTGCTTCAGACGCGCGATCACGTTCAACTGCACAGCCTGGTATTGCTGGAACTCCGCTTCGGCTTCCTTGGCTGCAATCCCGCCGCGGAGGTTGAGCTTACCCGGAGCAGGGAACTCCTGAGTGATGGAGAAGCCGGCGTTTGCCATGGGCTCGGTCCCGAGTCCGGCGCCCGGCCTGGGGCTGCCGACGCTCTGGTAGCCGACTCCGAGGATGGGATCGGGGAGCGTGCTCTCCTGCGACGGGCGCTGGCGGGCCGCCTCGTACCGCTTCTGCGCGGCCAGAATTTCAGGATTGTTACGCAGCGCCTCGGCAACCAGCGCATCCAACTGGCGGGGCTGCTCTTGCCCGCTCGCCAACACGCCGGAAACCGAGAGAATTACAATTCCGGCGGCAACACAACGCAATCTCACGAATAAGTCCTTTTCCGGCCTGTGTGGTGCATCTGAGATGCCACCCTGCAGGGGACTGAAATAACGGCCCTTTGAAGAACCACAAGCCCGGAGGGGTGCCGCATTTGAGGCATGGGGCCGTTCCAGGGTGCCTCATTAGAGGCTATGGCGCGCCTGGCGTCCAAAACGAGAGAGAATGGTTGAGAACCCAGTGGATAGCCGTAGTAAAAGAGCAACTTACGTCCGGGCGGCGGTGGTGGCGCTCGGTATCGGCGTGGCGTCGCTGCTGCACTTCCTGACTCCGCAATCGCTGATTCTCTGGCACAACATCTTCCAGCGGCTCTACTATTTGCCGATCGTCTATGCGGCCGTGTATTTCGGGTGGCGCGGGGGGCTGATCGCTGCGCTGTTCTCGGCGATTCTGTACATCCCGCACATCCTCATCTCCTGGCACCACATGCCCGAGTACGCGATGAACCAGTACGCCGAAATCATCATTTTCTTCCTGGTCGGAACGACTACCGGCGTGCTGGCCGACCGCGAACGGAAACAACGGGAGAAGCTGGAAGCAACCACCGAGCAGCTCAGCAGAGTCAATCGGGAGTTGCAGGACAGCTTTGAGCAACTGAAGCGCGCGGACCGCCTGTCCGCCATCGGGCACCTCTCGGCAAGCCTGGCGCACGAAATCCGCAACCCGCTGGCGAGCATCGAGGGGGCAACCGGCATCCTCGATCAGCCCCAAATCTCCGAGGAGATGCGGAAGGAGTTTCTTGGGGTGATCCGGAAGGAATCGCGCCGGCTCAACCGGCTGCTGACCGATCTTCTGGATTTCGCCCGGCCCCGCAAGCCCGAATTCCAGCAAGTGGATCCGGCCAAACTGATCGACTCCGTAATCAGCTTGGTGGCCCCCACGGTGGAGCGCAACGGAATCACATTGACGCGGCGGGTGCAGCCCTCCGCGCCGTTCGTGCGGTCGGACCCGGAGCAGTTGAAGCAGGTGATCCTGAACCTGACGATCAACGCCGCGCAAGCTATGCAGGGCGCGGGCGAGATCGAGCTGGCGGTTTCGGCGGCGGACGGCAACGTGAAAATTTCGGTCAAGGACCAGGGCTCAGGCATTCCCGAGGAGGACCTCGACAAGATTTTCGACCCCTTCTTCACGACCAAGGAGAACGGCACCGGCTTGGGATTGTCCGTGGCGCACCAGATTGTGACCCAGCACGGAGGCACGATTGTTGCCCAACGGAACCCGGACCGGGGGATGACGTTCTCGGTGCTGCTCCCCGCCTACAGCGCCCGGTCCGCGCAAGCCCGATGATAATCTGAAATTTGCCAGACCGCATTTTAGTAGTGGATGACGACGATAGCCTGCGGAGAGTAACCGAGGTCCAGCTCCAGCAGTGCGGCTACGATGTGCTCACGGCCGCTTCGGGCAGCGAGGCGCTCGACGTCCTCCAGAAGAAGCCCGCCGGCCTGGTGATCACCGATTTAAAGATGCCGGGCATGTCGGGCCTCGAGCTGCTCAGGCGGATCCGCGCGGAGTATCCCGAGGTGATCGTGGTGATGGTCACCGCCTTCGGCACCATCGAGACGGCGGTCGAGGCGATGCGGGCCGGCGCATACGACTACATCACCAAGCCGGTTCATATCGATGAGATGCGGCTGGTGATCGAGCGCGCGCTCGAGCACGTGCGTCTGCGGCAAGAAGTCCAGGAGTTGCGTTCGAGCCTGGACCGCAAGTACGGTTTCGAGAACATACTGGGACACTCGAACGCTCTGCTGTCCGTGCTCGACATGGCCTCGCGCGCTGCGCAGACCGCCTCGACGGTTCTCATCCGCGGCGAGACCGGAACCGGAAAGGAACTGCTGGCCAAGGCGATCCACTTCAACAGCCCGCGCAGGCAAAAGCCGTTCGTCATTATCAACTGCGGCGCCATCCCGAGGGACCTGCTGGAATCGGAAATTTTCGGGCACGTGAAGGGCGCTTTCACGGGGGCGGTGGCGCACAAGAAGGGCCGCGCCGAGGCGGCCGACGGCGGCACGCTGTTCCTCGACGAGATCGGGGAGCTGCCGCTCGAACTCCAGGTGAAGCTGCTGCGGCTGATTCAGCAGGGGGAAATTGAAAAGGTCGGCGCCGAGGAGACCACCACGGTGGATGTGCGGGTGATCGCCGCGACGCACCGGAACCTTCAGGCGATGATCGAGGACGGCACATTCCGCGAAGACCTGTATTACCGGCTCTCCGTGATACCGCTGGAGCTGCCGCCGCTGCGCGAGCGCCCGGAGGACATCCCGGAACTGGTGGAGCACTTTTTCGTGAAGGCGAAAGAGAGGCACGGCCGGCCGGACCTGGTGCTGCGGCCCGCGCTCATTCCCTATTTCTGCGGCTATCGGTGGCCGGGCAACATCCGGGAGCTGGAGAACGTCGTCGAGCGGCTGGTGGTGCTCACCCGCGGAAACGAGATCACGCTGGCGGACTTGCCGGAGTTCCTTCACCGCGAACGCCCGGTGCTCGAGGAAGTGCGCCTGGAGCTTCCCCCGCAGGGCATCAGCCTTGAGGCGATTGAAAAGGAGCTGATCCTGCGCGCGCTCAAGAGATT
>JBLNCW010000113.1:0-125185 GCA_050261015.1 Rhodospirillales bacterium | reverse complement strand
GAACGAGGTCTGCTTCTGTCTCCGCTTGCCGAGCGCCATGCCCAATTATCCATCCAAAACATTCCTGCATCAAGATGTTTCGACTTCAAAATGTTTCGACTTTATCCACGGGCTGCTAGCGCCGCCGCCTGGATGATAAAAAAGAGCCGCGGCCATTGCGGAACCGCGGCTCATTGGCACAACTTACAGCCTAGAACTCAAACTTCAACGCGAACTGTAAATCGCGCATGTCCGAGTTTGTTGAGGTGATCTCCCCCACAGTCTGCGAACCGATGCTGGCGTTGGGGAAACCGAAGAACGGCGTGTTGGTCAGGTTGAAAGCATCCAGCCGGAACTGGACGTTGTACCGCTCGCGAATCCGGGTATTCTTCACGAACGAAACGTCGAAGTTCTTCTGGCCCGGGCCGTAGAGCACGCCGCGCGCGACGTTCCCGTAGGTATTCGGAGGCGGCGCCACGAAATCCGCCGGATTGAACCACCGGGCGCGGTCCGGGTTGTCCAGCTTGCCGCTGCCGATACGGTTCGGCCAGCTCGGCGCGCCGTTGTTCACGCCCGTGGCCAGGCTCACGTTAAATGGCCGGCCCCCTTGCAGGGTGGTGATGCCGCTCAGCGTCCATCCCCCGGCCACCCATCGCAGCACGCCGGTGTTCGCCCAGGGCTTGCCGGGACCGAACGGAAGCTCGTAAAGGTAGTTCACTACGAACCGGTGCTTCACGTCGAATCCCGACGGCCCGCGGCCTGCCCGGATGTTGGTGATCGTCTGGGGTCCGCCGGTCTGGCCGCCGCCGCTCGCCGCCGACCCGCCGTAGTCCAGGTTCTTCGAGAACGTGTACGCGGCCATGAATTGCAGCCCGCCCGAAAACCGTTTTTCCAGCCTGCCGCTCAAGCCGTGGTAGCTCGAGGAGTTCCGCGGGTCGAAGATTGTGATGCTGCTGACGTTCGCTATCGGTTGCAGCAGCCGCCGCGATTGCACGGATCCGATGCCGGGCTGCACCTCGTTCGGGTTGTAGCCGAACACCAGGTGGGTCGCGTGACTGCCCGCATAGGCGATTTCCATCATCATATCGCCGGTGAGCTGCCGCTCGATGTTGAAATTCCAGCTCATCATCGAAGGCGTCTCATTGCGGAATCCGTGCCCGAGCACCGCCACCGGGGAGGCGTTCAGCTCGGCCGTCGTACGCGGCTTTACGGTCTGAATGGGCGGGAATGGCTGATCGATCTGCGGGATCACGCTCCAATCGGTCGGGTTGGTTGGCAGGTTGCCGAACGGCACTTGAGACACCACATATGGCACCTGCTCGCCAAGCATGTTCGACCCGGACGGCAACTCAGGGAAGTAGCTGATCCCATATCCGCTCCGGATGATTGTCCTGCCGTTCCCGAACAAATCGTAGGCAAAGCCGACCCTCGGTCCGATGTTGCGGTACCGGGTCTCTTTACCGGCCGTCCGCGAGTAGCCCTCTTCACCCGCATAGGCCAGCCGAAGGTTGGTCAAATCGAAGTTGACGAGCCGGTCGCGGATCTCGACGTCCGGCATGAAAATGTCGTACCGCACTCCAAGATTCACGGTCAGCCTCTGCGTGACTTTCCAGTCGTCCTGGAAGTACATGCCGTGGTCCTGGACCGTGGTGTAATACGGTTCCAGCAGAATGCTGCGCCCGCTGCCGCCGCTGATGTAGCCGATCAGCAGCGTAGCCAGGCCCGTTCCCTGGGTATTCGTCACCGGGTCGTTCGTATAGTTCCGGCCAAAGGTCATATCGCCGCGCGGGCCGCCGCCCGGAGGTCCCGTGTACGGCGACGTCATGCGCCGGATGTAGCGGTAGCCGAACTTAGTCTGGTGCCGGCCCAGCGTCCACGCAAGGCCGTCTTCAATCTGCCAGTGCGTCTGGCGCGGGTTAGCCGGCAGGAAGCCGGGGCCGCCGCTCAGTCCGGTGAAATCCGCAACGTTGATGTTCGGTATCCCGGAGCTCTGCTGGGAGATGTTGATTCCCTGGATGCCGAGCGACGTGGCGGCGTTGTGCCCCAGGTCCGACTGGCGCGTAAAGGGGTTCGTACGCGCGAATCCGCCGCGAAATTCGTTCACCAGGTTCGGCTTGAAAACGTGCGTTTCGTTGATCGCCATCCCCTGGGTGGTCAGGTCGGTGACCTGAAGCCCGGCCACGTACGGCCCCAAATCGAACCTGCTGGCGGCAAAATCCGGAGTCGGCAAACAGCAGTTTGCCTGCCCCTGCGGCGCGCTCAGCCGGAACTTTTCATAGCTGTACCGGACGAACAGCGAATCCGAGGGCGAAATCTGGTGATCCACGCGGGTGGTGAAACCGTCGTCGTCCACCGAGCGGGGAAGGCTGCTCGTGTAGTTGTTGAAATTGCCCGGTCCGTTCGGCAGCGGGTAAATGCTCGCGACGTTCAGGCCGACCGGATGGATGCGGCCCTGCGGAATCACGTTGTCCGGGAACGGGTCCCTGAGGAACTGCGGATTGGTCGCGCTGACCGGCCTGCTGGAATCGAAGTTTGGATTCAGCCGCGTGGTCAAAGGATCGTAGATCCTGATCAGGCTGCCGCTGGAGTTGGTGAAATTGCTGAAATTGCCGATCCGCGTTTCCGCATTCGGCACGGTGTTGACAAACGTCAGGCCCTTTCTCTCCTTCATCCCGAAGTAATCCATGAAAAAGAAGGTCCGGTTCCTGCCGTTGTACAGCTTGGGAAGATACACCGGGCCGCTCAGCGCCGCCCCGTACTGGTTGCGGCGGTAAGGCGGTTTTGGCTGCGGCTTGGCGTTGAAGTAGTTGCGCGCGTCGAGCACATCGTTGCGCAGGAACTCGAACGCGTTGCCATGCAACTCATTGCCGCCGGACTTGGTGGAAACCGACACTACGCCCGCGCCTCTTCCGAATTCCGCCGAGTACGTTCCCGTCAACACCTTGAACTCGCGCACGGATTCGATCGACGGCTGCACGATCACCGTGTTGAAGGTGTACTCGTTATTGTCGATGCCGTCCACCAGCCAGGCGTTCGTGTTCGCCTGGCTGCCCAGCGCGTTGAAGTTAGACGCCGCCCGCGGGTTGAACGAGCTTTGTCCCGACAAGTTCTCGTTCTGCTGGCCGGGGGTTACGTTGGGCGCGAGGTAGACCAACTGCGCGAAGTTGCGGCCGTTCAGCGGCAGTTCCCGAATCGCCCTTTCGGCAACCACCGCTCCCAGTTCCGCCGTTTCCGACCTTACCAGCGGCGCCGCCGCCGTCACCTCCACTGTCTCGGTCAGCGCGCCCACCTGCAGCGTAAAATCGATGCGCGCCTTCTGGTCGACTTGCAGTTCAAAACTCTGGCTGGCTTGCTTCCGGAAGCCCTCCTTTTCCACCGTCACCTGATAAGTGCCGGGGATAAGAAAAGGCACGTAGTAAGCCCCGTTTTCATCCGTCTGAAAGGTTTGCGACGTTCCCTTGGTTACTTCCTTGATGTCGATGGTCGCCCCGGTGATTACCGCTCCGCTGCTGTCTCGGACGGTTCCCAAGATCGTTCCAGTGGTGACCTGCGCCATCAAACCAGAGCTGATACACAAAAACAGGCCCGCAATCGGGGCCATTCGGGTAAGTTGAAATCCCATGTCGGTCCCTCTCTGTCTCCTGCACCAAGCACACAGGCCGCCATCAGGCGGCCGAACACTTCCCGCGGATTGCCGGGAAGCAGCGAGTTGTGAGGGTAGTATACACCTGGATGATGAATTTCAACCCTTTTTTTGTGGTAACTTTTTAGACCCTAAAAAGTATGGTAAGTTGTAGACCGCCTGTGAATTACTGGAACTCTGGCGCCCCCAGTCCGTTCAAGCTGTAAACGATCTTTCCGTCGCGGAGCGTCATTTCACACTCCAGTTTTCGGGAACCTCGCAGCCGCGTTCCGCCGATATCCAGGAAACCGAAATCGCCGGTCTGGAGCCGCAGAACCGCGATGTCGGCTACCGCCCCGGCCGACAAATGGCCCAGTTCCTCACGCCGGATCTCGCGCGCCGGGTTCCAGGTCGAGCGCGCGATGACATCCTCCAAAGACATGCCCATCACCAGGAACTTGCTCATTACATTGAGCATGTCTTTCATTCCCCCGTTCATGCTGCCAATGTGCAGGTCGGTCGAGATCGAGTCCGGGGGGAAGTTCTGCTTCATCAGCGGCACTGCCACCCGCCAGAGAAAGCTGCCGCCGCCGTGGCCGACATCGAAAATCACTCCCCGCTTCCGCGCCTCGAACAGGGCGGGGTTCGCCCTACGGTCGTCGTCGATTTCGTTGCGAAGTCCGGAGTAGACGTGCGTGTATATGTCGCCCGGCCGGAGCTTTTTCAGAATCAAATCGTGCAGCGGCCGCTCCGGGCGGTTTCTCCCGAAATCGATCATGACCGGCACGTTGGCGATCGAGCCCGCCTCGACGGCCCGCTCGATGGGCGTCCACTCCGGCCCCTCGTAGTGGGCCGACTTGATCCCCACTATGAGATCCTTGAACCGCAGCGCCGCCTCCGCCGTCGGTTTCGCCTCCATGTCGGAAAGATTCTGCTCGAACTTGCCGCCGCGCATACCGTGCCCGACGATGTTGATAAATGCCAGCACGCGGGTCCGCGAGCGGTCGATGATGCGGTCCTTGAAGTCGGCGAAATTGCGCCACCCGGCGCCGCCGGCGTCGACCACCGTGGTTACGCCCGCGCGGAAGCTGAAGCCGTCGGGATAAACGCTGTTGTCGCCCGCGTACGAGTTCCGCTCGCCGGTGCCCGCATAGCAATGCACATGGATGTCGATGATCCCCGGCACTACATACAGACCGGAAACGTCAATCACCCTGGCAGCGCGCGCCGGGTCGATGTTGGCCGCCACTTCGGCGATGCGGCCATTGCGGATCGCGACGTCCCGGCGTCCGGAAATCTCGTTCCGCGGGTCGATCACGTGCCCCCCGCGCAGCAGCAGGTCATAAGCCGGTTGAGCCGCGGCTACCCCGGCAAGAGCCAGCAGCATCATCGCCAATGCCATAGCAATTCACCCCCGAAACAGAATACCCGATTCAAGGTCGCGCTACCAGCTTTTCACCTGCCTGTTTCCCCTTACTTACTCCCGAAGTTTAAAAGAGCCGCAACTTCCGCGAACCTTTTGGCCCTTAATTCGTTTAAACGGATATGACTCTCTGGCGCGACCTGCGTTTCGCCGCCCGCATTCTGCTCCGCGAGCCGGCTTTTACCGCCATAGCGATCCTGATGCTGGCGCTCGGCATCGGCGCCACCACAACCACATTCAGCGTAGTAAACGGCGTTCTACTGAAACCGCTGGCATATCACGACCCCGGCCGGCTCGTCTCGATTCGAGAGGTCGCGTCGGATCTCGCGCACCTGTACCCGACGGTTCCGGCCAGCGCACGCCACTTCGTCGAATGGCGGAAACAGTGCTCATCGCTTGAAGGCATGTCCGCAATCATCCAGGCCACCCTGAACCTCACGGGCAGCGGCGAGCCGGAGCGCCTGGAAGCGGCCTCGGTTTCGCCCAATCTGTTTCGCGTTCTGGGTGTGCGCGTTGCGCTCGGCCGCGATTTTCTGGATGAGGAGGAGCAGCGCGGCCGCGACAAGGTAGTAGTGCTCACGGACGGCCTGTGGCGCCGCCGCTTCCACGCCGATCCCTCGCTGATCGGCAAAACCATCCGGCTGAACGGACTGCCTCACACCGTCGCCGGAGTGCTGCCGCCCGATTTCCGCTACCCGAACCGCAATGCCTTTGGGACGGGCGAAAGCGTCGCGCCGCAAGCCGATCTTTTCCGCCCGCTCAGCTTTCGAGACGAGGAACTCGCCCAGTTGCTGGGGCGCTATAACTACGCCGTCATTGCGCGCCTCAAGCCTGGCGTGACCCGCCAGCGGGCCGCCGCCGAACTCGAAGCCGTGCAGCTTCAGATGATCAGACTGGCCGGAGAGAAGACGGAACTGCGGGCACAAGTGACGCCGCTGCTGGACACGGTAGTGGGAAACACGGGCCGCGGGCTCATCTACCTTCTCTGCGCGGTCGGAGCGGTGCTGCTGATTGTCTGCGTGAATCTGGCGAACCTGCTGCTCGCGCGCGGGGAGAGGCGCGCCCGCGAAGCGGCCGTCCGCACGGCGCTGGGCGCCGGCCGGGCGCAGTTGCTCCGCGGCGCGCTCGCGGAAGTGCTGATTATCGGTTTTACCGGAGGCGGGATCGGCCTCGGAGCTGCTGCCTTTGCGGTGGCCGCGCTCAGACGGAGCACGCTGGATGTCCCGCGCCTGGACGAGGTGCAGGTGGATGCCGGCGTCATGATCTTCGCCCTGGCCGTCACCATCCTCACTTGCCTGCTCTTCGGATTGCTGCCCGCCTGGCGCACCAGCCGCGCCGACCCCCAGCAGGCGCTCAAAGCCGGCGGCCGCACGGCCACCGAGTCGCGCAGCGGCCTGCGGATCCGCAGCGTGCTGGTGACGGCGGAGGTCGCGCTCAGCGCCGTTCTGCTGATCACCGCCGGGCTTCTGATGAACAGTTTCGTGCGCCTGATGCGGGTCGACAAAGGCTTCAACGCGCCCACCGTGCTGGCCGTGGATCTCGCCATAGAGGGTCCGGCCTACGCGAAACGCGAGCAACGGGAGGCTTTCTACCAGCGGCTGCTCAACGATCTTTCCTCCCGCCCGGGAGTGCAAGCTGCCGCCATCTGCACGGCGCTGCCATTGCAGGGTGAAACGTGGATCGACTCAGCATATATGCCCGGCCTGCCCGAGGGCGAGGACTCGCAAATCCTTGTCAACGTCCGCTTCGCCAGCGCGGATTATTTCCGCACGATGGGCATCCCGCTCCGCGCCGGCCGGACCTTCTCAGACCACGATCGGGACCGGCGCGTGGCGGTGATCTCGGAGCGTCTTGCCGAGCGGCTCTGGCCCGGCCGCGACGCGGTCGGCCGCACCTTCAGCCGCGGCAACAATATGAGCTACGAAGTGATCGGGGTCGCCGGCGACGTGCGCGCCGAAGTGCACAAACCGCCGGTCTCGATGGTGTACCGGCCCTATTGGGACCGGAACTTTGTGCCGAACCGTTCGATCCTGGTGGCCCGTGCCGCCGGCGATCCACGCTCGGTGGCCGGCGCCATGCGCGCCGCCGTTCGGGCAACCGATCCCGATTTGCCGGTGCCGCAGATGCGCACAGTTTCCGAGGTGCTCGATGAGTCCGTCGCGCAGCGCCGCTTCCAGATGACACTGGCCGGATCGTTTGCCTTCACCGCGCTGCTGCTGGCGTGTCTGGGAATTTACGGAGTAGTTTCCTATTCGGTGGCCCGCCGTACTGGAGAGATGGGGATTCGCGCCGCGCTCGGGGCGCGCCCGGCGGACCTTTACGGGCTGGTGCTGCGGCAGGGCATGGCGCCTGTCGCCGTGGGGCTGCTTCTTGGCATAACCGCGGCCCTCGCGGCCGGGAACATGCTGGCAAGTCTTCTGTACGAGATTCGCCCGCGCGACCCGTTTACGATCGCCGCGGTTTCGGCGCTGTTGACAGCGGTGTCGATCGCCGCCTGCCTCGTACCCGCACGCCGTGCCGCCCGCGTCGAGCCGACTGCCGCTCTGAAATACGAGTAAGGCGGGGGGCGGACCGGGCACATACCCGGCCCGCCCTCGAGAGACGCCCGCCTCCAGGCAGACAGCTCGTCGCGCCGCTACTGCTTCGGCGGCGCGGCGGCTTTGCGACCGGCGAGTGGCCTGCGGCTTGACCGGAGCTGGTCGAGTTTGGCGAGCTGTTCCGGCGTCAGCACCTTGCGAACCTGGATCTGGGTGTTCGCCCGGATCGCCGTCAACTTGCCGAGCAGGTCGCCCTGCGCCGCGGCAAGGGACTCCACAGGCTGGCCCGCGACAATCGCCGCGTGCAGATCCTTCCGATTCTGACGGAGCTGCTGCTGGAGCGGCTGCGCCTCCGTGCGCGCGTTCTGGTGGATGGCTTTGATTTGAGTTTTCTGCTCCTCGGTAAGCCCGAGATAGCCGGACATAAGCTGACCCAGAAGGCCCCCCGGGACGCGCATCCCGGCCTGTCGCGCCATCCGCGGCTGCGGCCGGCTATTGGCCATGCGCTGGCCCGCCGGCGCCTGCGCAAACAGCAGGCCGCCCACCACCATGCTGAGTGCCGTCATCTTGAGAAAAGCTTTCATGTTATCTCCTCTGAAGATATAAACGCACTCCGGCGGGAAAAGTTGGTAAAGCTGTGTAAAGACCGATAGCGCCTCCGGCGCAATCCGGGCGTACCCGGAGCCGCTCCCACGCCTTGCTCCTGGTGTTATAGTGTTAATGCTTTGAAACGCATGGCGCTGGCTCTGGCGTGTGTCCTTACAATCGTACAGGCCGCGTTCGCCAGGAGCAAGATCGAAGCGGTCAGCGTGGACGGGGTCGTTCACCCCGTCACGGTCGATATCATAACCCGCGCCATAGAGGAGGCCAAGCGGGAGGGCGCGGAAATCGTTCTGATCCGGCTGAACACGCCCGGCGGAATGTCAGAGGCGACGCGCGAAATCGTTCAGGTCATCGTGGCCTCGCCCATTCCGGTAGTGACCTTCGTGGCGCCGAGCGGCGGGCGAGCGGCCTCGGCCGGCTTGTTTATTCTCCAGGCGGGCGATGTGGCGGCGATGGCCCCGGGCACCAACACCGGCGCGGCCACCCCGGTTCTGCTGGGCGGTGGCGAAATGGACGAAACAATGGCGAAAAAGGTCCGGAACGATGCCGCCGCTTCCATCCGCAGCCTCACCTCGAAACGCGGCCGCAACAGCCACCTTGCCGAACAAACCGTGCTCGAGAGCAAGTCGTTTACGGACGAGGAGGCTCTGGAGAATAACCTCATCGACGTGATCGCCGCCAACGAGGCCGAATTGTTGCAGATACTGAACGGGCGCGAGATCACCCGCTTCGACGGGCGGAAGCAAACGCTCCAGTTGGCGGCACCGGAGGTGATCGAGTACCACAGAACCATTCGCGAGAAGATCGTCAGCGCTATTTCCGATCCGAACGTCGCCCTCGTGCTGCTCGTGCTCGGAGCGTTGGGAATCTACGTGGAATTCAGCGCGCCGGGGCTGATCGTGCCGGGCGTGGCCGGGGCCATTCTGGCGCTCATGGGACTGTCGGCCCTCTCGGTGCTCCCCATTAACTGGACTGGGGCGGCGCTGCTCGTTCTCGCCATCGTGCTGTTCATACTGGAAGCCAAGTTCGTCACCCACGGAATTCTCGCCATAGGCGGGACGGCCGCCATGATCCTGGGCGCCCTGCTGCTTGTGGAGAGCCCGCTTCCGGAGATGCGCGTCAGGCTTGGCACGGCGATCGGCCTGGCGCTGCCGTTCGCCATCATCACTACCTTCCTGCTGTCGCTGGTGATTCGCGCGCGCGCCAACAAGGTGATTACCGGCACAGTGGGCATGGTAGATGAAATCGGAGTGGCGCATACCCCGTTGGAGCCGTCCGGAAAAGTGTTCGTACACGGCGAATACTGGGATGCGATCTCGTCAAACCCGGTCCGCGCGGGCGAGCGCGTGCGTGTTCGCGCGGTCGAGGGGCTGACTCTGAAAGTGGACCCGGCGCCCGATGGAGACGGGACCGGGAAAGGAACGTGATGGGATACATGTCCCCCTTGTACATAGTGCTGTTCATCCTGGCCATCTACCTCCTTTCAGCCATCAAGATCCTGGCCGAGTATGAGCGGGGCGTCATCTTTCGCCTCGGGCGGGTGCTGCCTCAGCCGAAAGGGCCGGGCATCTTCCTGGTATTCGCTCCGATCGACCGCATGGTGCGGATGTCGCTGCGCGTGGAAGCGCTCGAAGTCCCGCCCCAGGACGTGGTGACGCGCGACAACGTCACCGTCAAGGTAAACGCCGTCATCTACTTCCGCGTGCTGGACCCGATCCGCGCCGTTATCGAAGTCTCGAACTACCTCTACGCCACATCGCAACTGGCGCAGACCACGCTTCGCAGCGTTCTCGGCGAAGTGGAACTGGACGAACTTCTTAGCCAGCGCGAAAGGCTCAACCTGCGACTGCAAAGCGTGCTCGACCAGCACACGGGCCCCTGGGGCGTAAAAGTCGCCATGGTCGAAGTGAAGCAGGTGGATCTGCCGGAGCAGATGATCCGGGCCATTGCGCGCCAGGCTGAGGCCGAGCGCGAGCGCCGCGCCAAGATCATCCACGCGGAAGGCGAGTACTCGGCGGCCGAGAAGCTGGCCATGGCGGCGGAACTCATTCAGAAGCAGCCGGCCGCCATTCAACTCCGCTATCTCCAGACGCTGGTGGAAATGGGAACGGAACAGAACACCACGGTCGTGTTTCCGTTGCCGATAGACATACTGTCCTCGCTGATGAAGGTGCTGGATCGCGCCGGCGGCGAGCAGCAGCAGAAAGGCTGAGCGCACCGATTCAGTTCGCGCAGCCCACTCGATATAATCTCTTGTCGGGCCGGATGTAAATCTGGCGGCCTAAACAGCCGACCATGTAAGTGGAGGAGAAGTCCAGAGCATACCGTATGCCGAAAAACGAGGAAGGCGAATTTGAACTGGTAGTGGGCAACCGGCAG
The DNA here is from genome assembly GCA_050261015.1 of Rhodospirillales bacterium. GTDB lineage: Bacteria > Acidobacteriota > Terriglobia > Bryobacterales > Bryobacteraceae > Fen-330. Next base: position 114,642 of record JBLNCW010000113.1, on the reverse strand, counting down.
TTGCTCACGATCGTGTTCATCATGATGGTCCTGTTCGGGGTGGTGTTTACGATGGGATACCTCGTGGGCCGCACTGCCTCGCCCACGGAGGGACCGCCGGCTATGGCGGCGGTGAAAGGGCAGCCCGCGGATACTGCGGCGCAGCGCCCGGGACCCTCCCAGCCGTTGCCCGCTCCGGAATCCACCGCCGCGCCCGAGGCGCCGCCAGAGGGAGAGACGAAAACCCCGGTGGGAACCGTACCCGTGGGTGGAGCTGCGGCGGGCGTAACCGAGCCTCCCGCACCGCAGCCTGTGCAGGCCGCGCAGAAACCTGCAGGCCCCCTCCCGCCCGCGCCCGGCCAGACGTTTCTCCAGGTTGGCGCGGTCAAAAGGCCCGAAGCGGAAGTCATCGTGGACGTTCTGAAAAAGCGGGGCTTTTCCGCGCAGGTTGCGCCGGTGGTGGCAGGCCAGCCTGACGATGCTTTGTGGCGGGTTCTGGTCGGACCGGTTCCGGACGCCGCGACGCTTGCCAAAACCAGGGCGGACCTCCAGAACGCCGGATTCCCCGTAATTGTACGAAAATACTAGGTGGTGTCCGAAGCGAGCCGACGCCCGCGGCTGCCTGAGTGGCTGCGGAAGACCACAACCGATTTCGTAGCCGTACACGAGTTGAAGCAGGGTTTCAGACAGCTCAACCTGCACACGGTGTGCGAATCGGCGCGCTGCCCCAATCTCCACGAGTGCTTCGGCCGGGGCACCGCCACCTTCATGATTCTGGGAAACCTTTGCACGCGCGGGTGCGGCTTCTGCTCGGTGCCGAAGGGGTCGCCGCATAAACGCGAGTTCACACTCGACCCAGAAGAACCGGCGAAGGTGGCGCGCATGGCCGCGAGTATGCGCCTGTCTTACGTCGTGATTACGAGCGTCAATCGCGACGACTTGCCCGACGGCGGCTCGCACCACTTCGCCCAAACGGTGCGCGAATTACGGCGGGCGCTCCCCCGCGCGCGCATCGAGGTGCTCACCCCCGATTTCTGCGGCGACTTCGACGCCGTCGCCCGCGTCCTCGATGCCGGCCCGGACGTCTTCAACCACAACATGGAAACCGTGGCCCGGCTCTACCCGCGCGTGCGCCCGCAGGCCGGCTACCGGCGGTCGCTCGCGGTGCTGGAGCACGCGCGGCGCTGCCGCCCGGACATCCTGACGAAGTCCGGGCTGATGGTGGGACTGGGCGAGACGGCGGACGAAGTACGCGAGTTGCTGCGCGATTTGCGCGGCGCGGGGACCGACATCGTCACCATCGGCCAGTACTTGCAGCCGACGCAGCGGAACCTGCCGGTGGCCGCCTATGTCTCCCCCGCGGAGTTCGATGCCTACCGCGATTACGGGCTTTCCCTCGGATTCAAGATGGTCTTCAGCGGACCGCTGGTGCGCAGCTCGTACATGGCGGATGCAGTAAGGGCGCGGGCCGTATGCGCTTGAACCTCGGGTTGGCGGCGGCCTCCGCGCTTCTGCTGATCCTCGCCTATCCGCATTTCGGGCTGGCGTTTCTTGCGCCGGTGGCGATCTCACCGCTCGTGCTGGCGAGCGCGCTCGAAAAACGGCACAGCCGGCGATTCTTGCTGGGGTGGGTGTCCGGCGTCATCTACTGGGCGGGAGCGTGTTACTGGATTCAGGGGGTGCTTGAGACGCACGGCTCGATGTCCGCACTAGGAAGCTGGGGCGCCTTTGCGCTGTTTGCGGTAATCAAAGCACTCCATACCGGCGTTTTCGCGCTCTTTGCGGGATTGCTGATGCCGGGCGCCTGGGCGATTCTCTCCGTGCCCGCGCTCTGGGTTGCCGTCGAGAGCACGCACCGCTGGCTCGGCTTTGCCTGGCTCGGGCTGGGCAACGCGGGCATCGATATGGGATTGCCGATGCGGCTCGCACCCTGGACGGGCGTGTGGGGCCTCTCATTCATCTTCGCCATGACGGGCACGGCGGCGGCGCTGATCGCATTGGGCAGGCCGCGGAAACAACTGGCGCCCGTGCTGGCGCTGCCGCTGATCGTTCTCCTGCCTTCCCTTCCCGAGCCGCAGCGCGGCGTCCAGACCGCTGTTCTCGTGCAGCCCAACATCTCCGAGGACGCGGAGTGGACGCCCGAGTGGGTGGAGGACATGCACCGGCGGCTGGAGTCGCTCTCCACCGGGAGCCTGGACCAGAATCGGAGCGCCCGCCTGCTGGTGTGGCCCGAGATGCCGGCGCCGATGTACTACTACGAGAACGCGCGTTTTCGTGAGCGGATCGACAACCTCGCCCGCAAGACCAAGACATATCTGTTGTTGAACGTCGTGCCGCACAACCAGGAGGGCGCGCCGCTCAACTCGGCGCTGCTGATCTCCCCCGAGGGCCGGCCGGTCGCCCGTTACGACAAAATGAATCTCGTGCCGTTCGGCGAGTTCGTGCCCGGGATCTTCAAGATGCTGGTGGAGAAGGTATCAAGCGAGGCAGGCGATTTCGCGGCCGGGGAGCGCCAGGTCCTGCTGCCGGCCGGCGACCACCGAATCGGTGCCTTCATCTGCTACGAGTCCGTGTTCCCGAACTTCGTGAGGAAGTTTGCCCGGCAGGGCGCGGACCTGTTCGTGAACATCTCCAACGACGGCTGGTACGGCGACTCGGCGGCGCGCTATCAGCACCTGGAAATCGTGAGGATGCGGGCGGCCGAAAACCGCCGCTGGATCCTGCGGGCCACCAACGACGGCATCACCTCGACGATCGATCCGGCCGGCCGCGTTTACGTCAACCTGCCTTCACACCAGGCCGCCGCCGCGGGAACCTTCTTTTCCTACATCGACAGCCTGACCTTTTACTCGAGGTTTGGAGACTGGTTCGCCTGGCTCTGCGCCGCGGGAACGGTGGCGGCATTGGCCTCCGCACTCCGGCCGGGCCGGCGGCAGATACTACTATGAACGGCTGCTAATCCAGCCGAACACGCAGGCCGCCACGAATGTAGCCGCGAAGAACAGCGCTGCGAGTTGAAGCTGGTCGAACCTGGGCAGGTCGCTAATCCACATACACGCTCCGCTTCCCACGCGTGAAAATGCAAACGGATTGCCATTCTCCGCCCGCTGAAAATCAGCCGCTTGCAAAGGCCGCGCGGACCAGGAGTTCCCAACTTTTTGGTTTTTGCGAAAAGGATTGGGATCGGTGATAGGCCGAGTAAGTGGTAAGTAAGTTCGGCATTAAAGAATGCACATAGTTCAACCGTGGCGAATTACAAGCACGTCTCCGTCCTGCACGATGTACTCTTTGCCTTCGAGGCGGAGCAGCCCCTTTTCGCGGGCGCCCGCATAGCCGCCGTGGTCGACCAGCGCGCGCCAGTTCACGACTTCGGCCCGGATGAACTTCTTTTCAAAATCGGTGTGAATGGTCCCGGCGGCCTTCACAGCGGTGCTGTTGACGGGGATGGTCCAGGCGCGCACTTCGGTTTCCCCGGCGGTCAGAAACGACATCAGGCCCAGCAAAGAGTACGTGGCCGAGATCAACCGCTCGAGCCCGGATTCCTTCAGCCCGTAGCTGGCCATGTATTCGCGCGCGTCCTCGTCGGAAAGCTCGGCAAGCTCGGCTTCGATCTTGCCGCAGACGGCGCTGACGGCCGTGCGGGCGCGCCCGGCGAAGTGGGTCCGGCGGTACTCCTCTTCGATCTCGTGCAGCCGGGGCGCATCGGCTTCGCCGAGGTTCAGCACGTAGAGCATCGGCTTCTGCGAGAGGAACTGGAAGCCGCGGGTGCTCTTCTCCTCCTCAGGACTCAGGTCCAGTTCGCGGAGCGGCCTGTTCGCTTCGAGCGCGGCCTTGAACCGCGTCAGGGCCTCGAACTCGCGATCCAGATCGGGAGATTTAATTTTTTTGCGGTCCTTTTCGAGGCGCTCCATGCGCTTCTCAACTACGACCAGGTCGCTGAGGATCAGCTCGAGATCCACGTTTTCGAGGTCGCGCGCCGGATCGATGGAGCCGGACTCATGGGGCACGCTGTCGTCCTCGAATACGCGCAGCACGTGCGCGAACGCATCCACCACGCGCAGGCTCGCCAGGAAGGCGGGGTCTCGGAGAGCCTCCTTGGAGATTGCGGGTGTATCGACATACTCCACCACGGCGTGCGTGGTTTTGGGAGGATTGAAAACTTTAGCAAGAGCTTCGATGCGGGGATCGGGCACCTTGGCCACGCCGATGCGGGTCGCCATCGAACCAATGCGCGCGGCCTCGTGGATGCCGGTCAGAATCGTAAACAGGGATGTTTTGCCTACCATGGGCAGGCCGATGATCGCGGTCTTCATCTCAGAGGGGAATGTCTACCAGGGTCAAAATCTCTTCCAAAATCCGGTCGCTTGCGTCCGCGCCGCGCTGCGAGAGCGCCAGGCGCGTGTTGATGACCACCCGGTGGGCGAACACCGGCACCACCAGGCGCTTTACATCGTCGGGAATGACGTAATCGCGCCCCTCGATCATCGCCAGCGCCTGCGACGCCCGGAACAGCGCCTGCGCGCCTCGCGGGCTGACGCCGAGCGCAAGAGACTCGTGGGTGCGGGTCTTTTCGACTATGGCAAGCATGTAGTCGACGAGCGACTCGTCGACCTTGATGTGATTCGACCACGCCTGAAGCTGCAACACTTCTTCGACCGTAAACACCGGCTCGATGTGCCTGCTCAACGGGTTTTCGCTGTTGCGCAGGATCTCGCGCTCGCTGCCGCGGTCGGGGTAGCCGATGCGCAGCCGCATGAAGAAGCGGTCCAGTTGGGATTCCGGCAGCGGGTAGGTGCCGTGGTGCTCGACGGGGTTCTGCGTGGCCATCACCATGAACGGCTGCGGAAGCGGGTAGGAGTGGCCGTCAATGGTGACCTGCCGCTCGTTCATCGCTTCAAGCAGCGCCGACTGCGTCTTCGGCGTGGTCCGGTTGATCTCGTCGGCGAGCAGGAAATTCGTGAAAATGGGCCCGGACTTGAACTCGAACGCCTGCGTGCGGGCATTGTAGATGGTCACGCCGAGAACGTCGCTCGGCAGCATGTCGGAAGTGAACTGAAGGCGGTGAAACCGGCAGTCCACCGAGCGCGCCAGCGCATGGGCCAGCGTGGTTTTCCCCACTCCGGGAACGTCTTCGATCAGCAGGTGGCCCTTGGCCAGCAGGCAGACCAGCGACAGCCGCAAAACTTCTTTTTTTCCGCGGATTGCGGACGCGAGCGCGGCTTCCAGTTCGGGAATTTTCGCGAGAGCGAGCGGCGGCTCAACAATAGTGGCGCGCTGGGACATCACTGTTATGAGTATGCCATTTTGGCAAGATTTCGCGCTTGCTTACGCGCCGCCCGCAGTCACTTTATAAGAGCGCATTGAAAAGAAGCTTGAAGGTCGCCCAGCTCTGGCCGCGGTACTGGGGGCGCATGCCGAACAGCACGATGCGCCCGGCCCCCACCGGGTGATCGATCAGCGCTGCCTTCCCGGCGAGGCGCTCTTCGCCGAGCAGCCATCCCGAAGCCAGAATACCCGAGGTCGGATAGCGGGCCGCCACGGACGCGGGAGAGCCTTCCGGCACGTCCCAGGCCGGGCTGCCCTCGCTCCAGATGGCCACCTCGCCGGGCAGCCCCAGGCTCAGCCGGCTCCGGGGATCCAGCCTCACGTTGAGCAGCGAGCCGGGCGAGTAGAATTCGCCGCTGGGAACCCCCGCAATTAAGTTGCGGACATCCACGCCCAGCTTTTCGATCGCGTATGCGGTCGAGCTGTTCAGGAACACCAGCGTTCCGCCTTCGGAAGCGAAGCGCTTCAGCTCCGCCGCCCCAGCGTCGCCCAATCCCCCGGTGTACTCCTCGGGCATCTCTCCGGCCCGGTAGCCGTCGGCGATCGCCCGCGCGCCCTGGTCGGGAAAAATGATTACGTCGAAGCGCGTGCGCAAGCCGCCGGCCCGGATGTCGGGGTTGCGGACCGAAGTATAGTCGAATCCGAACTGCTCCAGCACCCAGCGCGTCCAGCCTTCGTCCATGCTTGGGATATAGGACCTGTACAGCCCGATGCGCGGGCGCGCGATGCGCGTGAAGTTGGGGGCTTCGGAGGTCGAAAAATCGCCTGTAGCGGGGTTGCGCCAGACGGTCCCGCCTGCCTTCCACACTGCGTTGACCGTCCGCCAGGTGTCCGACGATGCGGCGGGCAAAATGCCCTTTGCCGGCCCTTCCGGGACCTCCGCGGCGGCTTTCAACTCCACGGAAATGGGGCTGTCGATGGCGGCGGTTTCAACGCCCAACAACAGCGGCAGCGTGTGAGCCGTCACGTCGTAGGGGCGCTTGGGCGGACCGCCGGGATAGACCCGCAGGTCGGGATAGCGCTGGCGCTCAAGCAGCGTCTTGGCGAACGCGCTGTAAGGTTGCTGCATGCGCACCAGATAGGTTCCGGCGGCGTACTTCCGGCCCTCCGCCTCAAACGCCTGCGCCGCCTGCTCGATTTCCACCAACCCGAACCGCAGCGTTTCAAGCAGCTTGCGCAGGGCGCCGGGATCGCGCTGCTGGGCAGGAATCGCGAACGCCCAGGGCGTCGTCCGACCGACCGCGCGCAGGCCGATCCGGTAGAAGTTCCGCAGCAGATCTTCGCGGCGGCTGGCGGCCTGATACAGGACCGACTGCATCGCGATCATCTGGTAGTCGATGATGTCGCGCAGTCTCCATTCCCCGCCCAGCCATGGCTCGAGGTGGTTCCAGCTTGACTGCCGCGGATCGTACCCCGCCGCGCTCCGCTGGATCTGATCGGGCTTCACCACAATCGGCGATGCGATGCGCGCGCTGGCGGATTCCGAGAGAATGCGCATGCCGCCGTGATAGGCCTGGTAATGGCGCGCGGGGCTCCAGAAATCGTAAAGTGCGTTGACGACCACGCCGGTCTTCCCCGCGGCGGTGAGGTCCGCCGCGATCCCCGCGCCTATCATGTTGCACTGCTGCGCGAGGATCGGGTCGATATTGGGCTCGATCGGGTCCATCCACGGCGGCACGAACATGCGCGAGGCATACGGCCCTTGCTGGTGGATGTCGTAGACGATCTGCGGATGCCAGACGTTGTGCAGGTGCGCCATTGTCAGCCGCGTCTCGGCCTGGGTGAAGAAATACCAGTCGCGGTTGTTATCGTGCCCGACGTACTTCTGGTACAACTCCGGCGGCGACGTGCCTTCGTACGGCGTGCCGAGCGTCTTCCGGTACCAGCGCGTGACGATATCCATGCCGTCCGGGTTGAGCGAGGGCACGAGCAGAAAAATGATGTTGTCCAGAATAGCCCGGTTGCGCGCGGTATCTTCGGTCAGCAGGCGGTAGACGAATTTGATGGCGGCGTGGCTGGAAGCGATTTCCGTGGCATGGATCGAACAGGTGATCATCACCACGGCCTTGCCTTCGGCAATGAGCTTCTCGGCCTCCGCTTCGGGTGTGATGCGCGGATCGGCGAGTTTCTTCTGGATCCAGGCATAGCGGTCCAGCCTGCGAAGGGTTTCGGGGGATGCGATTACCGCGGCAATGAACGGCCGGCCTTCCGTGCTTTTCCCGAGTTCCCTCACGAGAATGCGGTCCGAGCTTCTGGCCAGCGACTGGTAGTAGGAAACCACGCGATCCCAGTCGAGAACGGTGCGGTCGGCGCCGATCTTATGGCCAAAGTGCGACTCGGGCGAAGGCGGCGCGGCCGCCGCCAGCAGCGCCGCGGTACACGCCGCCGTGAGGGCAAGCCGCTGGACTACGCCGCGCATGGCCGCACCAGTTCGGTCCAGAGCGCCTTGTACGACCGCAGAAAGCGCTCCGGCTCCTTGCTCTCCTGGGTCTCGCAAAGCGTGTACCGGTCATAGCCGGATTGCCGCATGAGCGCGAACAACTCGCGCCACGGATAGGCGGGATTGGCCAGCTCCGTGATGTGCGCATTGCGCACCCACGGCCTGAGCAGCTCCCAGCTCTGCTTTACAGAGCCGTTCACCACGTCCGTCGGATTCGAGTTCCAGCAAAGACCCACGTTTTTGTGTTTCGTGGCGCGCATGATTTCCGCCGCCACGGCAGGCTGCTGCGTGCCGCTGCCGTGCACTTCAAGCCAGATCTCGATGCCGCGCCCCTCGCCATAGTCGCCCAACTCACGCAGCGACGCGGCGATGTTCTGGATAGTCTGTTCCCGCGAGACTTCTTTCGCGAATCCGTTGGGGCGGACCTTGACTCCCCACGCGCCGGTGTCATGCGCCAGGTCGACGAACTGTTTGCCCAGCTCGATATTCTTCCGGCGCACGGCGGCATCGGCGGAGTGGAACTCGCAGGTAGTGCCGTAGCTGAGCAGCCTGATTTTGCTGCGGGCGAACCGCCGGCGCACGGCCTCCCGCTCCGCCGCGGAAATGGAGGGCTCGACGCCGTGTTTGTGCTCCGTCCGCAGCTCGACGGCTTCGAATCCGGCGGCTTCCAGCTTTGTGATAATGGTTTCCAGATCCCAGTCCTTCAGGACGTTGTAGGTGACCGCGCCAAGCCGCATGGAGTGCCTCCCGGAGATCCTGATCATTGTAGCGAAACTCCGGGCCGCTCAGTCCGGTTTGCCGGGCGCTTGAATCGGGATCCGCTTACGCATGGACCTGCTGATTTTCGATCTCGACGGCACTCTTATCGATTCGAAGCTTGACCTCGCGCTCGCGGTCAACGCCACGCGCCGTCATCTCGGCCTGCCGCCTCTCGACACCGAGCTGATCTCGACCTATGTGGGCAACGGCGCCCCGGTTTTGATGCGGCGCGCGCTGCCGGACGCCTCAGAGGAAGAAGTCGCCCGCGCGCTCCAGTATTTCCTCGCCTACTACGGGGATCACGCGGTAGAGAACACGCGTCCTTACGACGGCATTCCCGAGGCCCTTTCACAACTGTCCGCCGCGGGCCTCGTCATGGCCGTGCTCACCAACAAACCCGACGCTGTTTCCCGCCAGATTCTCGAGCGGCTGAATCTGGCGCCCTACTTCGCCCGCATTTACGGCGGCAACAGCTTCGAGAACAAGAAGCCGGACCCTGCCGGAGTGAACAAGCTTCTGCAGGAACTCGGCGTTGCCGCGGATCGCGCCATGCTGGTCGGCGACAGCGCCATCGATGTGCGCACCGCCCGGAATGCCGGAATCAAGGTCTGCGGCGTGACCTACGGTTTCCAGCCGGATTCCTTCCGGGAACATCCGCCGGATATGATGGTAGACCGGCCCGAAGAACTGGTGCGGGCCGTCATCGCCGAAAGGAAAGCTCGAGGTATTACAGAATCATGACGTACAAGCCCGGAACTCCCGCTCCCGCCGATGGAATCTATTGGTGCAGCGTGTGCAAGCTGCCCGCCAGCTTCAAGAAAGGCGACGACCTTCCGGAGTGCAGGAATAAGTGCGGCCGCGGGCGCTGGGAACTGGTAAAGGCGGCTGAAGAGGATGAGTAGGCCGTGTGGGGCGTCCCCCGGCCCCCTCGCGAGTTCGCGCCGGCGCTGGTCTTACTCCAGCCTGTAGTTCGGCGCTTCCTTGGTGATAATCACGTCGTGGACGTGGCTTTCCCGCAGCCCCGCCGAAGTCACGCGCACAAACCTCGCGATCCGCTGGAGCTCACGTATGTTTGCCGCGCCGCAGTAACCCATGCCGGACTTCAGCCCGCCCACGAGCTGAAACACGAGCTCCGCCAGCGGGCCTTTATAGGGAACGCGCCCCTCGATGCCTTCCGGCACGAGCTTGGAGTTCTGCTCCTGGCCGTACCGGTCCGCGCTCGATATCGCCATGGCGCTGGTTGAACCCATTCCGCGGTAGCTCTTGAACGTGCGGCCCTGATACAGGATCGTCTCTCCCGGGCTCTCGTCGGTGCCGGCGAAAAGGCTCCCGATCATGACGCAATCGGCGCCCGCCGCTATGGCCTTGGTGATATCCCCCGAGTACTTGATACCGCCGTCGGCGATCAGCGGCACGCCCGCTTCCCTGGCGGCGCGCGAACACTCGATGATCGCCGTTAACTGCGGCACGCCGGCTCCCGTGACCACGCGCGTGGTGCAAATGGAACCCGGCCCGATCCCGACCTTGATGCCGTCGGCGCCCAGCGCGATCAGATCGCGCGCGCCTTCGTAGGTAGCCACATTACCCGCAATCAACTGCACGTCCGGCAGCTTCTTCTTCACGGTCTTGACCACTTCGAGCACGCGCTCGCTGTGGCCGTGCGCCGTGTCCACCGCCAGCACATCCACCTTCTTGGCTACGAGTTCCTGGGCGCGCTCGAGAAAATCCTTGCCCGCTCCGATCGCTGCTCCCACTCGCAGCCGCCCCTGGGAATCCTTGGCGGCGTTGGGATACTTCAGCTTCTTCTGAATGTCCTTGACGGTGATCAGGCCTTTCAGAACGTAGTTGTCGTCCACCACCAGCAGTTTTTCGATTCTGTGCTGGTGCAGGATCTTCTCCGCTTCCTCGAGTGTGGTGCCTACCGGAACCGTGACGAGGTTCTCCTTCGTCATCACGTTCTCGATCGGCTGGTCGTGGTTGGTCTCGAATCTCAGGTCGCGGTTGGTGAGAATGCCTACCAGCCGCCCATTCCGCGTGACCGGGACGCCGGAGATGCGGAAGCGCTTCATGACCTCGAGCGCTTCATAAATCTTCTGCTCCGGCTCCATGGTGACGGGATCGACAATCATCCCGCTCTCACTGCGCTTCACCCGGTCGACTTCTTCCGCCTGGCGCTCGATCGGCATGTTGCGGTGGATAATGCCGATGCCGCCCTCGCGGGCGAGCGCGATCGCCATGTGCGACTCCGTCACCGTGTCCATAGCGGCGCTGACGATGGGGATGTTCAGGCCGATGTTGCGGCTCAGGCATGTCCGCGTGTCGGCCTGCGCGGGCAGAACACCGCTCCGCGCGGGCAACAGGAGGACATCATCAAAGGTAAGTCCTTCAGGGATGGCGTCTACGACCATATTCAATGATACGAAGCTGCGAAAAGCACTGCAACGTGCCCGGTGCGGCGCCGGCGAACGAATTCGGCAAAGGCGGCCGGTTCGGATTTCAGTGGGCTAGACTGGGAGGCACGGAGGGGCAATGGCCAAGACAGCGATCGTTACTGGCGCATCCCGCGGCATTGGGCGCAGCATCGCCAAACGGCTGGCTGCCGATGGATTCAACGTCGTTGTGAACTACTCTGGCAGTGCAGCCCAGGCCCAGGAGGCCGTGAACGAGATCCGCAGTACCGGTGCAAAAGCACACGCAATCAAAGCGGATGTGAGCGACCCGGAACAGGTCAAACGGCTGTTCGATCAGACGATCGAGACGTTTGGACGCCTGGACGTGGTGGTCAACAGCGCCGGCATCATGCCGCTCTCAACCATTGAGAGCTGCGATGTGGAGACCTTTGACAGGGTCATTGCCGTGAACCTTCGCGGCACTTTCCTGGTATTCGCGCAGGCAACGAAGCATCTGGGCGAAGGCGGGCGCATTATCGCCTTTTCAAGTAGTGTGCTGGCGAAGTCGTTCCCGGCGTACGGACCTTACATCGCATCGAAAGCCGGCGTCGAGGGTTTGGTCCGCGTACTGGCCAACGAACTGCAGGGACGCGGCATCACCGTGAATGCCATCGCTCCAGGACCCACCGGAACTGATCTCTTTCTAAAGGGCAAGACGCCTGAGCAGATCGCGGAACTGAGCAGACTGGCTCCGCTCGAAAGGCTGGGCCGGCCTGAAGACATCGCCAACGTGGTTTCGTTCCTGGCGGGGCCGGACGGCGGGTGGGTGAATGCGCAAGTCTTGCGGGTAAATGGCGGGTTTGCGTGATACATCGGGCCTGGCCGCCCTCGCACCTGCAACGCCGGGTCCGGCCCTTCAGAGCACCTTCAGATACTCCCCCTTCCATGATCCACCATTCCGGGATTTGATAAGATATCTCTTACCTGTCAAACATATGATTTCGGCAACACAACTGCGCCCGGGCATGGTTATCAAGTTCAACAACGAACTGTACTCCGTGTTCAGCGTTTTCCATCGGACTCCGGGCAATCTCCGCGGCTTTGTCCAGGCCAAAATGCGCAACCTGCGCAGCGGAACCATGATCGAGCACCGGTTCTCGTCGGAGGACCGCGTGGAGCGCGCCGCCCTCGAAGAGCACACCATGGAATACCTCTACGATGACGGCGAATTCTACTATTTCATGAACACCGAGACGTACGAGCAGATGCATCTCACCAAGGACCTGCTCGGCGACGCGATCAAGTACCTGATTCCGCAGTTGACCGTCACGGTCGAGTTCTATGAGGGCAAGCCGATCAGCGTCGAGCTCCCTCCAACGGTGGATCTCACTGTGGTGGAAACGGAGCCGGGTCTGAGAGGCGCTACCGTTTCCAACGTGACCAAGCCGGCGACGCTCGAAACCGGCCTCGTCGTGCAGGTGCCTCCGTTCATCAACAGCGGCGAGAAGATTCGGGTCAACACCGCCGAAGGCACGTACCAGGAACGCGCCTGATCGCGTCGCGGGCGTTCACGCCCGTTCGATTTGCTCCATTGCTCCCGCCAGCGCCGAAAGCAGCGCGGGCTCCTCTTCGGGAAAGACAGTACGCAGGTCCAGCACCAGCCGGTTGTCCTCGATGCGGGCAATCACCGGCGGGTCGCCGGTGCGCAAAGCGCGTTCCAGCCCGGGCACATCCGCGGCGGCGATCGCGATCAGCCAGGTGGGCAGCGACTGCTCGGGCGTCGACCCGCCTCCGATCACCGATTCGCCGGCCACAATTTCGGCCTTCACGCCTTGCAACCTCGCGGTGAACCGTTCCGCGCGCGCCCGCAGCGCCTCCGCGCTCTCCCGGATCATACGCAGCGCCGGCACCTCGTCCCAGCGCTCCACCAGCAGGCTCCGCAGCGTCGTCTCAAGCGCCTGCAGGATCAGCTTGTCGAGCCGCAGCGCGCGATACATCGGGTTGCGCCTGATCCGCGCGATGAGCCCAGCGTCGCCCGCGAGAATGCCGGCTTGCGGCCCGCCGAGCAGCTTGTCTCCGCTGAATGACACCACGGCCACGCCGGACCGCAGGCTCGCGGCGGCGAGCGGCTCATCAACGCCGTAGCCGGACAAGTCCGCCACACAGCCGCTTCCCAGATCTTCGTACACCGGAATGCCCGCCTCCTTGCCGAGCGCCGTCAACTCGCCCAGCGACGGCCGCGCGGTGAAGCCGGTGATGCGGAAATTGCTCTGATGCACGCGCAGCAGCAGGCGCGTGCGCTCATTGATGGCCGCGCGGTAGTCCTCGATCCGCGTGCGGTTCGTCGTGCCCACCTCCCGGAGCACCGCGCCGGACTCCGCCATGATTTCCGGGATGCGGAATCCGTCGCCGATCTCGATCAGTTCTCCCCGGGAAACCACCACCTCGCCGCCCGCAGCGAGTTCCTTCAAGACGAGGTAGACGGCGGCGGCATTGTTGTTGACGGCGATGCCCGGTTTTCCGAGCAGGCGCTCGATCAAGCCCGATATGTGAACGTCGCGCCGGCCCCTCGCCCCCTCCTCCAGGTCGTACTCAAGGTTCGAGTAGCCGGCCAGCGGCTCGAAGCGCGGCAGGGGAGCGCGGCCTAGATTCGTATGCAGCACCACGCCTGTCGCATTGATCACCGCGCGCAGCGACGGCGAAGCGAGCCGCGCGAGGCGGCGCTCCACGACCACTTCCACCGGTTCTGGAGCGGGCTTGCGTCCCGCGCGGATCGCTTCACGCGCTTCGTCCAGAACGCGGCGGACCTCGCCGGTGATCAGCGCCCGCGGGTACTTCCCGGCCAGGTGCGCCAGTCTCGCAAGCACCGCGTCCACGGAAGGCAGCGAGCGCAGCTCTTCCGCCCGGTTCGTCATTCGGGCTACTTCACCATCGGGAACAGCTTACGCAGGGCCGCTTCGTTGGGCCGCCGCCCGAACTCGCAGATTTCAAACGCCTCGGCGTGCTGGATCTTGTTGCCGCGCTCCGGCCCGTACCACTTGATGAGGGTCTTCCGGACCTCCGGAGTCACGCTGCGGTCGCGCCGGCTGCCAAGCCATTTCCTGCGCTCGGCCGGATCCTTCGGAACCTGGTCGAGGGTGTGGTCCACCCAGGGCAGCCACTCGTACATCTGCGATACGTGGGCGTCGAAGGCATCCATCTTCTTTTCCCACACGTCGTCGATGTCCACCGCGATGTCCGGCCGGAACGGCGCCGGTTTCTGGAACCCGTCCTGGAAGTACATGAACACGGGGTTGTTTCGCAGCGGCGGGGTGTCGGGACAGACGTTCGGCACCACGACCATGTAGGCGGCATCCTGCACCACCATGCCCGTGTAGCGGTGGTCGGGGTGGTAGTCGTTCGGGCGCGGCAGCAGCACGAGATCGGCCTGCCACTGCCGGATAAGCCGGATGACCTGGTGCCTCACCTCGAGTGTCGGCAGCAGTTCGCCATCGTGGTTATCGAGGGTGATGTACTCGGCGATGCCGAGCCGCCGGCCCGCCTCGGCCGCTTCGGCGCGGCGCCGCATGGCGAGCGCGCCGCCCCCCTCGCTCTGGTGCCCCGCATCCCCGTTGGTCAGAGAAACAAACTTTACAAGATGGCCCATGGCGGCGAATTTCGCCGCGGTTCCTCCGGCGCGCCCGTCGCAGTCGTCCGGGTGCGCTCCGAAAGCGATTACGCGAAGTCTTCCTTCCTGGGCTGTCAACATCACCGTTCCCATCAGCAGTACAAAGCAAAGTCTAAGCATTTTGTCACGCTCCGTACAGACCTTTCCAAGTGACTTCCCTGCGCTTGTAAAGAGCGGTTCGCCCCAGTATGGCGACCATCGTGCTGATCGCGGACCGCTCCGCCACGTTCTCCACATCGCCGCTGATAACGCGGCCGATAAACGCCTCGATTGCGTCCATGGTGATATCGCGTTTTGAGGAGATGGTCTCCCGCTGGCCGGGGCCCTTCACATGCACCAGGCGCGCGCGGGACGTTTGCAGCACGCCCTTGGTCCCCGTGAACTCCTCGCCCACATTGCTGAAGCCCGGCGGGCTAAGCTGGTTCGCCTCGAAGTTCACGTGTATGCCGTTCGGGAACTCGAAAGTGAGCGAGAGGTGGTCGAGAATGTCCATCGTGGTGCGCACCTTCCGCCCGCCGTAGCCGACGGCACTAATCGGGGTGGCGCCGAGGAACCAGTAGAGCACATCGAGATTGTGGCAGTCCTGCTCCACGATGATGTCGCCCGAGAGCTCCCGGTAGCAAAACCAGTTGCGCACTTTTTCGATCTTCGGATCGTCGTACTGCGCGCGCTTGAACGGGTCCTGGGCAATCCAGAACGCGCGCGCATTGACAATTTCGCCGACCTCGCCGTTCTTCATCCGCTTGTACGCTTCCAGGTAAACCGGGCCGTAACGCTGCTGGAAGCCCGTTGAAACGCACTTCTTCGGGTCGGCCTTGCGGCCTGCCGCGATCACGCGCTTGCAGCCCGCGTAGTCCACCGCCATCGGTTTCTCGCAGTAGACGTGCTTGCGCGCCTGGATAGCGGCTTCGAGCATCCGCGGGTGCTCAAACGGCGGCGTGGCGATGATTACCGCGTCAAGATCGGAGGCGAGCGCTTTCTCAAAATCCTTGTAAACGGCCGGGTTCTGCAGTTTCATCTTCGCCGAGGCCGCCTCGATGCGGTCGTCGAACAGGTCGCAGACCGCCGTGATCTGGGCGCGCGGGTCGGCATGCACAATGCTGGCATCGTATGTGCCGCGGTTCCCCGCCCCGATCAGGCCGACGGAGATTTTCGAGTTCGCCTGTGAGCCGCGCACCGACTCCGGCTTCACAATCGCGAAAGCGCCGGCTGCCGCTCCGGCAGTCCTCGAAATAAAATCGCGCCGCGACTCGGCGGGATGATTCCTGTCCATGAACACCTCCTCCGCTGAATTATATCCCGGTATTTGCGATTGGTCTCCGCTACAGTAACATCAAATTAATGGCCATACTTGTCACCGGCGGCGCAGGATACATCGGAAGTGTGACTGTCGAACTGCTGCGGAAACGCGGCGAAGAGGTCGTTGTGCTGGACGATCTTTACCGCGGGCACCGCGCCGCGCTCCCCGAGGACATCCCGTTTTATCAGGGCAAGGCCGGCGATGCTGCGCTGGTCGCCCGCATCGCCGCCGAGCATGAGATCGAAGCGTGCGTCCATTTCGCCGCCCTGATCGAGGTGGGCGAGTCGGTCTCCGCCCCGGCAATATACTTCCAAAACAACACCGTCCAGGCCATGGCGCTTTTGGATGCCCTGCGCGCGGCGGGTGTGAACCGGCTCGTGTTCTCCTCCACGGCGGCGGTCTATGGGCATCCGCAGCAGATTCCCATTCCGGAAGAGCACCCGCTGTCGCCGGTGAACCCCTACGGCTGGTCAAAGCTGTTCGTGGAAAAGATTCTGGAAAGCTACGATCGTGCTTACGGGCTGAAGTTCGTTTCGCTGCGCTACTTCAATGCCGCCGGCGCCACAGCCGAGCACGGCGAACATCACGAGCCGGAAAGCCACCTGATTCCGAACGTGCTGAACGCCGCGCTCAACATCCGCCCGGACGTTTCCGTCTTCGGGCAGTATTACCCCACACCGGACGGCACACCGGTCCGCGACTATATCCACGTGGCCGACCTGGGCTCCGCCCACGTGCTGGCGCTCGACTACCTGCGCGAGGGCGGGCAATCGGAATTCCTGAACCTGGGAAACGGCAAAGGCTATTCGGTGCTCGAGGTGATCGAGGCGGCGCGCCGCGTAACCGGGCGGGAGATCAAAACCCGGCAGCAGCCCCCGCGCCCGGGCGACCCGTCGCACCTGGTGGCGTGCGCTGATAAGGCGCGCGCGGTGCTCGGATGGGAGCCCGCCTGCCCGGATCTGGAGGAAATCATCCGCAGCGCCTGGAACTGGCGCCTCGCCCACCCGAATGGGTATGAATGAGCAGTCGGGCGTTGCCCGCGCCTACAGCAGCGCCGTGTCCAGCTCCGCGGCGGGCGCGGCGGCGGCTTCAGGGCTCTCCCGCGAACGAAGGTAGGAAACCAGTTCGTCCTCCGAGCCGCTGAAGAACGAGTCGACAAGCTCCCGCACCGCCAGCCTCCTCAACGTTTCCCGCGAGAGCACCGGGCTGTACAGGAATGACCGGCCCATTTTGCGCCTCTCGACCGCGCCTTTGCGCGCCAGCCGGTCCATGATGGTCATAACGGTCGTGTACGCAAGGTTGCGGCCCGGCAGCAGCGCCTGCCGGATGCTCCTCACGTTCGCCTCACCCAGCGTCCACAGAGCCTTCAAGCATTCCAGTTCGAGCGGGGGTGGTATATTCCGCGACGCGCGGGTGTTCCTCATCGGCGGCTAATCCTCCACTTTCAAACCCAACGCCTGTCCGAGCTTCTCGCCGAAAAGGCTTCCCATCGGACTTCTCGAGGGCGGGGCCGGCCGGGGTTTCGGCGAAAGGGACGCCGCTACCGGGGGCGCCGCCTCGGCTTCCGCCCCCTCCGGCTCACCATCCTCAAGGTATTTGAGCTTCTTGAGTACCACTCGTTCGAGCTGCGCGCTGTAGGGGGTAAAATGCCCTTCCACCTGGCGGTCATTCTCCACCAGTGTGTGCATGCACGCCATCTTCGCGTCCAGATCGTCGAGGTAGTGCATCAGCAGCGCTTCAGGAAACATCGGGAGCTTGGGCGAGCCGAACTCGAGCGATCCGTGATGGCTCAGCACAAGATGCTCCACCAGCGTGCGCAGGCGCGGCGGAAAGTCCGGCAGACGGGCGAGCTTGGCTTCGATCAGCCGCAGCCCGATCACGATGTGCCCCAATAGCTGTCCCTCGCTTGTATATCCGAAGCTGCGCGCGTAACTCAGTTCGTAGATCTTGCCGATGTCGTGAAGGATGGCTCCGGCCAGCAGCAGATCCTCATCCAGGCCGGGGTAGTGCCGCGCCGCCAGCCGGCACAGGCCGCACAGCGAGAGCACATGCTCCAGCAGCCCTCCCAGATAGGCATGGTGGATGAACTTCGCCGCCGGGGCTTTTTGATACCGCCGCGCGATGTCCTCATCGCTCAAAATCAATTCCAGCAGCTTGCGCAGGTGCGGGTTGCCGATCGAAGCCACGATCCTGCGCAGTTCGTCGAACATCTCCTGGGGGGCGCGCTTGGAAGCCGGCAGAAAATCGGCCAGGTCCACCGTCGATTCGTCCACCTTCTGCATCTTGTGAATGGTGAACTGCGGCCGGTTGTTATAGATCTGCAGCAGCCCTTTCACCCGCACGAAATCGTCGCGCTCGAACGTGTACATCACGTCGGCGACGTTGTCCCACATCTTGGCATCGATATCGCCGGTGCGGTCGCTCAGCAGCAGGGAAAGGTACGGTTCCCCGGTCTTCTTCTGTCGAATCTCCTTCGACTGGACGAGGAAGGTTCCCGTGGCAACCTTGTTCGCCTCCAGGTCAGCTACGAACGGGGATTTCATCTTTCCTGTAATTCCGGCGGCTTTATTTCGTGGCGCCCTCGTCGTCAGGCTTCGGCTTCGGGGCCGTTCCCGGTATGGGGACCATCCACAGGAGCCGCTTCCGCCGCTGGCGGCTGATCACTTCTTCTCTGGTGACGGTGGCGGGGACAAGCTTGGCGGGATCCTTCCAGGCTGTGTCCTTGCCCGGCGCGGCGCCGGAATCGGCGTAGCCCTCGCGGATTTCGAGAAACGCCTCCTCGCGCAGTTTAGTGAGATACGCGCGCAGCGCAGGCTGCATCCGCGGCATGTAGAGCTTTTCCATGATTTCGTTCTCTACGGCCTCAAACGGCTGCAAGCCGGCCTTCGGATGCTCTTCCACTTTAAGAATCAAAAACCCGTTCGGCTGCCTGATCGGATCCGTGACGTATCCCCGCTCCTGCGGAAAAACGAGATCTTCAATTTCCTTCTTGAGATCGCCGCGCTTGAACGGCGGCAGCGCCCCGTAGTCGCGGGCCGAAGGCGATTCGGAGTTGTCCCTCGCCATGTCGCCGAAGTTTTCGTTCTTCCGCGCCCGGACCACCAGCTCCTTGGCTTTTTTCTCGGCGGCGGCGATGCCCTCGGCATCTTTGTCCTCGGTCGAAATGAAAATCTCGCGCAGAACGACCTGTTCCTCGCGGATGAACTCGTCCTGGTGCTCGTCGTAATACTTGCGAAGCTCCGCCCGCGGGATCACGATCCGCCCGCCTACCTCACGGCGCACGACCTCCCGCGTCAGCATGTTTTCCTTGAGCTGCTGCTTGAAATCCTCAAGCGGCATGCCGGACTGCTCGTGAACGTACTGCGCGAACTTATCAGGGTCTGCGATCTTGCTTTCGGACTGGATCTGAGCCATGTACTTGCTCAGTTCCTGGTCGACGCTGATGTTCAGGTCCTTTGCCTTCTGGACTAACAGCATGTTGTCGATGCGGTCGCGCAGCAGGTCGGTTTCGTGCTGCTTCAGGAGTTTCTGCAACTGATCCTGCGGCACGTTCTGGCGCTTCAGCTCCGCCTCGATCTGCTGGCGCGAACGCTCCAGTTCGCCCAAGGTGATGATTTCGTTGTTCACCTTGGCGACGATTCGCTCGACAACCTGGACGTCTGCCGCCGGCGCGCCGCCCGCAAGCCCGAGAAAGCACAGCGATACTACCAACTTCGTAGTCATACCCTTCGATCATTCTACCAGTCCCGAGTAATCCTGCTTGCAACCTTTTGGGAGGGGAAGCGAAAGTTTCCGGCGGCCGGCCTCACGCCTCCGCCGCGGCCAGAGCACCCAGTTTTTCCTTGACCAGCTCGAGCAGCTGCGCGGGCGCCCCGTGCCCGTCCAACGGGAGGCGCAAGACACCCGCGGGCGTGAACTGCGCGCCTTTGGTTTCCTTTACCAGCGCCATCAGCCGCGCCGGGTCCACCCTGGACTCGCCGTGGAACTTGATATTGAGCTGGCCCTGGCGGCGGTCGATGGCTTCGATGCCCAGCTTCTCCGCCAGGCTCTTCAGGACGGAGTACTCCAGCAGGTGTGCGACGGCTTCGGGCGCCGGACCGTAGCGGTCGGCCAGTTCCGCGCTGATTCTCGCCGCTTCCTCATGCGTTGCGGCTTCGGCGATCCGTTTGTACGCGCGGAGCCTTTGCCGCTCGTCGGCAATGTAATCCGGCGGGATGCGCAGGTCCAGCCCGAGATTGATGTTGGCGTGAACTTCCAGCGGCACCTCCTCGCCTTTCAGCTCGCGCACCGTTTCCTCGAGCATGCGAACGTACATATCGAAGCCGACCGCGTTGATATGCCCGTGCTGCTCGCCGCCCAGCAGGTTGCCCGCGCCGCGGAGTTCCAGATCGAGTGCTGCGATTTTAAAGCCGGCGCCGAGATCGCTGAACTCCTTGAGCGCGGCGAGCCGCTTGCGTGCGGTTTCACTCAATTCGGTGTCCGGAGGGACCAGCAGGTAGGCATAGGCGCGGCGGTTGGAGCGTCCCACGCGGCCTCGAAGCTGGTAGAGCTCGGCCAGGCCGTAACGTTCGGCGTTTTCGATGATTATGGTGTTGGCGAGGGGAATGTCGAGACCGTTTTCTGCGATTGTAGTACATACAAGCACGTCGTATTTGTGCTGCATGAACCCCAGCATCACTTTCTCCAGCTCCCCTTCGCTCATCTGCCCGTGACCCACACCGATCTTGGCCCCGGGCACCAGGTTCTGGATCATCGAGGCACGCGACCAAATGGTGTCGACGCGGTTGTACACGTAATAAACCTGCCCGCCGCGCCCGATCTCCTGCTCAATTGCCGCGCGCAGCAGTTCCGGCTCGAAGTGGGCAACCACGGTGTGTATGGAAAGCCGGTCCTTGGGCGGCGTTTCAATGACGGAAAGGTCGCGCAATCCCAACAACGACATGTGTAGCGTACGAGGAATCGGCGTCGCCGTCATCGTCAGCACGTCCACGTTCTTGCGGATCTGCTTCAACCGCTCCTTGTGCCGCACGCCGAACCGCTGTTCCTCGTCGATGATCAGCAGCCCCAGGTCGCGGAACTCGACGTCCTTCGACAGCAGGCGGTGCGTTCCGATCAGGATGTCCACCTTGCCGTCGGCGGTGTCGGCCAGGGCGGCCTCGATCTCCTTCTTCGACCGGAACCGGCTCAGCATCTCTACGCGCACGGGAAACGGAGCAAAGCGCCGCTTGAAGGTCTCATAGTGCTGGAAACACAGGACGGTAGTGGGCGCCAGCACCGCCACCTGTTTGCCGTCGCCCAGCGCCTTGAAGGCCGCCCGCATCGCGACTTCGGTTTTCCCGTAGCCGACGTCGCCGCACAGCAGGCGGTCCATGGGCTGCCGGCGCTCCATGTCCCGCTTGATGTCCTTCACCGCGGCGAGCTGGTCTTCGGTTTCGGTGAACTCGAAGGCGTCCTCGAACTCGCGCTGCCAGTTGCTGTCCGGCGAGAAGGCGAATCCCTCCGCCATTTGCCGTTCCGCGTAGAGCTTCAGGAGTTCGTCCGCCATGTCGCGCATCCTGGCTTTGACGCGCGATTTGGTGCGCGACCAGGTGGCGCCGCCCAAACGGTCGAGCGTTGGAACGGCTTCGCCCGCGCCGCGGAACTTCTGAATCAGATCGAGGCGCGCCAGGGGAACATAGAGCCGCGCTTCCCCGGCATATTCCAGCAACATGTAGTCGCCCCGGTGATCGCCCTGCGCGATCTCGCGGAGGCCCAGGAAGCGCCCGACGCCGTGCTCGGCATGCACGACGTAGTCGCCGGGCTTGAGGTCGGCCAGATCCGCGGCGAAAGCCGAAAGTCCCTTCTTAGCTGGGGCGCGCCTCGCCGCCCACTCGGTGGCCCCGAACAGGTCCTCCGAGCCGAAGATCGCCACCCCGGCATCCGGCAGGACGACGCCGCGGCGCACCAGCCCTTTCACCAAAAAGGTGCTGGCCACCGAGCCCGCCAGGTAAGCCCGTTCGGCCAAATACGACTGGCCGCCCGCCGCGGGTTCCAGGGCAAGCTGGTACGGCACTGCGTACTCCTTGAAAATTTCGGCCAAACGCTCCAGCTCCCCGTTGGAAGCGCCGAAACAAACCACGCGGCCGCCGCCCTCCACAAAGCCGCGGGCCTCGGCAACCGCCACGGCCATGTTGCCCTGGAAGGCCATGGTCGGCCTGGTGGCGACGTGGAGCGCGTTATCCCCGGCCTCCATGGCGAGTTCCCGCAGGGCGACCTGCGACGCGCCCGCCGCCTGCTCTTCCAGCTCCTCCCAGCGTAGGAAGACGCGCTCGGGCGGGCAGAGCGAGGGCCGGTCCGGATCTTCCAAACGCTTCCAGAGCCGCTCGGCGGCGCCGCGCAACTGCTCCGGCTCGTCCCAAAGCACAAGGGGGCGCTCCGGCAGGCCCAACACGGACCCCGGCCGCGGCCTCACCAGCGGAGCCGTAAGTTCCCACCCGGGGAACGGCTCGCCGGTGTAGGGTATCTCGCCGCGCGAAGCCTCGCTGAGTTCGGCGAAAAGCTCGCGGGATTTCGGGTACTCGAGCAGCGGCAGCAGCATGGCTTCATCCACCTTCAAAACCGAACGCTGCGTGTCCACGTCGAACCGCCGCATCGATTCGATCTGGTCCCCGAAAAACTCCACCCGCACGGGCTTGCCGGACTCGGGCGGGAACACGTCCAGGATGCCGCCGCGGACGGAATACTCGCCTACCATCTCCACAGGCTCGCGGCGCTCGTATCCGACGCTTTCCAAATGCGCCGTGAGGTCCTCGAGCGGAATCTCGTCTCCGACGCGAAGCTTCAGCGCAAGCTGGCGGTAGAACTCCGCCGTTTCGGTCCGCTGGAGGACGGAGGCCACCGGAGTAACCGTGATGGGAACGCGCTCGCCGGCCAGCCTCCAAAGCGCGATCGCGCGCTGCTCGCTGATTTCCGCGTGCGGCGACATCCGCTGGTTAGGCAAAACGTCCAGCGCCGGGAGAAGCTGCGGTTTGGGAACGCCGCGCCCGCCCGCCAGCAGTTCGAAAAAGGTGTCGATCGCCTCGCTGAGCGCCTCGGCCTGCCTGTTACCGTCGGCGACGACGATGATCGGGCGCTCAACCGACTGCCACAGCAGGACCGCGTAGAGCGCCTTGGCAGTGGTAGTCAACCCCGAAATGGACAGCTTGAGCGGGCTGGTGCCGGCGATGAGCAGGCGTACGAGTTCCTGGAAGGCGGGATGTTTTCCCAACCCGGATAACAGGTCACGTATCGCAGGATGAGTCAAAGTTGACGAGCGAGGATCTTTTCTACTATTTCAGTAGTAGAATAGCCCGGTTCAAGGGGAAGCGCGAACACTTTACCGCCCGCGGCCTCCACCTCTTCCCGGCCGGCTATCCAATGAGCCCAATCGGCTCCTTTCACCAGTATATCGGGTAGTATGGCCGCGATCAGCTCGCGGGGCGTGTCTTCGTCGAAAAAAGTGACGGCATCGACGGCCTCGAGCGCGGCGGCCAGTTCCGCCCGCTGGGCTTCGGGGATGTGGGGCCGGCTGGGTCCTTTGAGGCGCGCCACGCTGGCGTCGGTGTTCAACGCCAGAATCAGGACGTCGCCCAGCGACCGCGCGCGTTCGAGCAACCGTATATGGCCGGGGTGCAGGATGTCGTAGCATCCGTTGGTGAAAACAACCGTCTTGCCCTCGCGGCGCCAGTTCTGCCGGGCGGCGATGAGTTCCTCGCGCGTATAAAATCGGCCCACGTGTCTTATCTTACGGCAGTCCGGTGGCGCAGCGCGGGAGGCGGGGCAAGCGCCGCTACCGGTGTACTGCCGCCCGGCCGGCACGCTGCAAGCTGACCCATTCCACCCGGTTGCGGCCGTGTTTTTTCGCGCGGTAAAGGCCCATGTCCGCCGCGCGGAGCAGCATTTCCGGCGTGGGATAGGCGCTGCGCTGCCAGGCGGTCACCCCAAGGCTCATCGTGGCCAGCAGAGAGCCTTCCGGACTGCTGATGGGTTCGGCACAGATGGTTTCGCGAAGCCGCTCGGCGAGCTGCATGGCGCTGGAGTCTCCGGAGCCGGGCAGCACGATAAGAAACTCCTCTCCCCCGTACCGGCCCACGGCATCGTAGTTGCGGACCGCGGCCTGCATGCGCCGCGCCGCCTCGCGGAGCACGGCGTCGCCGGCCAGGTGGCCGTAGGTATCGTTCACCCTTTTGAAGTGATCGAGGTCGGCCATGATCACGCCCAGCCCGGTGCCGTCGCGGTTGGCGCGGTTCACTTCCCGGTTGAGGATATCCAGAATGGAATAGCGGTTCCAGAGGCAGGTCAGCGGATCCCGCGTAGCCTGCTCGCGGAGGGCCTCCCGGGCGGCGAGCAACTGGGCCTGAAGCTCCAGGATGCGGAGCCCCGCCCGAAGCCTCACCTTCAGCTCCTGGGCGTCGAACGGCTTTGTGATGTAGTCGTCCGCGCCAGATTCC
Source organism: Rhodospirillales bacterium (assembly GCA_050261015.1). Lineage (GTDB taxonomy): Bacteria > Acidobacteriota > Terriglobia > Bryobacterales > Bryobacteraceae > Fen-330. The sequence continues at coordinate 90,314 of JBLNCW010000113.1, read as the reverse complement.
ATGCCTTCGATGAGGGCCTGTTTCTCTGTGCGCGCGGTCAGGAGAAGCACGTAGGTGTACACGTCGCGGTGCCGGCGCCGCAGCTCGCCGCAGACGGCCGGACCCGTCATGCCGGGCATCATCCAGTCGAGAATCGCCAGTTGCGGCGCATCATCGCGCTGGAGGATCCGCCAGGCCTCGTTGCCGTCGCAGGCGGAAATCACTTCGTAGTGCCAGGACTCGAGCGTCCTTGCGAGCATCCGGCGGGATACGACATCGTCGTCTGCTATGAGTACCTGCATGCAAGCCCGCCTTTCTTCAGGTCTTCATATCGGCAAATCCCTTTGAGTTCCTTAAGGGGAGTTGCGCAGCAATTCCCCCCTAGACCCTCAGACCTTGGTAAGCTGGAAGAAAGCATGCACGTCCTCGCCTTCCGGCATGTGCAGTTCGAGGGTCTGGGTCTGATCGTTCCGGCGCTTGAGCAACGGGGTATCGCCTGCCGGTACGCCGACGTCTTCGCAGATCCTACTATCCCTGCCGATTGGGAATCGGCGGCCGGCCTCATCTTTATGGGAGGGCCGATGTCCGCCAATGACGATCTGCCATTCGTCAACGCCGAATTACGGCTGATTGAAAAGGCAGTCGCAGCCTCCAAGCCGGTGCTGGGAATCTGTCTGGGGGCGCAATTGATCGCCCGGGCGCTGGGCGCCAGAGTCTACAGGAATCATACAAAGGAGATCGGGTGGGCCCCGGTTTGCTGGAGGCCGGAAGCCCGCCGCGATCCGTTATTCCATGATTTCGACCGGCCGGAGGTGGTCTTTCACTGGCACGGCGAGACCTTTGACCTCCCTTCGGGTGCGGAATGGCTGGCGTTTTCGGCCGCCTGCGCGCATCAGGCTTTTCGCGTAGGATCAGCGTACGGGCTGCAATTCCATCTCGAGGTCACGCCGGAAATGATCGCCTCCTGGTGCGCGGAGGACGCCAACGCGGACGACGTCCGGGAACTTCCATCTCCCATCGATCCCAATCAGAATTCCCGGAGGCTTACAGAGATGGCCGGCCTTGTATTCGGCCGTTGGACGGGGATGCTGCACCCATCCTTATACGGTACTAAATGAGACCCGAATATCGCCTGAAAAACAGGTGCAGGGGAATTTCGGACTCCCCCTGCTTGCGAAGCGTGTCGCTAAACTTTTAAGATAAAGGCGTATTGAAGTACCTATCAGGAGGGGAAATCGATGATCTACTCGCGTTCCACGGAATATGCCATCCGCGCCTTCGTGAATCTGGCGCAGGTCCCGGACGGCAAATATGCGATGGTCAAGCAGATTGCCGAACAGGAAGGCATCCCTGCTCATTTCCTGGCCAAGATTCTCCAACAGTTGGCGCGTAAGGGTCTGCTCCGTTCGAGCAAGGGTCCCACCGGCGGATTCAGCCTTCGGAGTTCGCCCAAGGAGATCAGCCTCATCCAACTGGTGGAAGCTCTCGACGGGCTCAGCGACTATCAAAAGTGCGTGAGCGGGCTGGCGGAGTGCACGGACGATGCTCCCTGCGGGATGCACGACTCATGGAAGCACCTGCGTTCGCGTATCATGGAATATTTGGAGCAGACGACGATCGCCGACCTGGCTGCCGCGCTCGAGCAGAAGCGCCGGGCGCTGGAAAAGCCGCGGAAGGTGAAAAGGGCTGCCGCCGCGAAAAAATAAAACGACCCGCCAGTCGGGTCGCAGAGGAGAACCCGAATGGGCAATTCCGTCCTGGTCCCCATGGTCGTTGAACAAACATCGCGGGGAGAACGTGCGTACGACATCTACTCTCGGCTGCTGAAGGAAAACATCATTTTTTTGGGCACGCCGATTGACGATACGGTCGCCAACCTGGTGATCGCTCAAATGCTTTTCCTGGCGGCGGAGGACCCTCAGAGGGACATTTCCCTGTACATCAACTCTCCTGGGGGATCGATATCGTCCGGGCTGGCAATTTTGGACACGATGCGCTTCGTGGAACCCGACATCGTAACCATTTGCGTCGGCCAGGCCGCCTCCATGGCGGCGGTGCTGCTGGCTGCCGGCACCAAGGGCAAGCGTTACAGCTTGCCCCATTCCCGTATCCTGATCCACCAGCCCTCAATGAGCGGGCTGGCCGGTCAGGCGGCCGATATCGACATCTACGCCAAAGAGATTCTCCGCATGCGTGAAATCCTCAACCAGATCCTGGCAGACTCCACCGGCCAGCCTGTGGAGAAGATTGCGCGCGATGTCGACCGCGACTACATCATGGATCCGGACCAAGCCCTCGATTACGGCATGATCGACCGCGTGATCACCAGCCGGGAATTGGCGCCGACTGTAAAGGTCTGAGGAGAAAAGCGCGGGCCCGGATCCTGACGGGCGGGCGGGATTGGCCGCCCGCAATCGTGCGCTACGCCTTCAGGCGGCAGAATCTCTCGTAAGCGGCGTTCCAGTCCGCCTGGGGCCGCGGCTCGAATCTCTCCAGCGGGAATGAGCGCCCGATCAGGCGGCGCGCTTCTTCGAGCCCGCTCAGTTCGGCCGAGCCGATCGCCTGCACGAGCACGTTGCCGAGGGCTGTGGCTTCCGCCGGTCCGGCGACCACCGGCCGCCCGGTGGCGTCCGCCACGAACTGGTTCAGCACCTGGTTGCGCGAGCCCCCTCCTACGATATGGATCGTTCCCAGCTTGCGCCCGAGCAGCGACTCCAGGCTCTCCAGCACTTGCCGGTATCTCAGGGCGAGGCTCTCCAGAATCGAACGGCACATCGCCGCAGGTGATTCCGGAACGGGTTCGCCGTGCTCGCGGCAGAACGCGGCGACTTTGGCCGGCATTCCCCCGGGTTCGAGGAACGCGTCGGGGTCGATGATCGCGGTAAACGGGGGCGCGGTGGATGCCATTCCCGCCAGTTCCGCGTACGTATACTCCCGTCCCTCGAGCGCCCAGGCGCGCCGGCATTCCTGAAGCAGCCAGAGCCCCGCGATGTTCTTCAAGAACCGGATCGTTCCGTTGGCGCCGATCTCGTTGGTGAAATTCAGCGCAAGGCTGGCCTCGTTGATGACGGGCTCGGCAAGCTCCACTCCCATCAGCGACCACGTGCCGGAGCTGATGTAGCACCAGTCTTCGCCGGTTGCCGGCACTGCCGCCACCGCGGACGCGGTGTCGTGCCCGCAGGTGGCAAAGACCGGCGTGGCGGCCTCGAGGCCGGTTGCTTCGGCCACGTGCGGCAGCAGCGGCCCCAACAACGTGCCCGGCGGGACGATATCCGGCAGAATTTTTTCGGGCAGCCCCAGGCTGGCGAACAATTCCGTCGCCCAGCGCTTCCTTGAGGGATTGCAAAATTGCGACGTGCTCGCGATGCTGAGCTCCGTAACCTGCACCCCGGAGAGCCAGTAATTGAACAGATCCGGCATGAACAGGAGCCGTTCGGCGGCCTGAAGGCCGGGCGCCCCCGCCAGTTTCGCCGCAAACAACTGGTACAGGGAGTTGAACTGCATGAACTGGATCCCGGTCTGTTGAAAAATCTCCTCGCGCGGGACAACCGCGAAGGTTTTCTCGAGCATGCCGTTGTTGCGGGAGTCGCGGTAGTGGCGGGGGTTGTCCACCAACGCGCCGTCGCAGCCGAGCAGGCCGAAATCCACGCCCCAGGTATCCACTCCGATGCCGTCGAGCGAGAGCTTGCGGTCGCGGCCGGCAATCGCGAGCCCCTGCTGGATCTCGTGAAAAAGCCGGAAGGTGTCCCAGTACAGGCCGGTGGGAAGCCGTACCGGCGTGTTCGGAAACCGGTGCAACTCTTCGAGCGCCAGCGAGTCGCCCGACAGCGTTCCAAGCATGGCCCGGCCGCTCTCGGCGCCAAGGTCGATTGCGAGATAGTATTTCATGTCGTTTACTCCGCGGCAGCGGCTGACGAGCTAGTATACTCCACCCGCACTCTTCAGAGCCGGTGATCAAACCGGCGCCCTTTTCAACCGGCGCGAGAATGAAGGTATGGGGGCCGAACCCCGCTGGGTCGAGCCGATGCTTGCCACCCTGACGCACGAACCCTTCTCGCGCAAAGGCTGGATCTTCGAGCCCAAGTTCGACGGCGAGCGCTGCCTGGCGGTGTGCAGCGCAGGCCGTGTGCACCTGTATTCGCGAAACCACAAGCCGCTGGATGGCGCCTATCCGGAACTGATCGAGCCGCTGGCCGGCCAGCCGGCCGGGTCGTTTGTCGCCGACGGCGAAATCGTCGCGTTCGAGGGCGAGTTAACCAGCTTCAGCCGCCTGCAACAGCGGATGCAAATTCGCGTTCCCCGGCAGGCGCTCGCGAGCCAGATCCCGGTGTTCTACTACCTCTTCGATTTGCTGTATCTCAACGACGAAGACCTCAGGAACGAGCCGCTGGCCGCGCGCAAGCGGCTGCTCGAAACCAAGTTCCGCTTCGCCGATCCCCTGCGGTTCACCCCGCATCGCGAAACCGACGGGGAAGCCTACTACGCGGAGGCGTGCAGGAAAGGATGGGAAGGGCTGATTGCCAAGCGGGCCGGCAGCCCGTACGTCTCCGGCCGGTCGCGCGACTGGCTGAAGTTCAAGTGCGTCAACCAGCAGGAGTTCGTCATCGGCGGCTACACCGATCCGCAGGGCGCCCGCGCGGGATTCGGAGCGCTGCTGGTGGGCTATTACGAAGGCGGCAAGCTGCGCTACGCGGGCAAGGTTGGAACAGGGTTTACGGACGAAACGCTGCGCCGGCTGGGCAGGCGGTTGGCGGCTCTCAAGACCGAGACGTCGCCGTTTTCCGAACCCGTGCTGCCGGCCCGCGGCGTGCATTGGGTGAAACCGGAACTGGTGGCCGAAGTCGGCTTCACCGAGTGGACCGGGGGCGGCAAGCTGCGCCACCCGCGCTTTCTCGGCCTGCGCACGGACAAAGCCGCAAAAGAGGTGGTCAGGGAGGGATGAGTGCCGGAGAAAAGCATCATGGTTCAGGCCGACAGCCGGGCCCTCAAGCTCACCCGTCCGGACAAAGTTCTGTTCCCGGACGCCGGCATCACCAAGGCGGAACTGGTGGATTACTACCGCCGCATCGCCGGCTGGATGGTGCCGCACCTGCGCGGCAGGCCGCTTTCCATGCAGCGCTTCCCCGACGGCATCGAGGCGCCCGGCTTCTTCCAGCAGGCAGCGCCGCGCTACGCTCCGGATTGGGTGAAACGGGTGACGGTGAAAAAGGCGGGCGGGGAGATCACGCACGTCGTCTGCGACAACGAAGCCATCCTCGTTTATCTCGCCACCCAGGCCTGCATTACGCCGCACGTCTGGCTCAGCCGGGAAGACAAGCTCGACCATCCCGACCAGATGATGTTCGACCTCGACCCGTCGGACGCGGAGTTTGACGCTGTCAAGAGCGCCGCGCGCGGCCTCCGCAGCCTGCTCGGCGAACACGGCCTCCCCGCGTTCCTCAAATCCACCGGCTCGCGCGGCCTCCACGTGGTTGTGCCGTTGAAAAGGACCGAGACCTTCGAGCAGGTTCGAACCCTGGCGCACGCGTTCGCGAGGATACTGGCCTCGCGCGATCCCGAGTTGTGGACGACGGAGGTGCGGAAGACGAAACGCCGCGGCCGTGTTTTCATTGACACGCACCGCAACTCGTACGGGCAGACCGCGGCGCCCCCTTACGCCGTCCGGGTGCGTCCCGGTGCGCCGGTCGCCGTCCCGCTCGAGTGGGAAGAACTCGATCGCAGCGACCTGCGCTCCGACGGCTGCACCATTCGGGACGTTTTCAAGCGGCTCGAGAGCACGCCGGACCCGTGGAAGGACCTCGCGCGGAGCGCCGTGTCAGTCGGTAAAGTGGAAGTCAATGGCGCTCGAAGAGTACCGGAAAAAACGTAAGTTCGGGGAGACGCCCGAGCCGGCCGGAACCGTTAAGCAACGCGCGGAGCAGGCCAGGTTCGTCGTCCAGAAACACCTCGCCTCGCACCTGCATTATGATTTCCGCCTGGAGATCGACGGCGTGCTCGTTTCCTGGGCCGTGCCGAAAGGCCCGTCGCTCAACCCGCGCGATAAGCGCCTCGCCATGATGACCGAGGACCACCCGCTGGAGTACGCCGATTTCGAAGGCGTGATTCCAGAAGGTAATTACGGCGCCGGCAAGGTGATGGTCTGGGACCGGGGCGCTTACGAGGTGCAGGGCAAACCGGCGGCCGAGCAGCTTGCGGAAGGCGCGTTGAAGTTCACGCTTAAAGGCGAAAAGCTGCGCGGCGGCTTCGCCCTGGTAAACACTGGCCGCCGCGCGGCCGATCCCCGGCAGAAGAAGCGCTGGCTGCTGATCAAGGAGCGCGACGAGTTCGCCGACCCGTCCTGGAACATAGACGAACAGGATTGGTCCGTCCTGACGCATCGCGGCATCAAAGAAATTGAGTGAGGAGCGGCATTGCCGCTGGAAGAATACCGCAAAAAGCGCAAGTTTGAAGCGACGCCTGAGCCGCCGCCCAAGCCGGCGAGCGGCGGCGGAAACAGCTTCGTCGTACAGCAGCACGATGCCACGCGCATGCACTGGGACCTGCGGCTGGAGATCAACGGCGTGCTGGTTTCCTGGGCGGTGCCGAAAGGCCCGTCACTCAACCCGGCCGACAAGCGCCTGGCGGTCCAAACCGAGGACCATCCTCTCGACTACGCCGGGTTTGAAGGCATTATCCCCGAAGGCAATTACGGCGCCGGTACCGTGATGGTGTGGGACAACGGCACATACGAGGTCGAGGGCGGCGGCACCGCGGCCGAGCAGCTTGCGCGCGGCGACATGAAGATCCGGCTTCACGGCAGGAAGCTGCGCGGCGGCTTCGCGCTCGTACACAGCGGCAGGCGCGCCACCGATCCCAAGGACCAGAAGAACTGGCTGCTGATCAAGCATCGCGACGAAGCGGCCGACCCGGACTGGGATATCGAGAAACTGAACTGGTCCGTGCTTTCCGGCCGCAGCCTCAGTGAAATCGAAGCGGGCCTGCCGGCGCGTCCAACCGGCCCCGAGGGGTTGGAGGGCGCGCGGAAAGCGCCCATGCCCGCCTCGATCGAGCCCATGCTCGCCACGCTGATCGAAAAGCCGTTTTCCGATCCCGACTGGCTGTTCGAATTGAAGTGGGACGGCATGCGCGTGCTCGCATTTGTGCGCGACGGCGCGCTGGAGTTGCGGTCGCGCCGCAACCGCATCGTCACGCAGCAGTTCCCCGAACTCGCCGGACTGCCCGCAAAGCTGCCGGTGAAACAGGCGGTGCTGGATGGCGAGGTGGTGACGCCCGATAGCGAGGGCCGGCCCGATTTTTCCCTCATGCAGCAGCGGATGAGCTCCGCGCGCCCCTCCGCGGCCTTGTTGGCCGAGGCGCCCGTGCTCTATTACCTGTTCGACATCCTCTACTGCGACGGGTACGACTTGCGAGGCGTCCCGCTCAGCGCAAGAAAAGATTTTTTGAAACGGATTCTGCCGGCAGGGGGACCTTTCCGTTTTTCCGATCACGTCGCTGGCCGCGGCGAGGATCTCTACCGGCTGGCGAAGGAGCGGCAACTGGAAGGCATCGTCGGCAAACGCGCGAAAAGCCGCTACAGCAGCGGGCGCAGCGCCGAGTGGGTCAAGATGAAATCCACCAGCGAGGTGGACGCGGTCATAGGGGGTTTTACCGCGCAGCGCGGCGCCCGCAGCCGCATCGGCGCGCTGTTGCTGGGCCTTTACGACGGCCCGAACCTGCGGTTTGTCGGCGGCTGCGGCAGCGGCTTGAGCGGGAAATTGGAGGAGCAGGTCCGGGAGCTTCTCACCCCTCTCATCACTCCCGAGACTCCGTTCGCCGAGAAGCCGCAGACGCGCGAGAAAGCCGAATGGGTGCGGCCTTCGCTGGTAGCCCGGGTGAAATTTTCCGAGTGGACGCGGGACAAGCACCTGCGCGCGCCGGTGTTTCTCGGCCTGCGCCCCGACGTGGATCCGCGCGAGTGCGTGATGACGGAAGCCGCCGCTCCCCCCGTGCCCACGGACACGCTCCAGGCCGAACTGTGCCGCTCCACCGCCGAAACCGTCAGCGCGGACGTTGAGGGGCGGCGCCTTCGCTTCACCCATCTGAACAAGCTTTACTTCCCCGAGGAGAACCTCACCAAGCGCGACCTCCTCTGCTACTACCTCACCGTCGCGCCCCTGATTCTGCCTTTTCTCCGGGACCGCCCGCTCGTGCTGCGCCGCATGCCGGAAGGCATGCGCGGCCAGTTGTTTTACCAGAAGGACGCGGGCGAATACGCGGCGGAATGGATGCCCACCGTTCCCATCGACGGGGTCCGGTACTTTATGGCCAACGACCTCGCCGGGCTGCTCTACCTGACGAATCTCGGCTGCATCGACCACAATCCCTGGGCCAGCCGCGTAGACGACCTCACGCACCCCGACTACCTGTTCATCGATCTCGATCCCACCGAAGAGACGCCCTACTCGACCGTCGTTGCGGTGGCGCGCGCCGTCCACGATGTGATGAGCGAGATCGGGCTCAAGGGGTATCTGAAGACCTCGGGCGCCAGCGGCTTGCATATTTTCGTGCCCCTGGAGCGGGTTTACGATTTCGAGCAGGCAAACCGTTTCACGGAGATCATCGTGCGGGTGGCCGCCGCGCGCGTGCCGGACAAGGTGACCTTCGAACGCGTCGTGGAGAAGCGCCCGCGCAACCGGGTGCTGCTGGATTACTCGCAGCTCAACTACTCGCGGCCGCTCGCCTCGGTCTACAGCGTACGCCCGACTCCACAGGCCTGCGTTTCAGCGCCCATCACGCCCGGTGAGCTCCGCCCCTCGCTGAAGCCCGAGCAGTTCACCATAAAAAGCATTCCGGAGCGCCTGGAAAGGACCGGCGATTTGTGGGGCGATTTCTGGGAGTCGCGCCAGCGCATCGAACCCGCGCTGGAACGGCTGCGCAGCGCCCTCGCCGGGTAGCGCTTGCATCCGGAAACTCGCCGGTGAGAAGATGGCGGGGCGGAGGTTTCAATGAAACTTATTCGTGTCGCGATGGTCGGTGTTCTCGGGCTGGCGCTCGCAAGTTCGCTCGGCGCCCAGCAGGCCAGGAAGAAGAAGCTGCTCTTTGTCGGCCAGTCCAAAGGTTTTCAGCATGACGCGGTTTCCCATGCCGCAGGCACGCTCTGGAAACTCGGCCAGGAATCCGGCCTCTGGGACACTTACATCAGAACGGATTGCGAGCTCGTCACCAAGAAGAAGCTCGGGAATAATGCCAAGAATCTCAATTTCTTCGATGCGGTGGCCTTCTACACCACCGGTGAACTCGATATGGATGAGTCCCAAAAGGCCGACTTGCTCTCCTTCGTGAGGGACGACGGCAAGGGCTTCCTTGCCATCCACAGCGGCAATGACACGTTTTATAAGTGGGCGGAGTACGGCGAAATGGTGGGCGGCTATTTCGATCAGCACCCCTGGAACACCTTCGACGCTCCGCTCCTGGTCGAGGACCCCGGCTTTCCCGGCATGAGTTTCCTGCCGCGGGCCTTCACGATGAAGGATGAAATCTACCAGGTGAAAGATTACTCGCGCGACAAGGTCCGCGTACTGCTCAGGCTGGACGCGGATAAGGTCGATCTGAAAAACCCGCGCGTCCACCGCACCGATAAGGATTTCGCGGTCATCTGGGTGCGCAACTACGGGAAGGGCCGCGTGATGTACAACGGGCTTGGCCACCTGGAAGCCGTGTGGGACCGTCCCGACATCCAGAAGATGTGCGTCGAGCACGTCAAGTGGTTGATGGGAATGGTCCCGGGCGACGCAACCCCGCGCCCCATGCCCAGGTAGCTACAGGCTGACTTTTTTCAACTGCCCGCAAGCCGCGTACACATCCCGCCCGCGCGGCTTGCGGATAAAGCAGGGCACCGCCCGGCTCACAATTTCCTGAAACGCCAGCACCCTCTCCTCCTCGGGCGTGTCGAACGGGATTTCCGGCCCCGGGTTCAGCGCGATCAGGTTCACCTTGCACTTCAGGTTCGCCAGCAACTTCACCACGCGCCGCGCGTCCGCATCGCTGTCATTGACGCCCTTGAGCAGCACGTACTCGAACGTCAGGCGCTCCCAGGGCCGCAGCGGGTAGGCACGGCAGGCTTCCATCAAGTCCTTCAGATGGTATTTCCTCGTGATGGGCATCAACTCGCGCCGCATCTCTTCCGTGGATGCGTTGAGCGAGATGGCGAGTTTCGGCCGGACCTCCTGCTGCCCGAGTTCCTGGATCTTGGGAACGATGCCGGAAGTGGAAAGCGTGATGCGCCGCGGCGAGATGCCGCAGCCGGCCGCATCCGCCAGAATGCGCGTCGCCTTGACGACGTTGGCCAGGTTGAGCAGCGGCTCGCCCTGGCCCATCATGACCACGTTGAGGCGTTCGCCCCCGCTGGGCAGTCCGTTGTCGGCTGCCGCCGCCAGCACCTGGCCCACGATCTCTCCGGCGCTCAGGTTGCGTTCGAATCCCAGCAGGGCCGTCATGCAGAACCGGCAACCCACGGCGCAACCAACCTGGGTGGAGATGCAGACGGTCTGCCGCTCCTCCTCGGGCATCCAAACGGCTTCGACCGTCTTGCCGTCCTCCAGCGCCAGCAGGTAGCGCCGCGTTCCGTCCTGCGACTCGAACCTCCGCTCCACGGAGGGTATACCCACGGCGTACGCGGAGGCCAACTCGCGCCGCAACTCGAGCGGCAGCGTCGAAATCCGCATCAGGTCGGGCTGGCGCTCCCGGTACAGCGCCCGGTAGATCTGGCGCGCCCGGAAGCGCGGTTCGTCCGGCCCGAGGATCCGTTCAATATCCTGGACTTCCAAGCCCAGAAGGGCTTGCATAATCCTCCACGCAAGTCTTCGCCGGCTGGGGTCCGGCCTCGATGCACATCAAAGAGCGGAAACGCTGCGGATACCTACTGAATGTGGGGCGCAAGCATCTTGAGGACTTCGGACCTGCCCACCGCGCCGACGCGCGAATCCACTACACGGCCGTCTTTGAAAAGCAGCAGCGTGGGGATGCCGCGTATGTTGAAGCGCATTGCCGTGCCGCCGTTTTCGTCCACATCGACTTTGCCCACCTTCAGCTTTCCGGCGTATTCGGCTGCAATCTGATCAACCGTCGGCGCCATCATCTTGCACGGACCGCACCACTCGGCCCAGAAATCGACCAGTACGGGCACGTCCGATTTGAGAACGTCGTTGTCGAAAGTCGAATCATTAAATGTCAGTACGTTTGCACCCGCCATGCTTGTTCATTCCTCACAACATCAGGGGTTTGGCCACAACCTTGAGCCCTCCCCTGTCAAAAATACATGATGCAGAAAACGGCCGAGGGGATTCATTCCACCAGCCGCCTGTACACCGCCGCATACTCAATCGCGGAGGCGCTCCAGGAATAATCCTTGCGCATTCCAGCCAGCATCATGCGCTTCCATTGTTCCCGATTCTGGTAAGCGGCCAGCGCGGCGCGGATGGCCTCCAGCAGGGCCTCCCCCGAGTAGCCGTTGAATTTAAAGCCCGTATCTGTATCAATCGTATCATCCAGGCCGCCGGTCGCGCGGACCACCGGCACGGTTCCGTAGCGCAGGCTGTAGATCTGGTTCAGACCGCAGGGCTCGTACCGGCTGGGCATGAGAAATATATCGGCGCCTGCCTCGATTTTGTGTGCCAGGGCTTCGTCGAAGGCGATGCGCACGCCGACCCTCCCGGGGTACGCCGCCGCGAGGTCCGTAAACATCCGTTCGTACCTGGGATCGCCGCTGCCCAGAGCCGCCACTGCGACGTCGTGCTCGAGCAGCCGCGGCGCGATCTCCTCGATCAAATCGAATCCTTTCTGGCCGGCAAAACGGGAGATGATGCCGATCAGCGGCGTTTCCAAGCCGGTGGAAAGACCGAGTTCGTTGAGCAGGTCCGCCTTGCAGACCCGCTTCCCATCGAGGTCCTCGGGCGAATAACGGGCGGCGATGTACGGATCGATGCGCGGATCCCATTGAGAGTAATCGACGCCGTTGAGGATGCCGCTCAGCGCATCGCTGCGCTCCCTCAGCACGCCGTCGAGTCCGAAGCCGAGCTCCGGCGTCTGGATCTCCTCGGCGTATTTCCGGCTGACGGTGTTGATGGCGTCGCTGTAAATCAAACCGCCCTTCAGCAGGTTCACCTGCCCGTAGAATTCCAGCGCTTCCGGGCGGAACAGCGCCGGGTCGAGACCGATCTCCGGCAAAATCGACGGCGGGAACAGGCCCTGGTAGCCGAGGTTGTGAATCGTGAGCAGCGTTTTGATGCCCATGTAGGTCGGGTCAAGGCCGAACCTCGTGCGCATATAGACGGGAACGAGCGCGGCCTGCCAGTCGTGGCAGTGCATCACCTGCGGGCGGAACAGGTGCCGGGCAACGGTGAGCGCGGCGCTGGAGAGCACGGCGAAGCGGAGGTAGTTGTCGGGGTAGTCGACGCCGTTGGAGTCCTGGTAAAGGCCGTCGCGGTCGAACAGCGCCGGGTTGTCCAGCAGGAAGTAGGGAACGCCGCGGTGCTCGGCGCGGTACAGGTGCGACACGTAGCAGTCCGGCCCGAACCACACGCGCAGGTCCTCGTAAACGCGCGGAAGGCCGTGGATGCTGATTCCGCGGTAGCGAGGCATCAGCACGGCTACCTGCTCGCCGTGCGCCAGGAGCGTCGGAGAGAGCGAGCCCACAACATCGGCGAGTCCCCCCGTCTTCGCGAACGGAATCGCTTCGGATGCCACCATCAGAACTTTTGTCATGGCCCAGTTATCAGACTACAGTAACCGGAAACCAAAGGTGAATGCAGCGGGCGATAATTTGAGTATGCGCCGTGCCGCCCGGGTTATGCTTCTACTTGCCGTGTGCCTGGCGGTCTGGGCCGGGCAGCCGGAGACCCCGGAACAGCCGCTTGCCGTCATCGAGCGGCGCGTCTGGGAAATCCTCAACCAGGAACGCGTCGAACTCGGATTGAAAGCGCTGGCGTGGGACGACCGGCTCGCCGCCGCTGCCCGCGAGCACGCTGTGAACATGGTGAGATACAGATTCTTCTCGCACTCCGATCCCATCCACGGCGATCTTCGCGACCGGCTGGCGCAGGCAAAGATTTCCTGGAGAAGAGCGGCCGAAAACCTCTTCGCCGCCAGGGGTCCGCAGGACCCCGCACGGGCGGCGGTTGAGGGTTGGATGAAGAGCCCCGGCCACCGCCAGAACGCGCTCGACCGTGACCTCACGCGCGCGGGCACCGGCGCCACCCGCGCGCCGGACGGCACGGTGTACGTGGTCCAGATCTATATCCGTCGGTAACAGGGCGCTTGACCTCTGCGCGCTTCTCTCAAAAACCTCTCACCTTTGCGGCGGCACGCCCGGTTCTGAATGTCCCGGAGATATAATCGGTCTAGCTTGGAGGGGCACGAATGCTGGATTTTTTCCGCAACCTGTTCGGAAGCGAGTTCATGCCTCACGGGCACTGCTATTTCTGGGAGCCCGGTGTGTTGTGGCTCAACGTGGTGTCCGACGCGGTGATCGCGCTGGCTTACTATTCAATTCCCATCATCCTGGTCTCGTTCGCGCGAAAACGGACAGACCTTAGCTTCAGTTGGATATTCCTCGCCTTCGGAGCATTTATTTTCGCCTGCGGAACAACACACGTGATGGGGGTTTGGACGGTTTGGCACGCCACTTACAGGCTCGACGGGGTCATCAAGGCGATCACGGCGGTGGCTTCCGTGGCCACGGCGGTGGCGCTGTGGCAACTGGTTCCCGCACTGCTTGTCACGCCAAGTCCTTCTCAGTTGCAGTTGATAAACGAAACCCTGGCGAACGAAATCGAGGTGCGAAGGGCGGCGGAAGAAAGAGTGCGCCTGATCAACGAGGAACTCGAGCGGCGTGTTGCCTCACGCACGCAAGAGCTCACCAGGGCGAATGAACGGTTGAGCAGCGCGAATCGCGATTTGTCGGAGGAGATGGCGCAGCGGCGGTTCTTGCAGGAGCAGTTGATGCAGTCCCAAAAGATGGAAGCGATCGGGCGGCTTGCAGGCGGAGTCGCACACGATTTCAACAACCTGCTCACGGTCATTCTGGGCTTTTCCGACCTGGTGCTTGCCGGCACGGACCGGTCTGCAGCGACTTACTCCCAGGTTGAACAGATCAGAGCCGCCGCCGAACGGGCCGCCTCACTTACTCAGCAGTTACTCGCCTTCAGCCGCAAGCAAATGCTCCAGCCGAAAGTCATCAACTTGAACACCGTGGTGATGGAGATAGAAAAGATGCTCAGGCGCCTGATGGGAGATGATATCGAACTTACGACCATTCTCGATCGTGACCTGGGGCAGATCAAGGCCGACCCTACGCAGATTGAACAGGTCATCATGAACCTGGCCGTCAATGCCCGCGATGCGATGCCCCGCGGCGGCAGGCTGACCATCGAAACCGCGAACGTGGAACTCACCGAAGAATACGCCCGCGAGCACGTGGAAGCGCGCGCCGGCCCGCACGTCATGCTGGCGATCACCGATACCGGAATCGGGATGGATCAGGAAACGATGGAACGGATCTTCGAGCCGTTCTTTACCACCAAGGAGTACGGCAGAGGAACGGGGCTCGGGCTCTCGACGGTTTTCGGCATCGTGAAGCAGAGCGGCGGAAGTCTCTGGGTCTACAGCGAACCCGGGCAAGGCACTGTTTTTAAAATTTACCTGCCGCGCGTTGAAGAGGCCGTTCTCGAGGCGCCGGAGATCGAAGCGCCGGACGCTCGCGGCACCGAAACGATTCTGGTCGTCGAGGACGACGAAAAGGTACGGTTGCTGGTCCGAACCGTACTGACCGCACGCGGCTATACCGTCTTCGAGGCCGGGAACCCGAGCGAGGCGATGATGTTCCAGAGCCGGTATACCGGCCCGATTCATCTGCTGCTGACGGACGTGGTCCTGCCCGAAATGAGCGGCCAGGAACTGTCCGAAATACTGCTGACTCGCCACCCCCGCTTGAAAGTACTGTTCATGTCCGGGTACACCGACAGGAGCATCTCCTTGGGAACCGCCGCCTTCATTCAGAAGCCGTTCACTCCGGAAGCGCTGGGGCGGAAAATCAGGGAGGTGCTGGAGGGCCGGTAGGCGAAGACGCCGCGCAGGAACCCTCCGAGCCGCCGCGGCAATGTCCCTGGGCCCCGGAAGCCGGCCGTTCTGGTACACTGCTAGCCTGAGGTTCGCATGCTGAAAAGAAAATTCGTTTTGCCTGTCTTGCTCGGCGTGTTGTGCTTCGCCCAGGACAACCAAACCGAAAAACTGGCGCCGTATTACCCGACCCCGGAAACCATCGTCGAGAAGATGTTGCAGCTCGGCGGCCTGAAGCCGGGCGAAAAGATGTTCGATCTCGGCAGCGGCGATGGCCGCATCGTCATCATGGCCGCGAGCAAATTCCAGGCCGATGCCACCGGCGTCGAGTTCGACAAGGACCTCTGGAAGCAGAGCACCGACCGGATCAAGGCCCTGGGGCTGGAAAAACGGGCCCGCATCATTCGTGGCGACATCATGAAGCAGGATTACAGCTCGGCTAACCTGCTGACCGTCTACCTGCTGCCCTCGTCCAACGACAAGCTGCGCCCGCTGCTCGAAAAGCAGCTCAAGAAGGGCACGCGCATCGTCGCTCACGACTTTGAGTTTTCCGGTTGGACACCCGAAAAAGTCGAGCAGGTGGAGGATGACGGCGAGGGCCGCAGCCATACGCTCTACCTGTATCGCAGGTAACCGGATCGGAGATGGCCGCGGCAGGATCGCTCGCGCGAGAGTCACGGTGGTTGCGCAGCGTCGTCCGCGCGGTGCTTGGATTCGCCTGCCTCTACGCGCAGATCTTCTTCTCTTCTTTCGAGCACCCGCTGACGATGGTCACGGGCGCCTACGTTGTCTACAGCCTGGTCGCGCTGCTGTGGAAGAAGATCGATGAGATCCAAGTTTCCCTCCCCAGCCTCTTCGTAGATACCGCCTTCTTCATTACTTTTTCGGTCTATGGCGCGGACAAGAGCGGGTGGATTGGAACCATGCTGTTCCTCTACCTCATGACCGTGGCCCTGATGCACCACGACTGGAGCGACGTTTGCATCGTTGTCGGCGCCTGCATCGGATTCTACGCCTTCGTCCGCAGGCCCGAAGCAACCGCTCTGCGGCACGTCGTCATCGCCGCCGGATTGCTCGCGTGTCTGGCCGGCGATATGAAGCGGCGCCTGCAGGACCGGCTGCTCGACGCCGGGCGCCGCGAGGCCGCGCTGCGCGCCGAGGCCGACCATATCCGTGATCAGGAACGCCAGCGGATCGCCGGCGACTTCCACGACGGCCCGCTGCAAACCTTTATCGGCCTGCAGGTGCGCCTCGACATCCTCGAAACGCTATTCAAGCGCGACCGCGACGCGGCCCTGGAAGACCTTCAAGAATTGCAGCAGATCGCGCGTTCGCAGGTCAGCGAGATCCGGTCGTTCCTGCGCAGCATGAAGCCGGTCGAAGTGGACGGCAGCGACCTGGTGACCTCCGTCCGCCGCATTGTCGAGTACTTCCAGAAGGACACAGCAATTTCCGCGCGGTTTGTCAGCGCGCAGAGCGAGGTGCGGCTGCCTCCGGAGACCGGCCACGAGGTGCTCCAGATCCTCCGCGAAGCGCTGCACAACGTGCAGAAACACTCCAAGGCGTCGCGCGTCGTGGTCGCCCTCGAGCATGCGGGCAAGAACGTGGAGATTTCGGTGGACGACGACGGAACAGGGTTCGCCTTCAGCGGCACGTTTTCCCTGGATGAACTGGACCTGCTGCGCCTCGGCCCGCAGAGCATCAAGAGGCGCGTTCGCAGCCTCGGCGGCGACCTTCAGATCGAATCGAGGCCGGGCCACGGCGCCGGCCTGAAGATCCGCGTGCCCGCCTGAACGCGACTACCGCGGCGATTCGAGCGGCGGAGCCGCCATGCCCAGCCCGGCGTAGTCTTCCTTGACCTTGATCACCTTGTCGCCGTTGAACGTCACGAACACGATCCGGCCCGGAGGCGTGCCGTAAATCCAGTCCTCCAGTTCCATGCCATCCTTGGTTTCGCGCACTTTGCGCACCGGTCTGCCCATTGCAAAGATGACCTGCTCGCGGTTCATCCCCTCCACCGCGCGCTTCTCTTTGACCGCCTCCTGAAACTCGGGCGGCAGGCTTTCCATGAAGGTTTCCGAGGCGCTGCGCTTCTCGAAATCCAGAACCGGCGCGAGCATCTTCTTGACGTCGTCCGGCCTAAGAGGCGGCACGCGTCCCGGAAACAGCAGCGCTATGGAAGTCCCGCTGGGCGCATTCGTCGTAGGCTGGCCGATCGTCGTGGTCCGGCCGCTGCCGCCCATTCCGATTTCGATCCGCTCCCACCACTTCGGCTTGCCGCTGTTGAAGCCGCCGTTGATTTCCAGCACGATTTTCCTGTCCTGGATATCGATCTTGCTCACCTGCACGAGGTCGCCCACGCGGGCCGCCGGGCCGAATTCCTTCCAGGCGTCGGCCCAGACTTCCTTGTCGTACTCGCCCGTGCTGTGGAATGGAAGGTCCTTCTTCGATCGCGGAAGCTGCGCTTTGACGGTTGCGAACTCGGCGGTGAGCCCGCGGATCAATTCGATTCGCTGCTCATCGGTCAGTTTTTCCGTTTCGGCTGCGAGCCCAGTGGCCAAAACGATTGCCAGCGCGAGGGGAAAGCATCTGCGCATCGGAACCTCCGGCGGGTCCTGCTTTGTGCTATTCGGCCTGCCAGCGCTCTCGCAGCAGAAAGGGCCTCTGCCGCCGGACCGGCGCTTTGAAAGCCAGCCAGGCAAAAAGCACAATAACCACCGCGCTGGTCAACAGGCCCCCTTCCGGCCCGTAGGCGCCGCCGCTCCACAACGGCCCTACTTTCCAGCGCATCACATAACCCGTCACATTCATTGTAAACCCGCTCAGATTGGTGCCGAACAGCGGCAGCATCCAATTCCAGCCCACGTGCAGGCCGATCGGCAGCCAGAGGTCGCCGCTCCGCCAGAAGGCGTATCCCAGCACCACTCCCCACAGCCCCGTGTTGATCAGGCCGAGCGTGCTTACGTTGAGATTCCCAGTGTGCGCCAGCGCGAACAGCACGCTGACCGGCAGAATCGCCGCCGCCGGTCCAACCGCGCCCAGCAGCACCTGGAAACCGTAGCCGTGGAACAGCATCTCCTCGCCGATGCCGCCGAAAATCAGGATCACCAGCAGCATCAGAATGGAGGACGCCTGCGCCTCGCCTCCCGGCGCTTTCTCCAGCTCCGCCGCGCCGGCGACGAGCGGCACTGCCAGGATCAGGACCGCCGCTGCAATCCCGCTTCCCAGCCCCACGAGCAGGTTGCGGGCCGAAGCCGGACTCCAGTTCAGCCCGGTTTCCACCAGAGAGGCATGCTCGTAGATCCGCATCGACAGCGCATTGGCAACCGCGGCCGCCGCGAAGACGCTGAGGGCGCTCGCCACCACGTATCCGAATGGGAATAAGCCCCATCCGAACACGTACAGCCCGGCGATGGCCAAAATGACGAATACCCCGACCCTTGGGATCGTGCTCAGCGCCTTGTCCGGCAGCCGCGGCGTCATCGCACGCTTACCTTGACTCCACAGGGCGCTACTTCGACGGGAAGCAGCCTGGCCCCCTCGCGCTCGATGGCCTCGGAAACCTTCTGCTTCGCGCCGCGTTCGGCCAGGAAGAAAACGCAGCCGCCCCCGCCCGCGCCGCACACCTTAGCTCCGATCGCTCCCGCCCGGCGCGTTACTGCGACGAGACGGTCAATCAGGGGCGTCGTGATCCCGGGCGCGTTCTTGCGGCGGTGCGCCCACTCCTCGCGCAGCAACCGCCCCACCTCGTCCCAATCGCTCTTTTCGAGCGCGCCGCGCATGGCGTGGGCAATGGCGGCGATGCGGTCGAAGTTGCGGTGTACCTTGCGGTCGCCGTCGATGTGGGCCTTGGTCACCTCCCAGTTGTTGATTCCGGAATTGCGCGGCACACCGGTGTAGGCGAGCACGATCCGCTCGTTGAAATCCTCCAGATCCACCGGGATCTGCTTGCGCACGATGCCCGCCGGCCCGAGTTCGATGGCGCTGACGCCGCCGTACATGGCCGGATAGTAATCCTGCGATCCCGTGGGCACGCGTATAATCTGGGCCTCGATGTTTTGCGAAATTTCGCGGAGCTGTTCCAATTTGTAACCCGCGCCGGTGAGCCGGTTCAGCGCACTCACCGTCGCGATGATCAGCGTGGAGGAGCCTGCGATGCCGGCCCCGGCAGGCGCTTCGGAATCCGTCCTGACTGACAAGCCCGTCTTCGGCGCGAAGAATCGCACAAGGTAGGCCGCAAGCGGGAGGCGGTATTTCGCCGCGCTCCGGAGCGCATCGAGGGATTCAAACTCTTCCTCGCCCGCTAGGTCTTTGGAACTCAGGACGATGCGGCTGTCGTCCCGGGTTTCCAGAACGCACGTGGCGTAGCGGTTGATAGCGAAGTTCACGGTGACCGCGTTGGAGTGATACAGGTAGAGCGGCCAGATATCGAGGGTTCCGCCGGCCAGGTCGACCCGGCAAGGTGCTTTGCTGATCAGTTTCATAGGCGAAACGACCACTATATCCTGAATCAGGGGGTGTACCGGGATATCATTTGACTATGCCAGCGCGCCGCATCCTTCAGCTTGGCGACCCGATGCTGAAACAAGTCTCCGCGCCCGTCGCGCGCCCCTCCGACGCCCGCCTGATCCTGCGCGACCTGCGCGCCACGTTGCGGGAGTTCCGCCGGACGCACGGCTTCGGCCGCGGAATCAGCGCGGTGCAGATCGGGGAGCTTCAGCGCATTATCTACATCGAATTCGAGGGCGTGCCATACTCGCTCATCAACCCCGTCTACAGGCGCAGGAGCAAGGAGAAAATCCTGGTCTGGGATGATTGTTTTTCCTTCCCCGGCCTCGTGGTCCGGATCGAGCGGTCCGTTTCGGTCACGGTGCGCTATCTGACCCCCGCGGGCGAACCCCGAACGCTGAATGTCTCGGGCGCGTTCTCGGAGCTGCTCCAGCACGAGATGGACCACCTGAACGGCATTCTGGCCGTCGACCGCGCAAGCGGCCCCGGCAGCCTCGCCACGCGCGAGGAATACGAGCGGGCCGGGCTGAGGCGCCGGTCCGCCGATCTCGGCGCTTTCCTCGTCAGAACGTGAGAGAAATCATCGCCTCCAACTGGTTCCGCTGCGTGCGGGTGGAGGGCTGCTCAAAGGTGTCGGCAGCCCAGCGGGTAAAACGCACCTGCGGCACGACCCGCACCCCCACAGGGTCAATCACCTGAACGCCGAAACCGGCGACCAGGCCGCGAATCGTGCGGCGAGCCGGGGTCGTGGGGGTGGTGATGCAGCACTCCAAGTCTTTATCGTCGACCTGCTGGCTGATCGAGGTTCTGACGCGGGCTACGCGGCGTAAAGCGCCGCCGACCTCGACGAACCACCGCGGACCCGGATCATGGCGATCCTTGCCGTAGTACCGGAGCGTTACCGGAAAATCGTAGTAGCGGAACCTTGTTTCCTCACGCCGGCTGATGTGCGTGCGCTCGTCCTCTTCAGTGGCCTGGTTGTCCGTGCCCTCGAAGATGTCGCTGAAACGCGTATAACCGATATTGGGACGAATGAAAGCACCGGCGTTCACCGCGACCCGCTCGGAGACGGCGCCCTGAGCGGTAAACCCAAAGCCGACCCTCCGCGATATGTCCTCGGTGCTGTGAAGAGCGTCCACAGGCGGCAGTTCCGTAAGAACGAGCGCGCTGTCCTTGCGAAAGGACTGCAAGCCCAGGACGCTGAGGGTCACTCCGGCCGAGAACCGGCGCACATACACCGGCTCCTTGAAGACAGCCCCCGTAGACAGCGGCGGCGGCTGCTTCGGCTGCGGCTTGGTCTCCTGCGGCGTTTGCTGCCCCCAGAGCGCACCCGCCGCCATCGCCATAAGAAAACAGGCTTTCAATTTCATACTCATCAACGCAATTTCCTAACAGACGTCCTCTGCCCACTGTGCGAGTACATCGATTTACGAACCCCTGCTCGCCCACTTGCGGGCCACGTGAATCTAAGCCACGTGAATCTAAAATGATACACCGCGGCGGCACCGCTCCTGGGAAGGCCTGCCACGCCGGGGGATACGCGCTGCCTCCTGCGCCGCGGAAAATGGAACCTTTTTCACAAAACCGCGTTTACTCATGTTGGAGTAAAATAGCTCGACCGGAGAATCGAATGGGAATCCGCGATTTCCTCTCCAAGCAGTTCATCGACGTAATCCAGTGGACCGAATCGGAAGATGGCGTGCTGGCCTACCGGTATCCGATGCGGGACATGGAAATCCAGAACGGCGCTCAGCTTACCGTCCGCGACTCCCAGGTGGCGATGTTCGTTAACGAAGGTAAAATGGCCGACCTGTTCGGTCCCGGACTCTACACGCTGAACACGGAAAACCTGCCGCTGCTCACCAACCTGATGAACTGGGATAAGGCGTTCGAGTCGCCGTTCAAGTCCGATGTGTACTTCTTCTCGACGAGGCTGCAAGTCAACCAGCGGTGGGGCACCGCCACTCCGGTCACCATCCGCGACCGCGAGTTTGGCGCGGTCCGGCTGCGCGCCTACGGCATTTACTCCTACCGCCTGAGCGATCCCAGGATTTTCTACCCCAAGGTGAGCGGCACACGGGAGATCTACCGCACGGCGGACCTCGAAGGCCAGCTCCGGAACACGATCGTCGGCCGGATGGCGGACACCTTCGGCGAGAGCAACGTGCCGTTCCTGGACATGGCGGCCAACCAGGTTGAACTCGGGCAGAAAATCGCCGCGCATCTGGCGCCGGTGTTCGCCGACCTCGGCCTGCTGCTCGATTCCTTCGTAGTGGAGAGCCTCTCGCTGCCCGACGAATTACAGAAGCTGCTCGACCAGCGCATCGGCATGACGATGGTGGGCGACATGGGGCGGTACACGCGGTTCCAGGCGGCGCAGTCGCTGCCCGTCGCGGCGGCCAATGAGGGCGGCGGCGCGGCCGGCATCGGCGTCGGCCTCGGCGCGGGCCTCACCATGGCGCAACAGATGATGAACGCGATGCAGCTGGGGCCCCCTCCTCCGGCAGCGGCCCCAGTCCCGCCGGCGGCAGCCCCCGCAGCAGCGGCGGAACACAAGTTCTGCATGAACTGCGGCAAGCAGATCCCGCGCGTGGCGAAGTTCTGCCCGGAATGCGGAACGGCACAACCCGTAACGCCATGAGCGGGCGGGAGTGGATCATCGAGGCGCACGGCTGCGACCCGGCGGCGCTGGCGGATATGGGGAAGCTCCGCGCGCTGTTCGACAGCATGATCGAAGAACTCGGGCTTCATCCGGTGCGGGAGCCGTTGTGGCACCAGTTCCCCTCGGCCGGCGGCATCACGGGCCTGTACCTGCTTGCCGAATCCCACCTGGCCTGTCATACTTTTCCGGAATACGGTTCTTTGTGCCTGAATCTGTTCTGCTGCAAGCCGCGCCCCGAGTGGGATTTCCGGGCGAATCTCGAGCGCGTGTTCGGGGCTTGCAGCGTGCGGGTCCGCCGGCTCGAGCGGCCCTACCAAGCGGATGAGCAAAATCGCGAATTGCCCGAACTGCGGCGCGCCGGTCCGGTTCCGCTGGTCTAGCGCGGTCCAGACCACGTGCGAATTCTGCCGCTCGATCCTCGTGCGCCGCGACCTGGACCTTGCCCGGGTCGGCGTGGTGGCCGACCTGTTGGAGGACCGCTCTCCCATCCAAATAGCGACCGAGGGCGTCTGGCGCGGCAAACCATTCGTGGTCGTAGGGCGCATTCTTTACGAGTACGAAAACGGCGGCTGGAACGAGTGGCACCTGGTGTTCAGCGACGGCGCCAGCGGCTGGCTTTCCGACGCGCAGGCGCGATACGGCGTCACGTTCCTGACGCCCATGCCTAACCTGCCGCCGGCCGGTACCATCGCCCGCGGCCAGCAATACCGCTGGAACGGAACGCTCTACGAGGTCACTTGCCTGACGCGGGCGCGGTATCGCGGCGTCGAGGGCGAACTGCCATTCGAGTACTGGGACAAGGACGAAGCGTTGTTCGCCGATCTTGAAACCCGCGACGCGCCCTTCGCCACCATCGATTACAGCGGCTCCGAACCGCTGCTGTTCCTCGGCGAGGCGGTGGAGTTCGACAGCCTCCACCTTAAGAATCTGCGCCCGTTCGAGGGCTGGTAAGGATGAGCGCGACTTCGCAACCCGCAAAAGTCAAGGCGCTGAACTGCCCGAATTGCGGCGCGGCGCTCGTGCTGCACGCCATGCAGCATACGATCAGTATCGTCTGCGAGCGCTGCCTTTCGATTCTCGATGCGAAGGATCCCAACCTCCAGGTGCTCCAGCGGTTCAGCGAGCGCGAGCGTATCCAGCCGCTGATTCCGCTCGGCAGCCGCGGCAAGTTCCACAACGATATCTACGAGGTGGTTGGCTTTCAGGTCCGCACCATCATGGTGGAGGGCATTCCATACAGTTGGGCGGAGTACCTGCTGTTCAACCCCTACAAGGGTTTCCGTTACCTCACTGAATACCAGGGGCACTGGAACGACGTGGCGGTCCTGCGCTCGCTGCCGGAAGTGTCGACCTGGGGCAAGCAGCCCGTCGCGAAACACCTTGGCGTCAGGTACAAGCATTTTCAAACAGCCACCGCGGAAACCACTTTCGTGCTGGGCGAGTTTCCCTGGCAGGTGCGCGTCGGCGACAAAGCGACCGTCATGGATTTCGTCGCGCCGCCCCGCATCCTCTCCTGCGAGAGGACGGAAGAGGAGACCACGTGGTCGTTGGGCGAGTACATACCCGGCACGCGAGTGTGGGAAATATTCAAGCTGGACAAGCGGCCGCCCCAGCCGGTGGGCGTGTTCGCCAACCAGCCTTCGCCGTTCAAAGGAAGCGTACAGGGGATGTGGCTCAATTGCCTGCTGCTGTTCGCGGCGCTGCTTGTTCTTGCCCTGATCGCCTCTATCTTTTGCGCGCAGGAGCGGGTCTTCGAGCGGAGATACACCTTTTCGCCGCGAGGCATCGGCGAGCCGTCGTTCTTAACGGAAACGTTCGAGTTGAAGGGAAGGCCGTCCGGCGTCGAAGTGACGATCGACACCAATCTCTCGAACAACTGGGCCTACTTCCATCTCGCGCTGATCAACGCCGATAACGGCGAGGCTTACGACTTCGGCCGCGAAGTCAGCTACTATTTCGGCCGCGACAGCGACGGAAGCTGGACCGAGGGCAGCCGCAGGGACTCGGTTGTGATCCCCACCGTGCCCGCCGGACGCTACTATCTCCGCGTGGAGCCGGAAATGGACCCGAACGCCACAGGAGTGGATTACACGCTTACCGTGCGGCGCGACGTGCCGGCCATGAGTTTCTTCGGCATCGCCGCGGTGCTGCTGCTGATCCCGCCGGCGTTTGTGACCTTCCGCGCGATTTCCTTCGAGCAGAAGCGCTGGCGGGAGAGCGATTACGCCGGCTCAGACGGAGACGATTGATGAAGCATCCTCTTTACCTGCTGTACGGCCTGCTGCTGCTCTCCGCGGTCGCAATCGCGCAGTATCGCGGCTGGAGTTTTTTGAGCGTAAACGAGGTGAAGAACGTGCCTAAATCGGTGCGCGACAATCCCGGCGCATACCGCTCGCATTATGTGTATTTCCCGCGCCACGTTGGAGGAAAGTGAACATGTCCGAATTTCAACCCGGCTATATTCTCAACGCCCTGGTGTACGCCGTGCTCGGCATCGTGATTTTTGTCGGTTCATTCGCCCTGATAGACAAGCTGACGCCCTACGCGCTCTGGAAGGAGATCGTCGAGGACCACAACATGGCGCTCGCCCTGCTGATCGGTACCGTCTCGCTCGGCGTGTGTATCATCATCGCCGCGGCGATTCATTAGGACGCCTCCAGGACGCCATGCTAAAACCGTTCGCACGTGCTCTGCTGGTGCTCGCCTCGCTTCCCGCGGCGGCGCTCTGCGCCGAAATACTTCCCAAGCCGCAGCGCGTGCCGCCGGCTCCCACGCCTTATCAGCAGCAACTGATCCGGGAGGGCATCGCGCTCCATGAAGGGGGCGATCACGAAGGAGCGCTGGCGAAATACAAGCAGGTGCTGACTGAGTCGCCCAACCAGGTCCACGCGCTGCACGAGGCGTCCCTGACGTACTTTGCCCTGAAAGATTCCGAGAACGCCTTGGTTCTCGCGCGCAAGGGCGCGGAGTTCAAGTCAAACCTGCTGCCGTCGTTTTACGTGACGATCGGGAGCTGTCTGGACGAGAGCGGCAAGCGAGAGGACGCCATATCGGTTTACAAAGCCGCGATTAAACGCGCCCCGGATTTTGCTCTCCTGCATTACAACCTCGGGCTGACGCTCATCCGCGCCGGCAAGCATCGAGACGCGAAGAAGGCGCTTCAGAACGGACTGCGCCTCGACCCGAATCATCGCAGCAGCCACCTGCTGCTCGGGAGCGTGTACCAGGAGCTGGGCTACCGCATCCCGGCAATCCTCGCTTATTCCCGCTTTCTCGCGCTCGAGCCGGATACGCGCCGGAGCGTGCAGGTTCTCCAGACTCTGCAAGGACTCATCGCAGGCGGGGTGAGCAGCGGCGACAAGCCGGGGCACATCAACATCACGCTGCAACTGACGCCCGACTCCCTGAAGGATGAGGGCGACTTCGATTCTACTGAAGTCGCGATGTCTCTGAGCGTCGCGGCTTCCACGCTTGAGGAGGGGGAGAAGCTGTCTCCCTACAAGAGGCTGGTCGCGATCTACGGCGCCGTTACATCCACCCTCGACGATGCTGCCAAACGCAAGGGCTTCGCAGCTAAGTACTATGCTCCGTACTTCGCCGCCATGCAGAAAGCGGAGCACGTGGAGGCATTCGTAGCCCATGCGTGGCAGGCTGCACGGATGCCCGATGCCGCCGAGTGGCTACAGGAGAACGAGGCCAAACTCCACGAGTTCCGGACGTGGTCAGCCGGTTTTCAATGGCCCAAGTCGAAATGAGGCCAGCCGTAGCTGGAAGGATCGAACACGCCGGCGTGCTCTTCCAGCATCTCCTCCCATAGCTTGCTTTCGTCGGATGGCATCTCCCGAAGCCCGGCTTCGATCCGCTCCAGCCATTGCAGTTCCTTGGCCGGGAGGCGGAGCCGTCCCTCGTTGACCGCCCGGCGGAGAATTTCCGCCGCCGCATGCCCTGCCGCCAGGCACCGCTGGTAGCCGTCCCCGGCACTCACGATTGCCTCTGCGATCTCGCATGCCGCTGGCGCGGAGAGGATGGCCGCCTGCGGGCTGAGCCATTCATCGGACTCAGTGAACCAGTCGCGCAGCAGCTTGCTCTGGCCGTTGCGCGCCGCCACGTTCATCAGGCGGCAGTCGTAGGAAAGAAGCTCCGCGTACGCCTCGGGCGCGTTTCCGGAAAGCAGCCGGACGTTCTGCACCGACTCGTTGCTCCACAAATCGCACATCGCGGCGGCGATGTTGCCCAACGGGCTGAAATGCGCGCACGCGGCGGACTTGCCCTCCATCGAGATCGGGCGCCCGGTAATGGCCTTCAGAATCGGGCCTTCGTACGCGCAATCCTTCGAGGGCCCGACGGCGCCGTGTTCGAACGCAACCAGGCTGCGCGCGGCGCTCATCGCCCTGACCACGGCCGCCAGGACCTCCGGCAGCATCTTCTGATGGGCGAGCTGCATTGCCGTGTTCGCGAAACCGCACGCCGTGTCGCCGCCGGGAACGGTCTTCCCGCCGGCTTCCGCGCACATGCCGGAGATGCGGTCCCAGAGCCATGCCATGTCTCTCGGAGCCAGGCAGCCCAGTGCGAACACGATCGCGCGCAGATCGCCGTACATGAGCCCCAGGTCGTGGACCTCCTTGCCGCCCACGGACTCGATCGAAACGATGTCGGCGCCGGCCGCGATGCACAGTTCGAACGAGCGCTTCAGCTTCTCCCAGGCCTCGCCCGTGCGCAGCAGAGGCGGCTTGCCCTGGTCGCGAATATCGGTGGGAGTCACCCGGAGGGCCGACCTCAGGCCGGACTTCGCGTGGGCCGCGGCCAGGTGGCGGTGCAGCAGGGCCGTGATTTCCGCGCCCCACTCCGGGCGCTCCGTCATCGGCGGCAGCAGCTCGAATTCCAGCACGATCCCGGGCGCCTGGAGCGACACCGCCCGCTTCAGGATGTTCCGCGCCATCTCCTCGTAATGGCCGACGACTTGCCCCCAAGTGGCATCGGAGATTTCCATGGCCGGGAGAGTGAAGTTGACTTCCGGAAAGACCGTGCCCGCTCCGATCTCCATCCCGAAGCCGCAGCGGACGGGTTTCGGCGCGCTCCCGAAAACAAGCTCGTCCGGGTTCGATACGGCCAGCTCACAAGTGTAGGTGGACATGAATCACTCCCGTCAGGCAGCGGTTCGTGCGGCTATCAGGCGGCGCGCGAGCGCAACGGCGGCGCTGGCGTTCTCACTGTAGCCGTCCGCGCCGATTTCGCGCGCGTATTGGTCGGTGACGGGGGCTCCGCCCACCATGACTTTGATCCGGTCCCGCAGGCCCGACCGGCACAGCGCTTCAATTGTGGTGCGCATGGCGGGCATCGTAACGGTAAGCAAGGCGGAGAGCGCTACGATATCCGCGCCGGTCGTGCGCACGGCCTCGATGAACTTTTCGGCGGGCACGTCGGCGCCCAGGTCGTGAACCTCAAACCCGCCGCCCTCGAGCATCGACGCGACCAAGTTCTTGCCGATATCGTGCAGGTCGCCCTTGACCGTTCCAATAACCACGCGCCCCGCCGGTTGAGCGCCGCTCGATGCGAGCAGCGGGCGAATCAGCTCCAGCGCCGGCTTCATCGCGCGCGCTGAAAGCAGCAGTTCGGGAACGAAATAGTCCTCGTTTTCGAACCGCCTCCCAACTTCGTCCATCGCCGGGATCATCTGCCCGTTGACCAGTTCCAGGGGGTTGGCGCCCGCGGCCAACTCCTGCTGCGTTATGGCAAGCGCGTCCTTCGCGTTGCCCTCCAGAATCGCTTGATAAAGACGGCTTTGTTCGCTCATCTGAGTTGCTCCAATGTAAGTTTCTTGCGGCTCCGGGTGCGGATCGCCTTCTCCACCGCCAGCATCGCCAGCCCGACAATTTCCTCCGCCGCCCGCCGCGCCGCCATGGGATCGCGCCTCCGCAAGGCCGCCAGCAGCGCGTGGTGCGCCTCCAGCCCCAGTTGCACCGTCGAAGGGAATCGCGAGGTGATGGAAAGTGCGATCCGGAAAGGCTGGCGGATAATGCCGCTCAGCTCCTGCAACAAGGGATTGTGACTGGCCGCAACCACCGCGGTGTGAAATTTCAGGTCGAGATCGATCAGTTCCTCGCCGTTCGCCGAGTCCGACCTGGCCTCCCGCTCCCGCAGCGAGTTCTCGATCTGGGCGATCTCCGCGGGCGTCGCCCGCACGGCCGCGAAACCGGCCGCGGTCGGCTCGATTGCCAGCCTCACTTCGCACAGGTCGCGGAGCAACGCCGCGTCGGCGTAGATCTCCGCCTGCCACGCCAGAATGTCGGGGTCGAGCAGCCGCCATTCGGAGCGCGGCTTGGCCCGCGTTCCCGCGCGGGGCTTCATCTCGATCATCCCCTTGTCGGCCAGCACCTTCATGGATTCCCGTAAGACGGTGCGGCTGACCCCAAGCTGTTGACAGAGGACCTCTTCCTTGGGAAACACCAGCGGTTCGGCGTTCTGTTCGGCTTGGATGACGCGGCGGGCCAGGGCCTCGGTAACGCGCGTGTGAAGGCGTTCGCGGCGGGGCAAGGCATCGAAGCCGGAAGTCACGGAAAACATAATATCATATGATTTATTCCCGCGCGATAAACTAGACTGCTTGTCCGCCGTACTGTTTCTCTCCGTTTTCCTGATCGCGGCCTGCGGGCTCATTTACGAGCTGATCGCCGGCACCCTGGCCAGCTATCTGCTCGGCGATAGCGTTTTGCAGTTTTCCACCGTCATCGGCAGCTATTTGTTCGCTATGGGAATCGGCAGCGGGCTTTCGCGTTTCATCACGCAGGGACTGGTGGCCCGCTTCGTCGCGATCGAACTGATGGTCGGGATGATCGGCGGGTTCTCCTCCGCGCTGCTGTTCCTCGGCTTTGCTTACGGCGCCGCGTTCCGGTTCCAACTGTACACGCTCGTCATTGTGATCGGAATCCTGGTGGGCCTGGAGATCCCGCTGCTGATGCGGATTTTAAAGGACCGCTTCGTCTTCCGCGACCTCGTCGCGCACGTCCTGACGTTCGATTACCTGGGCGCGCTCGGAGCTTCGCTGCTGTTCCCCCTGGTGCTGGTTCCCAGACTCGGGCTGATCCGGGCGGCCATGCTGTTCGGGATCGTGAACGCGGTGGTGGCGTTGTGGTCCACCTACCTGTTCGCGAACCAGCTCGCCAGGGCCGCGGGCCTCCGCTTGGCGAGCTTCGCCGTCATCGCCGCGCTAGGCTGCGGTATGGCCTTCGCCAACCGCATCACCGTCGCCGCGGAAAGCAATATCTATGCCGACGAGGTGATCTTCGCGCGGGACAGCAAGTACCAGCGCATCGTTCTCACCAAGTGGAAGGACGATCTTCGCCTGTTCCTCAACTCGCACCTGCAGTTCTCATCGCGCGACGAATACCGGTATCACGAAGCGCTGGTGCACCCGGGGCTGGCCGCGGTGCCCGATGCGCAGCGCGTTCTGGTGCTCGGCGGCGGGGACGGCCTTGCAGTGCGTGAAGTCCTCAAGTACCCGGGCGTCCGCAGCATTACGCTTATCGATCTCGACCCGGAGATGACGCGCCTGTTCTCCACGCACCCGCTGCTCACGCGGCTGAACGGAGGCTCGCTCAAGGCCCCGCGCGTACAGATCATCAACGCCGACGCCTTCCCCTGGCTGGAAAACGAAGCCGGCCTGTTCGACTTCGTGGTGGTCGATTTTCCCGATCCCACCAACTTTTCGCTCGGCAAGCTGTATACGACCACCTTCTACCGTCTGTTGGCCCGGCACCTCACGCCCCGGGGCTTCGCGGCGATCCAGAGCACGTCGCCGCTGTTCGCGCGCCGCTCGTACTGGTGCATCATCGAGACGCTGAAGCAGGCGGGACTCCAGGTGTACCCGTATCACGCTTACGTGCCCTCGTTCGGCGAGTGGGGCTTCGCCCTGGCCGGGCTGGGGCCCTATCGTCCGCCCGCGCGCCTGCCCGGCGGGCTGCGCTTCCTCACCCCGGCGGTGTTGCCGCAGCTTTTCCATTTCCCAAGCGACATGGCGCCAGTGGCGGCGGAACCGAACCGGCTGAACGACCAGGTGCTGGTCCGCTACTACGATCAGGAATGGAGCGAGATCACACACTGAAGCCGCCTCGCCGCCGGTTCCTCAGCGCCGCGCTCGCTGGCCTCTGGCCGAAGTCCGAACGCCCCATCGCCGGCTCCTTCGTCAACGAATCCGACCGCCCAGGCCACCGCCTGCGCACGCGAGGGCCGTTCCAAGCGCCGCAGCGCCGCATTCGCGTGCCGCTCGTCATTGTGGGCGCCGGAATGGCCGGGCTTTCGGCCGCGTGGCATCTGGATAAGCGCGGCTTCCGCGACTTCGTCCTGCTCGAAATGGAATCGCAGCCCGGCGGCGTCTCGCGCTGGGGAGAAAACGAGATTACCGCGTATCCCTGGGGCGCGCACTATGTGCCCGTCCCCGGCCCGAAGTCGCTGCTGATCCGCGAGCTGCTCCAGGACCTCGGCGTGCTCTCCGGCGGCAAGTGGGAGGAGCGCTTCCTGTGCTTCTCTCCGCAGGAGCGCCTATACCTGCACGCGCGCTGGCAGGAAGGCCTCGAACCGGCAATCGGCGTCACCGCGCGGCATCGCGAGCAGTTCCGCCGTTTCGAAGAGCGCATGCAGGAGTTCCGCGCCTCGGGCGATTTCACGATCCCTATCGAGCGGGCCGGCCGCGCGCCCTCGCCGCTGCTGGACCGCATGTCCATGGCGGACTGGATGCGCCGCGAGCGCTTCGATTCCCCGTACCTCGCCTGGTATGTGAACTACGCCTGCCGCGACGATTACGGCGCCGCCTCCTCGGAGACCTCCGCCTGGGCGGGCATACACTACTTCGCCGCGCGCCAGCCGGAGGAAAGGGGACCGCTCACCTGGCCCGAGGGCAACGGCTGGATCGTGCGCCGTCTCGAACATCGCTTCCGCCGCTACATCCGCACCGGCGAGATGGTTTACCGCATCGTGCCCGAAGGCACGCGCGTGCTCGTGCTCACCGAAGCGGCCGCATATCTAACCGACTGCGTCATCTTCGCGGCGCCCACTTTCCTGGCGCCCTACCTGATGGAGCGCGCGCCGTCGGTGGGCCGGTTCGAGTACTCGCCCTGGCTAACGGCGAATCTCGTTATCGAACGCCCGCCCCGCGACACCGGCGGCGAGCCCGCCTGGGACAACGTGATCTACGACTCGCCCGCGCTCGGATACGTGGTGGCGACGCACCAGTCGCTGCGCACGCACCAGGAGCGCTCGGTCTGGACGTTCTACTGGGCGCTGGCTGACGGCCCCGCCTCGCGCAACCGCAAGCTGCTGCTCGAGACGGACTGGCATTACTGGAAGGAAGCGATTCTCGACGATTTGGAGCGCGTCCACCCCGACATACGCCGGTGCGTCTCGCGCATCGACATCATGCGGATGGGGCACGCGATGGTGCGGCCCACGGTCGGCTTCCTGTCGTCGGAGGAGCGGCGGCGCGTCGCGCGTCTTGACGGGCCGGTCATCTTCGCTCACTCGGATCTCAGCGGGCTCTCCATCATCGAGGAGGCGCAGTACCGCGGCGTGAAGGCCGCCGGGCGCGCGCTGGCGCGTTTGGGCGGTGCGCGATGAAGTATGCCGGCATCGCGCTGGCCGCGGCCGTGGCGGCGTTCCTTCTGGCGTCGCTGCTCGTGCATGAGCCGGCCGCTCCCGCGCCGCGCTCCGGGCGCGATCTGGAATCGCGCTTCCCCGCGCGGGCCGAAGGTTACAGGCGCCCCGCCGCCGTGGACGCGCGCTGGCGCGAAATGCGCGGCCACGCGTTCTCGCTCAAGGATCGCGATGAATCGGACCCGGATGCCGATCCCCGCTGGCGGCGGATCCTGGCCGGCCGGCCGAAGCTGCGTCCCGCCCCTGCGGCTTGTGCGAAGTGCCACGGTTCCCGCCCGCTGGGCTGCGCCGATTGCCACGATCCCGAAACGGCCGCTCTTACCGTCCCCTGCTCCAAGTGCCACCGCGAATACTATCTTGCGCCCGCGCTCGCATTTCCCAAGGGCCGCACGGCGGATGAAATTGAAGCCTTTTACGCCGCCGCCGGCCACATCGACTGGGAACACGCCGAAACCGGCGCCGCCGTTCTCCTGCCGCGGCATCCGCAATTCGAACTGCATAGCCAGGGCGTCCACGCGCGCGGCGGAGCCGGCTGTGAGGATTGCCACATGCCCCTCATCCGGCGGGGAGCGCTCCGCATCACGGAGCACAACGCGCGCAGCCCGCTCGAACAGATCGGCCCGGCCTGCCTGGCGTGCCACCGCGGATCCGAGGAGGAGATGAAGCGGCGTGCCGAACTGATCCAGCGGCGCACCGATGAACTGCTCGGCCGCGCCCTGGATGCCCTGATCGCACTGATCGAGGAGATCCACGACGCCCGGGCACGGGGCGTGCGCGACGAGCAGCTCAAACCCGCGCTGGCTCTGCAAACAAAGGCGCAGTGGCGCGCCGCCTTCGTCGCGGCGGACAAATCGAAAGGTTTTCATGCGCCGCAGGAAGCCGCCCGCCTACTCGCCGAAGCCATAGACTACGCGCGCCAGGGCCAGCTCTCGGCTCGCCGGGCGGGGACGCTACAATAGGAAGTCTTCTATGCACATCCCGGAAAGCGCGGCCGTGTTTATGGCGGCACGCATCGAGCGGCTGCGCCGGTTCAAACGGAAGGCGAGGATCGTGTTCCCGGAAGGGGACGACGGGCGCGTTCTCGAAGCCGCCGCCCGCCTGGCGCGCGAGGAGATTCTCGAGCCCATTCTGATCGGCCGCCCGCCCGCGGGAGCGCCCGGCGGAGTCACCTTCATCGATCCGGCGGAGTCGCCGCTGGCGAAGAAATACGCCGCCATGTATTACGAACGCCGCCGGGCCAAAGGCATCACCCAACTGGAAGCCGCGGAAATCGCCCGCGGCCGGCTGCACTTCGCCGCGCTCATGACTATGGCGGGCGATGCGGACGGTGAAGTCGGCAGCGCCGTCCACACCACCGCCGAGTTCGTGCGCTCCATCATCCAGTGCATCGAGCTGCGGCGAGGCTTCCGCCGCCTGTCGAGCGCGCACATCATCGCCGTCCAGAACACGCGCTACGGCCATAAGGGCCTGTTCGTGTTTTCCGACGCGGCCGTTATCGTCGCGCCCACCGCGGTGCAACTGGCCGAGATCGCCATTGCCTCCGCCGATACCGCGCGCGCCGTGCTCGAGACCGAGCCGCTGGTCGCGCTGCTGTCCTTCTCCACCAAGGGGAGCGCGAAGCACAAGGAAGTGGACAGGATAGTGGATGCGCTCAAGTACATCCGGGAGCGCGCGCCGGACCTCAACGTCGACGGCGAGCTTCAGGCCGACGCCGCGCTCGTGCCCGAGGTGGGCCGCTCGAAAGCGCCCGGCTCCACCGTCGCCGGCTGCGCCAACACCCTGATCTTCCCCGACCTCAATTCCGCCAACATCGGCTACAAGCTCGTCGAGCGCCTGGGCTCGGGCGCGCTGCTCGCCGTGCTGCTGCAGGGGATCGTGAAGCCGGTGAGCATCATTTCCCGCGGCTGCTCGGCCGAGGACGCCTACAACGCCGCCATTATCACCGCGCTTCAGGCAGGGAGCGCCTTCGCCGCCGCCGTCTGAGGATGCTCCCGTTCAAGTTCGTCTACCATCCCGAATACGACCTCAACTTAGGCGATCACGTCTTCCCTTCCCAGAAATTCCGGCTCGTTTACGAACGCCTCCGCGCCGAGGGTTTCGCCGGTTCCGCTGATTTTGTCCAGCCCGAGCCCGCCCCGGAAGAGGATCTGCTGCTCGTCCACGACAGGGATTGGGTGGAGCGCCTCGCCAACGGCACGCTCAGCTTCTACGACCTTCTCAAGCTCGAGGTGCCGTATTCCCGCCAGATGGTGAAGGCTTTTTTCCTCGCCGCCGGAGGCACCACGCTGGCCGCGCGCCTGGCCCTGCGCGACGGCTGCGGCTACAACATCGGCGGTGGCTTCCACCATGCCTTTCCCGACCACGGAGAGGGTTTTTGCGCCATCAACGACGTTGCGGTTGCCATACGCCGGCTGAAGAAGGAAGGCCTGATCGAGCGCGCGATGGTGGTGGATTGCGACGTCCACCAGGGCAACGGCACGGCCGCGATTTTTGAAGGAGACGAGAGCGTATTCACGCTCTCGATCCACCAGTTCAACAACTACCCGGCCGAGAAGCCGCCTTCGGATATAGACATCAACCTGGAAGACGAAGTGGGCGACGAGGAGTACCTGGAGCGCCTGCGCCAGGCCTTCGTGCCCGCGCTCAGCGATTTTCAGCCGCAACTGCTCATGTACGTGGCCGGCGCCGACCCCTATTACCAGGACGAGCTAGGCGGCCTCGCGCTCACGCTGGAAGGTTTGAAAGCCCGCGACCACCTGGTGCTGGGAACCGCGCTGCTCAATAAAGTGCCGGTGGCAATCACACTAGCCGGGGGCTACGCGGTGGACGTCAACGACACCGTGACCATTCACGTCAACACCGCCAGGATCGCCAGGGAAGTGCTGGAGCGGGTGGGGTGGAAGAAGCGGTGAGCCGGAACGCTGTTACGGCGATGACGGCGGAGGAGCGTACTCCATCGGCAGACTGGCTGTGAAGGTTCTCGCCGTGTGCATGCCGGGAACGAAGTAGTTGATCATCGGGTATCGAAACCCGGTGATCCGCAGCCGCAGACGCTCCTCGGCGAAGGGCGCATAGTCCCGGCAGATTTCTATTTTATCGGGCGTGATTCCGAGAAGTCCCATGCCGGCGCCTGTCGAAGTCGGCGACCCGTACATCAGGATTTTCACCATTTCAGCCTCGGTGCCGGCCGCCGCACTCCCCGTAACGCAGCCGGAGGTGATCGATATGGGCCTCACCACACCGTACCGCACCGCCTCGGCCGCGCGCTCCTGGACCGTGTGAAAGCTGTAGGTCACAAACCCGAAATCGAATATGGAGAACACGAACGCCAGATACAGCATCAGGATCAGCGACGCTTCCACGACCGCTGCGCCGGAGCTGCCGCGGGCAACACGGCTACTCCTCCTTTGGCGAGAAATTGCCGACATAAGGAAACTCCACACACGGCTTGTTGTTCATTTGCACGGGCCAGAAGAACCCGACTGAGTAACCGCTGATGCAAACACGCACCCGGGTCGGTTCCGCATCGTACTCTGGCATCGTGATCACGATATGGTCCGGTTGAAGCCCAGGCACAACGGTAACATCTTTGGTGATGATATCCCCATACAGGACCGTATCACGGACCGCGGTCAAATAAGCCGGATCTGCCGTCATCGGGTCGGCCCCCGCCGCAACGGTGGGCGGCGCATACGTCCGCACCGATGCATACCGGGCGCCTGCGCGGACCGATTTCTCAAGCTCGCTGTAGAGGAAAAACGCGTAACCGTACTGGAAGGTGCCCAGAAACAGCATGGTGAGAAGCGGAACTGCCAGCGCAAACTCTACCATTACGCTGCCAGAA
Source organism: Rhodospirillales bacterium (assembly GCA_050261015.1). Classification (GTDB taxonomy): domain Bacteria; phylum Acidobacteriota; class Terriglobia; order Bryobacterales; family Bryobacteraceae; genus Fen-330. The sequence goes on along the minus strand of JBLNCW010000113.1, from coordinate 54,582 downwards.
TTTCTCGCTATCCGCTGCCTTTTCATCGGTAGAGCCTCAATGTGTAAACGGTGGAGCCGCCGGGGCCGGAGCCGCCCGATCCGGGCGCGCCGATAGTAAATTCACCGAGATACTGGGCGCAAGCTGATTTTTTTGAGGGCGGAAATTGTTCGTACGTGCGGTCTTGCTTTTTGCAGTCAGTGGAAAGATCAGGGCATAAAGGCCCCAGGAAGAACCCGGCGAACCCCACTACGGTGTTGACTTTGGCGTTGCCGTCCATCGCGCCGGCCGCGGACTGGATAGGTGTGACCATTATCCTTCTTCCGCTTCCCGAGTAGGAGTTCGGAGACGTAGCCTGGCCTGGATAGCCGCTCCATTCCGGCCGGTAATGGTTTGAAGTTTTGTCCTTATCCTGAGCGATACGGTCATCCAGAGCCGTCATTTCGGTTTGCATCTCGCCGTTTTCCAAATGAAGCGTAGAACCTATCGTGATAGGCGTGCCGAGCGGGGGCGTTCCGACAATGGCCTCCCGAATGTCACTGGCGCCCGAATACATCGCATACCCGGCTGAGGCCGCACTGGCGTTTGCCATCTTCATCAGGCATTCGCACCTGTCTCCAGGACAGAAGTTTGGTATCTCATCCTTTTTGAGATTCCCGGACATCCAACGGATCGTGTACCATTCGCCTTTGACCATGCCGAACGGATCGCTGGGATCTATCGAGCACCCTGCGAGTTCTGCGGCGGTGCAAATCGTATTTGGAGCTGGAAGTTGAAACGGGGCAAACGGAGCCAGACCCTGCACCATGGTGTCCTCAACTGCTTTCCCCGCAACGGCAGTGGCGGCGACATTACCCGCATTGCTACCTACAAGCACAGGCAGAAACCACAGGTTTACCGGGTTGTTGGTCCGGACGCGAACGAAATGGTAGTTTGTGGGATCCCCCTTTGCGGCTTCGGCATCCACCCAGGGCCCGTTCCAGTCCGGCGCGAATTCAGTGGTGATATTTTGAAACTCCCGCGTTCCGAACTCGAACCGCTTCATGGGTCCGTTGGGATCTTGGGTGACCCAAATGACTTTGTTCACCGCATTGTCGATTCCTTCAGCCTTTTCGTTCAGTTCCCTAGCCGCGAACAACGCAGCGGAATCGCAGAAGGACTGTGATTCGTTCTTGACGACATACATCCTTCCCAGGTCAACCGCCAGACCCACTATGCCCAGCAGGAAAAAAATGGACAAAGCCAAGGCGATCATTACAAACCCGCGCTTGCGGGCCGGGATCGCTCGCCTTGGTGTACAGACTTTGCCACTGTTAGCCATAGGACCGCTCCTATTTACACGCCCCACATTAATTGTGCTTTAGAGCGCTCCGCAAAGGAAGGGGAAACCAGTGAATTCGGGAGCGCTCGTGCGGGTATAGTACCAGTACGAGTGGTACTGTACAAGCTCCACTGGTTCTATGGTTTCTGGAGTATCACCTCCGATTAATCCAATGCACGCACCCTCAGACTGCGGGTAGCAGCCGCTTGGAACCCAGAAATTCAGACCGCTCCCGCCAGGGGGGACGGGGATATCTCAAGAGGGGGAGGGGTGGGCTACTGCGCCCCGGCGCTCGCGTGGGCCTGCGCCTGCACCGTGCCGAGGAGCTTTTCCTCGTAACTGTAGTCGATCTCCCGCTTGGGCTGGTGCCGCAGATACCACCGGTAGGTCTGCTTCAGACCGGTCAGAAAATCGGTTGGCTTCAGCCCCAGCACCCGCTGCGCCTTGGTCACTATCTGCGTGATCGGCGGCAGGTCGAAATAGTAGCCGAAGTAGAGTTGGGGGCCCATCGGGTGGCCGCCGAGCGCGTAAATCCGGTCGCGCGGCACCCGGACGATCGTGGGTTTCTTGCCGGCCGCCGCTGCGAAGGCCGCCACCGCCTCGGCCTGGGTGATGGCCCGCTGGTTGGCGACATTGAAGGCGTGCCCCACCGCGGCGGGCTCTTCTATCGCGCGCAGGCAGGCGGCCACAAGATCCTTGATATAAACGAACTGCATGAGGCGCCGCCCGTCGCCCGGCAGCACGATCGGCCGGTTGTCCCGCATCCGGTCCCAGAAAAAGGCCTCGCGGTAGAACGGGTTGCCGGGACCGTAAATGAACGGGGGCCGGATAGTGACCACCGGAAAGCCGTTCCGCTGGTGGAGGCGGAACAGCGCCCGCTCGCTCGTAGCCTTGTTACGGACGTAGGCGTCGGGGTGGTCGTCGGGCGCCAGCGCGTCGCCTTCGTGGTGGTTGAGCCCGTCCCCGTAAGCCGCCACGCTGGACATGAACACGTAGCGCTGCAAGCGGTCCCCGCAAGCCCGGGCGGCCGCTTCGACGTGCGCGGCGGTTGTCCCCCGCTCCCAGTCGTAAACGTTGTCGAACACCACCTCGAAGCGCTCTTCCGACAGAATGCGGCGCATCTGCTCGCAATCGTTGCGGTCAGCCATGATGTTGGCTACGCGCTTGCCGAAGCCGTGTTCCGGCTTCCGGTGCAGCACCGTGACTTCGTGTCCCGCCTTCAACAGCTCGGGAACCAAAGCTCGGCCGATAAACTGGGTTCCGCCGATAACCAGGACTCTACGGCGGCTCGCGGAGCCCCGCACACCAATGTTCATTTGGCTCTTCCAATTGCGCGGCGCTTGCGGCCCGCGCCGTCTTGCGTTGCCACGGGACGCCCCACGTGCGGATTATGACGCGTTCCCGCAGGAGCCGGTCATCCCGGCCCGCAAATTTGGCTATTTCGACACCGCGGCGCTGGCCACCCGGCCCAGGCCCGTGCTAGTCGTAGTACTCCAGCCCAAGGTGCGTGATCAGGTCCTCGCCCCGCATCCAGCGCAGCGTGTTCTTAAGCTTCATCAACTGGATGAAAATGTCGTGCTCGGGATAGAGGCCCGGAGCGGTCATGGGCGCCTTGAAGTAGAAGGACAGCCACTCCTGGATCCCCTTCATCCCGGCACGCTGGGCCAGGTCAAGAAACAGCACCAGGTCGAGCACGATCGGCGCGGCCAGAATCGAATCCCGGCAGAGGAAGTCGATCTTGATCTGCATCGGGTAGCCGAGCCAGCCGAAGATGTCGATATTGTCCCAACCTTCTTTGGCGTCTCCCCGCGGAGGATAGTAGTTGATGCGTACCCGGTGATACAGGTCCTTGTACAGCATCGGGTACAGTTCCGGTTGCAAGATGTGCTCCAGCACCGAAAGCTTTGTTTCTTCTTTGGATTTGAACGAACCGGGCTCATCGAGCACTTCGCCGTCGCGATTGCCCAGGATGTTGGTCGAAAACCATCCCCGCACGCCGAGCATCCGCGCCTTCAAACCCGGGGCGACCAGCGTTTTCATAAACGTCTGGCCGGTCTTGAAGTCCTTGCCGGCGACCGGGACCTGCCGCTCCCGCGCCAGTTCCATCAGCGCCGGGACGTCGTGAGAGAAATGCGGGGCGCCGTTGGCGTAAGGAACGCCGCATTTCAGCGCTGCATAAGCGTAAATCTGGCTGGGCGAAATCTCCGGGTCATCCTTTTGCAGGCCGCACTCGAAATCCTTCAGCGTCTGGTGGACCGCCGACGGCCGGTGGAACACCTCCGTCGATCCGCACCATACCATCACGGTCCGCGCGACCCCGGTAGAGCGCTGGAATTGCTCGATATCGGCGATCAGGGCCTGCGCCTTATCCATCTTCGAGCCGCCCTTCTTCACGTTCGGCCCGTCCAGGCGCTTCACGTATGCCGGGTCGAAGACGGCCTTCATCGGCCGCACTGCCTGCAGCGGCTCCTTCACCTGGTCCAGCAGCGTCTTTTCCAGTACGCCCGCCTTCAACGCCGCTTCGTAGGCATTATCCTCGAAGATGTCCCAGCCGCCGTAGACGAGGTCGTCCAGCCCCGCCAGTGGAACGAAATCCTTGATCATGGGCGTGCGGCCCTCGGTCCGCTTGCCAAGCCGGATGGTCGCCAGCTGGGTCAGCGACCCAATCGGCAGTCCGAGGCCTCTGCGAATGGCCTCTACTCCCGCAATAAAGGTCGTGGTTACCGCGCCGATTCCTGGGGTCAGGACGCCGAGTTTTCCTTCCGGCGGAGCGATCTGGACGTTCTCATTTTGAGCCAATCTCTTCTCCTTCGCACAGCACGCTGCCGCTTACCACCGCGGCTGGGTAAAACTGCTGAAATGATATACTAGCATTCTCATGTCGGAGCGTGCGACTTCCGTCATCACAGCGCTCATTGTCGAAGACGAACAGCTCGCTTGCGATGAGCTGGTTTACTTGCTCAAGGAGTTCCCCGATTTCGAGGTCGTCGGAACCGCCAAGCACGGACTCCAGGCCCTGAAGCTGATCGAAGACCTGGAACCGGACGTCGTATTCCTGGACGTGCAGATGCCGGGGTTGGATGGCATGGGCGTCATCCGCAAGCTGAAGGAGAAAGGCGGCCGGCTGCCGCATTTCATTTTGGCCACGGCTTACGATCAGTACGCCGTCGAGGCCTTCCGGCTCGAGGCGCTGGATTACCTGCTGAAACCGGTCGAAAAGGAGCGGCTCGCCCTCACCATCGACCGCGCGCGGCGCATCGTGGCCGAGAAGGCCAAGGCCAATCCGGCGGAATCCGCCCCCCCGCCGCGCCCCGCTCCGCACCGCACCAAGCTGCTCATACGGAGCGCGAACCGCAACCTGATTGTGGACGCTAACGACGTCATCTACGCCACCATCGACGACGGCCTGATCACGATTGTCGCCACGAACCTCGAGGGGCAGTCCAACTACCGCACGATCGAAGAGTTGCAGTCCAACCTCGACCCGGACACTTTCTGGCGAGTCCACCGCTCCTACCTGGTGAACATCAACCGGATCAAAGAAGTGATTCCGTGGTTCAAATCCAGCTACATGCTGCGAATGGACGACAAGAAGCAAACGGAGATTCCGGTTAGCCGGGTACAAACCAAGCGTCTCAGGACGCTGCTGAAGCTGTAAAGCCCGGCCGGGCTAAATCCTGATTCCCACAGACCAGAGCGCGTAGCCGACCGACTGCCTGAAGTACAGCCACCACTGCTTGAGATCGTTCCGCGGCGCGGCCGGGCGCGGCGAACCGTATACTTTCAGTCCCTGCGCTTCAAGCATCTTCTTGGCCCGGAAGATATGGTATCCGTCGCTGACCACGATGCAGGATTGCAGGCCCACCCGCCGCATGATTTCCGCCGCCGCGGCCGTGCTGTGCATCGTGCTGGCGCCCTCGGTTTCCACCAGAATCGCTTCGGAGGGAACGCCCTTCCTGATCAGGTAGGTTCGCGCCACCTCGCCCTCGGTGAATACCGGGTCGCCCCCGGCTCCGCCGGTGGTCAGGATGCGCGGCGCCCGCTTTTCGCGGAACAACTCCAGTCCGTGGTCAAGCCGCGCTTTCAGAACCGGAGACGGCTTGCCGTGGTACTCCGCGGCGCCCAGAATCAGAATCACGTCGGCCGGCTGCGCCTCGTCCACGGTGGACTGCTCGTGTATCTGGAGCGCTATGCTCAGGATGTAGCCCCCGACAAGCAGCACCGGAACAATCGCTGCGAGGCACAGAATTTTCCTCATCGCTTTCCGTACCGTCTCTATTATGTTCAGTCTACGATGCTATTAGGGCTATGACCAGGACCGAAATTCTCACTAGCCCGGCGAACCCCCTGCTCAAGGACGTCCGGCGGGCCGTCGCGCGCGGCGATCTCACGAACAGCGGCTGCTGCGTCGCTGAAGGTTTTCACCTGCTTGAAGAGGCGCTGCGGAGCGACTGCGAGGTCCAGGTCGTGCTTGCCGCCGCGTCGGTCCGCTCGGCGGTGGAGCGCCACGTGCGCGGCCTGGCCCTGCGCGTGGTGGTTCTCGAAGACGCGCTGTTTCAAACCCTGTCCGCCACCGAAACCACCCAGGGTGTGCTCGCGCTCGTGCGTCCTCCCGCCTGGAGCCTCGATCAACTGTTTCGCGACCCGGCCCTGGTCGTTGTCCTGGACGGCTTGCAGGACCCGGGCAACGCCGGCGCCATCATTCGCGCCGCAGAAGCCTTCGGCGCCAGCGGCGCAATGTTTCTCAAGGGCACGGTCAACCCCTACAACCCCAAAGCCGTGCGGGCCTCGGCCGGTTCGCTGTTCCGCCTGCCGCTGGTTTCCGGGCTGGATGAGATGCTGGCGCGGGCTGCCCTCGAGCAGCGCCGGCTCGAAATCTACGCCGCCATGCCGAGGGGCAAACGCGACCTCCGCGACTGCGACCTCAGGCGCCCTTGCGCTTTCATCATCGGCAGCGAAGGACGCGGCATCAGCGAACGGCTGCGCTCCGCCGCCCTCGATCTCCGAATACCGGTCACCGGCGTGGAATCCCTGAACGCCGCCATGGCCGCGGGCATTCTGCTTTACGAGGCACGGCGTCAGCGCACGGCGGGATCGGCTGTAATGTGAATTATGGGGCTTTTTGACGCCACCCCCGCCCCAAGCGGGTCCGATAAATCCACCCCGCTGGCCGAACGCATGCGTCCGGAGCGCTGGGAAGATTTTGTCGGGCAGGAACACATCGTCGGTCCGGGTAAGCCGCTGCGGGCGCAAATCGAACGCGGCGAAATGGGATCCATTATCCTGTGGGGGCCGCCCGGCGTCGGCAAGACGACGCTGGCCCGCCTCATCGCCCGCCTGACCAGCGCGGACTTCGTCCCTTTCAGCGCCGTGCTCAGCGGCATCAAGGAAGTGAAGGCGGTGATGGCGGAAGCCGAACGCAACCGCCGCTACGGCCGCCGCACGCTGCTGTTCGTCGATGAGATTCACCGGTTCAACAAGGCGCAGCAGGACGCCTTTCTGCCCTATGTAGAGCGCGGCGACATCACTCTCATCGGCGCCACCACCGAAAACCCGTCGTTCGAAATCATCTCCGCGCTGCTCTCGCGCTCGAAGGTTTACAACCTGCGCGCCCTCACCGTGCAGGAGGTTGTCGCGCTGCTCCGCCGCGCGCTGGCCGATCGCGAGCGCGGGCTCGGCAATATGGAAATCGAAGCGCCCGACGACCTGCTGGAGCAGATCGCCATCTTCGCTAACGGGGACGCGCGTGCCGCCTATAACACGCTGGAGGCCGCCGTGGCCGCCTCCGGAGGCAAGGTCCTCACCAGGCAAGCCGTGGAGGATGCGATCCAGCGCAAGGTGCTGCTCTACGACAAAGCAGGCGAGGAGCACTTCAACATCATCTCGGCGCTGCACAAATCGGTGCGCTCGAGCGACGTGGACGCCGCGCTTTACTGGCTCGGGCGCATGCTGGAAGCCGGCGAGGACCGCCTGTACATCGCGCGCCGCCTCGTCCGCATGGCGATCGAGGACATCGGCCTGGCCGACCCGCGCGCTCTCGAGCAGGCCGTTGCCGCCATGCAGGCGGTGCACTTCCTTGGGATTCCCGAAGGCGACCAGGCTCTCGCGCAGGCGGCCATCTACCTGGCCGCCGCGCCGAAATCCGACGCCGCCTACCAGGCGCTCAACGCGGCGCGCGCAGCCGCAAGCGAGACCGTGGCCGAACCCGTACCGCTTCAATTGCGCAACCCGGTGACCAGGCACATGAAGGAGTGGGGCTACGGCGAAGGGTACCGCCACGCCCATCAGTTCGAAGGAGCGATTACCGATATGGAGTGCCTCCCGCCGTCGCTGGCCGGCCGCCGCTTCTATGAGCCCACGGACCGCGGCGTAGAGAAGCGCATTGCCGAGCGGCTCGAAGAGATACGCAAGGCCCGCAAACAGTAACCCGGCCCACACCCCCTCCACTCGCGCATCGTGATATTTTCATCTCGGGAGAGATCTCATGCGCATACCGGTTTTTCTTGTCATGTTCATTGCCGTGGCCTTCCTCAATGGCGCGGAAACCCGCAAAGTACCCTTTGAAGGCGCTGTCTCGGAGCACAGATGGACACTGAAGGAGACCGGTCTTCCCTCGGATTGGTCCGGATATGAGTTCCTCGTTCTTGAGCTCAGGGCGTCCTCGCCCCAGCGGTTCGAATTCAAGATCTACACCGCTGACGGCCGTCGCACAATGCGCATTCACCCGTTCCCCGGCGCCTGGATCCGCGCTTCCGTGCCGCTGAAGTACTTCCTGGCGCCCGACCGCGAGGGCCACGATCTGGCTTCGATCGGCAATAAGCCCCGCGTCTCGTACTGGATGAATATCGGAGGCCCGTTCGGTCCCCTGAACGCAGTCGAGGCGATCGCGGTTGCCATGGAAAGGCCAATCGGGAAACCCACGCTGGAGCTGCGCTCCGCCTCGCTCGCCAAGGAGTCTCCCGGCGACGCCGTGATCGAGCCCAAGCCCCTGGTCGATGAGTTCGGCCAGTGGATTCATGCGGAGTGGCCCGGCAAGGCGCGCACTATCGACGACCTCCGGCGCGACTGGGACCGGGAAGCCAAAACCCTGCGCGCGGGCGGCTTCAACTATTGCCGGTACGGCGGATACCTCAATACCAAGGCGAAAGCCACCGGCTACTTCCGCGTCGAGCAAGTGGACGGGAAATGGTGGTTCGTCGATCCGGACGGGCACCTGTTCTTTTCCATCGGGGCCGATTGCATGCGGCCGTACTCGGAAACCCGCGTGGAAGGCCGCGAGGACTTGTTTGCCGCGCTGCCGCCGCCCGAACTGCGCACCAGGCCTTCCTTCGTTTCGTTTTACACCTGGAACCTGCTGCGCCGTTTCGGTCCGGACTGGGAGGCGAAATGGATCGACTTTACGGTGCGGCGGATGGATGCGTGGGGCCTGAACACCATCGCGAACTGGTCGGACTCGAGAATTATCGATTCGGGCCGCAAACCCTATGTGGTGCCTCTTGGCCAATGGGGGACCGGACCCAGTTACCTCGGGCTGCCCGATGTCTACTCGCCCGAGTTCGCTACCCAGGTGGACAAGGCCGCGGCGAGCCAGTGCGCGCCCCGCAAGAACGATCCGTACCTGATCGGGTATTTCATCGCGAACGAGCCACCGTGGGCTCATCGGGAATCCGTCGTCGTCGATGCGATTCTGGAAGGCCCCGAGACAGCCATCCAGCGCGAACTGAAAACTTTTCTGGCCGGCGGAGACACTCCCGAGCGAAGAAAGGAATTTATTTACCGGGCGTTCGACAGGTACATCCAGACCATCAGCGCGGCAATCAAGAAGCATGACCCCAACCATCTCAATCTCGGCATACGGTTCGGCGGCTCCACCCCGGACGAAATGATTCGCGTCATGCGGGTTCGCGATGTCTATAGCCTGAATATCTACTCGTACGCTCCCGATCCCGCCGACCTGGAGAAAGCGCACCGGCTCTCCGGGCGCCCGTTGCTGATCGGAGAATTTCACTTCGGCACGCCGGGCAGAGGTCTCGCCCCGGGACTCAGGCAGACGCGCAACCAGCGGGAGCGCGCGGCGGCGTACTCATACTACGTGGAAAATGCCGCCGCCATGCCGGCCATGATCGGGGCGCACTGGTTCCAATATGTGGACGAGCCCTCGACCGGGCGCATGGACGGAGAGAATTACAACATCGGCCTGGTGGACATTACGGACCGCCCCTACCAGGAACTGGTGGAGGCCGTTCAGACCACTAACAAACGCCTGTTCGAGGTACACTCGGGCAAGTTGCCGCCCACCAGCCGGAAAGCCGAAGTGCAGTAAATAGCGCCACTTACTAATTTACTGACAAGACTGCCCGATTTTGATATCCTGAGTACTTCGGAGGGCGTGCGGGGAGTACTGGAATTCCATATCAGTACTTTCGTTCCGGGTTGCAAATTGAACCCTTTCGACTATGGTTCTGCGCGCCGCGGCATGGTTGATTGATAGAGAGAGCCAGTATGGAAGCAGCGAGAATGGTATTGCAAACGGAAGGGGCGGAACGGCGGTCCTCGGCAAGGTTTCCGATCGAACAGGAAGTCCGTTACAAAATCTTCAACCGGAACACGATCGAAGTCGGCTCCGGCAAGACCGTCAACATGAGCTCCAGAGGCGTGCTGTTTACCACTGAGCGAATGCTGGGGCCAGGGGAGCGCGTGGAATTGTCGGTGAACTGGCCGGCGCAGCTCGATAACCGCTGCCCGCTGAAGCTGGTGACCACAGGGCGCGTCGTGCGCACCAACGGCGCGCTGGCCGCCATTGCGATCGAGCGGTATGAGTTCCGCACGCAGGGCAGCCACGGCCTCCTCTGACGCCGCTTACTCGTAAGCCGCGATACCCGTCACCTTCTCACCGATGATCAGGGTGTGGATATGATCCGTGCCCTCGTACGTCTTTACCGTTTCCAGGTTGCACATATGCCGCATGACGGGGTACTCGTCGGTGATGCCGTTGGCGCCGAGAAGGTCGCGGCTTAACCGCGCGCACTCCAGCGCGACGGCCACGTTGTTGCGCTTGAGCATCGAAACGTGCGCCGGCTCGGCCTTTTTCCGGTCCTTCAGCCGCCCGACGTGAAGGGCAAGCAACTGCGCCTTAGTAATCTCCGTGATCATCCAGGCTAGCTTTTCCTGCACGAGCTGGTGGGAGGCTATGGGCCGGTCGCGGAATTGCTTGCGGACGAGGGTGTATTGCCGCGCGGTTTCGTAGCACTCCATGGCGGCTCCGATCGCGCCCCAGCCGATGCCGTAGCGCGCCTCGGTCAGGCACATGAGAGCGCTTTTCAGACCTATCGCCCCTGGCAACTGGTTTTCAGCCGGAATGCGGCAGTCGGAAAGCGACAGGCTGGACGTCACCGATGCCCGCATCGACAGCTTGCCGTGAATATCCGAGCTTGAGAACCCGGGCGTGCCCCTCTCAACCAGGAAACCGCGGATTCCCTCGCTGGTCCGCGCCCAGATGACGGCCACGTCCGACAGCGTGCCGTTCGTGATCCAGGTCTTCTCGCCGTTGAGCACCCAGCAATCCCCCTCGCGGCGTGCCTGCGTCCGCATGCCCCCCGGATTCGAGCCGAAATCCGGCTCCGTAAGCCCGAAACAGCCCACCGATTCGCCCGATTGCAGCCGGGGCAGCCAGCGCTGCTTCTGCTCCTCCGAGCCGAAGGTCAGAATCGGGTACATCACTAGTGCGCCCTGAACGGAGGCAAAACTCCGGATTGCGGAATCGCCGCGTTCGAGTTCCTGCATCAGCAGCCCGTACTCCACGCTGCTCATCCCGGCGCAGCCGTAACCCTCGAGATTGGCGCCGAGGAAGCCCATTCTGCCCATTTCCGGAATCAGTTCCGCCGGGAAGCGCCCCTCGCGGTAGCAGTCCCGGATAACGGGCAACACCCGCTCGTCGACGAACTTGCGCGCTTCCTGCCTGACGAGCAGTTCTTCCCCGCTGAACTGCGAGTCAATCGAGAGATAATCCACGCCCCTGTACTTTTCCATGGTTTCATGTTAACCCGCCCCGCAAATTTCCCCGCGAAAAAGGCCGTTCCGGAGGCACTAACCATTTCTATGGCTCGCGCGGCTATGCTTGCGGCTTTGTGTCTGGCCGGGCTCGCGCATTCACAGGCGCCCGATCCGGCCGCCCGGGCCTATGAAGCTTTCCGCGCCCGGGATTACGATGCGGCCGTGCCGCTCTTCCTCCAGGCGCTCCAGGGCGCGCCGGCGCGCACTGCCCTTCGCAAGGATCTCGCCTACACCTACCTGAAGATGGGAGAGACCGAAGCGGCGCGCGACGAGTTTGCCGAGGTCGTGCGGCAGGATCCTTCGGATGAGAACGCCGCTTTGGAGTACGCTTTTCTCTGCCACGAGACCCGGAAAACGGCTGAGGCCCGGCGCATTTTCGAGCGCCTCCGGGATAGCCCGGACGCCGCAATCCGCGCCAAGGCGGCTGCTGCTTTCGAAAACATCGACCGCCCGCTGGCCGAGGGGATTGCGCGCTGGTCCGCGGTGGTCGCGGCCGAGCCGGGCAACTTCAGCGCGCGGCTCGAATTGGCCCGGCTGGCAGAACAGCGCGGGCTGCTCGAACTGGCGGCGGAGAATTACTTGAACGCCTGGCGGCTGCGCCCGGACGAGCGCTCGCTTCTGGTGGATCTGGGGCGCGTCCTGCAACTCAACGGCAAAGGTGAGAAAGCCTTCGCGCCGCTGCTCGCTGCTTCTCGCGGCTCCCGCCCCCGGGCGGCGGAGGAAGCCCGTGAGATGCTGCCGCTTCGCTATCCATACGTGAGCGAGTTCCGGCAGGCTCTCGAATTCGATCCCCAAAACATAGAGCTGCGGCGCGAGTTGGGATACCTGCTGCTGGAAATGGGCAGGCGCGAGGAGGCAGAGGCGGAATTCAAGATCATCACGGAGCAGGCGCCCAGGGACTATTTGGCCGCCGCCCAGCTCGGCCTGCTGCTCCTGGACCGCGGCGACCGCGACGCGGCCGTGCCACTGCTCCTCCGGGCGCTCGAAAGCACCGATGAGAAGCTGCTGAAAACCGTCCGGACGGCGCTCGGCCTGCCTCCGGCGCCGCCTGCTCCCCGCCGGGAGGTGCAGCCTGGACCCAAGGAAATGGGCGAGCGCAGCCTCCGCGCAGGCTACCTCAAGGACGCCCTGAGATACTACAGCGCGGCTCTGGAAACCGACCCCGTCGATTTCCCGGTGATGATGCGGCTCGGCCAGGTCCACAACCTGCTGCGCCAGGACGAGCACGCCATACACTGGTTCGATCTGGCTCGGAAGAGCCCGGACCCGGCCCTTGCCGCCGAAGCCCGCAAGGCCTACCGGAACCTGCGGCCAGGGCTCGCCCGTTTTCGCACCACGGCGTGGCTGTTCCCGTTCTACTCGACGCGCTGGAAAGACGTGTTCTCGTACGGCCAGATCAAGACGGACCTGCGCCTTGGTAAGCTTCCCTTTCGCCCCTACGTTTCGCTGCGGTTTATCGGAGACACGCGCGGGACCACCGGGGGCGCGCTTCCGCAGTACCTCTCCGAGAGTTCCTTTGTTTTGGGCGCTGGAATCGCCACCGGCTCCTTCCGCGGGGCGAGTCTGTGGGCCGAAGCCGGCCAGACGATCAGCTATCTGGGAGGGCGCGAGGAAGGCCGCATGCTTCCGGACTACCGGGGCGGCATCTCGTTCAGCAGGGCGGCCGGCCAATCGCTTGGCGGGGAAGCGCCCGGCTGGTTCGCCGAAACCACCGCCGACGGCGTGTTCATCAGCCGGTTTAACGACGACTTCATTTTCTACTCCCAAAACCGCATCGGATACACGCCGCCGCCGCTTTCCGGCTTGAGAACCCAGTTTTGCGCCAACGCCAACATCACCGCCGACGTAAAGCGCGAGTACTGGGCGAATTTCGCCGAGTTCGGCCCGGGACTGCGCTTCCGCTGGGACAGCATGCCGCCGTCACTCGTTTTCTCGGTCAACCTGCTGCGCGGCGTCTACACGAACAACGTAGGCAATCCGCGGGGCCCCAACTTTTTCGAATTAAGGGCGGGTTTCTGGTATGCGTTTAGCCGTTAGCCCCCTGCTTCTGCTGCTGGCGGCCGGCGCGGTCGCCGCGCCCGGGACCATCCACTTCCGCGTGGAGAGCAAGGATCCGGGGAGCTGGCCGGACGTGCTCTCGTCGGTGGGCTTTCTGCCCGCCGGCGGCAAGGCCGGAATTGTCGTCTTGCGCGGGGATGCGGCCGCCCCGGCTGAGCCTTGGCTCGAGCACGCCGAAGCCGGTGGGTTCGTGATACTGGAAGGCGGGTCCCCCGTGGCCGAAGCTTTTGGTTTCCGCGCGGGCAGCCGCCAGGTCAGAGTTCAAACCACCGTTGACGAGCGGCGCCCGAAACTGCCCATTATCTGGGAACAGGCTCTGGAGATTCCGGTTTTCGAGGTCCCGCCGGAAGCCCGGGTGTTCGTACGCGAGCGCCGGGGCGGCGCTCCCTTGGTGGCTGGCTACAAGAAGGGCGCGGGCGGCGTACTCTGGGTGGCGGCTTCGCCGGGCGATCGCGGCTACGAGCGGTTTCCCTTTCTGCTTCAAGCGCTTACAGACCTTGGCCTCTCCCCGCCGTTCCGTTCCCGGCGGACCTGGGCGTTTTTCGATTCCTCGTACCGCTCCCGGGCTGACCTCGAGTACCTGGCGAGACGCTGGAGAATGGCGGGGATTGCCGCGCTGCACGTGGCCGCCTGGCACTACTTCGAGCCCGAGCCCTCGCGCGACAACTGGCTTGCCGACCTCATCGAGACCTGCCACCGCAACGCCATCCTGGTTTACGCCTGGCTCGAACTACCCCACGTCAGCGAGCAATTCTGGCGGGATCATCCGGAGTGGCGGGAAAAGACCGCCGCCCTTCAAGATGCCCACCTCGACTGGCGCAAGCTGATGAATTTAAACAACAGGGACTGCTTCCGCGCCGCCGCCCAGGGGGTCCGGGATCTCATCGATCGTTTTGACTGGGACGGAATCAATCTCGCCGAACTGTACTTCGAATCTCTGGAGGGCGCTGGCAACGCCTCCCGGTTCACTCCGATGAACGACGACGTGCGCCAGGAGTTCCGCGCCGCGCATGGCTTCGACCCCGTAGAGCTCTTCCGCGACCCGCGCACCCGCCCGGCCGAGGATCTGCGGCTGTTTCTGGACTTCCGGGCCGAACTAGCGCGCCGCTCCCAAGTGGAGTGGATTCAACAAATAGAAGCAATACGGCAAAAGCGGCCCCATCTCGATTTGGTGCTCACCCACGTCGACGACAGGTTCGACCAGGGAATGCGGGATGCCATCGGCGCGGACGCCGCCCGCGTTCTGCCGCTGCTCGACCGGCACGACTTCACGTTCCTGATCGAGGACCCAGCCACTATCTGGCATCTCGGACCGCAGCGCTACCCGGAAATCGCCCGCCGCTACCAACAGCTCACGCGCCGCACGGAGAAGCTGGGCATCGACATCAACGTGGTCGAGCGCTACCAGGATGTGTACCCGACAAAGCAGCAGACCGGAACGGAGCTGTTCCAACTGGTTCATCTGGCCTCGCAGGCGTTCAACAGGGTGGCGTTGTATTTCGAGAACTCAATTCTTCCGGTGGATTTTCCGCTGCTGCCGGCGGCTGCGGCTGTTGTGGAAAGAGCCGAGAGGAACGGCGACAGGCTGGTGGTGGACTCACGCTGCGGAACCGGCGTCGAGTGGAGAGGCCCGGTCCTGGTCAACGGTTCACCCTGGCCTGCCGCCGGCGATGGAATTGTCTGGCTGCCCCCCGGAACGCACGTGCTCGAGCCGGGCGGCGCGGAGCCGGCCATGCGCCTGCTGGATTTCAGCGGCGATCTGAAAGCCGCCGCGTCGCGCGGCGGGGGCATCGAGTTTGCCTACTCGAGTTCCTCCCGCGCGATCGCGATTCTGAACAGGCCTCCCGCAAGCATCGAAATTGACGGGGAAGAGGCAGCGCCGGCGCAGTTTGACGCGGGCCCAGGCCGCTTTGGACTTTATCTGCCGCGCGGCCAGCACCTGGTGGCGGTGCGATAAGCGCCGGTCCATCCCAAGACACTCTTTCTGCTTTGAAATAAGGGGCATACAGTCGCACAAACGGCAGAAACTTCGGTGCGACACGTGTAAACAGTATGCTGTAAGTGATGGCTGGCTGGGAGGAGAGGGGCGCAGGCGCCATGCGGGGGGCACTGTTCAGTCTTCTGGACCCAATCGTGGCGGGACGCCCTTTGGGGACGGTTCTTGAGGCGGGCGTTTGCGCCGTCTCCAATCCCCGGGAATTGGAAGGCCGTTACGGTTGGAAATTGCGTTCGCTGGGCCCCGGCTGCAATCTGGCATCGCTGCCGTTTTGCGATGGGTCGTTCGGCGCGATTCTGGCGCTGGAGAGTCACCGATCCGCTCTTGAGATCGGACACGGCCTGGAGGAGATGGCGCGGGTGCTGGCGCGAGGCGGGCTGCTGGTTCTGGGAGCGCCGGTCAACCGGACGGTAAGCCGTAAGTCATTGATCGGCTTGGCCGAACGCCAGTCTCTTCGGGTACTGCGCGCGAGCTATATCTGGCCTGTGCACGGCCGCTTTCCGGCAGCGCTTCAGGCAACCTGGCTGAGGGCGGGGCTCAACCTGCCCGTGGGGAGGTCGGTGATTCTTATCGGAGAAAAGCCCTTAGGCTAGTTGACTTTGCCCACGGCCACTTCTTCTCCGGCTTTGAGACCGGATTTCACGGCGACGTGGGTCGCATTCCTCAAACCGAGTTCGACCGGCCGCTTCACAAATTGATTTTTTGCTTTTACATAAACAAAGTCCTGGCCGTTTTCGGAATGAACCGCCTCGCGGGGTACGATGATAGTGTTCTGCTCCGTCCCCAGCCGCACATCGGCCCACGCAGACAGATCGGGGATGAGGCGCGGATCGCTCCCCTCGATGGCGATGCGCACGGGCACGTTGCGGACGTAGTACGAATCCCACAGTCCTTTGACGGCTAAGGCGCCAATGCTGTATATCTTGCCGTGAAACCTCAGATCGGGGAATGCGTCGAGACCGACGGTGGCGTACTGCCCGATGCGGAACTGGCTGGAATCGGCCTGGCTGACCAGCCCCTCCACCTGCATGCTGCTGACATCCACGATTTTCATGATGGGCTGGCCCGCCCGCACGTTGTCGCCCAGTTGCACTTGATTCATCTGCCCCTGACGGAAGGTCTGGGTCATCACCACCAGTCCATCCATGGGCGCTCTGATCACAAACCCGCGCAGATCGTTTTGGTGATTTTGGAGGTGGATCTGCGCCTGCTGGACCCCTACCTGAAGAATCGCCAACTCGGCGGCGTCGGCCGTATCCTTGAACGCGACATCGCGCTGAAGCTGTTTGTAGGCGGCCTCCGCCTCTGCGACCGCAAGCCTGAGCAGTTCCCGTTCGATCACGGTTTTCACTTCGCCCGCCGTGGACTCCAGCTTTGCCTTATCCAGGTCCGCCTTGGCGACGCGAAGGTTGTGCTGCAACGTCTCGCGCTCGACTTCCTGTTCCGCCCGTTTTTTCAAAACGGCGTTTTCAGCCTGGAGGACCTGATCTTGAGTGTCATCGATGTGATCCCGGAGCGACTGGGCATCCAGTTCGGCGACTACCTCGCCCTTTTTCACGAATGTCCCCGCGGCGGCCAGGTTGGTTAGGGTCAGGTCGCGTCC
Organism: Rhodospirillales bacterium; assembly: GCA_050261015.1. Lineage (GTDB taxonomy): Bacteria > Acidobacteriota > Terriglobia > Bryobacterales > Bryobacteraceae > Fen-330. Next base: position 37,572 of record JBLNCW010000113.1, on the reverse strand, counting down.
TGAGTCGGGAGCGCGGAAAGAGGGAACGATTACGTTAGCGTAATTGCGGGCGGAGGTCTGTCCCGCAATGCGCACGACTTGCTCCAAAGTACCGGCGGTGGCCTGAACCGTCCGCACAAGGTCGGTTGACCCGGTCCGGGTCTGCTGGCCCGTCCTAAGCGCCAGGTACAACGCGCCTGCCAGCAGCCCTATCAGCGCCAGCCCCGCCGGCACGAGCCATCTCCGCGGCGGCTTTGGTTGAACCGTCGGCGGCACGGGGACCGGGCCGGGGCCGGGAGTCGCCGGTGGCCGGCTCGGAACGGGCGCAGGCTGGGTGGATGCAGACATCGAAGTCCTCAACATTGTAGTACTTGAGACGGCGGAGACACTAAAAAAGGCGCAGCCGAAACGGCAAAAGTTACGGAAAGGGGCTGTTTGGGTCCCGGGACCGGGGATCTGGTGAAATGGCCTCAATTAAAATGAAAGCAAATGGAACTCGAAGGAAAGCGAATTGCGATCTTTGTGGACCAGTCCTACCAGGAGCTTGAGGTCTGGTATCCGTACTACCGGTTGAAGGAGGCCGGCGCGGAAGTCGTGACCGTGGGGGCGAAAGCCGGCGAGAGCTATCCGAGCAAGTACGGCTATCCGGTCACGGCGCAGAAGTCCTATGACGAAGTGAGGGCGGCGGATTTCGACGGCGTGGTGGTGCCGGGCGGCTACGCGCCCGACCATATTCGCCGGTACGAAAAAGCCAAGCGCTTCGTGAAGGAAATAGACCAGCAGGGCAAGCTGGTGGCCTCGATCTGCCACGGTTTGTGGGTGCTCTGCTCGGCGGGGGTGCTGAAAGGAAGGCGGGCCACCTGTTTCTTCGCTATCAAGGACGACGTCGTGAACGCCGGGGCGCGGTATGAAGATGCCGAGGTCGTGGTGGACGGCAACCTTGTGACCTCGCGCAAGCCTGACGATCTGCCGGCTTTTTGCCGCGCGGCGATCCAGGTGCTGGCGGCGGAGCCGGTGAAGGCGAAATAGGGCCATTACGGCCCGGGCCGTGCGCGTGTTTCAATCCTTCTGGCAGGCCGGGTTCGAATCCGCATGCCATATCAACCGGTACGGCGTGCGGCTGGACATGATTGCCGCAACGCAGCACGACAGGCTTGCGGACGCGGACTACGCGATGCTGGCGGAGGCCGGATTCCGCACCGCGCGCGACGGCTGCCGCTGGCACCTGATCGACCGGGGCGGGCAATACGACTTCACCCCGCTGCGGCCGCTCGCCGAGGCAGCCGAGCGCCACAACGTCCAGGTCATCTGGAACCTTTGCCACTACGGCTGGCCGGATGGGCTGGACATCTTGAAGCCGGAGTTCGTGGACCGGTTCGCGCGCTATGCGGGCTCGGTGGCGCGATTCCTGAAGGATCATACCAGCCGCGTGCCGCTCTTTTGCCCTATAAACGAGATTTCGTTTTTCTGCTGGGCGGCGGCGCGTTTTTTCTATCCGTTTGCCGAAGGGCAGGACGACGCGATCAAGCACCAGTTGGTGCGCGCGACAATAGCCGCCTGCGAGTCCATCTGGGGCGTGGAACCGCGGGCGCGCTTTCTGCTCGCGGATCCCATCATCAACGTGGTGGCTCCGCCGGGTCGCCCGGACCTGGAGGAGCCTGCGGCCAGACACCGCGAGGCGCAGTTTGAAGCCTGGGATATGCTGGCCGGGCGCAAGCAGCCTTCGCTGGGCGGGAATCCCAAGTACCTGGACATCCTGGGCGCCAATTATTACTACGACAACCAGTGGGAGATTCCGGATAAGAAACTGGCCTGGGACGCCGTCCCGCTGGACAGCCGGTGGGTCCCCCTGCACCGGCAATTGCAGAACTTGTACGAACGGTACGGGCGTCCGGTTGTGGTGGCGGAAACGAGCCACTTCGGGCGCCTGCGGGGGCGGTGGATCCGCGGCGTGGCTAATGAGGTCAAACTGGCGCTGGAGGCCGGGGTGCCGGTGGAAGGCATTTGCATCTACCCGATTCTGGACCGCCACGACTGGGAAGACCCGAAGTGGTGGCATCACAGCGGCTTGTGGGATCTCCGGCGCGACCGCGAAGGTAATTTGCGCCGCGTGCTGAACCGGGGCTACGCCGCCGGGCTGCGGCGGGCACGGGAAGTGCTGCCGGGCGTGTAATCCGGGCAGCACTGGATCTGCCCTGAAACCTTGGATTCATAATTGCTCATTTCGTAAGGGGGCCTTTCTAACCTGTTGAGCGCCCAAACCCAGAGGGGGAGATGTGAGCCAGGATTATGTAATCCTTACGTTTTCGCACCTGCGCTGGGACTTCGTTCATCAGCGCCCGCAACACCTGCTCACCCGTTTCGCCTCACAGCCCAACTGCCGCGTGGTGTTCGTGGAAGAGCCGGTTCAGGACCGTCCGGACGCGCTGTTCTGGGAACGAAGGACGCCGGAGCCGAGGGTGCTGGTAGCCCGCCCGCACACCCCCGTAAAAGAGCCGGGGTTTTCTAACGAGCAGTTGCCCGCTTTGCGCGCGCTGCTGCGCCAACTGGTTTCCGAGGAGCGCATCGGCGAGTTCTGCGCCTGGATTTACACCCCGATGGCGCTTCCGCTGGTCCGCGAACTGCCCCCGCGTGTCGTGGTCTACGATGCCATGGACGAGCTATCCGCATTCCTCAACGCCCCGCCGGAACTGCTCCAGCGCGAGGAGGAGCTATTCCAGGTTGCCGATGTTGTGTTCACCGGCGGCCCGAGTCTTTACGAGGCAAAGAAGGACCGCCACCGGAACGTCCACTGCTTCCCCAGCAGCGTCGATGTGAACCACTTCGGCCAGGCTTCCCGGCCGCTGCCCGAGCCGGCCGATCAGGCCGCGATCCCGCGCCCGCGCCTCGGTTACTTCGGAGTGATCGACGAACGTATGGATCTCGACCTGATCGACCGGATAGCCACCGCGCATCCGCAGTGGCGGCTGGTCATGATCGGGCCCGTGGTGAAGATCAAAGAGGAGATCCTGCCGCGCCGCCCGAACATTTACTATCTGGGCCAGAAGAGCTATCGGGACCTGCCTTCCTATCTCGCGAACTGGGACGTTTGCCTGCTACCCTTCGCGCGCAATGAAGCCACGCGCTTCATCAGCCCTACCAAGACCCTGGAATACATGGCCGCGAAGAAGATGATCGTCAGCACGCCGATCAGGGACGTGGCCGAGCCGTACAGCGGGATCGTGTACTTGGGCGAGACGGCCGAGGAGTTCATTGGGGCATGCGAGCGCGCTCTGGCCTCTCCGCCCGGCGAACTGCAGGCGCGCGCGTCACGAATGCGCGAGGTGCTCTCGCGCACCTCCTGGGACGCCACCGTCGCCGAGATGGCGAGACTGGTGGCGCGGGAGTGGACGCGAAGGAGCGGGCGGCCGGCGCCGCGCCGCCGGGTCGTGGTGGCCGGCGCGGGCCCCACGGGGCTGAGCGCGGCGTATCATCTGGGCGAGGATGCGCTGCTGATCGAGCAGGCGGACCACGTGGGCGGCTGGTGCCGCTCGATCGAGGTGGACGGCTTCACGTTCGACTTCGCGGGCCACATCATGTTCTCAAACGAGAGCTACGTGCACCAGCTTTACCGCATGCTGCTGGGCGACAACGTTCACTGGCAGGACCGCGAGGCCTGGGTGTTCAGCAAAGGAGTCTACACCAGGTATCCCTTTCAGGGCGCGCTGTACGGGTTGCCTCCGCAAGTCATCAAGGAGTGCCTTATCGGAGCGATAGAGGCCCGCTTCGGCTCGTTGAAGGCGGCCGGCTCGCCCAAGGCGAACGGCAGGAGTTGCAAGACCGGCGCGATCACGGATTGCTGCGCCGACGGGATTCTGGAGAGCGAGGCGGTTTTGGCCCCAACCGGCGCGCAGCCACGGAATTTCGAAGAATTCATTTACCAGGTCTGGGGCGCCGGAATTGCGAAACACTTCGCCATACCGTACAACCGCAAACTCTGGACGGTTCCGCTCTCGGAAATGGAGACCTCCTGGCTGGGAGGGCGGGTGCCGCTTCCGGACATCGGCGAGATGATCGAAGGGGCGCTCCAGCCGGTGCCGAAACCGATGGGGCCGAATGCGAGGTTCGGCTATCCGCTGCGGGGCGGATTTCAGGCGTTGATGGACGGTTTTCTGCCGTATTTGAAGGGCGAACTGCGGTTAAACTCCAAAATTGCAGAGGTTTCGTTAAAAACCCACACGGTAACGCTGGCGGGCGGCGAACAGGTGAACTACGAATATCTCATCAGCACGATTCCGCTCCCGCTGCTGGTGCGGATGGCCGGCGAGGAGGCGCCGCCGGCGGTGAGGGCGGCAGCGGCCGGCCTGCGGCACGTATCCGTGCGGTGCGTGCATCTGGGGATCGACCGGCCCAACATCACGGAAAAACACTGGATCTATTACCCGGAGGACACAATCTTTCATCGCGTCTTCGTGCAGGGCAACGCCAGCCCGCATTGCAATCCTCCGGGCGGATTCGGGCTGACCTGCGAGATTGCCTATTCCAAGTACAAGCCGCTGCCCTGCGACGGAGATGAGCTGGTCCGGCGAACCATCGAGGACTGCCGGCGTGTCGGCATTATCCGCCGGGAGGACCGGATCCGCGCGTGGGCGCAGTGCGACCTGCCTCACGCCTACGTGATCTACGACCATGCGCGGGCGCGCAACGTGGCCGTGATCCGCGGATGGCTTGAAACCCATGACGTATTGCTGGCGGGCCGCTATAGCGAGTGGGAATACTACAATTCGGATCACGCGTTTCTTGCCGGCAGAAAGGCGGCGGAGCGAGTCCGCCGGGAGCAGCGCGTGGAAACGGCCGAATTGCCGGCGAAGGGATTGGCCGCGCAGCCACACCCGGCGCGGCAGTGAGGGGAAATCGGCAACACTGATTGCGCTGGCGGATCGAATTTTGTAACAAAAATGTCCAGCCAGTTCCGGCGCGGCTTCGAAAATCAGCCCGCCGCCCGCCGATTGCTCTGGAGAAGACGCGCGATTTCCCGCTTCAGGGTATCGAGGCGAAAAGGTTTTTGAAGGAACGGGACACCTGGAGGGGGCAAGTTCTCGGAATACCCGGACATATACAGCACAACGATGTCGGGCCTCCTGCGGGTTAACTCTCTGGCGAGTTCGTAACCGTCCATCCCCGGCATTCTCAAATCCGTGAGCAGCAGGTGGATGCGGTTGCCCTCTGCCTCCGCGATCTCAAGGGCCTCCTGCCCGTTCCCGGCTTCCCACACCGAGTAGCCCTCCAGTTCGAGGGCGCGGCGGAGCAGGCTTCGGAGATCACTCTGGTCATCAACCAGCAGGATCCCGCCCGCGCACCGATTTTGCGCCGGGCCGGTCACTCGCTTGTTTGCGGAGTGCATTGGCCGCCGCGAGTCGCCCTCGGGCTTCACCCACGTCTGAATAATGTAGTCGCTCATGACCCAACCCCGTTTCAGAATCAGTCTACTTAGGCGACCGCACCAGCGGAACTGGGGAAAACCCTAGTTCCGGTAAATTCGTGTTCAATTTGTGAACTATTGCGACTCTAACCGCCGATAATTCCATGATCAATGGCGTATCTCGTGAGTTCGGCGGTGCTATGCATCGCAAGTTTTTGCATGATTCCAGACTTGTGGAATTCAACAGTTTTTACCGAAATTTTGAGAATACCGGCGATTTCCTTTGTGCTGCGTCCCTCAGCGACCAGTTGCAGCACTTCACGCTGCCGCGGGGTCAACTCGACGGTGTGTTTGCCCGGCGTGGGACGCGCGCTGGCAAGCGGCGTCAGATAGGTGCGCCCGGCAAGCACCTCCCGGATGGCCGTGCCCAGTTCGGAAGCCGCCGACCGCTTCAGCACGTATCCCGATCCGCCCGCCCGGAAAGCCTCCTTCACGTAATTCGGGTCTGAATGCATGGTGACTAAGACGATTTTCACCTCTGGAAAGCTTTTTTTGATCGCCCTGGCGGCATCGATGCCGTTGAGAAGGGGCAGCGAAATATCCAGGAGAATTACATCGGGCTTGAGACGCTCGGCCGCTAAAATTACGGAGTGCCCGTCGGCGGCGGTGCCGACAACATCGAATTCGGGTTCGAGCAGTTTGCGGAGGCCGGCGACGACCAGGGCGTGATCGTCGGCAAGCAGCAGGCGCGCGCGATTCATGCCTCCTCCAACACGCAGGGGATCCTGACCTCTATGTCGGCGCCTTGGCCGGGGTGGGACCTGACTTCAAAGGCGCCGCCGACGAGCCGCACCCGTTCGACCATTCCGATCATGCCCAGGCCCCTGGATTGCGCGGCTGCCGGATCGAATCCGGCGCCCCAATCCCGCACATTGAGAACGACGTCGGCGCCATCGACGGAGAGCGTCACCGCCGCGCGGCGTGTTCGGGCATGTTTGGCGACATTGCGCAGGGCCTCCTGGGCGACGCGATACAGGCACAGCGCCTGTTCGGGCTTCAGGGTTGGCGGCAGCTCGGAGTATGTGAAGGCCACCGCCATGCCCTCGCGGCCCTTCAACTGTTCGCAATAGGAACGCAGGGCGGGCACCAACCCCAGGTCGTCGAGCAGGGACGGGCGCAGGCGGTAGGCGATGCGGCGCACGTCTTCGGTCAACTCGACGATTCGCGCGGTGAGCGATTCCATCTCGCGCCTGAGCGGCTGCTCGGGTGGGAGCCCGGAGGCGAGCGTCTCCAGGTCGATGGCGAAAATGGCAAGCCGCTGATTGAGGTCGTCGTGCAATTCCCGCGACAGCGCCTTGCGCTCGTCTTCGGCGACAGTGAGCAGGCGGGCGGCCAGCGCCCTGAGTTCTTCGCGGCTGCGGCGCAATTCGGCCTCGTGCGCCTCGAGGTCCGATTCGGCCTGCTTGCGCGCGGTTATATCCCGCAGGACGCTGATTGTCTGCTGCGCCAGCCCTTCCCGAGTTCGCTTCAAAATCGTATCGCGGCTGGAAATCCAGTGCCAGCGGCCCTGAATGTCCTTAAGCCGGAATTCAACCTCGAACACCTCGCCGCTGCGTCCGCGCCTTAGTTTGGCGAGGCGCTCGGCGAGCATGGGTTTGTCATCGGGATGCACGAGTTCCGCGAACTGATCGCCGCTCATTGCCTGAATCTGCTCCGGCGGATAACCAAGCACGTCCCGATTCGCGTACACAAACCGGCCCTGGACGAGGTCGTAGATCACCAGGGGATCGGGGACGGAAGCGGCGATGTGGCGGACGAATCTGCGGCTCTGCCTGAGCGCTTTCAAGGCGAGCTTGCGGCGGGTGATGTCCCGCGTTTCGATTGCGACAGCCGGGGAATCCTGATCGTCCGTGAGTTTCCTCCCGATAGCCTCCAGTACTCGCCACGAGCCGTCCTTACGGCGCACACGGAACAATGCGGTGCGTCCGATCGCCGCACCCTGAATAATTCGATCGAGGCCGGCTTTCACCTTTCCTGAATCTTCCGGGTTGAGCAGATCGAAAAGGCTCCTGCCGGTCAGTTCGGCAGGGGAAAAGCCAAGAATTCTGGTGACCGCGGGACTGACGCAACGGATAACGCCGTCCCGATCTACCAGAGCCATGATGTCCAGGGATCTACGGAGCAGCCCGGAGCAATCCGGGTTCGCCGGGGCGCCCAAGCTTTCTCTTACTTTATTGCGGTCGAACATGGCTGTTACTCTTCTCCGCCACCCTGCGCGGGCGGCGCGCCGGTGTGAAAAATTCCGGCCTGCCTCCGCGCCCCACATGGCAAAAATCGCCAGCCGCCGCTTCCAAATCAGATGTCGCACAGCCGGGAGAGGAACGCTGTTCATCCGCATCTACAGCCGGCTGGAGGCTGTCTCGGGGGCATTAATAGCAGTTCATTGTCTTTATAGCAGGAAAAAACCGCTCTGTGAAGAAAAATCGGAGAAAAAAATCAGACTATCTCGCCGCGAATAAGGTCCTCGTAGGTTTCGCGGGCGCGGACGAGCCGCCACGATCCGCTTTCAACCAGGATTTCCGGAGGGCGGACGCGGGAATTGTAATTGGAGGCCGCGACAAATCCGTAAGCGCCGGTGGTGGCTACGGCAAGCAAATCGCCGGGCAGCACGTTGTCCAGTTTGCGGTCGCGGGCGAGGAAATCGCCGGACTCGCACACCGGGCCGACGACGTCGGCCAGAATATCGCCGCGGTGCTGCCGGCGCACCGGCAGAATCTCGTGATGGGATTGATAGAGCGAAGGGCGGATCAGGTCGTTCATGGCCGCATCCACCACCACGAACTCCTTGTTGGGACGGCACTTACGATAGAGCACGCGGGTGAGCAGAACTCCGGCCTCGCCGACAATGGACCGCCCCGGCTCGACGATCAGAAACAGATCGCGGCCGGCGGCTTTTTCCCGGAGCTGAGCCGTAAACCCCCGAATCTCGGGGGCCTGTTCCCCCGGGCGATACGGGACGCCAAGACCGCCGCCGAGGTCCAGGGAGCGAACGGTGATGCCGGCAGCGCGCAGCCGGTCAACCAGCTCGAGCATCTTATCCACGGCCTCGAGGAGGGGATTGACGTCGAGCAATTGGGAGCCGATATGGCAGCTTACGCCCTCCATTTCCACGTTGCGCAGGGCGCACGCGCGCTGGTAAAGGGATTCAGCCTCGGCAATATCGATGCCGAACTTATGTTCGCGAAGCCCGGTGGAGATGTAAGGGTGCGTCTCGGCGCTGACGTCCGGATTCACGCGGAAAGAAACCCGCGCTTTGACACGCCGCCGCGCGGCAATGGCATCGATAAGCGCCAGCTCGGACTCGGATTCGCAGTTAAAACTGTAAATACCCTTTTCGAGCGCGTATTCCACCTCATCAGCGGTCTTGCCCACCCCCGAAAATACGACGGAGGAGGGATCGCCGCCCGCCTTCAAAACGCGGTAGAGCTCGCCGCCCGAGACGATGTCGAAGCCGGCGCCCGCCCTGGCCAGCAGCGCCAGCACAGCCAGATTGGAGTTGGCCTTGACGGCGTAGCAGACCCTGTGGGGAATGCCCGCGAGTCCTTCGTCGTAGGCGCGGTAGGTTTCCAAAATGGCGCGGCTCGAATAGACGTAGCAGGGCGTACCGGCGCGGGCCGCGATATCGGCCAGCGGAACGTCTTCGCAATAGAGCGAGTCGCCTTCGTAACGGAATGGGTCAGGCATCGTAACAATTTTCAATGGTTGAGGGCCGAGGCTTGTTCACGTTTGTTTCAGCGCGGTATAAGCTGCCCTCATTTCACTTTCAAAACGAGCAGAGTCTGGTCATCGAATGCCGGAGCATTCTGGGTAAATTCGTCCAGGCCGGCGAAAATGGCGTTGGCGGCCTCCTGGGCGGGCTTGTCATAGACCGATTGCAGCAGGCGGATCAGGCGCTCGCGGCCGTATTCCTCGCGGCGCGGGTTGTGCTGGTCCGTGATGCCGTCGGAATAGAGCAAGACCATGTCGCCGGGCCTGGTTTCGAGAACCGTTTCTTCGTAATCGCGGTCGGGCAGAAGGCCCAGAGGGATCCCTTCAACGCGGGGCCGGATGATTTCACCGCAGCGGCAGACGATGGGCGGAAGAGCGCCGGCGTTGGCCATAGTAAGGCGCTGCTCCTTAGCCTCCCAAAGCAGCATTAACAGGGCCACGTAGCGGGCATCCACCTGGCGTTCGAGCAGGGCGTGATTCAGCGAACGGAGCAGGGCGGCGGGCTCGCGGTGGCGGGGAACGAGTGTCCGCAGCAGACCGCCGACCAGCGCTCCGTAAAGCGCGGCCGCGACTCCCTTTCCGCTGACGTCTCCAAAGGCGATCAGGGTGCTGTTCGGGCAGCACTCGTGGAAGTGGAAGAGATCGCCGCCGATAATGCGCACGGGACGGTAGCCAATGGCTATTTCCAATCCCTCCACCTCGGGCGCAGCGGTGGGGAGCAGGGCCTTCTGGAGCTCGCGGGCGGCATGCAAGTCCTCATCGATGCGCTTCTGCCGTTCCGCCACTTCGTTGTACAGGCGGGCGTTTTCGACCGAACTGGCGATCTGCGGCGCGAGCAGCGTCAACATGCGCACATGCTCGTCGGTAAATCCTGCGAAGCGGTCGCTTTCAAGGTCGAGCACCCCCACCACCCTATCGTGAGCGATCAGCGGGACCGCGACCTCGGAGCGCACATCGGGATGCGACGGGATGTAGCGGGGGTCGGCAAGAGTGTTATCCGCTCGGATCACTTCCCGGGAGGCAGCGGCCGTGCCGGTAATGCCCGCGCCGAGCGGAACGTTGTCGAGCTCGACGCGCTGGTCATAGCGCACGCTGAAACTGTGCCGCAGGCACTGCCGCTCCTGGTCGACCAGCAAGATGCTCAGCGCGTCGTACTTGATCAGCATCTTGATCTCATCGGCGATGTGCTTAAACAGGTCGTTGAGGTCGAGAATGGAGGAGAACTCCTGCGAGAGGTGGGAGAGGATCTGAAGCGTCCGGTTCTGGCGCTCGACCCGGCGGAACAGGCGGGCGTTGTCGATGGTGCTGCCGACGCGGGCGGCGATCAGGCGCAGCAAGGCGCGATCGTACTCCGAGTACGCGTCGGGCCGCGTGGACTGCACGTCAATGACGCCGACCAGCCGCTTGCGCGTCACCATGGGAACAGCAAGTTCCGAGCGCACGGCATCCACGGCGTTCAGGTAGCGCGGATCCTGCTTGACGTTGCCGGAGAGTACGGGCTGGCGGGTGGCCGCCGCCACCCCGGTGAGCCCCTCGCCGAGGTGGATGACAAGGCGCTTGACGACCTCGTCGCGGTGCCCGATTGCGTAGCGGATGCGCAGCTCCTTGCGCTTCTCGCTGTACAGCAAGATGGCAAACAGCTCGTAGGGAATGACCTTGCGAATGATCTCCGCAACGTTGGCCAGCAACCCTTCCAGGTCGGTGAGCGTCTCCGAGGTAGCGGCGGAGATCTCCAGCAGGAAGTCCAGCAGTTCTTCGCGCTGTCGAAAGCGCACGGCCTTGACGTTCTTAGACATCAGCTTGCGGCAGTCTCGAGGATCCCTCTGCTAGCTGTTGGAGTTCCGCGTTGTCCAATTTTGGTTTCGCAGTCTTTTTCGGCAGCCGCCCGCCCCGCGTAAGTACATTGGAATCATCGTCTTCACGGCTGCTTCGAGCGGATGCTTTATCTTAGCACAGCTCTGCGTAAACGGCCGCAGACAACGGGGCTCCATTTGTCCTTTGGCCGCTCAAAGGGTAAGGTACATGGTGACGCCGCTGCGATCAATCAGCAACAGGACCGGTTTTCCGCCCGAGGCGCGGACGGCCCGGCTGACTTCGGCGGTGGTCGAAACCGGCTTGCGATTGACTTCGACGATGATGTCTCCCGTCTGAAGCCCAACGTCCTCGGCGGCGCTCCCTTCGGCGACATCAGCCACGACGACTCCACGGGTATTGGCCGGCAACCCGAGCTGCGCCGTGAGTTCGGGGGAGAGATTGCGCAGCGACAGCCCCTCGAGCGGGTCCCTTTGCTGCGGTTGGGGCCGCGGCTGGGACCGCTGTTCCGAGGACATCTCACCGAGAGTGACATCGATCTGGCGCTGCGTGCCGTTGCGAAGAACGACGAACCGGACCGTGCTGCCGGGCCGCATCGCACCCACGTCGATCCGGAACTGGCCGAAATCCGTGATGGGGTTGGAGTTCATCGACAGCAGGATGTCGCCGCGTTGGATGCCGGCCTTGGCTGCCGGGCTGTTGGGTTCGACATTGCCCACCAGGACGCCGCGGGCCTGCTGGAGGCCAAACGCCTCGGCGATGGCGGGCGTTACTTCCTGCGGCAGAATGCCCATGTAGGCGCGAGTCACCTTTCCGTGCTGGATGATCTGGTCCATCGCCTGCCGTGCGAGATTGATGGGAACGGCGAAGCCGATGCCGACGTTGCCTCCGCTTTTGGACAGGATGGCGCTGTTGATGCCGATCAGTTCGCCGCGGACATTGACCAGCGGGCCGCCGGAGTTGCCGGGGTTGATGGCGGCGTCGGTCTGAATGAAATCCTCGTAGGCGCCCGGTGTTTCGATGCCGATGTCGTTGCGGCCGGTCGCGCTGATAATGCCGGCGGTAACGGTCTGGCCAAGGCCGAAGGGGCTGCCGAGGGCGAGGCAGAAATCCCCGACGGCGAGAGAGTTGGAATCGCCCAGGCGGGCAACGGGCAGTCCGGTGGCATCCACTTTGAGAACGGCGACGTCGGTCAGTTCATCCGTCCCGATGATCTTCGCGCGGTATTCCCGCTTGTTGTGGAGGACGACCTTGATGTCCCCGGAGCCCTCAACGACGTGGTAGTTGGTGAGTATGTAGCCGTTCGGGCTGACGATTACGCCCGAGCCAAGACTGGTTTCCCGCCGGAGCCGGCCGCGGTTTTCACCGAAAAATCTGCGAAGCAGCGGCTCATCGAAGAACGGCTCGAACGGGCTTTCGGAACGGACAACGCGCGACGACGAGACGTTGACCACGGCATCGGCGATCGCCCTCACGATGGGCGAGAATCCGTTCTCGAACGAGACCTGCTGCGCGCCGCGGTCCTGAGCGGAAGCCACAAAGATGGGCACCGTCTGATCCGACACTGCCCTGGCGGCGGCCAGGCCGCCGATGAGTCCCCCGATTGCCAGCGCAAGTATGAGTACCAAGACAGCGATACCACGGCGCATCCGGATGATGTGAGACATAGCTCCCCTTCCCCCTATTCACAGCATATAACCCGAGGAAGGTATGCGCGCCGCAGTAGATTGCGGGACGGCTCGGGACGCTTGCGGGACAATGGAATCGAGTCCGCATGACCGAGCGCGAGAAGATGCTCGCGGGCGAACTCTACGACCCGCTCGATCCGGAACTGGTTCTGGCCCGCGCGAGAGCGCGTGATCTCTGCCGGCTGCTGAATGCCACTCAGGATTCCGAACAACACGAGCGAAGGCGTGTTCTCAAAGAGCTTTTCGGCAGCGGAGGGGACACCGTCTGGATGCAGCATCCGTTCTATTGCGACTACGGGTCGAACATACATCTCGGCGAGCGCGTGTTTTTCAACTTCAATTGCGTGGTGCTTGATGTGTGTTCGGTCCGTATCGGCGACTACACTCTGTTCGGTCCGGCGGTTCAGATTTACACTCCGATGCACCCGTTCCATGCGGCACTCCGCCGCGAACAGGAGTTTGGCAAGCCGGTTGAGATCGGATCCGACGTCTGGGTGGGCGGCGGTGCGATCATTCTGCCCGGTGTGCGTATTGGTGCGCGCGCGGTGATCGGAGCGGGCAGCGTGGTGACGCGCGACATTCCCGAAAACGTCTTCGCGGCGGGCAATCCCTGCCGCGTCATTCGCGAAATTACCGAGAACCTCTGAAGTCTACTCGTCTTCGGGCGGGGGCGGCGGTTCGGAGTCGTCGCCGAGATCCGAGGCGCGGTTCTCGAATTTCGTCCACTGGCGGAGGAAGACGAGGTTGATCTTGCCGGTTGGACCGTTGCGCTGCTTGGCAAGAATCAACTCGGCGGCGCCGCGCAGGTCCTCGCGCTCGGGCTTGTAGACTTCCTCGCGGAAGATGAAGGCAACAAGGTCAGCGTCCTGCTCGATGGAGCCCGATTCGCGGAGGTCGCTCAACTGGGGCCGGTGATCTCCCTGCCGCACTTCGGGGGCGCGGCTCAACTGCGAGAGCGCGATTATCGGCGTCTCGAGTTCCTTGGAGAGCAGTTTCATGCCGCGGGAGAGAGCGCTGATTTCCTGAACGCGATTTTCATATCGCCCGCGACCGCTCATCAACTGAAGGTAATCGACAATGACAAGCCCCAGGCCGTGTTCCGCTTTGAGGCGCCTGAGCTTGGCGTGGATGTCCATCAGATTCACGCTCGGCGTGTCATCGATGTATAGCGGCGCGCCGGCAAGCTGCGCGGCCGCGGTCTGGAGCCGGTTGCGCTCACCCTGGTTGAGGTAGCCGGCGCGGAACTTCTGGCTGTCCACGCGGGCCGCGGCGCAGAGCATGCGGGTGAGCAGCGATTCCTTGGACATTTCCAGTGAGAAAATGGCGACCGTCTGGGGGTTCTGCCCGCAGGCGACGTGCTGCGCGATGTTGAGCGCCAGCGCGGTCTTGCCCATGGCCGGGCGGGCCGCCAGGATAATCAGTTCGCCGGGATGGAGGCCGCCGGTCATCTCATCGAACTTGATGAAACCTGTGCTGAGCCCCTTGATTCGCTTGCTCGGGTCGAGAAAGGCGTTGATACCGCCCTGGTAGCCCTGGATGATCTCGCTGGGAGACTCCAAACCCGTGCCGCCGCGGGCATCGTTCAGCTTCAGAAGCGTCTCTTCGGCCGAGGCAAGGATCTCATCGGGCTCCTCCTCGCCGCTGATGGCCCGGTCGATCAGCTTCTGGGAAGCGAAGATGATGCGGCGCAGCAGCGCCTTGTCGCGGACGATGCGGACGTAGCCGTCGATGTTCGAGGTGCGGGGAAGGCCGTCGTCGAGCGAAACGAGGTAGCTGAGGCCGTCGCAGGATTCCAACTGGTTGTGCTTCAGCAGCTCGTTGGCGACGGTGATGCGGTCGATCTTCTCGTTGCGCTCGTGCAACTCGACCATGCGGCTGAAGATGCGCTTGTGTTTTTCCAGCGCGAAGTCGTCCGCCTGCAAAACGCCGGCCACCTGGACGAAGAGGGAATCGTCGATCATGATGGAGCCGAGCACAAGCCGTTCGGCGTCCAGGTTTACAGGGAGTCCCTTATCGAGAGCGAGGTCAGCGCTTGGCATTGTCAAACGATATTCTTATTAGACGCGGTCTCACACGGCGTTACAAGTGCAGCCATTCCGGCAGCGCAAGCTTGTGGTTTGTGCGGCTTAGCCTGTGCAAGAAGCCGTGGAAAACGCGCGCGCAGGGTTTCGAATACGGGCGTCCGCAAGTTGAGCACGGCAAAGCCCTCCCAGCCCATGGCTGCCGCGATTTTCACAGCAGCCCGCAAACAAATCGCTACTAAACTGTTTGTACACCAGAACAGAAATTTTGAAAAGGGGCTCTTTTTCAGGTCACCGATTCCGGCGTTGGCGCCGGTTTAGGCTGGGTGCGGGGGGTTTTGCGGCGCCGGAAGAGGGTACTGAACCTATCGAGGTAGATAAAGTAAACGGGGGTGAGGTATAGGGTCAGAAGCTGGGAGACGAGTAACCCTCCGACGACGGCCAGTCCGAGAGGACGGCGCGCTTCGCCGCCGGCGCCGAAAGCGAGCGCGATGGGCAGCGTGCCCATGAGCGCGGCCATCGTGGTCATCATAATGGGGCGGAACCGGATCAGGCAGGCTTCGTAAATGGCGGCGGCGGCGGATTTGCCTTCACCGCGCTGAGCGTCGAGGGCGAAATCGATCATCATGATGGCGTTCTTCTTTACGATTCCGATCAGCATGATGATGCCGACCAGCGAATAGACGTTCAGCTCGTCACGGAAGATCATCAAGGTGAGCAGCGCGCCGAGGCCGGCCGAAGGGAGTCCGGAAAGAATCGTGATGGGGTGCACGAAGCTCTCATACAGGATGCCGAGCACCATGTAGATGACCGCCACCGCCATCAATAGCAGCAATCCCATGCCCCTGAGCGAGGATTGGAATGCCTGGGCGGTGCCCTGGAAGCTGGTGGTGATCGTGGCGGGCAGGTCAATACGCCGCACAACGTCCTGGATGGCGTTCACGGCGTTGCCGAGCGAGACGCCCGGCTGGAGGTTAAAAGATACGGTAACGGCCGGCGTCTGGCCGAAGTGGTTTACGGTAAGCGGCCCGACGCCCGGCGTCAGCGTGGCGACCGCGTTGAGGGGGACGAGGCGGCCGGAAGCCGAGCGGACGTAAAGGAGCGAGAGCGCGTTCGGGTCGCGCTGGTATCTCGGCTCCAGTTCCATGATCACCCAGTATTCGTTGGTTGGCGTGTAGATGGTGGAGACCTGGCGCGAGCCGTAGGCGTCCGCCAGCGCATTTTCGATCTGGGCCGCGGTGACCCCGAGGCTCGAAGCCTTGTCGCGGTCGATGTTCACCACCACTTGCGGGCTTTGAATCTGAAGGTCGGTGGTGACATCCTGAAAGCCGGGTAATTTCCGCAACTCGGAGGCTACCTTGGGCGCCCACTGGTGCAGTTCTTCCATGTCCGAGCTTTGCAAGGTGTACTGGTAGAGGCTCTTGGTGAGCTGGCCGCCGATCTGAATCAGCGGAGGCACCTGGAGGTAAACGCGAATGCCGGGCACCGCGGCCAGTTTCGGGCGAAGCTGCTCGATGATCTCTTCCGCGCTCAGGGTGCGCTGGCTGCGGGGCTTGAGCCGCGCGAAGACAAAACCGGTATTGAGGGTGCCGCGGTTGATTGTGGAAACAAGCGACACGACATCGGGGTCGCGGGCGATCACGGCGTCCACCGCCTGCTGGTAGGCGACCATGGCGTCATAGGAAACGTCCTGCGGGCCTTCGGTTACGCCGAAGATCTGGTTGGTGTCCTGGGCGGGAATGAACCCTTTGGGGATGATCGCGAAAAGGTAGCCGGTGACGAGGAGCAGGACGATCGAAAGCAGCATGACGGCCAGACGCGCGCGCAGCACGCGGCGGAGCGTCCACTCATAGGTGCGGAGCATGCCGTCGAAAACGCGTTCGAGCGCGCGGTAGAAGACCCCGTGAGTATTGCTCTGCGGCCTGAGAAAACGGCTGCAAAGCATGGGCGTGAGGCTGAGGGAGACGAATCCCGAGACAAGAATCGCCACCGCGATCGTCACGCCGAACTCATGGAAGAGCCGCCCGACGATGCCGCCCATGAAGAGCACCGGAATGAAGACGGCGGCAAGCGAGATGGTCATGGAGACGATGGTGAAACCGATTTCGCGCGCGCCCGCGAGTGCTGCCTCCAGGGGCGGCTTGCCCATTTCCAGGTGCCGCACGATATTTTCAAGCATCACGATGGCGTCGTCCACGACGAAGCCCACTGAGAGCGTGAGCGCCATGAGAGAGAGGTTGTCGAGCGAAAAGCCCAACTGGTACATGACGGCGAACGTGCCCACAATCGAGAGCGGCAGCGCGAGGCTCGGGATCACGGTGGCCGAGACGTTGCGCAGAAACAGGAAGATGACGAGCACGACCAGGCAGATGGTCAGCATGAGGGTGAACTTCACATCATTGACCGACTCGCGGATGGATTCCGAGCGGTCATAGACGATGTTGAGGGAAACCGAAGCGGGAATCTGGGCACGGAGCGTAGGCAGCAGGTTCCGTATGCGGTCCACCACTTCCACCGTATTGGTGCCCGGCTGGCGCTGGACAGCCAAAATGATTCCGCGGGTGCCGTTGAACCAGCTCGCGACCTTGTCGTTCTGCACGCTATCGATGACGCGTCCGAGTTCGCCGAGGCGGACCGGAGAGCCGTTGCGGTAGGCGACGATGACGGGGCGGTAGGCTTGGGCGTCTTCGAGCTGCCCGGTCGGTTCCAGCGTGAAGGCCTTGTGCTCCCCATACAGCGTGCCGGTGGGCAGGTTCACGTTGGCGTTCTGAACGGCCTGGCGCGCTTCGTCGATCCCGATGCCGCGGGAGGCGAGCGCATTGGGGTCCAGTTGGACGCGCACGGCATATTTCTGCGCGCCGAAGACCATCACCTGGGCGACTCCGTTTACCGTCGAGATGCGCTGGGCCATGGTGGTCTCGCCGTACTCGTCCACGGTGGAAAGCGGGAGCGTGGGCGATGTCAGCGCCATGTAGAGTATGGGGCTGTCGGCGGGATTGACCTTGCGGTAAGTCGGCGGGGACGGCATGTCCGGCGGGAGCTGGTTGGAAGCGCGGCTGATGGCGGATTGCACGTCCTGGGCGGCGGCGTCAATCGAGCGGTCGAGTGAGAACTGAAGGGTGATGGAGGTGCCTCCCAGGGTGCTCGAGGAGCTCATGGAGTCCAGTCCGGCAATGGTGGAGAACTCCTTTTCGAGCGGGGTGGCGACCGAAGAGGCCATCGTCTCGGGACTCGCTCCGGGCAGCGACGCCGAAACGTTGATGGTGGGGAAGTCCACATTGGGCAGATCGCTGACCGGGAGGCGGAAGTAGGCCATCGCTCCAAAAATTAGGAGCGCGACCATGACCAGCGTGGTCGTCACCGGGCGCCGGATGAAGAAACCCGCAATGTTCACTGGGCCGGCTCCCCTCCGCTCACGGTGACGCGGCTGCCCGGCACGAGCCGCAACTGGCCGTCGGTCACCACGGTTTCACCTGGCTGGAGCCCCTGGGAGACAATGGCGAAAGCGCCGCTGGTGCGGTCCACCACGACGGGGCGGGACTCCACTGTCATATCCGGCTTGACGACGAAAACAAACTGGCCCTCCTGCCCCGTTTGGATCGCCTGCGCGGGAACGACGATTGCGTCCGGCTGTGTGGTGAGCGTGAGGGTGACATCGACGAACTGGCCGGGCCACAGAGCGCGGTCGCGGTTCTGAAAGGTCGCCTTGAGCTGGATGGTTCCGGTGGCGGTATCCACGTTGTTGTCGATGAACGTCAGGACGCCTTCCGCGCCCGGCTGGTTGCTGTCCTTGGGGCTGGCCTCGACGCGCAGGGGCCGCCGCGAGTGGTAGCGCCTGATATCCGGCAGATATTGGGCGGGGACGGCGAAGGCGGCGTAGATCGGCTGAATCTGGTTGATCACGACCAAAGGGACATCGTTCTCCTTGACGAGGTTGCCCTCATGCACGAGAAGGTTGCCGGTACGGCCGGAGATGGGCGCGTAGATTTTGGTGTAGCTCAATTGCAGCCGCGCGGTTTCGATGGCGGCCTCGTCGCCTTCCACCGAGGCCTGGAGAGCTTCAGCGTCTGCGCGCGCCTGGTCGTACTGCTGCTGCGATATGACGCCCTCGGCGGCCAGCCCTCGATACCGTTCGGCATCGGCGCGGGCTCTTGCGGCCTGGGCAAGATTCTTGGCGCGATTCGCCTCGGCCTGCTTCAGAGTTGCTTCGAACGGGCGCGGGTCAATAGTGAACAGCAGTTGCCCCTTGCGGACCTCCTGCCCCTCGGTGAAGTGAACGCCGGTGAGTTCGCCGCCCACCTCGGATTTGACAGAGACAGTGGTGTAGGGCTGGATGTTGCCGATGGCGCGGATCTCGACCGGCTCGGCTCGCTGCTCAACGCGCCCGATCTTGACCGGAACGGCGGAGCTCTGGCGGGCTTCGGCCTCCGCGGGCGCAGGCTTCCCGCGTGAACAGGCGCCCAGAGCGATGGCGCAAACCACCAGGATGCCCAGCCAAGAGGACCTACTCACGGTGCCCCAAAACCTATCTATCAGTTTGCCGCATTTGGAGGCAAAGCGGATTCTGCTTTGGCGGCGGGCGGCTCAGGGGCTGCGGCGGCGAGAGCGCTAGGCGTCCATTGCCGCCAGCGCTTTCAGGTCCAGCTTTCCGGTGTAGATCGCCATGCCCAGCGCAGCGTGGATGCCGAGCTGAGCCAGGGCACGAATCTCATCGTAGGAAGAGATCCCGCCCGCGGCCGTGAGTTCCAGGTCAGTTGCGGCGCGCAGGCGCCGGAACCAGTCGAGGTTCGTGCCCTCCAGCATCCCTTCCTTGTCGACGTACGTACACAGGAAGCCGGAGCAGTAGGGCTCCAGGCTGCCGAGCACCTCTTCAGCGCTCCACTGGGTGGCTTCGCGCCAGCCCTTGATGACGATGCGGCCCTCTTTGGAATCCAGGGCCACGATGACGCGGTCGCGGCCGATCTCCTCACACAGCGCCGAGAGAAACTCGGTGTTGATACCGGTTTGGGAAAACGCGGCGGTGCCCACGATCACCTTATGCACGCCGAGTTCGGCCAGGTGGCGCGCCCGCCCCGGAGTGCGCACGCCGCCGCCCACGCGCGTCACCGCGCGTTCGGCGAGGAACTCGACGATTCCGTCATTGGAGCCGCGGCCGAGCGCCGCGTCGAGGTCGATCACCTGAATCTGGCGGAAGCGGGAGAAGCTATCCAGCATCTCCTCGGGCGTTCCCCCTTCGAGAGCTTTGTGGCGGCCTTGCACGAGCTGGACTACCTTGCCGTCCATCAAATCGATGCAAGGTATGATCACGAGGACCTCCGGACGGGGATGCCGCAGCGCGCCAGGTGATCCTTGAGGTCGGCAACGGTATACGTGCCGTAGTGGAAGATGGAGGCGGCCAGCGCGGCATCGGCTTCGCCCTCGGTCAGCACGCGGCTGAAGTGCTCCGGCTTTCCGGCTCCGCCGGAAGCGATCACCGGGACGCGAGTGGCGCGGGAAACCGAGCGCGTCAGTTCACAGTCAAAACCTTCCTGAACGCCGTCGGTGTCCATTGAAGTGAGCAGGATTTCGCCGGCCCCGAGGGATTCCCCTTTCGCGGCCCATTCGATGACATCGATGCCGGTGTCGTCCCGGCCGCCGCGGACGTAAACCGTCCAGCCCTCGCCGGAAGCGCGCCGCCGGGCGTCGATGGCCAGCACCACGGCCTGGGCGCCGAATTCCTCGCTCAGTTCCCTGATCAGTTCGGGGCGCTTCACCGCGGCCGTGTTGATGCTAATCTTATCAGCGCCCGCTAGCAGAATGCGCCGGGCGTCGGCTACCGAGCGGATACCCCCGCCGACGGTGAGCGGTATGAACACCTTGCGCGCGGTGCGCGCTACCACATCGACCATGGTGTCGCGTTCGTCGCTCGAGGCGGTGATATCCAGGAAAACCAGTTCGTCGGCGCCCTGCTGATTGTACCGGTCCGCCAGTTCGACGGGATCGCCAGCATCGCGCAGGTTCACGAAATTGACGCCTTTCACCACGCGGCCGGCGGTGACGTCCAGGCAGGGGATAATGCGTTTAGCCAGCATTTATAGCTCCACGAAATTCTTGACGATCTGCAGCCCGAGCGGTCCGGACTTTTCGGGATGGAACTGCACGCCGAAGACGTTCCCGCTCTCCAGCACCGCGGTGTACGGCTCCGAGTAAGTACATTTCGCTGCGGTGTAATTACTTACTGGCACATAGTAACTATGGGCGAAGTAAACATACGGCGCAGACCCGATTCCCTCGAGCAGCCTGGAGGGAGAACAGCATTCGAGCTCGTTCCAGCCCATGTGCGGCACGCGCGCGCCCTGTGGGAAACGCCTGACGCGGCCTGGGAACACGCCAAGCCCGCGCAGTTCCGGCGCTTCCTCACTGCTTTCCAGCAGCGCCTGCAAGCCCAGACAGATTCCGAGAAACGGCACGCCGGAGGAGATCGCATCGAGCAGCAGGCCGCGCACCTGAAGCCGGTCCAGCGCGCGCATCATCTGCCCGAAATGGCCCACGCCGGGAAGAATGATCTTGGAGGCTTCCCTCAAGCCGGCGGCGTCGCGGACCAACGTGTATCGCGCGCCGATCTCGGCCAGCGTGTTTTCAACCGAGCGCAGATTGCCCGCACCGTAATCGAAGATCGCGATCATAGGACCCCAGGAAAGGCAATTCAAACAGCAGCACCCTTCATAGCAGCCCCTTGGTTGACGGAAGTTCGTCCTTGAGGCGCTTGTCCTTCGAACAGGCGACCTTTATCGCGCGGGCAAAGCATTTGAACACCGCCTCAATTTGGTGGTGGCTGGAACGTCCGTACATCACCCGGATGTGCAGGTTCGCGCCCGCGTGAGCAACGAACCCCTGGAAGAAATCCTCAACCAGTTCGGATTGCAGGTCGCCGACCACGCGCGCCTTGACCAGATCCTTGTAGACCAGGTACGGCCGCCCGCCAAGATCCACCGCGGCAACCGCCAGCGTTTCGTCCATCGGCATAACGAAGTAGCCGGCGCGGTTGATACCGCGGCGGTCGCCGAGCGCACTGCAGAAGAGCTGGCCGAGCACGATCCCGACGTCTTCGACGGTGTGGTGCTGATCGACGTCGAGATCGCCCGCGGCTTCGAGTTCCAGGTCGAAGCCGCCGTGCTTGGAGAACAGCTCGAGCATGTGATCGAGGAAGCGGATTCCGGTGGAGATCCGGTAGCGGCCGCGGCCCTCGACCCGCAGCTTGCCGCGGATCCTTGTTTCCTTCGTGTTGCGCTCGACGGAGGCGGTCCTCACAGCACGGTCTCCAACTGGTTGATGCTGTCGAGGACGGCAATAGCGCCCTCGCACTGGAACAGGCACACGAGTTCCTCGCGCCTGAGGGAGTCTGGCGCAGCTATTCCGATAAAGGGAACCCCGGCCGCCTTTGCGCAGCGGCAATCGTCGATGGTGTCCCCGACGTACCGGAAATCGCCGTCCGGGTGCATTTCGCGGATCTGCAGCAGCCCGTCTGGCGCCGGCTTGAGGTGCTTCACCATCTCCGCGGTGACGATGGGGTCGAAGCGCAGCGCGCCGGCGAAACGCGCCAGCGTCGGCTTCACCTCGAACTGGCGCCGCCCGGTGTAGATGGCCAGCCGGTATCGCTCGCCGAGGCGTTCCAGAACGCCGGGGCGCGCGATCCAGCGCTCGCGCAGAATCATGCCGTCCGAGCCGTTGCCGAGGAACAGCTTGTTAAAGTGGCGCACGATTTCCTCGTACTCCACCTGAACTCCGAGATCGTTCACAATGCGATGGGACAGAACCCAATCGTCATTCCAGCCGCCCTGGTTTTTGTATTGCTGAATCAGCTCGCGGCTGATTTGTTTTCCGGTGAAGTCCTCGACCGTACGAATGATGGTGGCGCGGTAGGAATCGGAAACGTCCACCAGCACGCCGTCGATATCGAAGACGATGAATCGTTCGCTCATTGCCAGATCTCTTTCAGTTCAGCAAGAAGGCGCCGCACCTGCTCGCGCGTTCCGACAGTCACGCGGACACAGCCCTCGAGTTCGTAGCTCCGGTCGCGTACTAGCACGCCCCTTTCGCGGAGGCGGTCGCGCACTTCGATCGCGCGCGGGCCGATGCGCATCAGGACGAAATTCGCCTGGCTCGGATAATAGGGAATCTTCAATTCGTCCAGCCCGGCTCGGAGCAGCCCGCGCGCCGCGTGAACTTCGGCGACATAGTTTTGGATATAGCCCTGGTCGCGGATGGCCTCGCGCGCGGCGATTACCGCCAGAGAGTTCACGCTGTAAGGGGACTGCGCTTTGTGCAGGTAAGATACGTTCTCAGGCTGCGACAGCAGGCAGCCCATGCGCATCGCGGCCATACCATAGACCTTCGAAAACGTGCGGCTGACAAAAAGGTTGGGATAGCGCTCGATGAGCGGCAGCGCGGTCACGCCGCAGAATTCGAAGTAGGCCTCGTCGATGAGCACCGCTGCGGCGCCGGCCGCCTTGAGGATCCTCTCGATGCTGTTCAAATCAATGCCGCTTCCGGTGGGGTTATTGGGGTTGGCGATGAGAATGGCGCGAGTGCCGGGGCGGATGGCCTCCAGGAGTTCTTCGAGGGGGAACGCCAGATCTTCGGCGCGGTAGTCGAGCTCACGAACCGCGGCGCCGGCCACTTCGCAATAGAAACGGTACATGGCGTAGGAGGGGCGCAGCAGCAGCACGTCATCGCCGGCGTCCACGTAGGTGTTGACGAGTACCTGAATCGCTTCGTCGGTTCCGTTCGTGAACAGGAGCGCGTCGGGAGACACGCCGAAAAACGCGGCCAGTTCGTTCTTCGCCTCTCCGTACTCCGGATAGATGGTAAGGCCGCCGGCCGTCAGGCAGTCGCGCAGGACGCTCAACACGCGCGGGGAGCAGCCCACGGTGTTCTCGTTGAAATCGAGGCGCAGCTTGCCGGCGCGGCCGCTGGTCGGCGGGGAATACGGCGCCATTTTGAGAACGGCTTCGCGGGGGCGGGGGGCGTCAGGCATTGACACGCACCTCCACGGAGCGCGCGTGCGCTTCCAGGCCCTCGGTCCGCGCAAGCGTGGTGATTGCGGGAGCGAGCCTGGCGAGCGCGGGGCGGCTCAACTGCTGCACCGAAATCACCTTGACGAAGTCGGCCGCGGAAAGGCCGCCGCGCACCCGGGCCGCGCCGCTGGTGGGCAGCACGTGATTCGGCCCCGAGGCATAGTCTCCGGCGGCTTCCGGACTGAACGGGCCGACAAATACGCTGCCCGCGTGCCGGATGTCCTTGAGCAGCGATGGTTCGGGGATGCTGAGGTGTTCGGGCGCGAACTGATTGGCGAGCTCCACGGCCTGATCGGTGGATTCGACGATGATGATGGCGCTGTTTTTCGCGATTGCCTTGGCCGCAACGGCCGCGGTTGGGAGCTTCGCGAGCTGGCGGTCAATTTCCACCGCCACCGCTTTCGCCAGGGACTTCGATGTGGTCAGCAGGATGGCGGAAGCGTCGACATCGTGCTCCGCCTGGGCCAGCATGTCAGCCGCCAGCACCTCCGGCCGGCCGTCCTCGGCGATGATGAGGATTTCGGTGGGTCCGGCGATGAAATCGATGCCTACCTCGCCAGCCAGCAGCTTTTTCGCGGCCGCGACGTAGATGTTGCCAGGCCCGACGATGCGGTCCACCCGGGGAACCGTGCGAGTGCCGAATGCGAAAGCGGCGATGGCGTGCGCGCCGCCCATTTGGTAGACGTCGGTCACTTCCAGCATGGAGGCGGCGCCGTAGACCGCCATTACCGGCCGCGGCGTCGTGACGCAGATTCGCGGCACGCCCGCCACCTGCGCGGGAATCACGGTCATCATGAGCGTCGATGGCAAGGGATAGCGTCCCGAAGGAATGTAGGCGGCGACGGCGTCGAGCGGGCGCACGATGCTTCCCAGGCAGAGGCCGGGCGCCAGCGAGGACATCCGCTCTTTGGGCAGTTGCGTCTTTGCGTAGGCGCGAATGTTCTTCGCCGCGGTTTCGATGGCGCGGCGCAGATCGGGAGATAGGCGGTCCGCCGCCGACTTCAACTCGCGGACCGGCACGCGCACCGAGGGCCGGTCGAGCCCGTCGAAATGGCGGGCGTACTCGAGGACCGCGCGGTCGCCGCGCTTGCGGACGTCCTCAAGAATCGGCCGCACCGTCTCTTCGGCCCGGGCCATCTGCGCGGCGCGGCGCCGCAGCAGCCGCCCGGCGTTCTTCGACTCAATGACGCGGATCATGTTTCACATCACGATCTTGTTCAGAGGATACTCGACGATACCCTGCGCGCCGGCCTTCTTAAGAAGCGGGACGATGCTGCGCACGGTGGATTCGTCGAGGATGGTGTTCACGGCCAGCCAGTCGTCTTCGCTGAGATTCGAGATGGTCGGCTTCTTCAGCGCGGGCAGCACGGCAAGAACGGCGTTGAGGCACTCCCGGTGCACGTTCAGCATCAGGCCGACTTTTCCGAGCGCGTTGATGGCGCCCTCCAGCAGCATCCGCATATCTTCGAGCTTTTGCCGCTTCCACTCGTTCTTCCAGGCATCGACGTTGGCAATGAGCTGCGTATTGGACTCGAGGACCGTGTCGATGATGCGCAGCTTGTTGGCTCTCAGCGAGGAGCCGGTTTCCGTTACTTCGACAATGGCATCGGCCAGCTCCGGCGGCTTTACTTCGGTCGCGCCCCAGCTAAACTCGACCTTCGCGTTCACCTGGTGCCTGGCCAGATAGCGCTTCGTCGCCCCGACAAGTTCGGTGGCGATGATTTTTCCTTCCAGGTCCTTGACGCTCTGGAAATTGGACGCTTCCGGCACCGCGAGCACCCAGCGCACCTTGCCGAAACTCTGCTTGGCGTAGATAAGATCGGCGACGGTCTCGACGGTGGCTTCGCATTCCTCGATCCAGTCGCGCCCGGTCAGTCCGGCGTCCAGCACGCCGTCTTCGACATAGCGGGCCATCTCCTGCGCACGGATGAGCATGCACTCGATCTCCGGGTCGTCGATGTTGGGGAAATACGAGCGGCTGCTGGTGGTGATGCGGAAGCCGGCGCGGCGAAAAAGGTCGATGGTGGCGTTTTCCAGGCTGCCTTTCGGGATACCCAGTTTAAGTTTCATGCTTTACTCCCGTACACGGAGTTGGGGTCGTACGTGCGTTCTTCCGATTCCACCCAATGCCCGTTTTCAAACCGCCGGTAAAAACAGCTCTGATACCCGTTGTGGCACACGCCCGGTCCGAGGGCCTCGACGCGGACGAGCAGGGCATCCTGGTCGCAATCCGTGAAGATCTCTTTGACAACCAGGCGGTGTCCGGAGCTCTCGCCCTTCAGCCAGAGTTTCTTCCGCGACCGGCTATAGAATGTCGCGTAGCCGGTTTCGATCGTCTTGCGGAACGCCTCTTCGTTCATGAAGCCGACCATTAGCACCCTGCCGGTGGCATGGTCCTGAATTACCGCCGGCAACAGCCCATCGAGTTTAGTGAAATCGAGTTCCATTGATTAAAACCCCAACAAAAAAGCCCGCCTTTTCCAGCGGCGGGCGCCTTTTCAAGTTTTTGTCTGAAAATTGCGAAGAAGTCAGCCCGCCGCCCTCTGTGGCTTCGAATGGTGATGACGATAATGCACCGCGACGGAGCAGACTTGCATGAAGAGCCAGTATACCAAAGTCGGACGGGCCCTTACTGCACGTAGCCCAGCGATTTGAGCTGCTGGAGCGTCTCTGCTTCGATGCCGGACCGCCGGCCGGCCTGGACCGGCACGGTCTTCAGCCAGCGGGCGAGCTCAAGGCTCAGTTCCTTTGCGGCCTGGGGTTCCTTGCTGAAGATGTTGTGGTCCTCCCGCGAGTCTTTGGCCAGATCGAACAGTTCGCGGCGGCCGCTTGAGGAGCTGGCGTACTTGAGCGGCCAGGAAAATACAGCCTGCGCCCGGCAGCCTTCCGGCGGGCAATCCGAACGGTGCAGGGCGGGACACGGAAACGACTCGCTGAAGAGTTGCCTGGCGGGCGCCGGCCCCTGCGCCAGGAGGTCGAGGCCCTGCATGTTCTCCGGAACGGGAAGATCGAGAGCAGAAAGAATGGTGGGCGCGACATCGATGAGACTGACCGGCTCATCCATAAAACCGGTGCGCTTGTTTCCGGGGAACTTGATGACCAGCGGGACGTGGAGCAGCGCCTGGTAAATCGAATTTCCGTGCAGGACCAAGTTTTTTTCTCCGAACTGCTCGCCGTGGTCGGAAAGGACAATGATCATCGTGTTGTCGTAAACGCCGCGCCGCTTCAGCCATTGGATCACCTGCCCGATGTGGGCATCCACGTAAGCGATGCCGCCGTCGTACTGCGAGATGAAGTGGGCATATTCGGCGGCGGACATGGGATGGCCGCTGACCACCGCTTCCTGAACTTCGGTGAGTTCATCCTGGGTCAGGCTGCGGATCTTTCCGGGGAAACGCGTATCGAAAGGCGCCGGCGGAACGTAAGGGAAGTGCGCGTCCATGTAATTCAGGAACAGAAGGAACGGGCCGCGGGCGAGCACCTGCCCGCTCATCAACTCGAATGCCGCTTGATTTACATCCTCGGCGCGCGCGAACAGGCGGTCAAACTGGGCGGTGTCGACGAAGTGAGTCAGGGTCCTCCGCATGCCTCTGCGGAGCAGATACCAGCTTTCCGGACTGAGGACCGGAACGGGCCTTGGAATCCGGAACCTCTGGAAACCTCGTTGCAGTCCGAAATTCTCCCTCAGGTACACGTTGGCGGAGACGCCGGTTGTCGAGTAGCCGTTGGCGGCGAGGATTCCCGCCAGGGTGGTCACACTGGGATTGAGGGGGCGGCCGTAACTGGCGTCGGGAGGCGCGCAATGCGCTCCGTGCCAGCTCGCATACAAGCCGGTGAACAACGAGCCGTGGCTGCCCAGAGTCATGTCCGAAGGCGCGATGGCGCTCCTGTAAACCACCGAGTCGCGCGCGAGCGCCTCGAGATTGGGAGTGGTCCGCCGCGGGTATCCATGAAGCGAGACGTGGTCGGCCCGGACCGTGTCCATCACCATGATGACCACGTTGGGTTGAGAGGAGTTCTGAACGCCGGCCGCCTCCGCTTCCGCCGCTGCTGAGCGCCCCGGCCAGCCGAGCCAGACGCTCACGGCCAGCAACCCACAGGCGAGGGCGAGCGCGGCGCCCGCCGGCGCAAACCTTGCAACCGGACGCCGTGCGAAACGGGCGCGCAGCCGCCGGCCCGCAAAAACAGACGCAACGGCGATCGCTATCAGCACCACGGCGAGTCCCGCCCCGAACACCATGGCCTTGGAGCCCGCCGGGCTGCCGTCCTCCCTCAGCTTGAGCAGTCCGAATATCTGCCCCGTACCCAACAGCACGATGGCGACAATCCAGGGATTTGTGAGCAGACCGAGGCGCTCGGATACTTTTTCCGAGCGGATGGCCGAAACCAGCAGCAGGAAAAAGATTACGGTCAAGCCGAGCAGCGGCACTTGCCCGGGATCGCCTGAAAAACTCGCAAGCAGATTAGCGCCGAAGGCGGCGACGAGCGTCAACGTCCCGCCGGCTTCCAGAACCGAAGCAGTGTCGGTATTCTCGACCCAGGAGACAGCGCTCGTGAGCAGGTAAAGAACCAGGCCGGCGAGCGCGCCGGCAAGCAGGCCGGCCACAAGATATCCAGCGATCAACAGGCTGGTAAGCTGCCAGTGCCACGGCGTCAGCACCGCGTACGGCCGCGCCAATCCGAATACGGACGAGACCATGAACTCGCCGATGGAGTAAGCCGACCAGGCGAAAACCCCTTGAAGTGCGCCCAGAAATAAATAGCGGCGGATTGCCATGAAACCCCCGTTGAGGTATCCCCAGTTATCAAAAAGTATATCAAACCTGTAATTCAGGGCTAAAAAGGGCCAGTAATATAGAAATTACGGCTAATCGTTTTCTGGTAAAGTTACAATAAGCGCAGTCGAGAGCTGGCGGGCGACGAGAAGCCTGCCGCGAATCGGCTATCACAGGGGGGCTGAGTTATGGGGATCGCTGCCCGGCGGGAGCGCGGGCGGGTGCGCGGCGGCGCGTCCGTTCGCAGGCGTTCGAAAAACAACTACATCATTGTCATTCTGGATAGCTGCCGGTACGACTCGTTCCTGGCGGCGCGGCCGCGCATCATGCGCAAGCTCGGGCGGGTGGAGCGCCGGTGGTCCTACGCTTCGTGGACGGCGCCGTCGCACTACAACCTGCTCTGCGGGCTGCTGCCGCATTCGAGCCCGGCGCACGTCTTCGCGTCCGAGTATTACAAGCGCGACTTCTTGAAGTTCTCCGAGCGGCTGGGTGTTGAGGGCATCGAATTCAAATCGCTGATTCCCAAGCTTTACTTTCCCGCCTTCCTGAGCGAGACGCTCGGCTACCGCACGCACGCGATGGTGTCGCTGCCGGTATTGAATCCAAAGACGATTCTGAACCACGGGTTCGACAGTTACCGGCTGATGGACAGGCACAACGACATGCGGGCGATGGTCTGCGAGATGAAGTTCCGCGAAGACCGCCCGTCCTTTTACCTGCTGAACGTCGGCGAGACGCACTACCCGTATGCGCTGCCCGACGAGCCGCCCGAGCAGTGGCCGCGCATCAGCGGCGTGCACGGCGTCTTCAAGCATCTCGACGATCACGTGGTCGGCGGGAAGCTCTCCGGGCGCAAGGAAAAATTCTTCGACGGCGCCAAGCTGCGGATGCTTAGGGAACGGCAGGTGCGCGCCGTCAAATACCTGGACGGCGTGGTCGAGGAGTTGTTCGACACGGTTCCGAAGAACACCTGGATTACCATCACCGCCGACCACGGCGAACTGTTCGGCGAAGGAGGGTATTTCGGCCACGGGCCGATCAACCACGAAAAGGTCTTCGAGGTGCCGTTCGTCGAAGGAAAGCTGAGATGATGCCGGTTTATCTCGCCTATATCGGGCCGGGTGCGGGCTTTGCGTTTCTCGGCTCGTTTCTCACGCTGGCAATCGGACTGGCGCTCGGGGCGGCATCGCTGCTCGCCTGGCCGTTCCGGATGATGTGGAGGTTTCTTCGGGGCGCCCAGGGCTATAAGCGCGCGAAAGTACGCAAGCTGATTTTCCTGGGACTCGACGGCCTCGATCCGGCACTGACGGAACGGTACATGAATGAGGGCAAGCTGCCCAACCTGCGCCGCCTGAGCGAGCAGGGGAGTTTCCGGCGGCTGCGGACGACGTTTCCGGCGCTCTCACCGGTGGCATGGTCCACGTTCGCCACCGGCGTCAATCCCGCCCGCCACAACATGTTCGACTTCTTGAACCGGAACCTCAAGTCCTACCTCCCGGAGCTGTCTTCCACGCGCGTGCGGGACCCGCAGCGGATGCTGCGAATCGGCAAGTACCGCATCCCGCTCGGCAGACCCATCGTCGAAATGCGGCGGAAAAGCCGCACGTTCTGGCAGATCCTGGGGGAGCACCACATCACGTCCACCGTGCTGCGCGTCCCGATCACGTTTCCGCCGGAAAAATTCAACGGCAGGCTGCTCTCGGCGATGTGCACGCCGGATCTGCTGGGCTCGCAGGGCACGTTCGCGCTGTTCACCACGCGGGCGGGCGGCGGCGCGATGGAGAGCGGAAACCGCTTCGCCCTGTCGAAGAACGGAGAAGGGTACTCGGGAGAAATCCAGGGGCCGGCGAACTCCATGCAAAAAAACGGCGGCGCGCTCAAGCTGCCGTTTACGCTGAAGCCAAGCGCTGGTGGGACGGCGCTGCTGGAGCTTTGCGGCGAACGCTGCCGGCTCCGCCCGAACGAATTCACCCCCTGGATCACGCTCACCTTCCGCGCCCCCTTCGGCATTCGCGTGCGGGGCATCGCGCGTTTCTTGTTGACCGAGACGGAACCGGAAATTTCGCTTTACATGACGCCGATCAACATCGATCCGGAAAACCCGGCGCTGCCGATCTCGCACCCCTCCATTTACGCGACCTACCTGGCGAAACTGCTGGGCGCGTACGCCACGCTCGGGATGGCCGAAGACACCTGGGCGCTCAACGAGCAGGCGATTGACGAAGAGGCGTTCCTCCAGCAGGCTTACCTCACCTGCGATGAGCGCGAAGCCATGTTCTTCAGCGCGCTCGAGCGCACCCGCCGCGGCGTGACGGCATGCGTCTTCGACACCACGGACCGCGTGCAGCACATGTTCTTCCGCCACAAGGACAAAGGCGGGCGGTACTCGCGCACCATCGAAGAACTTTACCGGCGCGCGGACGGCATCGTCGGAAAGACGCTGAAGTACGTCGATGACAGCACGGTGCTGTTCGTGCTCTCCGACCACGGGTTCGCCTCCTTCGAGCGCGGCGTGAACCTGAACGCCTGGCTGCGCCAGAACGGCTATCTTGCGCTGAAGGAAGGCGCGGAGGGGCGCGACTACCTGCAAGCCATCGACTGGAGCAGGACCAAGGCGTACACGTTCGGGCTGGCCGGCATCTACATCAACCAGAAGGGCCGGGAACAGTACGGTATCGTTGCTCCGGGCGCCGAAACGGACGCGCTGAAGCTCGAACTGGCGGCAAAACTTTCCGGGCTCCGCGACGAGGAGCTCGGCAGAACCGCGATCCGCAAGGCATGGCCCAGCGATGCGCTCTACCGCGGTCCTTACCTGGATGCAGCGCCGGATCTGATCATTGGCTACGCGGACGGCTACCGCGCGTCGTGGGACGCCGCCGTGGGCAAGGTGACGCCGGCGGTGTTCGAGGACAACCGCAAGGCATGGAGCGGCGACCACTGCATCGATCCGCACCTCGTGCCAGGCGTGCTGATTTCCAACCGGCGGATTGCCGCCGAGGATCCCGGCATCGAGGACATGGCACCGACCGCGCTCGATTTGTTCGGCATCAAACCTCCGGCCTATATGGAGGGCAGACCGGTGATCGCGAGCGAGCCGGCGCGCGCTCAAAGCGAGGTGGCGGCGTGACGAGGCGGGCGTGGCTTTTCGCGCCGCTTGTTCTTTCGCTCGGCGCTTGCTCGCGCCAGACGACCGAAGCTACGGGCCGGCGCATGATCGTGCTGGGCGTCGACGGGATGGATCCGCAGTTCCTCGAGGCCCACTGGAACGACTTGCCGAACCTGAACCGGCTGCGAAAGGAAGGCGGCTTCCGCCTGCTGGACACGACCGTTCCGCCCCAGAGCCCGGTGGCCTGGTCCACCGTCACCACGGGCATGGACCCGGGCGGGCACGGCATCTTCGACTTCATTCATCGAAACCCGCGAACGCGCATGCCGTTTTCCTCGATGGCCGAATCCATTCCGCCCCGCCGGAGCTTGAGCATCGGGCCGTGGGTGGTGCCGCTCGCATCCGGCAGCGTGCGCCGGCTGCGCGGCGGGACTGCGTTCTGGCGCTTGCTCGAAGAGCGCGGCATCGATTCCACCGTCATCCGCATGCCGGCGAACTTTCCGCCGGTGGATTGCGAGGCGCAGTCGCTCTCCGGCATGGGGACGCCCGACCTGGCGGGCGCCTTCGGCACGTTCACGTATTTCACGGACGACCCGGCTGAGAAGCGGACAACGGTGCCCGGAGGATTCGTCGTGCGCACGAGCGTGGTCAACGGGCGCGCGGACCTCGTCCTGAACGGCCCGCCGAACAGCTTCCGCCGCGACCACGCCGTCGTGACGTACCCGCTGACAGCCTACATTGATCCCAGCGAGCCGGTCGCCCGCTTCGATACCGGCGAGGAGCAGATCATCCTGCGGCAGGGCGAGTGGTCGGGCTGGCTGCGGGCGCGGTTCCGCATGGTTCCAGGGGTCGCAAGCACGCCTGGGATTTTCCGCATCTACCTGCAGCAGGTCCACCCGCGGCTCCGCATTTACGTGACTCCCGTCAATATCGATCCGGGGGACCCCGCGCTGCCGATTTCCACGCCCCCGGCCTTCAGCCGCGAGCTGGCCCGGGCGCTCGGCCCGTTCTACACGCAAGGGATACCCGAAGAGACGAGCGCCTACCGCGCGGGAATACTCAGCAGGCAGGAGTTTCTGGGGCAGAGCCGCCAGGTGCTCGCCGACAGCCTGCGGATGTTCCGCCACGAGCTCTCGCGTTTCAGAAGCGGCCTTCTTTTTTACTATTTCTCGAGCATCGATCAGAATTCGCACATGTTGTGGGGCAGGTACGATTCGGACCTGCTGGAGATCTACCGCGCAATCGACGGGGCAATCGGCGAGGCGATGCAAGAGGCCGGCCCTGGAACGACGCTTCTGGTGATGTCCGACCACGGCTTCGCGCGCTTTGACCGCGCCGTGCATCTGAACACGTGGCTGATGCAGCGAAGTTTCCTCGCGCTCGACGATCCGGCAAACACAGGAAACCAGGAGCTTTTTCCGCACGTGGAATGGCCGCGGACGCAGGCCTACGCAATCGGGCTCAACGGTATTTATCTGAACCTTCAGGGCCGCGAGTCCGGCGGCATCGTCCCGCCCGAAGATAAGGAGCGGATGCTGGACCGCATCACGGAAGAACTGCTGGCGTTTCGCGACCCGAAGACGAACCTGAACGTGGTGGAGCGGGTTTACCGTCCGGAGAGGGAATTCCGCGGCCGCAACCTGGCCTCCGCGCCCGACCTGATCGTGGGTTTCCGGCGCGGCTATCGAGCCTCTTGGCAGACAGCGCTGGGCGCGGTGCCGGGCGTCCCGATCGAAGACAACACGGACGCGTGGATCGGCGATCACTGCATGGCGGCGGATCAGGTGCCCGGCGTCCTGTTCAGCAATCGGAGAATCCAGATGGACCGCCCCAAGCTCTACGACATCACGGCGACAGTGCTGGCGGAATTCAGTGTGTCCCGGGCGGAGGGCATGTTGGGGCAGTCCGTGTTTGAAGCGCCGGCCGAGACCGCGCACCGCGGGCGGTAACGAGCATGGAATGTTGATAAACGCCTTCAACCAGGTTTTCAATTCGCTGCTGCTGTGGTACTCGGCCGCGACGGCGTGGGCGCCGGCGAGCGCGCGGCTGGCGTTGCTCTCGGCAGCGGCCGGCATCGGGATGATCTGGGTTTTCGGCAAAGTCTCCAACCAGGCGCGGATCCGAACGGCGAAACGCAAAGTGCAGGCGCACCTGCTGGAGTTGCGGATTTTCAGCGACGAGCCCGCGGTGTCGTGGAGGGCGCAGAGATCGCTGCTGCGAGCCAATTTGGGCTATGCGGGGCTGATGCTGCGACCGGTGCTGGTCCTGGCGCTTCCCACCGTGCTGTTGCTGGTGCACCTGGAGGGCTTCTACGGGCGCGCGCCGCTTCCGGTCGGCCGGCCGGCCATCGTGACCGTCGCTATGCGCGGGCCTGCCGTCACCGCGCCGGTTTTGATGGCGCCGGAGGGCATCGAGATCGAGACGCCGCCGGTTCGCGTGCTGAACCGGAACGAAGTGAGCTGGCGCATCCGGCCGGTAGCCCCGGTTTCCGGCTATCTGCATTTCACGATCGACGGCCGCACCGTCTCGAAAAGAATTGAAGCCGGCGGCGCCCCTTTGTTTGTTCCCGGCCGCAGGGTGGCTTCGGCCTACGCGGCGCTGTGGCGGCCCGGCGAGCCGCGGATCGGCGCCGGGCGCATCGCGTGGATCGACATTCAATATCCGGAAGCCTCCGTCAGCCTGTTCGGTTTCAGCACGGACTGGCTGGTGTGGTTCTTCATTCTCTCGATGGCGTCGGCGCTGCTGCTGAAAGGGCGGTTCAAGGTTTCGGTTTGAAAACAGGAGGGCTATGGGCACGTCGAATGGAAGGCGCGGTGTTACGGTCTGGTTTACCGGCCTGAGCGGCGCGGGAAAGACGACAATCAGCAAGCTGGTGGAGCAGCACCTGCGCTCCGCCGCTTACCCTGTGGAATCGCTGGACGGCGACATTGTGCGCCAGAACCTCACCAAGGGGCTTGGATTCTCCAAGGAGGACCGTGACGAAAACATCCGCAGAATCGGCTTCGTGGCGCACCTGCTGTCACGCAATGGCGTGATTGTGCTGGTCTCGGCCATCTCCCCGTACCGCGAGGTTCGGGACGAGGTGCGCGAGCGCATCGGCGATTTCATCGAGGTGTATGTGAATGCACCGCTGAAGGTCTGCGAGCAGCGCGACGTGAAGGGCCTGTATGCGAAGGCGCGCCGCGGCGAGATCCGCGGCTTCACCGGAATCGACGACCCTTACGAGGCGCCGCTCAAGCCCGAGGTGGAGTGCAGGACCGACGTCGAAAAGGCGACCGACAGCGCCGGGAAGGTGATCGCCGCCCTGGTTAGCCGCTCGTATGTAGAAGCGCGCGCCATGGCGGCCGGCGGGAGGAGACAATGCTGAAACCGACAGTCACGCTCAAGCCAGGCGTCTGGGCGAAGGTGAAGAAGTGCGCCGCGGCCGGCGGATACAGCTCACCGCAGGAATTCGTGGAGCACGTGATCGAGAGGGAGATTGCGCGGCTCGAAGACGCGGAATCCGAAGAGGAGATCGCGCGCAAGCTGAAAGGTTTGGGTTACCTGGATTGAAGGGATGCGGCCGGGCTTGCCCCGAGGCAAACCCGGCTGCGATGATGGCGGGCTACGGCGCGAACGCGACTACGAATCCGTCCGACAAACCGCCGCCGTATTCGCCCTGGAACGCGTTGGATGTCGGGGAGATGCCCCTGCGCCCGGAAACGCCTCCGACATAGATGCTCCCGTCCGGCCCGGCCGCGATTGCATAGCCGGTGTGGATCCCGCCCTGCCCCAAGTAGGTGGAGTACAGAAGCGCGCCGGTGGGGCTGAACTTGGAAACGAAAATATCCACGCCCCATCCCCAGTCCCGCTGCCAGGCATCACCGGTTACCGGGAAATCCATGGAAAGGGTGTAGCCTGTGAGGTAGACGTTGCCTTCGTGATCCGAAGCGATCGCATAGGCTACATCTCCGCCGCCGCCTCCCAGGTAAGTCATGTAGGAAATGGAGTGCTCCGGAGGCGCCGTGAAATCCAGCCTTGCAAGGAACACATCCGCGTTGCCCTTCAGCTCTTGCTGGTAGGCATCAGCAGTAGTGGGGAGATCCGTGGACAGCGTATAGCCCGTGACGAGAACTTTACCCGAAGGGTCAAGCGCAATCGCGAGCGGCTCGTCGTAGCTGGTGCCGCCGAGATAAGTCATGTAGGTAAGTGCAGACTCACCGGATTTCGTCAGGTCTATCCGACCCACAACCGCGTCCACCCCGCCGAACTTGCCTTCTTCATACGGATAGCCGGCAAACATGGTGGACGTGGTTACGGCCGCAAAGTACACCATCCCGTCCGGAGAGACGGCGATCGCCCGGGCGTAATCAAGAGATTCACCGCCAAGATAGGTGCTGCTCATCAGCGAGGAAGCTTCATCGAGCGGGTCCAGCTTCGCAATGAAAACATCCTGCGGACCCCACCTGACCGTCTGAAGGGCGGACTCGCTGACCGGGAAATTCTCGGACCAGGTCGTACCGATCACATAAACTTTCCCCTCCGCATCGACATCGATACCGGCGGCAGTCTCGGCGTCGGAGCCGCCGAGGTAGGTCGAGTAGAAGAGAGAATCGCCGCCCTCCAGCGCGTAATCGAACTTGGCGACAAAGGCGTCCGAGTTACCCGCAAGGTCTCTTTGGTAGGCAATTGCCAATGGGAGATCCGTGGAGCTTGTGGTGCCCGCGAAGCAGACGATCTTGTCTGAAATCAACGCCAGTCCCGCCGGTGTTTCCTTGCCCTTGCCGCCGAAGAAGGTCAACGAAATCAGGGCAGCGGACCCCGCAGCGGCCGGATTGATCCTGGCGAGAAACACGTCCTGGTCTCCGGCGAGTTCGGCCTGATATGGGTTGCCGGTCCCCGTAATGTCCGCGCTGTTGGTGTAGCCGAGAACGTAAAGGATTTCTTCCGAGTTGAGTTTGACCGCCGTGACGCCGTCAGCTCCAGCGCCGCCCACAAAGGATGCGAAGACGATTACCGGGTCGATGACCAGCGGGCGCGAGCGGTCATATTTGCCTAGCTCGAATCCGACCACGTTGCGGCCGAGCAGCCGGTATTTTCCGGAGACTTGGCGCCGGGAGGAGGAATCCGGATCGTCTTGATAGACATAGGGCCGGTGCTGCACCAGCCGGGCGTCGCCGTCCTTGAGCACGAGATCGCCTTCCGGGGTGAGTTCGAGGCGGCCGCCGCTGAACTTGAGCCGGATCAGGTCGGGATCAGCGCCCGGCTGCAGGATGAAATCGTACTCCAGCCGCTTCTGGGCGCCGTAATAGACAAGGTCGATCCCCGGGTAGACCTCGCGATAATGAACCCGGGCGTAGTGCGCCACTCCGGTGCGCCACCCCGATTTCGACCTCCCCCGGAAATAGTTGCTCCGGGAGGGAAGCTGATCCACACCGGCAGCCGCCGGGGAGGCGTTGGCGTTCAGCAGCGAAAAACCGGCCAGCCGGGACGAGCCACCGTCCGGCCGGGGATAAGCGAACAGGGCCTCGCGGGCGGTAAGAAACAGTTGGTAGCCGCCGGCGCGGGCCGAAAACTTCACCTGCGGGTTCCACTGGCCCCGGTTCGGCTCAAAAAAAATCGGCAGATCTTCCAACAGCTTACGTGCGGCCTCGGGACTGACAGCCGCGGGCGCCCCCTGAACCGAACCAGCCAGGAAGACGCACGAGGCAAGGCAGACAAGAACTCGACTCGCGGACATTACTACTTCGGCTCCTCCAAAACCTACGGGCACGACGGACCCGGTTCCGGGGAATGGGACAACTTTCCCCTGAACGTACTTAGACTAGCAGGCTTGAGCCCCTGGTTTCACTAACTTTGGACCGGATTGTCAAACCTCGAGAGAAATGTCCCCCGTATCTCCTCGATAGAAATGTCCCCTTTTTGTTGATCGCCTGGGATTCGGGGTTTGCCTTTGCATCTGCCCCCTTTCCCTTGTCTAAGCTAGT
>JBLNCW010000112.1:0-84269 GCA_050261015.1 Rhodospirillales bacterium | reverse complement strand
GAACCTGGAAGTGGAGCTGATCACGCCGGTGGCCATGGACAAGGGGCTGCGGTTCGCGATTCGCGAGGGCGGCCGCACGGTCGGCGCCGGCACGGTGACCGAGATATTGGAATAGGCGGGTGAGAAGCTGATGCCACGGGAAATGATCACCTTCCAGTGCACCGAGTGCAAGCGGCGGAACTACACTTCGACGAAGAACAAGAAGACGACGACCGAGCGGCTGGAGCTGAAAAAGTTCTGCCCGTTCTGCCGGAAGCACCAACCGCACAGGGAGATCAAATAGGACCGGAGCGGTTTTTGCAACCGGCCCTACGGTAAAATTAAAGAAGATCAGGTACACTATAGGGAGTCACTGGCAGTTGAGGGTGAACCGGCTGCCTTGATGGCCGAGGCAATACGACCCACGCAGGGGCGTAGGTTTAACGGCAGACCAGCGGTCTCCAAAACCGCGAGTGGGGGTTCGAATCCCTCCGCCCCTGCCAGCCAGTATTTCCGGACCATTCCCAAGATCCGATCAGAGCGGCTCCCGTAAATGTACCGGCGATGCCGGCGGCAAGGCGGCAGGGTGCAACAATGGAAGGCAACTCGTTAGTCGAGAGAATCCGGCAGTGGCCGGTGAAAGTAAAAGACTACGTGCAGGAATTGCAGTTGGAAATGCGGCGTGTCACCTGGCCGACACGCAAACAGGTGCAGGCGACGACCGCGATCGTGGTTGTGACGGTTTTCGCCTTCGCTGCATATTTCGCGGTGATTGACACCGTGTTCACAAGGGCGATAGGCAAGCTCTTCAGCATTTTCACCAACTAGCAGGGTGGTGCCGTATGGCAGACGATTGGAAAGCCAACCTGGAGCAGGAGGACGAAGGCGGCTCGAGGCAGGAGTCGCAGGAATCCGCTCCGCAGTCTGGCAGCACCGAAGATGCAGCAGGCGAACCCGGCGAGCAGGGAGAAGGCGCGCCGCCGCAGATCCAGCAGGATCCCTCGAAGAAGTGGTTCATTATCCACACCTACTCGGGATTTGAGCACAAAGTGGCGGAATCTCTTCGCAGCCGCGCACAGGCGTTCGGATTCGCGGACCAGATCGGGCAGATCCTGATACCCACTGAAGAGGTGGTGGAAGTCCGGGGGGGCAAGAAGGTGACCAGCAAGCGGCTGATGTACCCGGGCTACGTTCTGGTCGAGATGGACATGAACGATGACCTGTGGCACGCAGTGAAATCGACGCCGCGGGTGACCGGGTTCGTGGGCGGCGGGACCACCCCGGTGCCGCTCAGCGCCACCGAGGTGAACGACATTCTGTACCGTCAGGCCACTTCGGCCGAGCGGCCCCGTCCCAAGCAGACGTTCGAAAAGGGCGAGACGGTGCGGATCAACGACGGCCCGTTCAGCAACTTTTCAGGTAAGGTGGACGAAGTCAACACGGAGCGCAACACGCTTCGCGTGCTGGTGACGATCTTCGGGCGCGCCACTCCGGTGGAACTGGAATTCGGGCAGGTGGAGAAAGTCTGATCGAAGGGATCGCGGAACGCGGATTGTAGGGCGTGGGCGGACCATGCTGCGCGTTTCCCGGTCGAGGTTTACGTATGGCAAAGAAACTTGTTGCGCAAGTGAAGCTGCAAATTCCGGCAGGGAAAGCGACGCCTGCTCCCCCGGTTGGCACGGCATTGGGCCCCCAGGGCGTCAACATCATGGAGTTCTGTAAGGCTTTCAACGCCAAGACGTCCGGCAAGGACCAGGAGGGCCTGATCATCCCGGTGGTGATCTCGATCTATGCGGACCGGTCTTTCACGTTCATCACCAAGACGCCTCCGGTGCCGGTGCTCATCAAGCGGGCGGTCAGCCTGGCCAAGGGCTCGGCGGAGCCGAATAAGGTGAAGGTCGGCAAGATCACGGAGAAGCAGATCGAGGAGATCGCCAAAGTGAAGATGGCCGATCTGAACTGCTTTACCCTGGAAGCGGCCATCAAGTCCGTGAAGGGAACAGCCAGATCGATGGGAGTGGACGTCGTCTAGCGGACCGCGTGTTGTGTTAAGATAATTAGTTTATCCGCACAACTTCAGTGGGAGGCGCCGCCCGGAACGGGGCGGGGCCGTTCGCACCAATGAGGTAACATGGCTCACAAAAGAGGAAAGAAATACCAATCCGCCATCGGGCAACTGCGGCAGGAGCCGTACTCTTTGGAAGAGGCCGTCCCGCTGGTTCAAAAGCTGAAATTCGCCAAGTTCGACGAGACGGTTGAGGTGCACATGCGTCTCGGCGTTGACCCGAAGCACGCTGACCAGATGGTCCGGGGCACGGTTGTGCTGCCGAACGGGCTGGGTAAGTCCAAGCGGGTGCTGGTGATCGCCGGCGGCGACAAGTACAAGGAAGCCGAGGAAGCCGGAGCGGATTTCGTCGGCGGCGAGGATATGGTGCAGAAGATCCAGGGGGGGTGGCTCGATTTCGACGCGGTGATCGCGACCCCGGATATGATGCGGTCCGTGGGCCGGCTAGGTAAGGTGCTCGGCCCGCGCGGGCTGATGCCGAACCCGAAGACCGGCACAGTGACAATGGAAGTCGCCAAGGCGGTGCGGGAAGTGAAAGCCGGGAAAGTGGAATTCCGTGTGGACAAGACCGGAATTATCCACGCTCCGGTAGGCAAGACGAGCTTCGCGGCTCCGGCGCTGGTTGAGAACGCGCTGACCCTGATCCAGGCGGTAGTCAGGGCCAAGCCGGCTGCGGCCAAGGGCAAGTACGTCCGGAGCGCCACGATCTGCTCGACGATGGGGCCGGGGGTGAGCCTGGACGTTACCCCGTTCAACACCAGGGCTGTGTAAGCCTTCCGCACGGAGAACAATCGTGAAAAGGAAATCGGACAAGCAGAAGGAAGTACAGGCGCTTCGCCGGGAGCTGGAGCATGCTCACCACCTGTTCGTGACCGGCTTCGAGAAACTCACGGTGGCGCAGGATTTCGAGCTGCGCAAGGCGATCCGCGCGGCAGGCGGCCGGTACCGGGTGGTGAAGAACAACCTGGCGGAGAAGGCGGCCGAGGGCACGAGCATCGAGAGCATGCTGAAAGGCATGACGGGGATGAACTCGCTGGCCTATACGGACTCGGATCCGGTGGCGCTCGCCAAGGCGCTGACGGCGTACGCGAAAGCCAATCCCACGCTGGTATTCAAGGCCGGCATGGTGGAAGGGCGGGTCATTGACATCAAGACGATCCAGGACCTGGCCAACCTGCCGTCGAAGGAACAGTTGATCGGCATGCTGATGTACCTGGTGAACGCGCCGGCGCAGCGGTTGGCGGTGGCTCTGAACGGGGTGGCCAGGAACCTGGCCGTGGCCCTGAACGAAGCTGTCAAGGAGAAAAAGTTTAAAGAGCAATAGAGCCTGTGGCTTGCAGCCGGCCGCCGCAAGCGGAGGTCAAGCTAACAGTTACAAGCGATCAAGGAGTTTGGAAAAACAAAATGGCGGACGTAAACGCGATTCTGGAACAGATTAAGGGCCTGACGCTGCTCGAAGCGGCGCAGCTCGTGAAGGGGATTGAAGAAGCTTTCGGCGTGTCTGCGGCGGCGGCAGCGGTGGCGGCAGCTCCGGTGGCGGGCGCGGCAGCGGCAGCTCCCGCAGCCGAGGAAAAGACTGAGTTCACCGTTGTGCTCCAGTCGGTTGGGCCGAACAAGATCAACGTTATCAAGGCGGTCCGCGAGGTCACCAACCTGGGGCTGAAGGAAGCCAAGGACCTGGTTGACGGTGCTCCCAAGACGATCAAGGAAGGCGTGAACAAGGAAGAAGCCGCAGCTATCCAAAAGAAGTTCGCGGACGCCGGCGCTACCGTGGAAGTGAAGTAGGACGGGGCAGGCCAGTCCCGCCCTGTCGGGGCGGGGCAGGGGCCCCGTTTGCTGATTTTTTCCGCCGGACACGGGGGAAGTCCGGGCGGGGGCAGTTGACGCCCGTTGGCGAGTTTGATAAACTCGATTCTGGGCTTATTCCACAACGAGTGTGCGTGAACCTCGCATCCTGTTTTTGTGTCTTCAGTCCGTTTGAAGCTAGAGGGGGTGTGTGTCGAAGTGCCGTAGCTCCCGCTGGATCAGAATGCGGTTCTTCCTTCCTTTCCGCGACTCCGCTTCATTCGCAAGATCACGATTTTTTTGATTCCCTGGTTGCAATTCCGCTCCGGCCGGCCCAGCCGGAGAAGTCCGGTCCGGGCCGCAATAGGGCCCGGTCTGCGGCAACTAGCGTCACTCTGGCACCGGCCGCAGAAGGCCTGTGCCCATGTTTGCCTGTTTCATAGCCTTGTGCTGTTAGCCTATCGGCTCTCAGGAGTTTAAAGAATGCAGAATGCGGCAAATGGCGCGTCCCGGGAGAGAGTGGATTTTTCCCGGATTAAGGCGTCGATCCCCATCCCGAATCTTATCGAGGTGCAGAAGAAATCGTACGAGCGGTTCCTGCAAATGGACCTGCTCCCGAGCGAACGGGAAGATGTCGGCCTTCAGAGCGTCTTCAATTCGGTATTTCCCATCTCGGACTTCCGCGGGCTGAGCCAGTTGGACTTCGTCGATTACTCGATTGGCAACTGGGAATGCAAGTGCGGAAACCTGAAGGGCTTGCATCACCTGCGGTCCACCTGCCGCAACCCGAGTTGCGGCGCCACCATCCGCACGGATCCTTTCCACGCCGGCGACGTGCTGTGCCAGCGCTGCGGCACGTTCAACAAGAACATCGTCAC
Source organism: Rhodospirillales bacterium (assembly GCA_050261015.1). GTDB lineage: Bacteria > Acidobacteriota > Terriglobia > Bryobacterales > Bryobacteraceae > Fen-330. The sequence goes on along the minus strand of JBLNCW010000112.1, from coordinate 79,562 downwards.
GTTCTGCAACCGCTGCGGCGACCCGGTGGGCCTCCAGCTCAAGTACGACGTCGCGGAGTGTGAAGAACGGGGCATGACGTATGCGGCGCCCCTGAAGGTCACCATCCGGCTTACGGTTTACGACAAGGACACCGAGTCCGGCGCGCGCACCGTCCGCGACATCAAGGAACAGGAAGTCTTCTTCGGCGAAGTGCCGCTGATGACCGAGAACGGCACGTTCATCATCAACGGCACCGAGCGCGTGATCGTCTCGCAATTGCACCGGTCTCCGGGCGTGTTCTTCGAGAAGGTCCCCTCCCAGGGCTATTACCTGGGCAAGATCATCCCGTACCGGGGAAGCTGGGTCGAGTTCGAATACGACTCCAAGAACCTGCTGTACGTCCGCATCGACCGGAAGCGGAAGTTTTACGGGACGGTGTTCCTGCGGGCGCTGGGCCTGAAGACTGACGAGCAGATCCTGCGCACGTTCTACCGCGTGGACAAGATCTCCATCAAGGACAAGCGGCTGTTCTGGAACGTCTCTCCGGGCCTGCAGGGGATGAAGCTTTCCCACGCCATCACCACGAAGACGGGCGAGACGATCGTGCCGCAGGGCCGGAAGATCACCTCGAGCGTGCTGAAGGAGATCCAGAAAGCCAAGATTGAGCAGGTGGAAGTTGCCCCCAACGATCTCGAGGGCGCGTACATAGCCGCTGACGTGGTCGATATGACCACCGGCGAGGTGCTGATCGAGGCCAACCAGGAACTCACCCCGACCGCGACCGGCAGGCTGATCGATGCCGAGATCGAGAGCTTCGAGGTGTTCTTCCCCGAACGCGACGACGCCGGCACGGTGATCTCCGCCACGCTGAGGAAGGACCCGGTCAAGAGCCAGAACGACGCCTTACTGGAAATCTACCGTAAGCTGCGTCCCGGCGATCCGCCGACGGTGGACACCGCCACCCAGCTTTTCCAGGGCATGTTCTTCGACCCGCGCAAATACGACTTTTCGCGCGTGGGCCGAATGAAGTTCAACATCAAGCTCTACGACAAGGCCGACCAGACGTCGCTGGACAACCGCACGCTCTCGCCGGAGGATTTCTACGACGTCATCCGGTACCTGCTGAAGCTGCGGAAACTGAGCTCGCTGTCGGTGGACGACATCGACCATCTGGGCAACCGCCGCGTCCGCGCGGTCGGCGAGCTGCTGGAGAACCAGTTCCGCATCGGGCTGGTCCGCATGGAGCGGGCGATCAAGGAAAAGATGTCGGTGTACCAGGAAATGTCGACGGCCATGCCGCACGACCTGGTGAACGCCAAGCCGGTGATGGCGGCCATCCGCGAGTTTTTCGGCTCCAGCCAGCTTTCCCAGTTCATGGATCAGACCAACCCGCTCTCGGAGATCACGCACAAGCGCCGTCTCTCGGCTCTGGGGCCGGGCGGCCTGTCGCGCGAGCGGGCTGGATTCGAAGTTCGCGACGTACACCCGACGCACTACGGACGCATCTGCCCGATCGAGACGCCGGAAGGCCCCAACATCGGGCTGATTTCCTCGCTTTCCTGTTTTGCGCGGATCAACGACTACGGCTTCATCGAGAGCCCGTACCGGCGTGTGATCAAGGGCCATGCGGTGGACGAGGTGCGGATCCTCAACCCGGGCGATACGAACTTCAAAGTGGGCGACATCGTGCCGCGGCAGGAGATCGAGAAGGTGATCCAGAGCCTCGGCCCGAAGAAGATGCCGCCGGAGTATGAAGCCCATTGCGAGTACCTTTCGGCCTGGGAAGAGGATAAATACGTCGTCGCCCAGGCGAACGTGGAACTGGACGAAAAGGGGCGCATCGTTCCCGAACTGGTGAACGCCCGGCAGGCGGGGAACTTCGTGCTGACGCACCGCGACGAGGTCCAGTACATGGACGTCAGCCCGAAACAGCTCGTCTCGGTGGCGGCGTCGCTGATTCCGTTCCTGGAAAACGACGACGCGAACCGAGCATTGATGGGCTCGAACATGCAGCGCCAGGCGGTGCCGCTGCTCCGGGCCGAGGCCCCGTTTGTGGGAACCGGCATGGAGCGCGTGACGGCGCGCGACTCCGGAGCGGTAGTGATCTGCCGCCGCTCGGGCGTGGTGGACTCGGTGGATTCCGAGCGCATCATCGTGCGGGTTGAAGGCAATGTGCATGAAGGGCAGCTTTCGCGCGAGGTCGGCGCTGACATCTACACGCTGACGAAGTTCAAGCGCTCGAACCAGAACACCTGCATCAACCAGAAGCCGATCGTGAAGAAGGGCCAGCGGGTCCGCAAAGGCGATGTGCTGGCTGACGGCCCCTGCACGGACATGGGCGAGCTGGCGCTCGGCCGCAACGTGCTGGTGGCGTTCATGCCCTGGCGCGGCTACAACTTTGAAGACGCCGTGGTGGTGAGCGAGAAGCTGGTCAAGGAAGACTACTACACTTCGATCCATATTGAAGAGTTTGAGATTGAGGCTCGCGACACCAAGCTGGGGCCGGAAGAGATCACGCGGGACATACCGAACATCGCGGAATCGTTCCTGCGCAACCTGGACGAGAGCGGGATCATCCGGATCGGCGCGACGGTGAAGCCGGGCGACATCCTGGTCGGCAAGGTGACTCCGAAGGGCGAGACGCAGTTGACCCCGGAAGAGAAGCTGCTGCGAGCCATCTTCGGCGAGAAAGCCGGCGACGTCAAGGACGCTTCGCTGTACTGCCCGCCGGGCATTGAAGGCACGGTGGTGAACTGCAGGGTTTTCTCGAGAAAGGGCGCCGAGCTGGATGAGCGGTCGAAGATGATCCAGGAGGAGGAGATCGCCAGGCTGCACCGCAACCTCGCCGACGAGAAGCGGATTCTGAACGACGAGCGCGCCAAGCGGCTGGCTGCCCTGCTGGAGGGCAAGCAGCTCCAGGCCGATCTGCACGACGAGAAAACCAACAAGCGCCTGCTCACCAAGGGCAGCGAGCTCACCCGCGACGTGATCGAGAAGCTGCGCGCCAAGGACCTTAAGCGCATGAAGCTGAAGGACAAGGACCCGCGGCTGAACGAGCAGATCGACGAGATCGAGGAGATGACCTCGCGGCAGATCGCCGTGCTCGAGAAGATCACCGAAGAAAAGATCGCCAAGCTGAAAAAGGGCGATGAGCTGCCCCCGGGAGTGATCAAGCTCGTCAAGGTGTACATCGCGATGAAGCGCAAGCTGTCGGTGGGCGACAAGATGGCCGGCCGGCACGGCAACAAGGGCGTGATCGCGAAGATTGTTCCCGAGGAGGACATGCCGTATCTGCCCGACGGAACTCCGGTGGAGATCATTCTCAATCCGCTGGGCGTTCCCTCGCGCATGAACGTCGGCCAGATCCTGGAAACGCACTTGGGCTGGGCGGCCAACAAGATGGGCAGGTTCTACAGCACGCCGGTGTTCGACGGGGCGAACGAGAACGACATCAAGAAGCAGTTGGTCGAGGCGGGTCTGCCGCCGTCCGGCAAGGTCCTGCTGTATGACGGGATGACCGGGCTGCCGTTCGAGCAGCCGGTGACGGTGGGCTACATCTACATGCTCAAGCTCTCGCACCTTGTGGATGATAAAATCCACGCGCGTTCGATCGGGCCGTACTCGCTGATCACGCAGCAGCCGCTGGGCGGCAAGGCGCAGTTCGGCGGGCAGCGGTTCGGCGAAATGGAAGTGTGGGCGCTGGAGGCATACGGCGCGGCCTACATTCTGCAAGAGCTGCTCACTGCCAAGTCCGACGACGTGTACGGACGCGCGAAGATTTACGAAGCCATTGTGAAGGGCGAGGCGGCCGCCGAGCCTGGCGTGCCAGAGTCCTTCAACGTCTTAATCCGCGAGCTCCAGTCGCTTTGCCTGGATGTGGAGCTGATGAAGAAGCCGCGCGAGCTCATGGACACCGCGCCGCTCGCGGCTGACTAGAGGAACGTGGTGCGTGGATTGTGGAACGCCCGGCAGCGGCGATCCACAATCCGCCGTTCCACGATCAAGAGTTTTATAGGAGGCAAAGACCTTGTACCGATCCTCTCCGTACGACAGAGCCAACTTGATAGCGGACTTTGATTCGATTCGAATCAGTCTTGCATCCCCCGAAAAAATTCGCAGTTGGTCCCACGGCGAAGTCACCAAGCCGGAGACGATTAATTACCGGACATTCAAGCCGGAGCGCGACGGCCTGTTCTGCGCCCGGATTTTCGGCCCTATTGCGGATTGGGAGTGCTTGTGCGGGAAGTACAAGCGAATGAAGCACCGTGGGGTCATTTGCGACAAATGCGGCGTGGAGGTGACGCTGTCGCGTGTCAGGCGCGAGCGCCTGGGTCACATCGAGTTGGCGAGCCCGTGCTCTCACGTATGGTTCTTCAAAGGTCTGCCAAGCCGCATCGGTTATCTTCTCGACATCACCCTGCGCGAACTCGAGCGGGTGCTCTATTTCGAAGCTTACGTGGTGGTCGATCCCGGCGAAGTGCCGAACCTGTCGAAGGCGGAAGTGATCAGCGATGAGCGGAAGCGGCAGCTCGATCAGGAGTATCCGGGCCAGTTCGTCGCCATGATGGGCGCCGAGGGCATTAAGGAGTTGCTGAAGAAGGTCGACGTCGAGGCCCTGAGCCAGGAAATCCGCGAGAAGATGAAGACCGAGCAGTCGCAGCAGAAGAAGTTGAAGTACGCCAAGCGGCTGCGGGTTGTGGAATCCTTCCGCAAGTCGGGCAACAAGCCCGAGTGGATGATCCTGGACGTGATTCCGGTGATTCCGCCGGAACTGCGCCCGCTGGTGCCGCTTGACGGCGGCCGTTTCGCCACCTCGGACCTGAACGATCTCTACCGCAGGGTCATCAACCGCAACAACCGTTTGAAGAAGCTGATCGAGCTGCACGCGCCCGATGTCATCGTCCGGAACGAAAAGCGCATGCTGCAGGAAGCGGTGGACGCGCTGTTTGACAACGGTCGCCGCGGCCGCGTGCTGCGCGGCGCCAACAACCGCCCGCTGAAGTCGCTTTCCGACAATCTCAAGGGCAAGCAGGGGCGTTTCCGCCAGAACCTGCTCGGCAAGCGCGTGGATTACTCCGGCCGCTCGGTGATCGTGGTCGGTCCCGAGTTGAAGCTGCACCAGTGCGGCCTGCCGAAGAAGATGGCGCTCGAGCTCTTCAAGCCGTTCATCTATCACCGGCTCGAGCAGCGCGGCCATTGCACCACCATCAAGCAGGCGAAGGAACTGGTGGAGCAGCAGGACCCGGTGGTGTGGGACATTCTCGAAGAGGTCATCAAGGATCATCCCATTCTGCTGAACCGCGCTCCCACGCTGCACCGCCTGGGCATTCAGGCCTTCGAGCCCGTGCTTGTCGAGGGCAAGGCCATCAGAATCCACCCGCTGGTCTGCACGGCGTTCAACGCCGACTTCGACGGCGACCAGATGGCGGTTCACATCCCGCTGTCGCCGGAAGCGCAGATCGAGGCGGCCACGCTCATGCTCTCCTCGAACAACATTCTTTCTCCGGCGCACGGAGCACCGATCGCGGTTCCGACGCAGGACATGGTGCTCGGCCTGTACTACCTGACGAAGGCGCGCCCGGGCACGAAAGGCGAGGGCAAGAAGTTCGCTTCGGTGGAAGACGTGCTGATCGCGCTCGAGATGGGCGAGGTCGAGACGCTTACTCCGATTAAGCTGCGCTACACGGGCCGCGTGATCGATCTGACCAAGGCGTTCGACAGCCAGAACGTGCTGTACACCGAGCCGGCCGAGTACAACAAAGTGGACATGGACACCACCGTCGGCCGGGTGATCCTGAACGACGCGCTGCCCGAGGACATGCCGTTTATCAACGGCCTGCTGAAGAAGAAAGGCCTCACGCAGCTTGTCCAGTACACCTACCTGAAGTTCGGCCTGCAAACCACCGTGCAGATGCTGGATAAGATCAAGGAGCTCGGCTTCACCTACGCCACCCGCGCGGGTATTTCCATCGGCATCGACGATATGGTGGTGCCGGAGCAGAAGCCGGTTCTGGTGAAGGAGGCCGAGCGCGAAGTCATCAATGTCCAGAACCAGTACGTGGAAGGCGCTATCACCAACGGCGAGCGCCTGAACAAGATCATCGAGATCTGGTCGAAGGTCACCGAGCGCGTCTCCGAGGAGATGTTCAAGGTGATGGAGGAGGACGACCGGACAGGGCGCTACCTCAATCCGATTTACATCATGGCGGACTCCGGCGCCCGCGGCTCGAAGCAGCAGATCCGCCAGCTCTCCGGTATGCGCGGCCTGATGGCCAAGCCGTCCGGAGACATCATCGAGACCCCGATTACGGCCAACTTCCGCGAGGGTCTGAACGTGCTGCAATACTTCATCTCGACGCACGGCGCGCGGAAGGGTCTGGCCGATACGGCGCTGAAGACTGCAGACTCCGGCTACCTGACGCGCCGGTTGGTCGACGTAGCGCAGGACGTGATCGTGACGGAGTACGACTGCGGCACGACGAACGGAATCTACGTGGAGCCGATCGTCGAATCGGGCGAAATCATTGAAGCGCTGCGCGATCGAATTGTGGGCCGCGTTGCTCTGGAAGACCAGGTGGACTACGAGAACAACCTGATCGTCGGCGTCAACCAGGAGATCACCGAGGAACTGGCCGCGGCCATTCAGGCCGCCGGCATCGAGCGGGTGAAGATCCGCTCGGTGTTGACCTGCGAATCCAAGCGCGGCGTCTGCCAGCTCTGCTACGGCCGCAACCTGGCGACGGGCAGGCTGGTGGAGCGCGGCGAGGCGGTGGGCGTCATCGCGGCGCAATCCATCGGCGAGCCGGGCACGCAGCTCACCATGCGCACGTTCCACATCGGCGGCGCGGCGACCAGGGTCAGCGAGCAGTCCACGCAGGACACCAAGTCCGACGGTTTCGCCAAATTCATCAACATCAACACCGTCCGCAACAAGGCCGGCGATCTGGTGGCCATGAACCGCAACGGCATTTTGGCCGTGGTGGATGAGAAGGGCCGCGAGAAGGAGCGCTACCAGGTGGTTTACGGCGCCAAGCTTCGCGTTGAAGACGGCGCCAAGGTCCGGGCGAACGACATCCTGCTCGAGTGGGATCCGTACACGTTCTCGATTCTGACGGAGGTCAGCGGCACCGTTCACTTCCGCGACCTGATTGACGGCCTGACCTTGCAGGAGCAGATGGACGAAATCACCGGCATGTCTCACTGGGTGGTGACCGACTCGCCCGACGAGAAGCGCTTGCCGACCATCATCGTGCGCTCGGAGAGCGGCGGGAAGCGTGAAGAGAAGCGCTACCTCATGCCGACCCACGCCCACCTGACCGTCAAGGAAGGCGACGAGGTTCATGCCGGCGACGTGCTGGCCAAGATTCCTCGCGCGACTACGAAGACCAAGGACATCACCGGCGGTCTGCCGCGCGTGGTCGAGCTGTTCGAGGCGCGCAAGCCGCGCGAGACGGCGATCATCGCGGAGATCAACGGCACGGTGAAGTACGGTGAAGTCACCAAAGGGCAGCGAAAGGTGATCATCCGCGGCGACGACGGGCAGGAGCGCGAATACCTGATTCCGCGCGGCGTCCACATCAACGTGCAGGAAGGCGAGCGCGTCAAAGCGGGCGACCCGCTGATGGACGGGCCGCGCAACCCGCACGACATTCTCGACGTTCTGGGCGAGACCGAGCTGCAGAAGTACCTGGTGAACGAAATCCAGGAAGTCTACCGCTTGCAGGGCGTCAACATCAACGACAAGCACCTGGAGACGATCGTGCGGCAGATGATGCGCTGGGTGCGGGTCGAGGACATCGGCGACACCGAGTTCCTGCCCGAAGAGGTGGTGGACAAGTTCAAGTTCAGGGAAGAGAACGAGCGGGTGGTGGCTGCGGGCGGCCGTCCGGCGCAGGGCAAGGCCGTGCTGCTGGGCATCACCAAGGCTTCGCTGTCGACCGATTCGTTCATCTCGGCGGCGTCCTTCCAGGAGACCACGCGCGTGCTCACCGAAGCCGCCATCAACGGCAGGGTGGACTACCTGCGGGGTCTCAAGGAGAACGTCATCATGGGCCGCCTCATCCCGGCCGGAACCGGCATGGAGTATTACCGCCGGGTGAAGATCGCGGGAGAGGAGCTCGAAGAGGAGATGATTCAGGAGGCCGAAGTTCCGCTGGCCGAAGGCATCGAAGGCTACGCGGAAGAAACCCGCTTGCATTACTCCGGCGGGCTGACCGAAGGCGGCGAGGATCTCAGCTTCGAGGCCGAGTAACAACACGACCAGTAAGTGACTTCGGGCGCCGTGGACCAAATGGTTCCGGCGCCCGTTGTGTATATGGGCTGCCCGAAAGAGCACGGGGCGCACGATGGGGTCACGGCGAAGCTCTCGAAATAAATCCCTGTTTCCCTTTCATTTAGGTTTTTGCAGGTAGCGAACACGGCGTAGGTGTGCCGCTACACTGAAACCGAATTGCGCTCCCTGCGCGGGGCCCGGTTCCCTTGTGGATCCGGGCCCAATCTTTTTTTTGGAGGTTGAGGATGAGAACGGCGGTGCGCCGGCTGGTGGTAGCGGCTTGTTGGATGGCGATCGGGTGGGCGGCCCCACCCCTGACGACGATTCAGGACGTGCTGTACAAGGCCGACGGCACGCCGTTTAGCGGCACGCTGATGATCGAGTGGCGCAGTTTCGAGGCGGCGGACAGGTCGACCATCGCCACGCACAGCCTCACCGTGCCGATCGTGAACGGCGTGCTGCGGGTGCAGCTCGTCCCGACGACGAACGCTTCCCCGGGCACGTACTACGCGGTGCGGTACAACAGCGACGGCAAGATCCAGTTCCAGGAGACCTGGAGCGTGCCGCCGAGTTCGACGGCGCTGCGGCTGCGGGACGTGCGGCTGACGGCGACATCGAGCCCGGAAACGCTGCCGCCGCCCGAGCTGCTTCCGATTCAGGAATCGGACGTGGTGGGGCTGGTGGAAGACCTGGCGATGCGGCCGGTGAAGGGCGCGGGATACGCGCCGTCGCGTGTGGTTTTCGCGGACGCGGACGGGGCGCTTCAGGCGGTAGTGGGAAACCTGACCGACTGCGTGCGGGTGGATGGGACGGCCGGTCCTTGCGGCGAAACGGCGAGCTACGGGCCGGTCTTCACCGACGGCGAAACGCCGGCGGGGCTGATCAACGGGTCGAACGCGGTGTTCACGCTGGCGGACGCGCCGTCGCCGGAGACGAGCCTGGCGCTGTACCGGAACGGGCTGCTGCAAAAGCAGGGGGTGGACTACGCGATCAGCGGGAACACGATCACCTTCGCGGCGGGGTCGATTCCGCAGGAGGGCGACGTGCTGACGGCGAGTTACCGCATCGGGGGTGCGTCGGCTCCGGTGTTCGATCCGCAGCTCGGAATCGGCGTTGTGTCGGACGCGAACGTCGCCGAGGCTGCGGGGATCCGGGAGAGCAAGCTGGCGCTGACTTACCCGACGCATTCGAACGCGAACGATCCGACAGCGCAGCAGAAGGAGGCGCTGGCCGGGACTTCCGGCACGCCCTCGGCCACGAACCGTTATGTGACGGACCAGGACCCGCGGCTTTCGGACACGCGGGTGGCGGCAGGGCACGGGCTGTTGAACACGATACACACGGACACGGCGGCAGCGGCGCCGTCGCGGGGGGACCTGATCGTGGCGCAGGGCAGTTCGCCGGTCTTGTGGACACGGCTGCCGATCGGGCCGGCGAACCGGTGCCTGATGTCGAACGGTTCGGATGCGGTCTGGAATACCTGCCTGTATACCGGGTTCACGGCGGGCGCGGTTCCGTTCGTTGACGCGTCGGGGAACCTGGCGCAGAACACCGCGCGGCTGATGTGGGACAACACGAACCGGAAGCTTTCCGTCGGCAACAACACGGGCGGCGCGACGCTGTATGTTTACGATTCGTATCCGGCGACGGGAGTGACATCGTTGACAGTGAGAGCCGGGCAGGGGCAGAGCGCCGAGCCGCTTCAGCGCTGGCTGGATGCAAGCGGGAGCGAACTGGCGAAAATCGACGCCGCGGGGCGGTTTTCCGGCGTTTCGTTCCGAGGGACGAGCTCGGCGAGCCGCGCGGCGTGGCAGGACACGGGGAGCACGGCGGACCCGAGCACGGTGAGCGATGGGGATTTCTGGTATCACAGCGGAATTCAGGCGCGCAAAACGGTCGAGGCGGGGCAAAAGCACACGCTACCGCAGGTGATCTGCGCGAGCGAAGGCGCGTCGACAAGCGCGAGCGGATTGACGCGGCTGGGGAGCTGCACCATCCCGGGCGGGCTTCTGAAGCCGGGGGACCGGGTGGAGATCAAGTTCGACTACGCGCATTCGGGAACGCTGACGGGGTTTTCGTTTGAGGTTCGATGGGGCGGAAGCACGCTGGTTTCGCGCAGCGGCGCCGCAGGCGAGACGATGGTGACGGGTCGCGGCGAGGCGGCGATTTACTCCGGCGGAACGCAGCTCAGCGCGCAGAGCTGGGGATCGCAGCTCACGCTCCAGGCGGCGGTTGGCGTATCGCTGGATTCGCTGAGCACACCTTTGACGATCGATTTCCTGGGTAAGATGAACGGGCCGACGGTGGAGACAGTGAGCTTGCGCAATTTCAGCGTAGTAAGATTGCCCGGGCAACAAAATCCGTGATGCATTAGAATGACGGGACATGATGCTGCGCACTGTCCTGTTCTTGTTTCTTTCGGCGGTTGCGGTCCCGCTTGCGGCCGCCGCGGATGACGTCGCCGGGCGGGAGATTACTCCCTGGCAGCCGGGGATGCTCGAGATTCACCAGATCAGCACGGGCCGGGGGAACTCGGGGCTGTACATTTTCCCGGACGGCACGACGATGCTGGTGGACGCGGGCGAGCACGCGCGCAAGACGCCGAAGCACACGCCGGACCGTCCCGACAGCACGCGGACGGCAGGCGAGTGGATCGAGCGCTACATCCGCCACGCCCTCCGGCACATGGACCGGCCGGCGCTCGACTACGTTTTGCTGACGCACTTCCATGCGGACCACATGGGCGCGGTGGGCGAGGAGACGCCGATGTCCGCGTCAGGCGCTTACAGGCTTACCGGGCTGACGCGGGTGGGTGAGAGCCTGCGGATCGGCACGCTGCTCGATCGCGGCTGGCCCGACTACAACTACCCGGCTCCGCTCGAGGACGCGGGGACAAAAAACTACCGCGCATTCGTGAAGTGGCAGATGGAGCGCAACGGAACGCGGGTGGAGCGCTTTACCCCCGGGCGCAAGGACCAGATTGTGCTTCGCCGCGACGCGAAAGCATATCCGGAGTTCGAGGTGCGCAACATCGGCGCGAACGGAGAGATCTGGACCGGAGTGGGCACCGCGACGCGGCGCTACTTTCCGCCGCTGGATTCGGTTCCCCGCGCAGACTGGCCGAGCGAAAACATGTGCAGCACGTCGTTCCGGCTGAGCTACGGCCGGTTCGACTTCTTCAACGGCGGCGACATCCCCGGCATTCCCTCAGAAGGCTTCCCGCAATGGCACGACGTGGAAACGCCCGTAGCCAAGGCCGTCGGCCCGGTGGAAGCGGCAATTCTGAATCACCACGGATACATCGACTCGCAGAACGAGTTTTTTGTGGCCACGCTGCGCCCGCGCGTCTGGATGCTTTCGGTCTGGGATACCGGCCACCCGACAACGCGGGTGTGGCAGCGGCTGATGTCGCAGCGGGTGTATTCGGGTCCGCGCGAAGTCTTTGCGACGGACCTGCACGACGCGACGCGGCTGGTGGTTACCGGAATTGAAAAGATAGCAAGCGCGCGGGGGCACATCGTGATCCGGGTGTCACCGGGCGGCGGCGAGTACCGCGTCGTGATCGTGGACGACTCGTCGGAGAGCCACCGCGTAACCAAGGTATTCGGACCGTATAAGTCGGAGTAAGTTGATCTATTTCTTTTTTGCCGGCTGCCTCGTCTCCCACGGGATGTGCGAGGGATAGCTTTCGCGCCCGGGGAGCCAGTTGGTTCCGCGTGTTTTTGGCGAATAGCCTTTGTTGAAGAAGACATAAAGTCCGGTTCGGCAAGGAATCACGATGTCGAGCCTGCCATCACCATCCATATCCGCTACCTGCAAGCGCATCCCGACGCCGACCACGTAATTGGGCGGCGCTTCCTTGCTGTCCGGCCCAAAGTACGGAGTGAGATAGCCGTAAGAAACGATGTGGCGCTCGAAGCGGCCTTTGTCGATTTTGTAATAGAAAACGAACACAGGTTCGAAACCGCCGACATCGCCTCCGTTGTGCGCCAGAAGTTGTTTGCCGGTGATGAGTTCCGGCTTGCCGTCTCCGTCGAGATCGGCCAGGGCCATGGTGTGGAACGTGGGATAGTCCGTTTCGATCCAATGGAGAACAAAGCTGCGCTTGCCGCCTTCCATTTTCTGCTCGTACCATCCCAGCCCGTAGCCGTGATCGGAGCCAATGATGATGTCGTTCATGCCGTCTTCGTTTACGTCGGTGACGAGCATGGGCAAACCGGCGCCGCCCGGCCTTTCTGAGCCGTACGCGGAAAAACTGTAATCGGGATGCCAGATCCACGGGTCTTCGGTGGGACGCGGCGGTGATTCGAACCATCCGGTGGTGGTGACGACATCGTCGCGGCCGTCGCCGTTGATGTCTCCGATGCCGTTCCCGTGGCTGACCCCGACGTGCTCGGGTCCGAGCATGTGCTGTTTAAACCACGGCGCCTGGCCGATGTGCTCAAACCAGATGAGGCCGCGGCCGGGTTTGCGGGCGAAGTAGTTCACGAGGACATCCTTGCCGTCGCGCCCTGCGAGGTTACCGATGACCATGCCTTCCAGGCCGTCGGCCTCGTGCAACGCGTGGGAGTTCCACTTCACTCCGGTCTTGCCGGGGTTCTCGTACCACCAGATCCCCTGGCGGCGCATCCAACCCGAGCTAAGGACGTCGGGGCGGCCGTCGTTGTTGACGTCCATCGTCCCCTCATAGTTGTCATCCACGTCAGGACCGTTGGTTTCCGCGCCGTCGCGATAATCCGTAAACTTAGTCCACTTAGGCGCCAAATAGTAATTTCTGCCGGCGGCGATATCGAGTTTTCCGTCTCCGTCAATATCGAGCACGGAGGCGCACTCGGCGAAGGGACCGAACCAGTAAGTATGGTTAGGCGGGTCGTGGACAGGACCATCTATCTTCACCGGAGCAAAAATCAGCTCCTTCGGTGCGTTATCCGCAGGGCCGGCCACGGCCAGATAGATAACGCCTACGCAAAGGATGGGCAAAAAAATCAGCCACCTGAGTTTCATATTCAGGCCCTCAAGCCGGAACGCGGCCGGCATCACCGGCGATTTCCTTGAGATCCCAGCCGCGCCGGTATTCGCGGCTGAGATACTGGTTTGCTTCGCGGCAGTTCGTGACGCGGAAAGCCAGCGGGTCCCATTCAATGCGGTGCCCGACGCGCAGGGCGATGTTGCCGAGCTGATAGGCCTCCGTAAAAGGTCCGGCGTAGCCAAAATGACAGCCGGGTTGCTTCCCGGTTTTCACGCCCACGACCCAATCCTTGTGCACATCTTCGCGGCCCCAATCGATGGGGTTCGGTATGGCGAGCGGCTCGGGTTTGCGGCCGAGGAACGGTCCGCGGCCCTGCGGCAGGCTGCCTTTCTCGCCGATCCAGATGAGTCCGGCACCAAGGCCGGGGGGGGTTCCGGGAGGCGCGGGCTGGCGGCCTCCCGTCCCGGCGATTTCGGGAGGCGGGCGCTTGCCTCCGTCGTACCAGTAAATCCTGAGCGGCGGGTGCACACCGCGGGCGGCCCACTCGAAGCGCATGATGGTCCAGTCGGGGAACATTTCGCCTCTTAAGCCGCTGGTATCGACGACCTCGACGGCGGAGGGCGCGCCGAGATCGAGCGCCCAGAAGATTACGTTCATGCTGTGCGGAGCGATGTCGCCGAGAGCGCCGCTGCCGAACTCGGTGAAGCCGCGCCAGACGAAAGGATGATAGAAGACGCCGAGCGGAGGAACGGGACTCAGCCCGGCATCCTTGAAGTCGGACTGGTGGCGCTTTTCGGGCAAGGGATTGTAGACGGGATGGCCGTCGGGGTATTTGGCGCGGTAGGGGCGGGGCGAAGCGGGTGCAAGCCAGAGATCCCAATCGAGCGTGCGGGGGACGGGGTCCGCGCCGGGCACGCGGTCGTAGGCCTGGGGCCAGATGGGGCGGTCGGTCGCCACATGGATTTCGGTGATTTCGCCGAGGGCGCCGGAGCGGATGAACTCTACGGTCCGCATGCTGCGGGCTTCGGAGGCGCTGGAAGTGCCCATCTGCGTGATGACCCTGGTCTCGGCGGCGGCCTGCGCCATCACTCTGGCTTCGTACACGGTCTGGGTCAGGGGCTTCTGACAGTAGACATGCAGCCCGTGCTTCATGGCCCAGACGCTGATGTAGGCATGACTGTGGTCAGGCGTGGCTACGATAACGCCGTCGAGCTTCTCGCTCTCAATCATCTTTCTGAAGTCGGTGTAGCGTTTCGCCTTCGGGTAATCGGGGGCGCGCAACTCGAGCATCTCGGAATCGACGTCGCAGAGCGCGGCGATATTTTCGCCCAGGGCCTGCAAAGCTTTGGCGTCGCGCTGTCCCTGGCCGGCGAGGCCGATGATGCCGAGATCCAACTTCTGGTTAGCCGCGTAGCCGCGAGCGAGGCCGGTGGGAAGAATCATGAATGCGGATGCGGTCCTTTTAAGGGACTCGCGCCGGGTGATAGCAGCGGGATCGGGGCCCATCAGCTCACCTCCTGAGTGACGACAATCATTATACAGGCGGAGCGGGAAATGCAACCCCCCGCTCCGCCAAATGTCTAGCGCTTGGGGAGAGAAATGGTGATGTTGCGGTAGCGGATTCCGCCGCGGTGGTCGCCCTGCAGATAAATCGGGCCCGGCTCGGCTTCGCTGCTGTCGATAGCGCCGCCCGTGATGCCTGGGATCTCCTGGTTGTCGATGGTCGTGACGCCGTTGAATACAACGGTCACCATCCGCCCGACGAGAGTGATGTCATAGGTCTGCCAGTCGGGTGTGAAGGGCGGCGGAGTGGATGGTCCGAGGAAACCGTAAATGCAGCCCACGGTGCCGTAGGGGTTTCTGTATGCGCCCGGGGGGCGTGAGGAGGTGCGAGAGGCGGGGCGCGATGAGGGCGGGGCGGTGACCTGCGCTTCGTAGCGGCCGCGAAGATAGATGCCGCTGTTCTCACCCGGAGGACAAAAGTATTCGACGTGGAGTTTGAAGTCGTCGAAGGTGCGGGTAGTTCGAATATTGGGGCCCTTGGCTTCGTTTACGAGTTCGCCGTTCCGGACGGTCCAGCGGAACGGGAGTTCTTTGGTGCCCGGTGTGTTCGCGAGCGGCTCCCATCCGGTAAGATCCTTGCCGTTGAACAGGGGTTCGGGCTCGGTCCATTCCGCGGGAGCGGGGCGTTTCAAATCCGGGGCGCGAACGCCGGCGAGCTGCGCGCTTTGATCGCCGCGTTTCTGAACGCCGGTCAGCCTGCCGTTTTCGAGGCTCAGCTCCCAGACGAGCGCGGGCCGCGCGGGAGAAGCAGGACGGCCCTCTTCCGCGGGCCGTGCGGGAGCGGCGGCCGAGACCGTGACGATGAGGCGCGAGCCGTCGAGATTCGCGGCCGCGACGGGATGCACGTTTCCGGTACGTTCCTGGACGCGCACGGAGAGTTCGCCATCTTTTTGGACCACTTCCATCCAGCTTGGGTACGTTTCATTGGCGGTCGTGACCGTCATGTCCCAGCGGCCGGCAAAATCGGGATCCGCAGCGCGCCGCTGCGGCTGGCATGCCAAGAGGATTGCGAGGGCTGTCAGAGCCATCACCATGCTGAGCTGTCTCATGGCATCTCAGCATATCCCAAATCAGACTGCTCCTTTGCACGTACTCACCGGTCAACGATCTTTCTTTTTCCCGGGGCGGCGCCGCTTCTGAACGGCTGCACGAAGGGCGGCGATGAACTCGTCCTCGAGCTGAAGGCGGTCCTGGCAGAACTCACACAGAATCAGGTGCTCTTCGACTGCTGCGCTTTCGGCTTCCGGCAGCGAGCGCGCCGCGTAGCGGTCCAACTCATCGTCCGAGATGTGGTCCATAGGCCCTCCCTCCCCTGTTACTTCTTCGATACTCCGAGTATGAGTGGGGCGAGGTGTTGAGGTCAATGCGGCGCCTGGCGGCCGAGAGGCGCAGGAGATGTTTCAGAGAGAGAACGCATCCATTCGACAAGGACGGATCCCAGCCAGAAGCGCGGGCGGCGGCGGGAAAGGAAACCGAGATGGCCGCCGTGTTCGGAAGCAAGCAGGCGGATGTTGGGGTTTCGAAAGAGGCCGGGGCGCTCGAAGACCGCAAACGGGATTACAGGATCATCTTTGGCCTGAATCAGGAGGGCGGGCACTCCGATTTCATCGAAAAACTGCCAGCAGGACTGGGTGGTGTAGTAGTGCTCCGCGTCACGGAAGCCGAAGGCGGGGGCTGTGATGCGGTCGTCGAAGTCGCGAACGGTGTTGATGGAGTTGAGGCCTTGAATTTCTGGGGAAAGGCGGCGGATTCTTCGCTTGAGCCGGCGGACGAAACGGCGATGATAAATGAAATTACTCGGGTCCTCGAGACGCCGGACGCAGGCGGCCAAGTCGATAGGGGTGGAAACGGCGCACACGCCGGCCAGCCATTCGCGGCCCTTGCCGCCCAGCTCGCCCGCAAGCTTCAGGGCGACATTGCCGCCGAGGGAAAAACCGACGAGGTAAATCGGAGCGCGCGCTTCCGCGCGAACCAAACGGAGAAAGGCCAGAAGGTCGCTCGTGAGGCCGGAGTGGTATCCCGTTTTCGACGGTGCTCCGCCGCAACTGCGAAGATTGAACCGGTGAGCCGCAAAGCCCGCCTCCAGCACGGCCTGTGCGGAGCTTTTCATGTATCCCGAAGCGCTGGATCCTTCGAGTCCGTGTACGAGCACGACCTCGCCGGCCGGCGGTCCCTGCGGGCGCTGCGTTTCGACAAGCACGCTGACACCCGGTTCGGTGGGATAGAGCCTGCGCTCCACCGGGAACCGGTTCGAATCCAGACCGCTCGGCCAGAAATGGGAAAGAATGGTGAGCAGGTGCGGGTTTGAGATTAGCGGAGAATCAAAGGGAAAAATTTCTGCCCTCCCCTGAAGAAAATACACGATCCCAAACCACGATTTTTGCACGGTTTCATCAGGCCTCAGCAGGATAACGATGGCACCGCGATTGCTCATTCACAATGTGATTCGTTTTTTTTATCATTCCAACCGGGTAGTTCAAGAATGGCAACTGGGAATCATAGGACATCCCGTCTACCGGCCAGCGATTTCGCTACGGTCCTCTGCGTGAGCCCGTTCGAGGCCGACCACGTCTTCCTCGAGCAGGCGTTCCGGAATTCTGCGTTGAAGGTCCAGGCAGTGCGGTCCAGCCGCGAGGCGCTGGATTTGTTGAGCAGCAGCAAGGTGGCGGTCGTAATCTGCGAGGAAAGCCTTCCCGACGGCGACTGGAAGGGGATGCTGGCGGATGTGGCGTCGATGCCGGGCGGTCCCGTGCTGATCGTAACTTCCCGGCTTGCGGACGATATCCTCTGGGCCGAGGTTCTGAGCCTGGGCGCGTACGACCTGCTGATGAAGCCCTTCGACGCAACCGAGGTCTTCCGGGTGGTCAGCCTGGCATGGCGCCACTGGAAGGAAAACTGGGAGAAGGCGCGCGCCGGACACCAGGCGCTGGGAACCGCCGCGGCGCGCGCTAACCCGGCATGAAAACGGGGGTGAGGACCGCCGCTCCGTGCGGTTTTCAGCCTGGCTGAAAACACACGAGAGTATTGCTTACCGGGGATGCAATAGGCGGTCCTCTTTTCTTTCTGCTCGCGAGCGGCGCTTCAGCGTTGCAGCCGGCTGCAGGCAAGCTCCACGCCGGTAGGATCCACAGCGCTGTTGCCTTGTTCGATGTGGCGGATGCGGCCTTCCTTGTCGATCACGAACGTAGTGCGGTAAGCCATGCCAGTGTCCGGCATCAGGACGCCGTATTGCGCGGACACCTTCCTCATGAAATCACTGAGCAGCGGATAGCTAAGTTTCTGTTCTTCGGCCCAGTGCCTGAGTGTGGGGAGATTGTCCGTGCTGATCGCGAAAATCTGTGTTTCCATACTTGCAAACTTTTGAATACCAGCCTGGTATCCATTTACTTCCTTCGTGCAACCGCCGGTGAAGGCCGCGGGGAAGAATGCCAGAACGACGTTGCGCTTGCCGCGGAAATCCGACAGTTTGACTTCCTGGCCCGTTGTGGCACGCAAAGAGAAATCGGGGGCGACATCGCCCACTTTGAGTTTTAGGGCCGGCGGCTGCATCTGGGCCTGGGCGGCCAGAGCGGACACCAGCGCGGCCGTCAAAAGGTATCGTTTCACCTGTCCCTCCTATAAAGCGGGTCCCCGGCTGTCCCGTTCGAACTATACTGGGAGACCGTGAGAATTCCGCTATTCCAAGTAGATGCTTTCACCAGCCGTTTGTTTGCAGGAAATCCGGCGGCCGTGTGTCCTTTGGAAAACTGGCTCGACAATGAGCGGATGCAGGCGATTGCGGCCGAAAACAACCTTTCGGAGACCGCCTTCTTCGTGCGCGTGGGGGATAGTTACGACCTGCGGTGGTTTACGCCCGCGCGCGAAGTGGACCTCTGCGGCCACGCCACACTCGCCTCGGCGTTCGTGATTTTCGAATACCTCGACCGGGACGCCGAGTTGGTCCGGTTTCAGACGCGCAGCGGAGAACTGCGCGTACGCCGGAACGGCAGGCTGCTCGCGATGGATTTTCCGGCCCGCCCGCCGCGGCCGTGCGAGCCCCATGCCGCGCTGGAGAGGGCGCTGGGTAAAGCGCCTCGCGAGCTGTACCTTGCGCGCGATTACATGGCCGTTTACGATTCCGAGGACGACGTCCGGAAGCTGGCGCCGGACCTGCATGCGCTGGCGCAAATCGACAGCTTCGCGACCATCGTCACCGCTCCGGGCAGGCAGGCCGATTTTGTATCGCGCTTCTTCGCTCCCCGCAGCGGCGTTCCGGAAGATCCGGTGACGGGTTCCGCGCACTGCACGCTGGTCCCGTACTGGACGAACCGCCTGGGCAAGACGAGCTTTCACGCGCTTCAGGTGTCGCCGCGGGGCGGCGAACTGTGGTGCGAGTTGCAAGGAGACAGGGTGAGCATCTCCGGCCACGCGGTGCTGTATCTCGAAGGTTCGATTTTTGTCTGAGGCCCGGGCGCGTGCGCGGGCTTATTCGTCGTCGGCGCGCTGCTCGGCCAGGCGGCCTATCACCGCCATGTCTTCCAAAGTGGTCACGTCGCCGGTGACGGCGCGGGTGGTCACGATTTCGCGCAGCAGCCGTCGCATAATTTTGCCGCTCCGGGTTTTGGGCAAGGCCTCGGCGAATCGGATCTCGGCCGGCCGGGCGAAGGCGCCGATCTCGTGCGCCACCCACTGCCGCAGGTCTTCAGTCAGCTTCTTGTGGTCCCAGTTGCCCTTTTTGAGCGTGATGAAGGCACACACCGCCTGGCCGGTCACCTCATCGGGCCGGCCGACGACTGCCGCCTCCGCCACGGAGGGATGCCTCACGAGCGCGGACTCGATTTCCATCGTGCTCAGCCGGTGGCCGCTGACGTTCATCACGTCGTCGACGCGCCCTAGCACGGTGAAGTAGCCGTTGCTGTCGCGCCGGGCGGCGTCGCCGGTGAAGTACACGCCCGGCACCCTGTTCCAGTACTGGCTCTTGTAGCGCTCGGGATCGCGCCAGATGGTGCGCAGCATAGCGGGCCAGGGGCGTTTGATCACCAGGAACCCTTCCTTATCCGTTCCGACGGAATCCCCGTTCATATCCACCACGTCGGCAATGATTCCGGGCAGAGGGAAAGAAGCCGAGCCCGGTTTGAGCGGCGTGGCTCCGGGCATGGGCGAGATCATGATCGCGCCGGTCTCGGTCTGCCACCAGGTGTCCCCGATGGGGCAGCGACCTTTTCCGATGACGCGGTGATACCACTCCCAGGCGGCGGGATTGATCGGTTCGCCGACCGAGCCCAGCAGGCGCAGGCTGGACAGGTCGTGCATCTCGGGCCACTTGTCGCCCTGCCGGATGAGCGCCCGGATGGCGGTCGGCGAGGTGTAGAAGATCGAAACACCGTACTTCTCGACGATGCGCCAGAACCGGTCGTATTGCGGGAAGTCCGGGGCGCCCTCGTAGACCACGGAGGTCGCGCCGGCGGCCAGGGGGCCGTAGACGACGTAGCTGTGGCCGGTGACCCAGCCGATATCGGCGGTACACCAGTAGGTGTCTTCCTCGCGCAGATCGAAAACCCACTTCATCGTGGCGGCGCACTGGGTGAGATAGCCGCCGGTGGTGTGCAGAATGCCTTTGGGTTTGCCGGTGGTCCCCGAAGTGTAGAGCACGTAGAGCGGGTGCTCGGAATCGAGCGGCACCGCCGGGCAGACTTCGCTCGCGCCGTCATCCAGCTCGTGCCACCAGTAGTCGCGGCCCTCCTGCATGGAGACCTGCCCGCCGGTGCGGCGGTAGACAATCACGTCGCGCACCGTGGGGCACTCGGGCAGCGCCTCGTCCACGGTGGCCTTCAGCCGGATTTCGCGGCCGCGCCGCCAGCCGCCGTCGGCGGTGATCACGAGTCCGGCCTCGAGGTCCTGCACGCGCGCCTTAAGCGCCTCGGCCGAGAAGCCGCCGAAGACGACGCTGTGCGTAATACCGAGGCGGGCGCAGGCCAGCATCGCGACAGGCAGCTCCGGAATCATCGGCATATAGATGATCGCGCGGTCGCCCGCTTTCCAGCCTCGCGATTTGAGCACATTGGCGAACCGGCAGACGAGCCGGTGCAGCTCGAAGTAAGAAAGGATCCGCTGGTCGCCCGGCTCACCCTCCCATATAATGGCGGCCTTGTTCCGCCGCGGGGTGGCGAGATGGCGGTCCAGGCAGTTGTAAGAGGCATTTATCTTCCCGCCGGCGAACCACCTGGCGAACGGCGGATCCCACTCGAACACATGGCGCCATTTTTCAAACCAGAACAGCTCGCGCTCGGCCACCTCGCCCCAAAATTCCTCGGGCTGCTTCTCAGCGCGCGCGTAAAGCTCCCGGTAAGCGTTCATCCCCTGCACGTGCGCCCGCCGCACGAACTCTTCGGGGGGCGGATATAAGGATAGCTGCTGTTCTACGGTTCCGTGTTTGGACATAAGCTCCTCTGATTGATGTTGGCTCCTATAACCCGCTCTGAGGGGGCTGTTTCTTATTAAAGCACAGAGGAGCCGGTGGGGTTTTTTTTCTGACAGAGCGGGAGAGGCGCGGTCAGAACTTCTGCAACCCGCGCATCAGGGAGGCGGTGGTGCGCCCGTTGGGGAGGTCCACGTAATGAATGACGCGCCAGTTGCGGTCGAGGGCTCCGATATAGCGGGCGTCGTTGCGGTCGGTGCCGAGCAGAATGACGTAGTAGGAGCGCTCGGGGTACCACAGGGCGCGGTATTGCAGCTCTCCGCTCTGCTCGCGCCAGCGGTCCTCGCTGGGGGGGCCCAGTTTACGCACTATGGAGAAGTAGTCGTCGGTGCGCGAGAGGGTGAGGAAGTCCTGGTCCGTCGCGGTGAATTTCACGGTCCGATAAGCGCCGCCGTGGATGATGAAAAGCAGAAAAGCGAGTACGACCGCGAGCCCGCCAAGCGCCATGGCGATGAGCCGGCTGACGCGCGATTCGGTCTTATCGGTTCTTCCGCGGATGGCCGAGAGGTGCCGCGGTTCGGGGGGTCCGGGCGCCTGCTCCGGCCGGGGCGTTTCTCTCACCGGCGGAGGCGGCATTTGGATTATGCGGCGCTCGTGCGGCCACACACTGCCGGCCCGGTATTCCAGTTCCTTCGCCAGGCCCACGATCATGACCGGCTCATCGACGCTCGAAATCTCACCCAGCAGCCGCCGCGGTATCCAGATCTCCAAGTCGCTTTTTGCGTTCGCCACAAGAACTTCCGACCAGGTGGCCTTCTTGAACCGCCATTCGTTGTGCTCGATGTTGAGAATGGGCGGATAGAAGGAGAACGGGCGCCGCGACATCGGCTCGAGGGGCGGAGGGATGGGCGACTCGGACATGGCGGCTCCTATGTTAGCGCACTCTAAAGGACGATTTTGCAGGCGCTTGGGTAACACCGCGGCCCTGGGTCAGCCCAAACCGAGGGTATCCAGGATGCTTTCGGCGTCGGCGCGGCGGACGATAATGGCGTGGCGCATGAGTTGCGGATTTTCGCGCTCGTCGAAAGCCTGGAAGAGCGCCATTTTGGCGATGGCATAACGTTCGTTGGCTCCAAGGCGGTAGTGCGCGTCCTCCCAGGCGGCGGTGGCCGACGGGGCCAGCAGCACCGAAACGTAGTCGACGGATTTGCGGTCGGCCGAGATTTCAAAGACGTACTCGGTGGCCTGTTCCGGGCCCCTCTGGCGGTATCCCTCGTACTGGTAGAGGTAGACGTAGCCGCTCCGGGCGGAATAGGATTTCCGGCGCCGGACCGGTGGAGCGCCTGTCAACGGCGCCGGCCGCCTCGGACGCAGCCTGCTGAGCCACTCCCTCATCGGTGACTGGATTTTAGCACGGGACGCCGCATCCGGATACAATCGTGAGTGACTGCCATGCCGGGCCTGAAGCTCGCTCGCTGCCTGTTGACCGCCGCCGCGCTGATGGCGCAGGCGCCCGCGGAGGGCGAGCCGCCCAAACTCACGAGCACGGGAGCGCCCATCCGGCTCCCGTTCTTCTGCACCGAGGAGCACATTCGCAGTTTCGGGCTGACCTGCCCCAACCAGCAACCCTGCGCGGTTTACCTGGAATTATCGGATCTGGGTTATTCGGGATTGAGGATCTTGCTCTCCGGCAACCTGCACACAGACACCACCACGCTCTTTTCGGTCCTGCTGTCGAGCGACGACGGCGGCAAGACGTGGGTGGAGCCGCACGAGCGCATTCGCGGCGCGGGGCTGGAGCAGGTACAGTTTTTCGACCTGGAGTCGGGTTGGATAGCCGGACAGTTGCTCGGAGCGCTTCCGCGCGATCCCTTTCTGCTGGTGACGCGGGACGGGGGAAAGACCTGGCGCGCGCGGCCGGTATTCAGCGAGAGCCGGGTGGCCTTAATCGAGCATTTTCAATTCGATTCCAAGACACACGGGACGATGTGGATCGACCGGACGCAGGCGGGCGAGGAGGGCGACCGTTACGCCGTGCTCGAATCGGGGAACGGAGGGGAGAGCTGGGCTGTCCGCGAGACGAGCAGCCGCCCGATTCCGAAGAAGAAAGCCGAGGCGGCCGCGGTGTACCGGTTGCGTGCCGACGCGGCTTCGAGGTCGTACGTCGTCGAGAAGCATACGGGGAACCAATGGCAGCGGGCGGCGAGCTTTCTGGTTCAGGTGGGGGAATGCCGGGAAGGGGAGGTTGCGTTTCCTGCCGAGCCTCAGGAACCGGCTGTCGAGCCGCAGGAACCGAAGCAGCCATAAGTTGAACGTAAATTTCGGGACCGAAAATCCCGGGGCGGAGCGGGGGACAGCCGCTCACGCTATGATAAGTGTGTAGCAACCGGGAGGATCATTGCGCGCTGCTGCACCACCTACAACTGCTATGCCCAAAAAGGCCCTGAGCCGGCGCCAGTCAGTGGGACTGGTTTTCCTTTGCACACTGTTGGGAGCGGCGGGCCAGGTTCTGATCAAAACGGGAGCGAAGGCGTCCGCCGTGGGCGCTCCCTGGACAACGCCGGCCGGCATCTGGGCGAATCTGTGGGCAATGGCGACCAGCCCGAGCCTGATCGGCGGGTACATGCTTTACGGGCTGATGACGGTTGCGTTTATTTTCGCTCTCCGGGACGAAGAACTCTCGCTGTTGTACCCGATCATCTCGCTGACTTACGTCTGGGTAGCCGCGCTATCGGTGTGGCTGTTCGGGGAGACGGTGAACCTGACTAGGTTCCTCGGCATCATAATCATCGTGGCGGGCGTCGCGGTGCTCGGAAGGGACGGCGGAGAGAAATGACGGCACAGGCGGCGGCGACGCCGGTCCAATCCATCGTGCTCGTGGCGATCGCTTCGTTCATCGGGTCGTTCGGAGCGCTGTTTCTGAAATCCGGAGCGGGCAAGCTGCACCTGGGGATGCGCTACCTGATTTTCAACAGGCGCCTGCTGCTGGGGGTGGCGCTGTTCTGCGCATCCTCGCTGGCGTATGTAGTGGGCGTGCGGCGGGGCGAGCTGAGCGTCCTGTACCCACTGGTGTCGCTGAGCTACATCTGGACGCTGCTGTGGTCGGTGCTGTTCCTCAAGGAGCGGCTGACCCGGAACAAGTGCGTGGGTCTGGCGCTGATCGTGGCCGGTATCATCCTGATCGGACTGGGCAGGGGATAGCTCGCGACAGCCTGTGCGTCCAGGGGCCGCACGGGAGCCTTGTCTGTGCCCTGGTTTTGCAGTACATTCGGGGTGGACTTCCTCAAAGGCGCAGTCCGAGAAGGAGGACCCCATGCCAATTCTCGCAACTCTTCGCGAGTTCTTGGATCAAAACGGGGTGGAATACACCCATACGACTCATCCCCTGGCCTATACAGCGCGGGAGGTTGCCGTGGCCGAGCGCATACCCGCGCGCGAGATGGCCAAAACCGTTATTTTCCTGAGTGAGCAAGGCTACGGGATGGCGGTGCTGCCGGGCGATTGCGTGGTGGACCTGGAGCAGTTGCGGCTCGATTTGGGGCTGTCACGCCTAAGGCTGGCGACCGAAGCGGAACTCAAGGACCTGTTTCCCGCTTGCGAACTCGGGGCGATGCCGCCGTTCGGCAACCTGTTCGGGCTGCCCGTCTACGTGGACAGCAGGCTGGCGGGCGAAGATATGATCGCATTCAATGCCGGTACGCACAGGGACGTGATCCACATGCATTTCGCGGATCTTGAACGCCTGGTGCATCCGTCGATCGTGCCGTTCGCGCGCCGCACAACCATGGCGGTGTAGCCGCGGCTATTCGAGTTCCATCGACGCTTGCTCGGTCTCCTCGAGCGAGGTGGAGACTTTTGCGAGCCCGTACTCGAAACCTTTCTCGAAGGCGCGGAGATTGAGATCGCGTGTGGCCGGGGGCACGGAGTCGGCGACTGCTCGGCGGAGCGCGTCGGGCGAAACAAGCCCGGTGACCGCGGCGAAAAAGCCCACCATCACGACATTCAGCACCATCCGCCTGCCGAGTTCCTCGGCAAGGCGCGTGGCCGGAACGCCGTAGACGCGGACGGCCGGCTTGAGCTGGGAAATCCGCACCAGGTCTTCCTCAACGATCAGCACGCCGTTGTCTTTCAACTCCGGCGCGAAACGTGTGTAGGCTTCCTGCGACATCACGATGAGGACGTCGGGCGCCGTCACATACGGGTAAGCGATGGGCCGGTCGGAGAGCACCACCTGGGCGCTCGAAGCGCCGCCCCGAGCCTCGGGCCCGAAGCTTTGCGTGAGTGTGGCGTGGCCGCCCTCGTAAATAGAAAAGGCTTTGCCGATGATCATGGCCGAGAGGATCACGCCCTGGCCGCCGAAGCCGGCGGCGCGGATTTCGGTTAGCTGCATACGAGGTTCTCCGTTTCGACGTAGCGGTCGCCGAGCGCTTCCGACAGGTGGCTGCGCATCATCTCCAGGTAATCCGGACGGTCGCGGTCCACGAACTTGCCCACAACGATTTCGCCGTCCCGTGTGATGGCAAGTTCGCTCGTGGGAGCTCCGTGGCGTATTTTGCTCTTCTGCTTGTAAAACTTCATCGCCTCCAGGCCGTCACCCATCTTGTTCCGCCGCTGGTAGAGGGTAGGGCAGGGCGAGATGATCTCGATGAAGCAGAAGCCGCGCTTGCGCATGACTTCCGACATCGATTTCGTGAGCTGGCGGACATGGTACGTGGTCCAGCGCGCAACGTAGGACGCTCCGGCCGAATCGGCCAGCGCGCAGAGGTTGAAAGCGGGCTCGTAGCAGCCGTAAGGAGCGGTGGTGGTGATGGCGGAGCCTGGCGTGGTGGGCGCGGTCTGCCCGCCTGTCATGGCGTAGATCAGGTTGTTGACGCAGATCACTTTGATATCGAGGTTGCGGCGCGCGGCGTGGATCAGGTGGTTGCCGCCGATGGCGAACAGGTCCCCGTCTCCCGAGTAGACCACCACGTTGAGAGAAGGGTTCGCAAGCTTGAGGCCGGTGGCAAACGGGATGGCGCGGCCGTGGGTCGTATGGAAGGAGTCCAGCCGGAGGTAGCCGGCGACGCGGCCGGTGCAGCCGATGCCCGAGACGATCGCCACGTGGTCCAGGTCGGCCCCCGATTCGATCAGCGCCCGGGTGAAGCAGTTCACCGTGGCGCCGATGCCGCATCCCGGGCACCATATGTGCGGGATGCGTTCCATTCTCAGGAAGGGTTCCACCGGGTTCATGACTTCGGGCAAGGCGCTCATCGTGCTGCCTCCATGATCGCTTCAAGGATGTCTTCGGGGCGATGTACGCCGCCTCCGGCGTGGGTGACTGGTACCGTGCGGGCCAGCCCGCCGGCGGCGCGCTCCACCTCGCGGGCAATCTGACCGAGGTTGATTTCCGGGACCACAAAGGCCCGGGCGCGCTGCGCCAGGGCGCGGATGCGCTTTTCTGGAAACGGCCAAATGCCAATGAGGCGGCACCGGCCGGTTTTAACTCCCTTCTGCCGCGCCATTTCAATGGCCCGCTCGGCCACCCGCGACGTAATGCCGTAGGAAACCACGATGACCTGCGCGTCCTCGACGCCGTCCTCGTCGACGAACGTGAGCCGGTCCTCGGCGGCGCGGATTTTCTGCTGAAGGCGGCGGATGAGGCGGTCCTGCGTGGGGACGTTCATCGCCGGGTAGCCTCGCTCGTCGTGGGTCAGGCCGGTGACGTGGAAGCGGTAGCCGTTGCCCGCGTGCGCCATCTCCGGCACGAGGTCTTCGGCCGGCTCATAGGGCTTGTACTCGGCGGGAGGGCGGCGCGTGAGGCGCCGGGGGTAGATCTCGATGTCTTCCGGCCGGGGTATGACGACCTTTTCGGTCATGTGCCCGACACATTCGTCCATCATGAACATGACGGGCGTCCGGTACTGCTCGGCGAGGTTAAATGCCTTGATGGTGAGGTCAAAGCACTCCTGGGGCGAGTTGGGGGAAAGGGCGATGATCTCATAGTCGCCGTGGGAGCCCCAGCGCGCCTGCATCATGTCGGCCTGGGCGGGGAGCGTGGGCAAGCCGGTCGAAGGCCCGCCGCGCTGCACATTGACGAACACGCAGGGCGTCTCGGTCATGGCGGCATAGCCGATGTGCTCCATCATGAGCGAGAAACCGGGGCCGGAGGTAACCGTGAAGGCTTTCGCGCCGCCCCAGACCGCGCCAAGAATGGCGATCGAGGAGGCCAGCTCGTCCTCCATCTGGATAAACGTGCCCCCGACCATCGGGATGCGGGCGGCGAAGCGTTCGACGACTTCCGTAGACGGCGTGATGGGGTAACCTGCGGCAAATCGCGCACCCGCGGCCAAAGCACCCTCACAGCAGGCATGGTCGCCATCGATGAAATGAACGCCGGTCAAGACGCCTCGGGGATCAGCCTGCATGGGGGCCAGCCTCCTTTGCGCTTGCGGGGATCTTCCATCCGAAGATGGCGAAGTCCGGGCAATACATGCCGCACAGATCGCAACCGCTACATTTTTCAGGGGCTACGACGTTAGGAGGATGATAGCCCTTGGAGTTAAAGGCGGAGGAAAGGGCGAGGACTTTGGTTGGGCAGAACTCGACGCAGAAGGCGCAACCCTTACACCGCTCGATGTGAATAGTAACGTTGCCTTTCGCCATAAGGGGGTTGGTTGTGACGACTCTTTAGGCACGCAGTGAGCCAAGATGAAAGATAACTAATGAGTTATAAGTGGAGGGGAGTGCTTAGTCATTGGTGGGATTTTACGGAGTTCGTAGACGAGGTATCGCCGCCAAGTACTAAAGTGATAGTTCTACTTCGCTTTTTCTTCGCACAAATATTCGCTTAGCGTTTGAAAAACAAGGGGAAACCTATTGAAAACGGGGCCGGGGCAATCTACAATGCAAGTGGTATAATCTGGCAAAAGGTGGCCAGAAAGTGGAGAACTCCCAGGCTCAGGTCAAACCGGTGCGCCCTCCGTTGGGCATATACTCGTCGCGCTGCGACGACAAAGGCCGCGTGCGCCTGCCCAAGGAGTTTGAGGAGTATGTCCGGACCTTTGCTGAGCAGGAGTTCTTCGTCACCAGCCTGGACGGCAACATAGGAAGAATATATCCCATCGAAGTCTGGCGGGAGAACCTCCGAATACTGGCCGAGTATACGGAGGATCCGCAGGCGGCCGAAGATATCGCCTACATCGCCGACACCTGGGGTTCGGTATCCGGCCTGGACTCACAGGGGCGGATCCTGGTGCCGCCGGCGCTGAGGCGGAAGCTCGAAATCGAGGATCAGAAGGTCAACCTGCGGTTCTATAACGGCGCCATCGATCTCTACAGCGAGGCGGCGCACGAGAAGCGGCTCGAGCGCGCGGCCGCGTCCGTCCCCGCGGCTTTGCCGGCGCTCAGAAAGGCGGGTCTGAAGTAGCAATGTATGCACTTCCCCGTAATGCTCAACGACGCGCTCGAATACCTGGCAGTACGGCCGGATGGGATCTACGTGGATGCGACCGCGGGGCTGGGCGGGCACACCGGAGCGATCGCCTCGCGGCTGGATACGGGATTTGTGATCGCGCTCGACCGGGACGCCGAGTCGCTCGAAGCGGCCAGGAAGAACACGGCGGAATGGGCGGAGCGAATCCGGTTCCGGCAGGCACGTTTTTCGCAGCTCAGGGAAGCGCTTGCGTCGTTCGGCGTGGAGAAGGTGGACGGTTTGTTGGCGGATCTCGGAGTGAGCCGGTATCAGCTCACCGAGCCGGAGCGCGGGTTTTCGCTGGCGGCCGCCGGGCCGCTGGATATGAGGATGGACAGGAGCCAGGGGGCGACGGCTGCCGACCTGGTAAACACCATGAACGAAAAGGAACTCGCCGACCTGCTGTATCACCTCGGCGAAGAAAGGAGGGCGCGGAGAATAGCCAGAGCAATCGTCCGCGCGCGGCCGGTTCGCGACACGCTGCATCTTGCAGAGATAGTCGAACGGGCCGCGCCGCGGACGGGCAGGCTGCACCCCGCGACCCAGACGTTCATGGCCCTGCGCCGCGCCGTAAACCAGGAGATGGAAGAGCTGAACGCCCTGTTGGAGGCGGCTCCCGAAGTGGTTGCGAGCGGCGAACGGATTGTAGTGATCACATTCATGTCCCTGGAGGACCGGCAGGTGAAGGAGGGCTTTCGCCGGCTGGCCCGGCAGGGAAAGGGGCGGCTGCTGACCAAGCACGTCCTGAAACCAAGTGGAGAAGAGGTTGCGGCCAACCCGGCTTCGCGCAGCGCGAAATTGCGGGCCGTGGAGATAATTTGAGGCAGTGAGCGGAGGGTTTTTGTAATGGCGACCATTGCGGCATATTTCAGGTATCCGGGGGAGGCGGCGGGCGCCCCGGTGCAGCGTGAATACTGGGACCAGAAGCCGGATCCTTATCAACTGCGTCCTCTGCCCTGCGAGGATGTTTATCTTTACTGCAAGAAGGTGGACAACAGCCGGGTGGTGCGGGAGGCTGACCCGGCGGCACGCAAGAAGTGCGTGCGGGCGGTGCTGACGTCGCTGGCGGCCGCGATGTTCCTGATGGTTTTGATGCTGCCGGACGCGCTGGGAATGATCGCCGGTTATCAAATCCATACGCTGGCGCGTGAGCGGGAGAGACTGATCCAGGACCGGGCGCGGCTGGAGCTGGAAGAAGCGGCCCTGCTCAGCCCGCGGCGGCTTCAGGAACTGGCGCGCGACCTGCGGCTGGTGGATCCGGATTCCACGCAGGTCGTTTATCTCAGCCCGAAGGCGGACAGCACCGTGGCCCTCAACGTAAGCGCGAAGAAGCGGAAAGTTTCCCGGTAGGAGCATGCCCGGCCCGCGCTAAGAATTACAAGATGTTCCAGCAGTTTGATGATGATGGGTTGAAAGCCGCGGACCGCGTGTGCAGCACCCGCGGGGGGCGGCTGGGGAGATAGGGGAGCGGTGCGGCTTTGGCGGCGGCGGGAGGAGGCCGGCTTGCGGGGGTGGCGGCGAGGCGAGTTGGCGGGAGAGGTGCATGGCGGCACCCC
The DNA here is from genome assembly GCA_050261015.1 of Rhodospirillales bacterium. GTDB lineage: Bacteria > Acidobacteriota > Terriglobia > Bryobacterales > Bryobacteraceae > Fen-330. Next base: position 49,375 of record JBLNCW010000112.1, on the reverse strand, counting down.
CACCGCGAACCGGCTGCTGCTGCTGGCGCTGCTCGGGCTGCTTTGGTCGGTGTTGATCCTGTGCCGCCTGGTCTACCTGCAAATCGTCTCGCATGATACCTACAGCCGGCTGGCCGACCGGCAACAACAGCGCACCTTCCGTATAGAAGCCTCGAGGGGAGCGATTCTCGACCGATCCGGTCATCCGCTCGCCCTGAGCGTGCCCGTGGATTCGGTCTGCATCAACCCGCTGCGCGTACCCGACCCGGTACTGGCATCCGATATCCTGGCGCGGGTTCTGAGCGTTGACCGCCAGGAGCTGCTCGAAAAACTCGAAAAAGCGAAGGCGAGGGGCTCGGGATTTCTTTGGGTGAAGCGCAAGATTACGCCGGAGGAGTCCGACAGGCTGCGCAGCCTGAAACTCGAGTGGGTGGAATTCCGCAAGGAGAGCCAGCGCCATTACCCGAGCGCGCCTTTGGCCAGCCACGTTGTCGGCACGGTGGATTTCCAGGAGCGCGGTAATCTCGGCCTGGAGCAGAGCATGGACGAGGTGCTGGCGGGCCGGGCGGGCAGCGTGAAGATGCTGACGGACGTACTCCAGCGGGGCGTCGAGAACATGTCAACCGATGCCGCCGAGCCCGGGGTCAACATCACGCTGACGATCGACGAGCGGATCCAGTACGTCGCCGAGCGCGAGCTGGCGGCTGCCTGCGAGCAGCACCGCGCGTCCAGCGGGAGCGTGGTGGTGATGAACCCTTATGACGGCGACATCCTTGCCATGGCGTCGTGGCCCCCGTTCGACCCCACCGAGCCGCCTCGGAGCGCCAGGGATTACGAGGCGCGGTTCGCTCATCCCGTTTCCATTCCATTCGAGCCGGGTTCGGTGTTCAAAGTCATCACCTTAGCCGCGGCGCTGGACAGCACGAACTTGCGGCCCGACAGCCTGATCGATTGCGGCAACGGCACATTCCGGATGTTCGGCCGGGTGATTCACGAGGCGAAACGCGGTTTCGGGACGATCACGGCGGCGGAGGTTCTGGCCAAGTCAAGCAATATCGGCGCAATCCAGATAGGATTGAAAGTTGGGGAGAAACGCCTGCTGGAGTACATACGCAGGTTCGGGTTCGGGAAACGCACCGGGTTGCCGCTGCCGGCGGAATCGCCGGGCACCGTCAGAGACCTGAAATTCTGGGGCAAGACTTCGATCGGGTCGGTCGCCATGGGTCACGAGATCAGCACGACGTCGGTGCAACTGGCGCAGGCCTGCTCGGTCATCGCCAACGGCGGTGTGCTGGTCAGGCCGCGGCTGATATTGAGCAGGCAGAAGCCCGGGGAGAAAACGGTGGCCGAGCCAATTGAGCCGCCCCGCCGCATTTTGAAACCGGAAACGGCGATCACGATGCGGCGGATGATGGAGGGCGTTGTGCTTGAGGGCACGGGCAAGGCGGCGCGGCTGCCCGGGTACACGTCGGGGGGAAAGACCGGGTCGGCGCAGATTTTCGACCGGGCCGCGAAGCGCTACACGCACCTGTACAACGGATCGTTTGTCGGATTCGCTCCGGTTACGAACCCTGCGGTGGTAATTTCCGTCACGCTGAACGGCACCAGGCTGTATGGCGGCGTGGTGGCGGCGCCGGTATTCAAGGCGATTGCGGTGGAGACGCTGAGGCTGCTTGGTGTGCCTTACGATGTTCCCGAGACCGCGGTGCCCGAGCCTGTCCGCCAGGAAGAGACGAACGACGTATCGATAGCCTCGCTCTCGCACCCGCCTGACGATCTCCCTGAAGTGCCTGTTGCTCCCATGCCGGCGCCGGCGCCTGAGACGCCGCGGGCGACTACGGTGATGCTGGCGGCAGGTCCGGTTGCGCCGAGCTTCGAGGGCAAGACCGTCCGTGCGGTTCTCGAGGAGTCTTTCGCCGCGGGCGTGCCGGTGGAGGTGATCGGAAGCGGGGTGGCGCGCGGCCAGTTGCCTGCGCCGGGAAGCCGCCTCGGCCCGGGAGAGCGGGTGCGGGTGTACTTCAAATGAAACTCCAGGACGTACTGCCAGAGGCCCTCCCGGAGATGCCGGCCGGCATCGAAGTGCGCGGGATCGCTTACGACTCGAGGAAGACTGGTCCGGGATACCTGTTTTTCGCGTTCCGCGGCAAGAACGCGGACGGTCGGGCGTTCGCGGCCCAGGCGCTGGAGCGCGGCGCGGTGGCGGTGGTGAGCGAATCGCCCAAGCCGGAAGGTTTCGAGGGCCCGTGGATTCAGGTGGAGCACGGCCGACGTGCGCTGGCTCTGGCCGCGCGCGCGTTTTACGGCCGTCCGGACGAGGAGCTCTTGATCACCGGGATCACCGGCACGAACGGAAAGACAACGACCTCGTATCTGCTGGACTCGGTGTTCCGGGAGGCGGGCAAGACCACCGCGCTGGTGGGGACCATCGAATGCCGCATCGCGGACCGAAGCGTCGCGGCGGTGAACACGACGCCGGAATCCGCGGACCTGTTCAAGCTGTTCGCCGATCTGAAGGAGGCCGGCGGGAGCCACGTCACCATGGAGGTTTCCTCGCACGCGCTGGCCCTGGGGAGAGTCTACGGCATCCGGTTCCACACGGCGGTGTTCACCAACCTGACCCGGGACCACCTGGATTTCCACGGGACGATGGAGAGTTATTTCGCCGCCAAGCGCATGCTCTTTGAGGGCGCCGGGGCGCCGCCGCCGGCATTTGCCGTTCTGAACGCGGACGATCCCTACAGCAGAGAGATTTCCGTCGCCGCCGGCACACAAGTGTTCCGGTACGGATTGGGCGAGGACGCCGCGGTGCGGGCAGTGAACGTGAACTCCGGATTTGACGGACTGCGCTTTGAGATCCGCTGCGGCGGGGAGTGCTTCCCGGTGAGCTCTCCGCTGCCGGGGCTCATGAACGTATACAACATTCTGGCGGCATGGACGGCTGCGAAAGCCGGCGGGATTGCGCCGGAGACGATCGCGCGGGGCATCGCGGCGTGCCGGGCGGTGCCGGGGCGCTTCGAGAAAGTGGATATGGGGCAGCCGTTTCTGGTGGCGGTGGATTACGCGCACACCGACGATGCGCTGCGCAACGTGATTTCGGTGGCGCGCTCCTTGAATCCGCGGCGGGTGATCACGCTGTTCGGCTGCGGCGGCGACCGCGACCGGACCAAGCGCCCGGTAATGGGCAGCGTGGCAGGATCGCTGAGCGACTACGTGGTGCTGACCTCGGACAATCCGCGCTCGGAGGATCCGCTGGCGATCATGAACGACGCCATGGTGGGGCTATGCCGGCACGACGCTCCGTACCACGCGGAGCCGGACAGAGAGAAAGCGATCCGGTTCGCGCTGGCGCAGGCCGAACCGGGCGACATCGTGATACTGGCGGGCAAAGGGCACGAGACCTACCAGATTCTCAAGGACCGAACCATCCCGTTTGACGACCGCGAAGTCGCACGCCTGGTGCTGGAGGAGATGGGATACCGCCGATGAAGTTCCGGCTCGAGCAGGTCGCAGGGGCGCTGGGGCTGAAGACCGCGTGCGCAGGCGCTCCGGTGGAAGGCTGGAGCGTGGATTCGCGGACCCTGTCGCCGGGCGACCTGTTCTTCGCGCTGCGCGGCCCGAACCACGACGGGCACGCCTTCGTGGAGGCAGCCTTCCGGCGCGGCGCCGTGGCCGCGGTGGTGGACCATCCGGTTGCCTCGGGAGAGTTGCTGGTGGTTCCCGACACGCTGGCGGCGCTGGAGACGCTGGCTTCCTGGGCCCGGACGCAGTGGGGCGGCCGGGTGGTGGGAGTGACCGGCAGCGCGGGCAAGACTACGACGAAGGAAGTGATCGCGCAACTGCTCGCTTCGGAAATGGCAGTGGGCAAGACGGCGGGGAACCTGAACAATCACGTCGGGCTGCCGCTGTCGATCCTGCGAATTCCGGATGAAGCTCGCGCCGCGGTGCTGGAGATCGGGATGAACCACGCCGGAGAGATCCGGCGGCTGGCGGGGATCGCCCGCCCGGACATCGGAGTCGTAACGAACGTCGGCTTCGCGCACGCGGAGTTTTTTAACTCGGTGGAGGAAGTGGCGCTGGCGAAGCGCGAACTGATCGAAGCCCTTCCGCCGGACGGGGTGGCGGTACTGAATGCGGACGATCCGCGAGTCGCGGCATTTAAAGAAATTCACCGCGGAACTGTGGTAACCTTCGGTACTTCCCCCGGAGCTGATGTACGACCGGTGCAGGCGGACTACGCGCCGCCCGGCATACGATTTCGACTGGGGCAGACGGATTTCGAATGTAGTCTCGTTGGCCGGCATGGCCTGCTAAACACGCTCGCTGGGATCGCGGTGGCAGGGGTATTCGGGATCGCGCCGGAACGGCTGGTGGAAGCGGTCCGGGGGCTCGCGCCGGGCAGGATGCGAGGAGAGCGATTCACGCATGCCGGGGTCACGATTTTGAACGATTGCTATAACTCCAACCCGGAGGCCGTCCGGGCGATGCTGGACGTGCTCCGGGAGACACCCGCGCGGCGGCGGATCGCCGTGTTGGGGGAGATGCTCGAACTCGGCCGCTGGTCCGAGCCTTTGCATCGCGATGCAGGCAGCTACGCCGTCGCGTGCGGGGTTGACGTGCTCGTTGGGATTCGCGGCGCGGCTCGCAAGATGGTCGATGAAGCGGTTCGATCAGGGTTGCCGGCCGACGCCGCGTTCTTTTTCGAGGACCCCTGCGCCGCCGGCGAGTTTCTGCGCACAGTGCTCGCTGAAGGCGACGCGGTGCTGTTCAAAGGTTCGCGCGGCACCCAGGTGGAAAAAGCGTTGGAGAGGTTTTGTGCCTAGATGCGGGCCGGGAGCCCGGCACAACAGGTAATCGATGTTTTATTGGCTGCTGTTCGAACAGCTATATCAATATTTCAGCCCCTTCCGGGTATTCCGGTTCATCACGTTTCGCGCCGCCTTCGCCAGCCTCACGGCGCTGTTCCTGTGTTTGGTGCTTGGGCCGTGGCTGATCCGGAAGCTGCGGCAATTCCAGATCGGGCAGCACATCCGGGAGGAAGGGCCGAAATCGCACCAGAAGAAAGCCGGCACACCGACCATGGGCGGCGTGCTGATCGTGATCGCGGTCGTGCTGCCGACGCTGCTGTGGGCAAACCTCGCCAATCCGTATGTCTGGATCGCGCTGTTCGGCATTCTGAGTTTCGGCGCGATCGGCTTTTGGGACGATTACGCGAAGATCAGAACGAAGCGGAATTTGGGGCTCACGGGCAAGAGGAAATTTGCGGCGCAGTGTTTGGTGGCGCTGATCATCGGCGGATTTCTGCTGATACTGCGGGCGCAGGGCGCTTACTCGACGTCGATGAACGTGCCGTTTTTCAAGTGGTTTAAGCCGAGCCTGGTGATCGAATCGCTGCTCGACAACCCATTTACTTACCCGCTGGCATTTTCGTTTTTTTTCCTGTTTCTGATCTTGTGGATTGTGGGAATGTCGAACGGGGTGAACCTGACGGACGGGCTGGACGGGCTGGCGATCGGGCTGATGGTGGTCGCATCGGGGGCGATGACGGCGCTGACGTATACCAGCGGCCACGCCGAGTTCGCAACGTATCTCGACCTGGTGCGGGTGCCGGGCGCGGGCGAGCTGACCATCTTTTGCGGCGCCATGACCGGGGCCTCGTTAGGGTTTCTCTGGTATAACGCGCACCCGGCGGAGATTTTCATGGGCGACGTGGGGTCGCTGGCGTTGGGCGGAAGCCTGGCGGTGGTCGCGGTGCTGATCAAGCAGGAGATTCTGCTGTTGTTCATCGGGGGCGTCTTCGTGGTGGAGGCGCTTTCCGTGATTCTCCAAGTGGCGAGTTATAAGCTGCGGGGCGGCAAGCGAATTTTTAAGATGGCGCCTTTGCATCACCATTTTGAGGCGCTGGGGTGGGCCGAATCGAAAATCATTGTGCGGTTTTGGATTGCCGGCCTGGTAATGGCGCTGTTCGCGCTGACGACGTTGAAGTTGAGATAAGAATTTGGACTTTCAAGGAAAAAACATTGCGGTAGTGGGAATGGGCCAGTCGGGTCTGGCCGTGGTGGAGTTTTTGCTCGCCCAAGGCGCGAAGGTGCGGGCGATCGACAGCAAGCCTTTGAGCGAGTTGATCGAGGCGGGGGCGGTGCTGGCGCGGCTCGGCGTGCCGTTCGAGCCGCAGTCGGCCGCGGCTCTCGAAGGGGCCGATGCGATCGTGATTTCACCCGGCGTGCCGGCCGACTTGCCGGAGCTCGAAGCGGCCAGGCGGCGCGGCACGCGTGTGCTCGGCGAAGTGGAGCTGACGGCCGGGTTTCTCCAGGGCTGCACGATGGGAATCACCGGAGCGAACGGCAAGACCACGACGACGGCTCTGGCGGGCCATATTCTGCGCGAGGCCGGAATTCCGGTGCAGGTGGGCGGCAACATTGGAACGCCGGTTACGGCGATGATCGCCGGCTCGCGCGCGGAGCAGTGGAACGTGATCGAGCTTTCCAGTTTCCAACTGGAAACCATCGAGTGCTTTCGCGCGGAGATCGGCGTTTGCCTGAACGTCACCCCGGATCATCTGGACCGCCATCACACGTTCGAAAACTACGTGAACGCCAAGGCGCGCCTGTTCGAGACGCAAACGGAAGGCGATTTCGCGGTGCTGAACGCGGACGATGCGAGCTGCGTTGAGTATGGGCGGCGCACCCGCGCGCGGAAAGTCTGGTTTTCGACAAAGCGCGCCATCTCGCCCGGCCTCTACGCCGATTTCGAGCGGCTGTACTTTGACGGCGCACCGTTCATGACGATCGCCGACATCCCGCTGCGCGGGCGGCACAACGTGGAGAACGTGCTGGCGGCGGCGGGCGCGGCGCACATGGCGGGGGTACCGCTGGAAGCCATAGCGGCGGCGGTGCGGACGTTTCCGGGCGTCGAGCACCGCATCGAGTACGTGCGGACGCTCGGCGGCGTGGATTTCTACAACGATTCGAAGGCCACGAACGTGGACGCCACCGTGAAATCGATTGAGGCGTTTCCAGGGCGGCTGTGGATCATACTGGGCGGCAAGGACAAGGGCAGCGACTACACCGTGCTGCAACCGCTGCTGCGTGAGAAGGCGCGGGCGGCGCTGCTGATCGGGGCGGCGGCGCCGAAGATCGCCGAGCATTTGGGGGATTCCGTGCGCCTGATCTTTGCGGGCACGCTGGAAGCCGCCGTTCGGGAAGCCTGGAGCGAGGCCCAGCCGGACGATACGGTGCTGCTGGCGCCCGCGTGCGCCAGTTTCGATCAGTTCGACAATTACGAGCACCGCGGGCGGGTGTTCAAGGAAACGGTGAAGAGGCTGGAAGAACGCAAGGCGTCCTGAATTATGGCACAGCGCGTTAAAACCGACTGGGTGTTGTTCGGCTGCATCCTGGCCCTGGTGTGCTTCGGCCTGGTGATGGTCTACAGCGCCTCCTCGGTGGTGGCGGAGCTGAAATTCGGGTATTCGGGTTACTACATCGTGAGGCAGGTGGCCTGGGCCGTGTTGGGTTTAGTGGCGATGATCTGGCTGATGCGCCTGGATTACCGCCGGTTGAATTCTCCGGCCTGCGCGTTCGCCTCCATCGGAGTTGTGCTCGCCCTTCTGGTTCTGGTCTATTTCGTGGACAGCCGGGCGCACCGCTGGCTGCGGCTGGGGCCGGTAGGGATACAGCCTTCGGAGTTTGCCAAGCCGGCGCTGATCCTGTTTCTGGCGTACTTTGTCGCGCTGCGGGCGAAGGCGATCAACAACCGCCATACGCTATTGCCGGCTCTGGTGGCAGTGGTGCCGCTTGCGGTGGCGGTGGTGATCGCGGATTTGGGGACGGCGGCGGTTTTGGTGGTCACGGCGGCGGTTGTGTTCTATGTGGCGGGCCTGGAGAAGAAGTACATACGGATGGCTCTGATCGCCGGGGTAATCTGCGTGGGAGCGGCGGTGGCCTGGAAGCCGTACCGGATGGTGCGCGTGTTCGGCTTTTTCGATCCCGAATACAAGACGCTGGAGCGGTTCGCCTGGGGGGAGAAAGTCAAAACCTATTTGGGCCAGTCGTCGTTCAACCGCGACCCGGGATACCACGTGCGGCAGTCGAAGATCGCGGTCGGCAGCGGAGGGTTGATCGGGAAGGGCTTGATGGACGGCAAACAGAAGCTGTTCTACCTGCCCGAAGCGCACACGGATTTCATTTATGCGGTGGTCGGCGAGGAACTGGGGCTGATCGGCTGCGGCGCGCTGGTAGTGCTGTACCTGGTGATTCTGTGGAGGGGGCTGCAACTGGCGCGCTCGACCCAGGACGATTTCGGCCGCTACCTGGCGGTTGGGGTCACGTCGATCATCGTCGTACAGGCGCTGATGAACATGAGCGTTGTGCTGGATATGGCGCCGGCTAAGGGCATTCCGCTTCCGATGATCAGCTACGGCGGCAGTTCACTGCTGAGCACACTGATCCTGCTTGGAATGCTGCTGAGCGTCAGCGAGCAATCAGGATGAAGTTTTTAATGGCCGGCGGCGGCACGGGCGGGCACGTAATTCCCGCGCTGGCGGTGGCCGAGGAATTGAAGCGGCGCGGGCACCAGCCGTTCTTTGTCGGCACGGCGGAAGGAATCGAGGCGAAACTCGTCCCGGCGGCGGGTTTCCGGCTGGAGCGGATCAGGATCGGCGGGCTGAAGCGCGTAGGAATGACGCGCCGGGTGAAAACGCTCTGGCAGCTTGGAACCGGCACGCTGGCGATGATGGGTTCGCTCGGGCGATGGCGTCCGGCGGCGGTGTTCAGCATGGGCGGATATGTGGCGGGCCCGGTTGTGCTGGCGGCGTGGGCGCGGCGCATTCCGATGGTCCTGATGGAGCCGAATGCGGCGCCCGGAATGACGAACCGCTGGATGGGGCGGGTGGCCGCCCGCGTGCTTGTCAATTTCGAAGAGACGGCGCGCTGGTTCCCGGAAGGGAAGGCGGAGTTGACGGGTCTGCCAGTGCGCGAGGAATTTTTTTCGATTCCGCCGAAGAGGCGGTCCGCCGTGCTTACGGTTTTGATAACGGGCGGCAGCCGAGGCTCGCGCACGCTGAATTTGGCCGCGCGCGGGAGCTGGCCGCTGTTTCGCGAGGCGGACTTTGCGGTGCGCCTGATTCACCAGGCGGGACGCGAAGCCTGGGACGAACTGGCCGCGGAGTTTGCCCGGACGGGACTCGACGGCGAGGTGGTTCCGTTCATCGAGGACATGCCGGCGGCGTTCGCGGAGGCCGACCTGGTGATTTGCCGGTCCGGCGCGGGCGCTTGCGCGGAACTGGCGGCGGCGGGCAAACCGGCGATCCTGGTGCCGTTCCCGTTCGCGGCCGACGACCACCAGCTTCGGAACGCCGAGATTCTGGCCGCGGCCGGCGCGGCGCGGCTGGTGCGGGACGCCGAGTTCGACGGGAAAAGGCTGTTCGAGGAGGTGCGGCGTCTGGCATCCGACTGGCGCCTGCTGGAGCGTATGGGCGAGGCGGCGCGCGGGTTCGCGAGGCCGGGCGCCGCGGCGCGCGCGGCGGACCTGCTCGAAGAGGCGGCAGGCCGAAGATTTTGATTGACATGCGCGGCCGAAGCCGAAACAATGGCCTAGATAAATGTTTTTCCGCCGCGGAAGCGCGGCGGCGCAAAGAAAATGTTTCTTAAACCCCAACATCTGCATTTCACCGGCATCGGCGGGATCGGGATGAGCGGGATCGCCGAAATCCTGCTCGATCTCGGGTTCACGATCACCGGGTCGGATTTGAAGACGACGGCGATCACGGAGCGCCTGGCGGAGTTGGGGGCGAAGATTTACGAAGGGCACGCGGCGGAGAACATCGGCGCGGCGAAAGCGGTGGTAGTGAGTTCCGCGATCAGCGAGGACAATCCGGAGGTGCAGGAGGCGCGGCGGCGCCAGATCCCGGTGATTCCGCGCGGAGAATTGCTGGCCGAGCTGATGCGGCTGAAGTACGGCATCGCGGTGGCGGGGAGCCACGGGAAAACATCCACGACCTCGATGCTGGCGACGATTCTGAGCCGCGGCGGGCAGGACCCGACGGTGGTGGTGGGCGGGCGGCTGAAGTCAATCGGCGGCTCGAACGCGCGGCTCGGGAAAAGCGATTTCCTGGTGGTGGAATCGGACGAAAGCGACGGCTCGTTTCTGAAACTCTCGCCGATTCTGGCGATCGTGACGAACATCGACCGCGAGCACCTGGACCACTACTCTTCAATTGAAGAAATCCGCGCGGCTTTTGTCGAATTCGTGAACAAGGTGCCGTTCTACGGCGCCGCGGTGCTTTGTCTGGACGACGAGAACGTGCAGCGGATTCTGCCGGAAGTGAAGAGACGAACGATCACCTACGGCACGCGGGCGCAGGCCGACCTCGTGGTGAGCGACTGCGAGCACACCCATCTTTCCAGCTCCTTCCGGCTGCGCACCCGCGGCGTAGACCTCGGTGAATTCCGGCTCCAGGTTCCTGGCGCTCACAACGTGCTGAATGCGGCCGCCGCCGCGGCCGTGAGCCTGGAGCTGGAACTCCCCGTGGAGGCGATTCGGGAGGGACTGGCCGCCTACACCGGAGTGGACCGCCGGTTCCAGGAGCGCGGGACGGCGTGCGGCATCACGGTGGTCGACGACTATGGCCATCATCCCACCGAGATTCGCTCGACGCTGGCCGCCGCGCGGCAGTGTGACTACCGCAAGATTCACGTCATCTTCCAGCCGCACCGCTACAGCCGCACGCTCCACCTGATGGACGAATTCGCCCGGTGTTTTTACCAGGCCGATTCGGTTTTCGTGCTGGACATCTACGCGGCGTCCGAGAAGCCGATCGAAGGCGTGAGCGCGGAGGCGCTGGCGGAGCGGATCCGCGACTTCGGGCACAAGTCGGTGGAGTACGTGGGATCGATCGAGCGCGCGGTCGAAGCCGCGCTGGCGGCGGCGAAGGCCGGCGATCTGGTCCTGACGCTGGGAGCGGGCAACGTGTGGCAGGCGGGAGACCGCCTTCTGGAGCGCATGCGCGGAGCATAGTCGATGGGCCGCAGACAGAGCGCACAACTCGATGTGGCGGCCGCTGAGGAGATCCCCGTAAAAGCGCAGGAGGCGGCGCCGGCGGCGCGAGCGCGGAGCAAGGCGGAGGCGCCGAAAGGATGGGGCCGCCGTGCCCTTAAATGGCTGTATTGGGCGGGTCTGGCGTTTCTGGTGCTGGCGGTGGTTGCTGCTATTTACCGGATCGATCAGTACCTGGCCAGCGACAGGCACTTCATCCTTACGGGCAGCCCGGAAGCGCATCCGAACCTGTCGATCACGGGATTGCAGTACGCCCCGCATGCACAGGCGGCGGGGGTGTTCGTTGAGGATTTCGGGCGCAGCATCTACCTGATGCCGCTGGCCGAACGCCGCCGCGCGCTGATGCGGATCGATTGGGTGCGCGACGCTTCGGTATCGCGGCGGTGGCCGAACCGGGTGGACGTCAGGATCTACGAGCGCACTCCCGTGGCTTTCGCGATGCTGCCGCAATCGCGCGACGCCTCCGGGACGGTGTTGTACGAAGCGGCGCTGGTGGACGGCGAGGGCGTAATCCTGACGCCGCCGCCGCGCGCGCGCTTCAACCTTCCGGTGCTGTACGGCCTCACGCGGCAGCAGCCGGCGCAGATAAGGCGCGAGCGCGTGCGGCAGGTGCTGGAACTGATCGGTGAAGTGAAAAGCCACACCGGCCAGATATCGGAAATCAATGCGGCGGATGCTGACAATCTCATCGTTACCTACAACGTGGAGGGGCGCGCAGTGCGGCTGATGTTGGGCCACCAGCGCTACCTGCCGCGGCTGAAAAGTTTTCTGACCAATTACGCGGAGATCAGCCGCAGGCTGCCCGGCGCGCGCCTGTTCGACCTGCGGCTGGACGACCGCATTACCGCGGTGGAAGAAGGAGGCTCCAATGCCCGCTAGACCGGTTTTTGCGGCCGGGGTGGACGCCGGGAGCCAGTGGACGCGGTGCGTCATCCTGCTGATGGAGGATGCCCGGGTGCGCCTGCTGGGCTACGCAGGGGCGCCGTCACAAGGCTGGTACAAGGGCCGCATCGCCGATCAGAAGGCCGTTTCGGAGTCCATTCTGAGGGCGGTGCGCGAAGCCGAGGCTGGAGCGCAGACGGCGATCGGTTCCGCGGTGTTCGGAATCGGCGGCAGCGTTTGCGGAACGCATGGGCGCGGCGGGTACGAGATCGGCTTCCCGCGGCAAATCGATCAAAACGACGTGAACCGGGTGGTCGAGCGGGCCTCGCGCGTGCAGTTGCAGGAAGACGAAATGGTGCTGCACCTGACGCCGCAGGATTTCACCGTGGACGGCCGCCCCGGCCACAGAAATCCGCGCGGGATGATCGGTTCGCGGCTGGAGGTGTACGTTCACCTGGTAACCGGCTCCCGGCAGGAGCACTACGCCCTGGTCGGCGCGGCGAACGAGGCGCACCTGGTGGTGGAGGAAACGGTCTTCGAGCCCCTGGCGGCGGCCTATGCCTCCATTCTGCCGGAGGAGCGGCGCGAGGGGTGCGTGGTGGTGGATATCGGCGCGCATTCCACCGACCTGGCGGCCTATTACGGCGAGGCATTGCTGTTTTCCACCAGCCTCCCGATCTGCGGCGACCATTTCACCCGCGACGTGGCTCGCGGGTTGAGGGTGAACGGCGACGACGCGGCCTGGATCAAGGAGCAGTATGGGTGCGCCCTGCTGGGCCTCGGCGCGGACAACAGCCTGATTGAGCTGCCCGCGGCGCCGGGGCGTCCGGCGCGCGAGGCGCCGTGCCGCGAGTTGAACATGATCCTGGAGGCGCGCGCGCTGGAGCTGTTCGAGTTCGTGGCGGAGGAACTCAAGCGGATTGGGCTGGAGCAGATGTTGATGGAGTGCGTGCTTACCGGCGGCGGCGCGCGGCTGCAAGGGATGTGCGACGCCGCGGAAAGAGTTCTGAAATGCCAGGCACGCATCGGCTTGCCCGTGGGAATTCTGGACTGGCCGGGGGAAATCGACGACCCAGCATGGACCGCGGCGGCCGGACTGGCCATGTATTCGGCCCGGCTGAAGCTGCGGGCGGAACTGGACCGGAGGAGCAGCGGGTTTTTTGCGAAGGTACTGGGGGCATAGCGGCAGGAGGCAGCGATGGATTTGCTCGACGCCAACGTTGGCAATTTGAAATACGAGATGCAGGACGACACACGCCCCGCGGCGAAGATCAAGGTCATCGGAGTGGGGGGAGGCGGTTCCAACGCCGTGGCTCACATGATGGAGGGCGGCCTGGAGGGCGTCGAGTTCTACGTCGTCAACACGGACGTGCAGGCTTTACAGGCATGCCCGGTGCAAAACAAACTTGCCATCGGCTGCAAAATCACGCACGGGCGCGGCACGGGGGCCGATCCGTCCGTGGGGCGGCAGGCCGCGCTCGACGACACGGAGCGGATCTGCGAGATTCTCGAGGGCGCCGATATGGTGTTCGTCGCGGCGGGACTGGGCGGCGGAACGGGCACCGGCGCGGCCCCGGTGATCGCGTCGCTCGCCAAGGAAATGGGCACCCTGACCATGGCGGTGGCGACCAGGCCGTTCGCGTTCGAGGGGGCGCGGCGCAGGCGCCAGGCGGAGAAGGGCCTGGAGGAACTGGCGGCCATTGTCGATACCGTGATTACCATTTCGAACGACCGGCTGCTGACGCTTGCGCCGCGGGGCACGAGCCTGGTGGAAGCGTTCCGAATGGGGGACGACTTTCTGCGCCGGTCGGTCTCCGACATCGTCGAGATCATGACCACGCCCGGGTTCATCAACCGCGACTTTTCCGATGTGCGCTCGACGATGTTCGGCGCCGGCTGCGCAATGCTGGGCACGGCGACGGCATCCGGCGAAGGCGCGGCTGTCAAGGCGGCGAAAGAGGCGATCGGCTGCCCGCTGCTGGAGGGCTCCGGGATCAAAGGCGCGCAAAACGTGCTTTTGAACATTGCGGGATCCAGCCGGCTCGGACTGCACGATGTCCACGAAGCGTGCGAGTTGATCTGCGCGGCGGCGGAAAACGAAGACGTCGAAGTGAACTTCGGGGTCGTGCTGAACGAGGCGATGGAGGACGCGGTGAAGGTAACCGTGATCGCTACCGGCTTCACGCGGCAGCGGAGCGTGCCGGCGCCGGAACCGGAGCCGGTTTCCGCGGCGGCTACGACGCGCTGGCTGAGCGAGACGGAGCCGGAGAGCGTTGTTGCCGCGCCTCCGGTTGCTGCCGAGCCCGAACCGGAGCCGGCGCCCAGGGCAACAGGTTATTCGGTTCCTCCCCCTCCGCCTATTCCGGAGGAGGAAGACCTCGATGACTTGGATACCCCGGCGTATTTGCGGCGGCGGGCGCTTCAATAAGAGGCGGCGCTCAATCGCCTTTGTGTAGTTCCTCGATCAAGAAGGCCTTTTTGCGGCCCGCGCAGGCCACAAATCCGCGATATTTGAGCTTGCCGTTCACCAGGAAGTTGATCGGGCGGTCCGCCGGGTAGTCGAAGGTCAAAACGTCGCCGGGGTTGAGCCTGAGCATATCCTCAACGGAGATGGTCGGGCCCTGCAATCTGGCATCAAGCAGAATGCTCGAGGACTGGACCAGCCGCAGCATCCGCGCCTGCTCTTCCTCGGTCGAAGCGGTGCGCCGGACGGTCCATTGCTGGTCGAATTTCTGGCGCAGCATCTTGATGATGATCGACGGCAGGCCGATGTTAATCAGGCCGGAGCACTCGGCGATCCGCACTTCGAGGCCGATGGCGACGACGGCTTCGTTCGGCGCCATGATTTGCAGGAGCTGCGGTTCGGTTTCGCGGTTCTCGATGGTGAAATCGATCGGAGTGATGCTGCTCCAGGCCTGTCTGAGGTCGTGCAGGATGATGCGGTAGAGCCCATCGAGCACAACCTGCTCGATATCGGTAACCTCGCGATTGATTTTTGCGCTGGCCTTGCCGTTGCCCCCGAGCAGCATTTCCAGAATCGGGAAAACAAGCGAGGAGTTGATTTCCAGAACGGCGCTTCCCTCGTAAGGTTTCATCGCCAGCGAGACCAGGCAGGTCGGTGAGGGAAGGCACTGAGAAAACTCGGAAAAGGAGAGCTGCTCGACCGAGACGAGCGTCACCTGGGCGTAGGCCCGCAGGTACGCCGAAAGGCTGGAGGCGAGGTTGCGGGCGAAGTTGTCGTGCAGGAGGTGGATGGCGCGAAGCTGGTCTTTGGCGATCCGGTCCGGGCGGCGGAAATCGTACGGGACCGCCCTGGCTTCGTCGGGCTTCTTTCCATGCAGCGAACTAAATACGCTGTCGATTTCCTCCTGGGATAGCGAGCGCTCCACGGGTGTTCTCCCGATTGTTCAGATCGGCAGGATGGGAGCAGGCCTTTAGGGGGCGGTGTTTGCGCTCCGCGGGCCAATGAATCGGGCCGTGTGCTAACATATCCTTCTATGCCCGAAGGTTACCTCGCGATCGCAATTTTTGCCGTTTTTGCGATGGCCCTTCCCATAGTCCTGGTTGTCGCGGCCAAAGTGGTGCGCCCGTCGGTGCCGATCTCGACCAAGCTGGAAGCGTACGAGTGCGGCATCCGAGCGGCTTCCAACGCCCGCGGCCGTTACACGGTGCGTTTCTACATCATCGCGATTCTGTTCGTGATTTTCGATGTGGAAACGATTTTCCTGTTCCCCTGGGCGGTGCGGTACAAGCAGCTTGGCTGGTTCGGCGTCGCCGAGGTTGCGGTATTTCTCGCCATTCTGGTGGTGGGCTACGTCTGGGCGTATAAGAAGGGCGCCCTGGAGTGGGTCTGAGCTCCGAAAGTCTGGCCTCCGAGCGCCTCTATTACCACGACAGCTACCTGACCGATTTCACCTCCCGCGTGATTGGCATCTGCGATGAGGGGCGGCGTGTGTATCTCGACCGCACGGCATTCTACCCGACTTCCGGAGGGCAGTCGCACGATACCGGGACGATCGGCGGTGTCGCGGTCGTGGACGTGATCGATGAGGAAGACCGCATCGCGCACATCACCGCCGGTCCGGTGAGCCCGGGCGAGGTTGTCTGCCGCGTCGACTGGGCGCGGCGGTTTGATCACATGCAGCAGCACAGCGGCCAGCACCTGCTCTCGGCCGTGGTGCTGGAGATGCTGGGCGGGGGCACAATCGGATTTCACCTTGGCCCGGAGGTCTCGACGATCGATGTGGAGCTGGCATCGCTCGACGCGCGGCAGGCAGCGGATCTCGAACGGCGCGCGAACGAACTGGTGATCGAGAACCGGCCGGTGGCGGTTTCCTTTGAAGAGAGTTCCTCGGCGACCGGCCTGCGCAAAGCGCCGCAGCGCGGGGGCCTGCTCCGCATCGTCTCGATTGAAGGCGTGGACCGCAGCGCGTGCGGCGGCACACACGTGCGCGGGACGGCGGAGATCGGTCCGGTGCTGCTGCGAAAGCTGGGCAAGGCGCACGGCGGCGTGCGGATCGAGTTTGTCTGCGGGTTCCGGGCGATTCGCCGCGCGCGCGCCGATTTCGAAAACCTGGCGCAGATCGCCCGGTTGTTCTCGGCGGCGCCCGATGAGACTCCCGCGCTTGCCGCGGCCCAACAGAAGGCGCTGGAGGCATCGGAGAAAGCCGTCCGGAAACTTGCGGCCGAGCTCGCGCGGATGCGAGGGGAGGAACTGTACCGCGCCGCCGTCCCGGACGCCGCGGGCGTGCGAAGAACGGTGCAAACGGCCGCCGCGCTCGACGACGAGGTGCGCGCCGCCGCGCAAGGATTCACCGCGGGCGGAAAGGCTGTTTTCCTGGCGACGGTTGAGGACCCGCCCGCGCTGTTGCTGGCCGCCTCCGCGGATTCCGGGATTCATGCGGGCAACGCCGTCAAATCGGCGGTGACGGCTCTGGGCGGCCGGGGAGGCGGGAACGCCCAACTGGCCCAGGGCAGCCTGCCCTCCCGCGAAGCCCTCGCCGCTGCGATAGCCCAACTCAAGACGCTCTGATTCAGAAGTTATTATGGAAAACATGCTCAGGCGAACCTTTCTTCAGACCGCGGGCGGGGCCGCTGCCGCCTCGGCTTACCCCGCTCCGGCCGCACGAATCAAGCTCGGCATCGATCCGTATTCCATTCGCGACCTCCGCTGGAAGGCGCTCGATCTGCTCAACTATGCGGGGAACCTCAAGCTGGACGCCATACAGTTTTCGAGCCTGAACGACTATGAGAGCCTCGAGCCGGCCCATCTCCAAAAAGTCCGGGAGGATGCCGAGCGGCGAGGCATACAGATCGACGCCGGCGTGGGATGCATCTGCCCGACGTCGAGCGCCTGGAACCCGGCGACGGGTGATGCGGTCCAGTACGTGTTGAAGGGACTGAGTGTGGCGCGAGCGGTCGGCTCGAAGTCGATGCGCTGCTTTTTGGGCAGCGGGGCGGACCGCCGCGGAAAGCTTCCGATAGAAGCGCACATCGAGGCGACGGTGAAGGTGCTGAGGGCGGTCCGCTCGCAGGCGCTGGACGCGGGTGTGAAGATCGCCCTCGAAAACCACTCGGGCGACATGCAGGCCTGGGAGCTTCGCGCCTTGATCGAGGAAGCCGGCCGGGATTTCGTGGGCTGCTGTCTCGATATAGGCAATCCGATGCTGGTGGTGGAGGACCCGATGGTCACCCTGGAAACGCTGGCGCCCTACGTCGTGACCACGCATTTCCGCGATTCCGTGGTGTACGAGCATCCGCGCGGGGCCGCGTTCCAGTGGGTCGCGATGGGCGACGGCTCGCTCGACTTGCGCGCCCTGGTTGCCCGCTGCCGCGAGTTGTGCCCGGAAGCGGCCATGCAGCTTGAAATCATCACCGGCCGTCCGCCGCAGGTGCTGCCTTACTACGAGGCGGAGTTCTGGAAGGTGTTTCCGAAGGCCCGTGCGGCGGAGTTCGCGCGCTTCGTTGCGCTGGCCAAGGCCGGCCACCCGTTTATGGGAGCGATGGTGATCGCAGGCCCGGGCAGGCAGCCTCCGGAAATTCAGGCGGCGCTCAAGCAGCAACAGCGGCGCGATCTGGAGCGGAGCCTGGAGTACGCCCGCAAGGAGCTTGGCGCCGGCATTCGCGGGTAACGGACGGCGCAGATCACCGGCGGGCGGCCCGGCGAATGGCGGCGGCGATCTCGCGCGTGGTTTCCTCGTCTCCCATCAGCACGCGGTGGGGGAACCAGAACGCGTCGCGGACGCAGGCCTCGGCAACGGGGCAGGGCATGGCCCTGCAACCGCCGTCCCGATAGAGCGGATTTCCGTAGAGCGGGTGGGGATAAAACGGCGTGCAGGGGACGCCCTCGGCCGTGATGGCGCGGTGGAACTCGTCGCGGGTCATTCCAAACTCCCGCTCGTCGATGCGGCCGAGCAGCAGATAGTGCGAGTGGACGTTGACCTGCGGGTGCGCCTGCTGGAAGCGCAGGCCGGGGATGTCCGCCAGTTCGGAACGCAGCAGCCGCTCATTGCGCTCCCGCAGGCAGATCTGTTCGGGCAGCCGTTCCAGTTGCGCCAGAAGCACCGCCGCCTGCAGCGCCGAAAGGCGGCAGTTGGTGGCCAGCGTGTAGTGGTTGAAGAAATTCTCACCGATGCGCCGTCCCTGGTTGCAGAAGGAGCGCGCGCGCTCGGCGAATCCGGCGTCGTTCGAGGTCAGCATGCCGCCCTCGCCGGCCGTCATGACCTTCGAGTTTTGAAAGCTGAACGAGCCGGCGATGCCGATGCTTCCCGCCCTGCGCCCGTTCCACTCCGAGCCGTGGGCATGGGCGGCGTCCTCCAGGATCGGGATGCCGTGCTCCGCCGCGAGCGCTCCGAGCCGGTCCATGTCGGCCAGCGGCCCGCCGAAGTGAACGGGCAGAATCGCCTTGGTTCGCGGCGTTACCGCTTCGGCGGCGCGTTCCGGGTCCATGTTGAACGTTTCGGGTTCGATGTCCACGAAGACGGGCAGCGCGCCTGTGCGCGAGACGGCGGTTGCAGTCGAGATGAACGAAATGGCCGGCACGATCACCTCATCGCCAAGCCCGATGCCGAGCACGGCCAGCGCCGTCTCGAGCGTGAGCGTGCCGTTGGCGGCGCTGATGCCGTAGGCGCAATGCTGGAAAGCCGCGAACTCGCGTTCCAGGCGGCTTACGATCTCGTTGAAGCCGCCCCACTGCGGGCTGTTCAGCACTTGCCGCAACAGCTCGATTTCGCGTTCGGTATGAATGGGCCAGGCGGGGATCCGCATAACCCTTCAGTGTACCTACAGACCCTGAAGGAAGTAATTGAACTCCCGCTCGCGGCCGAGTGTGGTTAATTCGCCGTGACCCGGAATGACGATGGTTTCCTCGGGCAGTGGGAAATACTTGTCGCGGATCGAGCGCAGGATCAGGCGGCCGTCGCCGCCGGGCAGATCGGTGCGGCCGATGCTGTCGCGGAAGAGCGTATCGCCCGCGAGCAGCTTCTTTTCCGCCGGGATCCAGAGGCTGATGCTGCCCGGGGTATGGCCGGGAGTGTGCAGCACTTCCAAATTGATGCCGCCCACCTGCAACTTGTCTCCTTCCCGCGCCGGAGTATCGATTGCGGTGCGCTCCGGCGCCCGCACGCCGATCCAGACGGCCTGCGCATCGAGGCTGTCGTAAAGCGGGATGTCATTCTCATTCAGCATGACGGGCGCCCCGGTGGCTTGCTTGAGCTTTGCCGCGCCGCCGATGTGATCGATGTGCGCGTGAGTGACGGCGATCCCCGTCAGCCGCAGCCCGTGCCGCTCGAGGATGCGGAGGATCTCGGAGACGTCGTCGCCCGGGTCAATCACCAGCGCTTCTTTCGTGCGTTCGTCGCCCAGAATTGAGCAGTTGCAGGCAAGCACTCCAACCGGAAGGATTTCATGGATCATGTGTTCGGCCTGTACCTCGTATACTTTCATTATGGTTTCGATTCCCCTGGAAATGCTGGGGGTGTTCTCCCGGTGGCTGCACATCGTTTCGGCCGTCGCCCTGATTGGCGGGGCAATTTATGTCTGGGCTGTTTTGGCGCCCGCCTTGAGGATATTGCCGGACGATGACAGGCCCGGCGCGTGGGTGGCGCAGGCGGCGCGGTTTCGTCCCCTGGTTTACGCAGCCATCGCCGGCCTGCTGGTTTCCGGGACGTACAACCTGCTCAGGCAGCCGGGGCACACGCGCATGTACCACATCTGGTTCGGCGTCAAGATGCTGCTGGCGGCCCACGTGTTTGTATCGGCGGCGCTGGCCGTGAGCGCGCCGGCGGAAAGGCCCGAGAGCGAGTCGCGCGGTGTACGCCGGCTCACGGGCGCCGCGATCGTAGGGCTGCTGGCGATCCTTGTTGCCGCCTATCTGCGGCGCATCTATTGATGCCGGAGGAGCCAATGACTGAAGGTTACAGAGCACTGCACGACGGCGCGGCGTGGCTTGACCTCTCGGAGCGGGGGCGAATCCGCATCACCGGGGAAGACCGCGCGCGCCTGCTTCACGCCATGGTGACGAACCACGTGGAGCAGCTCCAGCCGGGGGAGGGCTGCTACGCATTTTTCCTGAACGCGCAGGGGCGCATTCTCGGCGATATGAACCTGCTGCGCTTCGAGGATTTCTTTCTGCTCGAGACCGAGCCCGAAACGCGCGAAAAGTCCTACCAGCACCTGGACAAGTACATCATCGCGGATGACGTCACGCTCGAGGACGCGACCGAAGAGACAGCCGAACTGGGTATCGAGGGGCCGAAGGCGGCGGACGTGCTTGCGGCCGCGGGCGCCCCGGTTCCGGAAAAGCCGTGGTCTCACGCGGCGTGGGGTGAGCGCGTGGTGGCGCGTCTGAGCACGACGGGCGCGCCGGGTTTTGCGGTGATCGGAGCGCGCCGGGAGCGGGAGGAACTCGCGCGGATGCTGGAATCGGCAGGAGCTATCCCCGCAGGACCGGAAGACGCGCGCGTGGTGAGGCTTGAAAACGGCCGGCCGCGCTACGGCGAGGACATAACCGAAAAGAACCTGCCGCAGGAGACGGGGCTGCTGCACGCCATTCACTTCAGCAAGGGCTGCTACCTCGGGCAGGAGATCGTAGAGCGGATCCGCTCACGGGGTGGGGTCCACAGGTTTCTGGTGCGGCTGGCGATTGAGACCGCCGAGCCGCCCGCGGCGGGCACGCCGGTAACCGCGGGAGGAAAGGTGGTGGGCGAGATCACCTCGGCAGCGTGGTCGCCCGAAGCCGGGAAGGTGCTCGCGCTGGGTTACGTCAGATTGGCGGAGGCGCCGAAAGGCACGGCGCTCGAAGCCGCCGGCGCACGCGCTTCGATCGTGTCCGGGTAGGCATCGCGTTCTCTACTCTGCGCCCTCCTCGGGCCCATTTAGGGCGGCCTCAAGAAGCTCTCCGAAGACAGTCGATGGCCTGTTGCTCCATTTCGCGGGCCGGACCAGCGTCTTACCGTTTGGCTTGGTCACACATTCAGGAAGTTGGTTGTCTGCAAACCTTTTTCTGCCGAGTTGAATACCGCCACCGTGGGTGACCTGCTTAAGCTCAGCGGAAAACCGCGCTGGCGGGAAGAACACAACCACTCGCTTCTGGGGGAACAACCTCCGGATTGCTCTGATTGCCGGCACGAGATCGCTATCAGCAGAGATCAAGAACGCCGTGTCAAACGCATTTGCATATGCATCCGTCAGCATTTCCACCGCGATGTTCACGTCGGTCTTCTTCTCGTGAGAGACTAGCATGGTTCTTCCGCACGCCTTACACGTCCACGGGTCGTCCTGGTAATGTCCCCAGAACATCTGAATCGATGGGCCGCAACACACTTCCAGCGCCTCCAGGTACTCGGCTTGCCGTCGCCGTTTTGATTCCGGCTTGGTAACTCTGGTCGTGAAGTACTTCGTTACGACCAGTTCCTGCCGCTCTTTGACGAGAGAGCGAGCCAGCCCCGAAAGATCGAGCCAGAGATACCGTCGCCAACCTGACTCGCGCAGGCCGTGGTAGAGGTTGTACCCGTCGATATAGGCTATGACCCGTTGACACATTGAACCTCTATAGGTATACTGCAATTGGAACAGCCCCGGAGATCGCATCTCCGGGTTTACGCCCTCCTGAAAAGGAGGGCGTTGTCATTTTGAGCCGTGGGCGGGTAGCGCTTCAGATGGGGCGCGAGGCGTTGTTCCGCGTTGACCGGCCGGTCCCTCACACTGCCGGGGGCATGCGGAACGTAAGGGCCGAAACATGGCGCTGCGGTCGGCCGGCGCGGAGGTCGTCCAGAACCGAGCGGGGCACCGAAACATTTCCGTTTATTCCCGTGCCGAGCGATATGCCCGGCTTGTTGTCGCCGTGGAAATCGGTGCCGCCGGTTATGGCAAGATCGTAGCGGCGGGCAATTGCGAGGTACTGCTGGACCTCGCGCGGGCCGTGGTCCGAATGGTAGACTTCGATCGCGCGCAGGCCCGCGTCGCGCATTTCCGCGATCATTTTCTCGACCGTTGCGCCGTCTCTGGAGAGGCGCACCGGGTGGGCGAGCGAGGGCAGGCCGCCGCCCTCCAGAATCCTCTGTATGCCCTCGGCTACGCTGGGCTCTTCACGCTCCACGTAGGCGCGGGCGGACTCCCCAAGGTACACTTCAAACGCCTCGTGAATCGATTTCACGTAGCCCTTGCGCACCATGATTTGCGCGAAATGCGGGCGGCCGGCCAGGCTGCGGCCGAGTTGCTCGACTTCTTCCAGCGTCACCTCGATGCCGAGCGAACGGAGGCGCTCGGCCAGGCGGGCATTGCGGTCGCGCCGGCTGCGCTGGAGGGTGGCGAGCCAGTTGCGGAACGCGGGCGCCGGAGGCGCATCGAGAAAATATCCCAGGATATGCACCGATTTGCCGCGCGTTCCCTGCCTGGAACGCAGCTTCGTGCTCAACTCGATGCCGCAGACCAGATCAAGCCCCACCGCCTGCGCAAGCGGCACGGCCTCATCGTACCCGGCGAATGTGTCGTGATCGGCAATGCCCAGCGCCTCCAGCTTCAAATCAACGGCTGCCTGGATGAGTTCTTCGGGCGAAGAAGTCCCGTCCGATTCATGGGTGTGCGTGTGCAGGTCGATCATGTTGACGATGAGAACGGAACCCCTGTAACCACAGTGTAACGCACAGACGGCCGGATTCCGTCTTTGCGGGCTAGACTTTTTCGAAGATAGCGGCAGCGCCCTGGCCCCCGCCCACGCACATCGTCACCATGCCGTAAGCGGCGTTGGAGCGCTCCAGCTCCCGCAGGATGGTGGCGGTGAGCCGCGCGCCCGTGCATCCCAGGGGGTGTCCGAGCGCAATCGCGCCTCCATTCGGGTTGATCTTCTCGATGTCCAGCCCGGCCAGCCGGATTACCGCGAGCGCCTGCACGGCGAAAGCCTCGTTCAGCTCGATGATGTCGATGTCTTCCAGATGCAGTCCCGCCAGTTCGAGCGCCTTGGGAATGGCCACGACCGGCCCGATGCCCATGAGTTCCGGGGGCACTCCGCCCACGGCAAAGCTCACGAACCGGAGCCGCGGTTTCAGCCCGAGTTCGCGCGCCTTGCGGTCCGACATGACGAGCGCGGCGGCGGCGCCGTCGCTTGCCTGCGAGGAATTGCCGGCGGTGACGGCGCCCTGGGCGTCGAAGACCGGCTCCAGCGCCGCCAGCGCTTCGAGCGAGGTATCGGCGCGAGGCCCCTCGTCTTTCGCGAAGATGACGGATTGCCGCTGGGCCTTGCCGTCGATGAGAACCTTGGTCTCCACTTCGATCGGCACGATCTCTTCGTCGAACCGGCCCTCGGCCTGCGCTCGCACCGCGTTCTGATGGCTGTGCAGGGCGAAGGTGTCGGCGTCCTCGCGGGCGATATCGTACTTTTGCCGCAGCGCCTCCGCGGCGAGCCCCATGCCGATGTAAATTTCCGGGCGATGATCGACGATCCAGGGATTCGGCGCCAAATTGCTGCCGGCCATCGGAACCAGGCTCATCGACTCTACGCCGCCGGCGATCACGATCTGCGCCGAGCCGGCCCGTATGCGGTCCGCCGCGATGGCGATGGCTTGCAGGCCGGAGGCGCAGAAGCGGTTGATGGTCATGCCCGGCACCAGATCGGGCAACCCGGCCATCAACGCCACATTCCGCGCCATGTTCATGCCGGCCTCGCCCTCGGGGAACGCGCATCCGAGAATGACGTCGTCCACTTCGTCGGCGGGCAACTGCGGATACCTGTCAATCAGGGCGCGAATCACGGCCGCCGCCAGGTCGTCCGGCCTGGAGTTGCGCAAGGCGCCGCGCCGGGCCTTGCCGATGGCGGTCCGCAAACAATCGATCACAACAGGCTCAGGCATGATTCCCTTAGTTTAGTTGCGCAGCGGTTTTCCGGCCGCGAGAAGGTGCTCGATCCGCTGCTGCGTCCTGGGCTCTCCGCACAGACTGAGGAAAGCTTCGCGTTCGAGATCGAGCAGATACTGTTCGGGGACGTTCTGCGGTCCGGAAAGCCTTCCGCCGCTCAGAACGTACGCCAGCTTGCCGGCAATGTCCAGGCCGGTCTCCGAGATGTGGTTGCCTTTGTACGACAGCCATGCCTTCAACTGCATGGCGGCGTAGCCGGGATCGCCCGTCACGCGGATTTCGCAATTGGGAGTGCCGGGCGTCCACAACGGAGCGAGCGCGAGCGCGGCGGCCTTGGCCTCGGCGATCAGACGCTCCGGATTCATGGATACGGCATCCGTTGCCCTCAGCAAACCCAACCGGCGCGCATCGGCGGCGCTAGTGGAGACTTTCGCGGACGCAATCAGTTCCATGACGCGCTGAGGATCTCCCAGCCGGATCAGCATTTCCTTGCAGCCGCCGCCGGCTGGGATCAGTCCCGCGCTCACCTCGGTCAGGCCCATGTATAGCTCGGCGGAGGCTTGAATGCGCGCGGCGTGCAAGGCCACTTCGCAGCCGCTGCCGGTGGTGAAGCCGAAGGGCGCCGCGACGATGGGCCGCGCGGCGTACTTGATGGCCATGTTGGCGTCCTGCACACGCCGCGCGGCGGCATCGAGTTCGTCCCATTCGCCCTCCTGCGCATACATCAGAATGAGCGCCAGGTCCTCGCCGGCGCAGAAACCTTCGGAGGCCTGCCCGGCAATCACCATGGCTTCAAAATTACGGTTCGTTTCCTCGATGCCGGCCAGGATCATGTCGATCTGATCGCCGCCCAGCACGCCGCGCCTGTCGTGAAACTCCAGGCAGAGGACGCCGTCGCCGAGATCGATGAGCGAAGCGCCGTGGTTGCCTCCGACGACGCCGCGCGCCCGCTTCAGATCGGAGAGCACGAGGACGCCCGGGCGGTCCTCCAGGGTCTCGAAACGCGTGCGCCCGAAATCAAAGTACTCGGTGCGCGGCTCGCCGTTCTGGTCGGCAGGCCGGTAGAAGGATTTCGCGCCGGAGTCGAGCAGCGCTTCGATGCCCTCCGGAATCGTGCGGCCGTCGCTCCGCATGCGCTCGACGGTTTGCTCCGCGCCCAGCGCGTCCCACAACTCAAAGGGCCCCAGCTTGTGGCCATAGCCCCAGCGCATGGCGCGGTCGATCTCGACGATGCGGTTTGAGACTTCCGGCACAAGCCCCGCGGTGTAGAGGAAAAGGTCGCTGAGGGCGCGCCAGAGGAAAGTCCCGGCGCGGTCGTCCGCGGCTATCACTGTGCGCAGGCGTTCCGCAAGGTCCCTCACATAGCGGGTGGCATCGAGGGACGGGAAAACCGGCTTTTCGGCGGGATGGTATTCGAGCGTCCGCCAATCGATGGCCTGGATTTCTCTCTCCGCGCCGGCGCGCCTGTAGAATCCCTGGCCGGTCTTTTCTCCCAGCCAGCCGCGCTCAATCATGCGGGCGACGAAATCCGGCAATTGAAAGCGTTCGCGCCAGGGGTCTTCGGGCGCCAGCCGGCAGAGGTTCTGCGCGATGCAGGCCCAGGTGTCCAGGCCGATGATGTCCGCCAGCCGCAAACTTGCGCTTTTCGGGAAGCCGATCAGCGGGCCGGTGAGCGCATCCACCTCCTCGACCGAATAGCCGCCTTCCACCATGAGCTTCAACACCGTCGCCGAAAAAAAGCTTCCGATGCGGTTGGCGATGAAGTTCGGCGTGTCCTTGGCGCGCACGACGCCCTTGCCGAGCCTGATTTCGGCGAAACTCGCTACGAATTCAATCACCTCGGGATCGGTTTCCGGTCCGGAGACAAGCTCGAGCAGGTGAAGATAGCGCGGCGGATTGAAAAAATGCGTGCCGAGGAACGCGCGGCCCAATTCGGGCGGAAATCCTTTTGCGATTTCGGCCAGGGGGATGCCGCTGGTGTTAGTGGAAAAGATCGCGTCCGGGCGGCGGAAGCAAGCGGCCTTTTCAATCAGCGCGCGCTTGATTTCCAGGTTTTCAACGACCGCCTCGATGATCCAATCACAGCCGCCGAGGGCGCGCAGGTCGTCCTCGAAGTTTCCCGGCGTCACCAGCGATGCGGCGTCCGGCGTGAAAAAAGCGCCGGGCCTGCGCGACGCGGCCCACTCAATGCCCCGCAAAGCGGCGGCGCTGCGCTGCTCCTCGTCCGGGAGCGCGACGTCCAGCAGCAGAACGGGAATGCCTGCGTTGGCGAAATGGGCCGCGATCTGCGAGCCCATAACGCCGACGCCGAGGACGGCCACCCGGCGGACAGTCTTTTTCAGTGCCATTGTGCCGGTCAGGTCTTTCTAATTGAAAAACCTCTTGCGGAGTTTACCAAAAAAGCGATCGGGAGAAGCCGCCCGCCCGTTAAGGACGTTAAAAGAATAAAGGGTAATCAAAAGAAAACTTAATCGGCCGATTAAGAGAACCGTGGGCGGCGAAAAAGTCATCTATGATGGTACTAGCGCATGCAGTTCCGCGTAGGTAAGTTCCAAGCAAGAGTCCCCTCCTGGCTGGCGCCGGCAATCGGATATGCGATTTCTGTCGCCTCACTGATCTGGTTTCTCCAAGGAGTGGATTTCAAAACGGTGATGCAGGATTTTCAGTCCCTTCGCTGGGGCTGGGTGGCGATCGCCGTGGTGTCCGATATCGCGGTGTACGTCTTCCAGGCCTGGCGTTGGAATGTCCTGCTGGGGCCGGTAGTGCGGGTGCCTTTATGGCGATCCGTACAGGCCATCTATGTGGGGCTGTTCACCAACGAAGTGTTCCCGCTGAGGCCGGGCGAGGTCATCCGATCGTATTTGCAGGCCCGCTGGAGCGCGATTCCTTTTTCCGTCGCGCTGTCTTCGGCGGTTATCGAGCGTGTATTCGACGGTATCTGGCTGATGCTGCTGTTCGCGGCAACCACCCTTTTCGTTCCCTACCCGCGGGTAGTGGTCGAGCTCGGCAAGGGCGTCGGAGCGGTGGTGGTGATCGTGGCGCTGTTGTTGGGGCTGGTGATGTTCTGGAAGCACCACGCCCACGCGGCGTGCCCCAAGACCCGCTGGGGAGCGAAACTCCGCGTGCTGATCGACGATTTGCACCTGATGGGAAATTCCAGGTCCTTCTATGTGGCCTTCGCCGCCAGCACGATTTATCTGCTGATCCAGGTGGTGCCGATCTACGCGCTGATGCGCGGCTACGATCTCGACCTGACGATGTGGCCCGCGCTGGTTGTTCTGGTTGTGCTCCGCATCGGGACGGCGATTCCCCAAGCGCCGGGCAACGTGGGCCCGTCGCAGGTGCTGATGGTACTGGCGCTGGGCCTGTTCGGCATCGACAAGACAACCGCGACCGGGCTGTCGCTGATGACCTGGTGCGTGATCACGCTGCCGCTGTTGACCGCGGGAGCCATTGCACTGGCCGTCACCGGGCTGAACCTTGCCGAAATCCGCCATCACGCGCACCGGCACGCCCGCGCGCCGATGGCGATCGCGGAAACGACCTCCAGCCAGAGTTAACCGGCGCTAAAGTTCGTTAGCAAAAACCCCCATCCGGCCCGCTGACCGCGTCCGTCTGCTGGAAGCGCCCGTTTCTTGCGCTCGGGGTTGACGCGGGCGATAATTCCTGATGAAATCAACCTTTGCGGTAATGAAAACGCTTACTTTTGGAGTGAAATTATGAAAACGCAGATGACTGTCGGCGTTATCGTCGGTAACCGCGGGTTCTTCCCCGACCACCTGGCCAAATCCGGGCGGGAAGAAATGATTCAGGCGTTGGAGCGGAACTGCTTCAAAGTCATCGTTCTGGGTCCCGAAGACACCAAACATGGCGCCGTCGTCACGCGGGATGACGCCAAGAAGTGCGCGGCGCTGTTCCGCGACCACCGCGACGAGATCGACGGCATCGTCGTCACGCTTCCGAATTTCGGCGAGGAGCGTGGAGTGGCCGACGCGCTGCGTTTGGCCGGTCTCGACGTCCCCGTGCTGATCCAGGCGACGCCGGACCGCCCCGGCCGGATGAGCATCGCCGACCGCCGCGACAGCTTCTGCGGCAAAATGTCGCTCTGCAACAACCTCAAGCAGTACGGCATCCCGTACTCGCTCACCACGCTCCACACCGAGGCCCCGGATTCCCCCCAGTTTGACAAGGACGCCCAATGGTTTGGGGGCGTGTGCCGCGTGGTGAAGGGTTTGAAAAACGCCCGCGTCGGCGCAATCGGGGCGCGGCCGGCGGCGTTCAACACCGTCCGCTACAGCGAGAAACTGCTGGAAAACAACGGGATCACCGTTGAGCCGATCGATCTTTCGGAGATCTTCGGCCGGGTGGAGCGCCTGAAGGATAGCGACCCCGCAGTCCAGGCCAAGCTTGAGGCCGTCAAAGAGTACGTCTACACGGAGGGCGTCCCCGCGGCGGCCCTGATGAAAATGGCCAAGTTCGGCGCGGTCGTCGATGCGTGGATGAAGGAAGTGGATGTCAGCATCACCGCCGTCCAGTGCTGGACCTCGATGGAAGAGTATTTTGGGGTGGTGCCTTGCACCGTGATGAGCATGATGAGCAACCACCTGCTGCCGAGCGCGTGCGAAGTGGATGTCTGCGGCGCCCTTGCCATGCACGCCCTCGCGCTCGCTTCCGAGTCGCCCAGCGCGCTGCTCGACTGGAACAACAACTACGGCGACGACCCCGACAAGGCCGTCTGCTTCCATTGCAGCAACCTGCCCAAGCACTTCTTCCAGGACGTCAAGATGGACTTCCAGGAGATCATCGCCGGCACGGTCGGCAAGGAGAATGCGTTCGGCACCTGCGTGGGGCGTGTGAAGGCCGGCCCGATGAGCTTCGCGCGCTTCTCAACCAACGATTTGAAAGGCAAGATTACCGGCTACGTCGGCGAAGGCGAATTCACCGACGATCCGCTCACCACCTTCGGCGGCGCCGGAGTCGTGAGGATACCCCGCATGCAGAAGCTGCTTCGCTACATTTGCGAGAACGGCTTTGAGCACCACGTGGCGGCGAGTTTCTCGCACGTGGCCGGCATGGTTTACGAGGCAGCCACCCGCTATCTCGGCTGGGATATCTACTACCACGAGGCGCAATAAGCGGGGAGAGCAGCCATGGCAATCGTAGCAGGCGTCGATTTCGGCACCCTGAGCGTCCGGGTCTCGATCTTCGATAGCGAGCGCGGCAGGCTGGGTTCGGCCGTCGCCGAGTATCCGCTCGTCCGGAAGAAGGAAGACCCGGACCACGCCACCCAGTCCCACGCCGAGCACATGCGGGCGCTGGTGGAGGCGACGCGAAAGGCCGTCAGCGAAGCCGGCGTGCCCGGCAGCCAGGTGGCTGCCATCGCGCTGGACACCACGGGTTCGAGTGTGGTGCCGGTGGGCGAGGGGCTTGTGCCGCTCGATGATTACTACCTGTGGTGCGATCACCGCGCCAAGCGCGAAGCGGCCGAGATTACAGAGGCCGCGTGCCGGGAGAAACTCGAGGCCATCGAGTGGTGCGGCGGCGTCTACTCCTCGGAGTGGGGCTTCGCCAAGCTGCTCCACTGGCTGCGCAACAACCCGGAACGCCGGGAAAAGATGGTGACCGCGCTGGAGCACTGCGACATGGCGGCCGCCACGCTTTGCGGCATCACGGACCCCGCCGCCGTGCCCCGCAGCATTTGCGCGATGGGCCACAAGTGGATGTGGAACGCAGCGCTCGGCGGGCTGCCCCCGGAAGATTTTCTCGTCAAGGTCGACCCTCTGTTCGCCGGCATCCGCGAGAAGCTCGGCGGGTGTTACGCCACGTCGGACCGCGTCGCGGGCGCGCTCACTCCGGAGTGGGCGGAGAAACTCGGGCTGCGGGCCGGGATTCCGGTGCCGGTGGGCGCCTTTGACGCGCATTGGGACGCCATCGGCGCGGGCATCCGCGAGGGCGACGTGGTCAACGTGGTCGGCACATCCACCTGTATCATGGCCATCGCCAAACAGGTGGACCTGATTCCGGGCGTGTGCGGGGTGGTTAAGGGCTCGATTCACCCCGACTATTTCGGCATCGAGGCCGGGCTCTCGGCGACCGGGGACATCTTCGAGACCATCGCCCGGCGCGCGGGCACGACAGTCGCCGCGCTCTCCAAACAGACGGAAAATTACCGCGCCGGCCAGACCGGGCTGCTCAGGCTGACCTGGGACAACGGCGACCGCACCGTGCTGGTCAACCCGGAACTCGGCGGCGTCACCCTGGGCTGGAATCTCACGCACGGGCCGCAGGACGAGCTGTTCGCCGCCATCGAGGGAACGGCGTTCCACACGCGGATCATCCTGGAGCGCATGGGCGAGCACGGCGTGCCGATTTGCCGCGTGATCAACGGCGGGGGCGTCCCGCAGAAGAACGAGACGCTGAACCGCATTTACGCGAATGTGTTCGGGAAGCCCGTCCTGGTGCCGGAAAGCGAGGTGACGAGCCTGGGCTCGGCGATCTTCGCATTCCTGGCGGCAGGAGCGTTCAAAACAATCGAGGAAGCTCAGCAGGCGCTGTGCCCGCGCTATCGCGCCGTGGAGCCCGACGCGCGGGAGAGCGCCGTCTACGAGAAGCTGTACCCGCTCTACCGCAAGCTCTATTTCGGGCTGGGAAGCCCAACCTCATCGCCGGCGGCGATCGGCGACGTGCTGCCCGGGCTGCGGGCAATCGCCGCCGCCGCGCGCTAGGTCCGGAAGCAGTTGGCGGAGCCGCCGTGCGAGCTACCGCACCAGCTCCGCCGTCATCGCGCGTTGTTCGATAGGAACGAAATCGCGCCGCGGGTAGCCGAGGTACACTTGCCGCGGGCGGGCGATCTTCTGAGCCGGATCTTCCAGCAGTTCCTGCCACTGCGCGAGCCAGCCCGCCGTGCGCGCAATCGCGAACAGCACGGTGAACATCTCGGGCCGGAAGCCCATCGCCTGGTAGATGATGCCGGAGTAGAAGTCCACGTTCGGGTAGAGTCTCCGCTTGACGAAGTACTCGTCCTCGAGCGCGATCTTTTCCAGCTCCATCGCGACATCGAGCAACGGGCTGCGCCCGGTCACCTCGAAGACCTCCGCCGCGATCTGCTTGATAATGCGCGCGCGCGGGTCGTAGTTCTTGTACACGCGGTGGCCGAAGCCCATCAGCTTGCACTCGCCCGCCTTGACTTTCTTGATGTACGCCGGGATGTTGTCCTTGGACCCGATCTCGTTGAGCATCCGCAGCACTTCCTCGTTCGCGCCGCCGTGCAGCGGGCCGGAGAGGGCCGCGATGGCGCCGGCCATGGTCAGGTATGGGTCGGCGAGCGAGCTGCCGATGCTGCGCATGGCGTTCGCCGAGCAGTTCTGCTCGTGGTCCGCGTGCAGGATGAAGAGCACATCGAGCGCCCGCGCCAGCGTGCGGTTGGACTGGAACTTCGGCTCCGTCATCCGCCAGAGCATGTTCATGAAGTTCTCTGTGTAGCTGAGGTCGTTGTCCGGGTAGACATAGGGGTAGCCCAGACTGTGCCGGTAGGCGTAGGCGGCGATGGTGGGCATCTTCCCGAGCAGGCGCAAAATTTGAAGGCGGCGCACGGCGGGATCGTGAACGTTCCTGGCGTCCGGGTAGAAGGTCGAGAGCGCGGCCACGGTGCTGGCGAGCACGCCCATGGGATGAGCGTCGTGGTGGAAGGCTTCCATGATCCGCTTGGTGTTCTCGTGGAGCATGGTGTGGTGGGTGACTGCCTGCGTCCACTCTTCGATCTGCGCTGCGGTGGGCAGCTCGCCGTACAGGATCAGGTAGGCGACCTCCAGATAGGTACAGTGTTCGGCGAGTTGTTCGATCGGGTAGCCGCGGTAGAGCAGGATGCCTTTATCGCCGTCGATATAGGTGATCCGGCTCTGGCAGCAGGCGGTGTTCATAAACGCCGGATCGTAGGTCATCAGCCCGAAGTCCTCGGGCGAAGTCTTGATCTGGCGGAGGTCCATCGCGCGGATAGCGCCGTTTTGGATGGGGATCGTGTAGGACGTAGCGGTCCGGTTATCGGTTATGCTGAGCGTCTCTTCCGGCATGAGGTTCTCTCGATTGTTAACTTTTACTACAGTAAACACCAACTCTGGATTTAATGAATTATAGACCCCGCTGCCGCAAAGTGCAAACGGTCTTAATATCCGCTATTCCGGACCCCTACCAGCACACGCCGCGCGCCCGCAGCTCCCGCTCGATCTGCTCGGCCGATTCGAACACCACCGCATCCATCCCCGCCTCACGCGCTCCGTCCACGTAAAGCGGAATATCGTCGGTGAAAAAGCACTCCCCGGGCCGGCAGCCCGCTCTGGCGATCGCTTCTTCGTAAATGCGGGCGGAGGGCTTGAGTGCGCCCACCTGGTAGGAAAGAACGTAATCGTCAAAATGGCAGAGCAGAGAGTATTTCTGCCGGATCATGGCCCAGTGGATCGCGTTCGTGTTGGAGAGCAGAAGCAGCCGGTAGCGGCGGTGGAGTCCGGCCAGAAGCGACTCGGGCAGCAGGGGGTCGGGTAGGAAAATACTGCTCCACAGCTCGCAGAAGCGGTCGTAATTCACGCGCAGGTCGAGCAGGGCGGAAAGCTGCTCGACAAAGGCTTCCGGCGACACCTCGCCGGATTCGAAACGCCTCACGAGGTTGGTCGAGGAGATGCGCCGCGGAATTTCCTCGGCCGGATGCGGGCAGTGGGAGCGGAGAGCCTCGTACCCCCGTTGCAGGTCGAAAGGCACGATGACCTTCCCGAGATCGAAAATCACGGCTTTGATCAAGATGAGTAAACGCCTCCCAGGGACTTTACAATCCAGTGTACGCGGCCGGAGGGTCCGGCGCCACGCCGGCGGGGATTATGGTTACCCGCAGGCGTCCGGTAAGAGTTCGATTTCGTCGATCACGCCGAGCACGGCGGCGTCGATGGGGGTTGAGGGCCAGCGGCCCACCGAACTTCCCGCGCAGAAACCCTCACCGGTCAGCAGCACGCGATCCCCGGCGCCGGCGTCCAAAGCGTCCACCGCCACCACCGCGTCGCCGCGGTCCGTGCCGTCGAGATTCAGCGGCTGGACGAGCAGCAGCTTCAGCCCTTCGTGGCTGGGATGCTTCCGGGTTGCGACAACGCTGCCGATGACACGTCCGATCTGCATTCAGGGGGTCCTCTTCACGTCGAGATGGTCGATGATTCCGACGATGGTGCCGTCGGTGACGACCTCGTCGGGGAGCAGCGCATAGCTGGCCTCGCGCGCGCGGACCCAATAGATGAGTTCGCCGGCGCCTGCGCCGGTGGCGTCCGTGCAGACGATGCGCTTGCCGGTATCTTTTAGCTCGGGAGTGACGGGCTGAACGATCAGCAGCCGCTGTCCGGTGAGGTTCTGGTTCTTAACGGTCGACCAGACGCGGCCGATGACGCGGCCGAGAAACATCCTCCGCTATCCTTTCTCGTCGAGGCTGACCGCATCGACGATGCCGACGATGGCGGTGTCCACCGGCTTGTCCTTGCAGCCTTCGGCCATGCGGGCCGAGCTGCCCGAGACGGCGAGCACTTTTTCGCGCACGCCGGCGCTCACCGTGTCCACGGCGACGACATAGCCGAACTCGTCCTTGCCGTCCGGCGTAATCGGTTTCAAAACGAGCAGCTTTTTGCCTTCCAGGCGGGGATCTTTCCGTGTGGCTACAACCGTGCCCACGACTCGGGCCAGTATCATGGGAACCTTCTTCCGCCTACTTGGCGGCCGTGCTCCGGCCGATGGGCAGGCTGTCTTCCAGGCTCGGGTGGGGGCGTGGAATCACGTGGACCGAGATGAGCTCGCCCACGCGGCGCGCGGCTGCGGCGCCGGCGTCGGTGGCGGCGCGAACCGCCGCGACATCGCCCCGGACCAGAGCGGTTACGTATCCCGAACCAACCCTCTCCCAACCTACCAGGGTCACGTTAGCGGCCTTCACCATCGCATCGGCGGCTTCGATCAAGGCCACCAGGCCGCGGGTCTCGATCATACCCAGCGCTTCACCCATTAGAGCCTCCTGCTAATCCTAGACTACTGCCGCGCGCGCACGGCTTCCTCGACCAGCGCGATCAGTTCCTCGCGCGTGAGTTCGATCTTCGGGGCGCCCACTTCCTCGGCGGCCAGGGGGCAGCCGGCTTCCAGCCCCCCGCGTGTGCTTATTCCGTAGCGTGCGCGCGATTCGAGCAGCTTGTTCACTTCCTGTTTCGGCAGCACCCGGGCGCCGCCGAGCAGTTCGGCCACCAGAGAAATCCGCGCAAAGTGCTCGACGGTCTCCATGCGGAAAAACGCCTGGTAAACGTCCGCGCCGTAGCAGACCGCTCCGTGGTTGCCCATCAACAGGGCCTCGTACTTGGGAATGAGCGGCAGCATGGGTTCGGTCAACTCGGGCGTGCCCGGCAGGCCATAGTCGGCCAGCGGCACGCAGCCGAGCCCGATCACCACTTCCGGCAGCAGCGCCAGATTCAAAGAGCGCCCGGCCGCCGCATAGCCGGTAGCCACCGGCGGGTGCGCATGCACCACGGCCCGGATATCCGGCCGGAGATTGTACACCGTCAGGTGCATCATGAATTCCGACGTGCGTTCCTTGTATCCGGAGAGCTTGTTGCCGTTGGCGTCGCACACAACCAGGTCCTCGGGCTTCATCAGGCCTTTTGAAACCTGCGTCGGCGTGCAGAGGAACCGGTCCTGATCCAGGCGCACGCTGATGTTGCCGTCGTTGGCGGCCACCCAACCTTTTTCCCAGATCATGCGGCCGACGTGCACAATCTCTTCTCGATGTTCCCGCTCCGTCTTCATCGGAAGAGTAAATTGTAGCAAACGGTAAGCCTGATAATGGGGCTCCTTCACCCGCTACAATGAAGATTACATGGAAATCCGCCGCATGTGCCCGCATTGCCGGGCTTTTATCACGACAAGCGACCGCGTTTGCCCGTACTGCGAGGGGGTGGTGGGCCCGCGCGCGGTGGAGCGGCGCTCCCCCAAGCCGGTTCTCGGGGGATTCATCCCTCACGCGTACTTCACCACCACGATGATCCTGTTGATCAACTTCGGCCTGTTCGCAGCCACGGTGATCTACAGCATGCGCGCGGGCAACCCTGACGCGGTCATGTCGGTTGATCCCCGCACGCTGTTCGACTTCGGCGCCAAGTTGCGCGAAGCGATCCAGTACGGCCAGTGGTGGCGTCTGGTCACGGCCGGATTTCTGCATGGCGGGCTGATTCACATCCTGATGAACTCGTGGGTGCTGTTCGATGTCGGGGCGCAGGTCGAGCAGATTTACGGCTCGGCGCGGCTGATCGTGATTTACTTCGCGGCCACCGTCTTCGGCTTCTATGCCAGCGCGGTTTGGAGCGCGGGGCTTTCGGTGGGCGCCTCGGCCGGGCTGCTCGGGCTGATCGGCGCCATGATCGCGGTGGGTGTGAGGAGCCGCAGCCCGCTGGGGGCCGAAATCCGCGGCCTGTATACGCGGTGGGTGATTTATATTCTGATCATCGGGTTTCTGCCTGGCCTGCGCATCGACAACGCGGCGCATATTGGCGGGCTGGCCGCCGGTTTCGCCACGGGATACGTGGCCGGGTCGCCAAAGCTGGTCGAAACCTGGACGGATCGCGTCTGGCGCGTGGCCGCCTGCCTCTGCGTGCTCATCACGGCCTTCTGCTTCTATCAGATGTATCGCTGGTTTTCCGCCTCCGCCTGAGGGCCGGCTTTTTTTCAAGTCTTTCGCTCTGCTTCGCGAATCTACTCCGGAGGGGGATTATGGCTGCGAAAAAGATCATTGCGGTAGCCGGCGCCACCGGCGCGCAGGGCGGGGGACTGGCGCGTGCGATTCTGTGCGATCCGCAACGCGGGTACGCCGTGCGGGCGCTGACCAGGGACGTGAATTCCAAAAAGGCCAGGGAACTGGCGGAGTCGGGCGCGGAAGTCGTGGCGGCCGACCTCGATGATTTGAAGAGCCTGGAGCGGGCGTTTCAGGGCGCGTACGGGGCGTATTGCGTCACCTTTTTCTGGGCGCATTTCTCGCCAGACAAGGAAATGGCGCACGCGGAAAACATGGCTCGTGCAGCCAGGCGGGCAGGCGTCGGCCACGTCATCTGGTCAACGCTCGAGGACACGCGGCGGTGGGTGCCGCTCAGCGATAACCGCATGCCGACTCTGATGGGCCGGTACAAGGTGCCGCATTTCGACGCCAAGGGCGAGTCCGACCACTTCTTTTCAGACCTGGGATTGCCCGTCACTTTCCTGCTGGCCTCGTTTTACTGGGAAAACTTCATCCACTTCGGAATGGGGCCGCGGAAGGGGCCCGACGGAAAATTGGCGATCACGATGCCGATGGGGGACAAGAAGTTGCCGGGCATCGCCGTCGATGACATCGGCAATTGCGCCTACGCCATTTTCAAAAGGGGCGGGGAATTCGTGGGCAAGAGGGTTGGCGTCGCGGGCGAGCACCTGACGGGGCGCGAGATGGCCGCCGCGCTCAGCAAGGCGCTGGGAAAGGAAATCGTGTACAACGATGTGCCGCCTGAGGTCTACCGCAGGCTCGGCTTCCCGGGCGCGGAAGACCTCGGCAACATGTTTCAATTCTACCGCGATTTCTCGGAGGACTTTTGCGCCGCGCGCAGCGTCGAGTTTACGCGCTCGCTGAACCCGTCGCTGCTGACGTTTTCCGCCTGGCTCGAGCGGAACAAGAGCCGCATTCCTCTGGAGTAGGGGCCCGGCTCGGCCTTCCCGGCGACTACTTCGCCGGCAGGAACCGCCGCACGAAACCGGTATCGAACTTGCCGGCCACGAAATCCGGGTCTGCCAGAATTTTCTGGTGCAGCGGGATGGATGTGTGGATGCCCTCCACCACGGTCATATCCAAAGCTCGCTTCATGCGCGCGATGGCTTCGGCGCGGTCGTCGCCATGCGTGATCACTTTGGCGACAAGCGAATCGTAGTAGGGCGAGATCACGCCGTCCGTGTAGGCGGCCGTATCCACGCGCACGCCGATGCCGCCCGGCAGGTTCAGCCCGGTGATGCGTCCCGGTGAAGGCGCGAGCGTTTCGGGGTGCTCCGCGTTGATGCGGCACTCCATGGCGTGCCCGCGGATTCCCACCCGCGGAACGATGTCCGGCAGTTTGTGGCCGGCGGCGATCCGGATCTGGCTCTTTACGATGTCGATTCCCGTGATCCACTCCGTAACGGGGTGTTCCACCTGAACGCGCGCGTTCACCTCGATGAAGTAGAGCTGCCCGCACGCGGCGTTCATCACGAATTCGACCGTCCCCGCGTTCACGTAGCCCACCGACCTCATAGCCTCGCGCAAGGCGGTCGAAATCTGCGCGCGCAGTTCGGGCGTCACGCACAGCGCCGGCGCCTCTTCGATCAGCTTCTGGTGCCGCCGCTGGATGGTGCATTCGCGCTCGCCGAGCACTTCGACGTTGCCGTGCTGGTCCGCGAGCACCTGGAACTCGATGTGACGCGCCGACTCTATGTACTTCTCCAGGTAAACATCCGGGCAGTTGAAGGCGGCCGCCGCCTCCTGCTGTGCCTGGACAAACAGGCCGGGCAGCTCCTCCGGCGTGCGCACGATGCGCATCCCGCGCCCGCCGCCCCCCGCCGTGGCCTTCAGGATTACCGGATAGCCGATCCTCCCGGCCACGGCCACCGCCTCCTCGGGCGATTTCAGAACGCCGTCGGATCCCGGCAGCGTGGGCACCCCGGCCGCCTTCATAGCGGCGCGAGCGCGGTCCTTGAGCCCCGTCAGCCGCATCACTTCCGGCGGGGGCCCGATAAACTTGATGCCCGACAGCTCGCAAACTTCGGCGAAATCGGCGTTCTCGCTGAGGAACCCGTAGCCTGGGTGGATGGCATCCACGTTGGCGATCTCGGCGGCGCTGATCACCGCGGGTATATCCAGATAGCTCAGGCTGCTCTTGGCCGGACCGATGCAGATGGCCTGGTCGGCGAATCGGACGTGCAGGCTGTGCCGGTCCGCCTCGGAATAAACCGCGACGGTCGAGATGCCGAGCTCCTTGCAGGCGCAGATGACGCGGAGGGCGATCTCCCCCCGGTTGGCAATCAGTATCTTTTCAAACATGCCGGCGATCAGGAGGGGCGGATGGCGAACAGGGCTTCACCGTACTCGACCGGTTGGGCGTTGCTGACCAGTTTGCTGATGACGGTGCCGCCGACTTCGGCCTCGATCTCATTCATCAGCTTCATGGATTCGATGATGCACAGCACATCGCCCGGCTTTACAACGTCGCCCACTTTGATGAACGGCGCCGCGTCTGGCGAAGGCGCCTCATAGAACGTTCCGACAATCGGCGATTTGACTGTCACCAGGGTGGGGTCGCTCAGCGGGTCCGCTGGGGCCGCGGTGGAGGCCGCCGCAGGCGCGGGGACCGTGGCAGGCGCGGGGGCAGCCGCGGCGCCGGCCTGCTGCGCAACGTGGTGCGCGGAGCGCGATTCGGCCTGGGCCGGCACGACGTACTCGTGTACCTGGGCTCGGGTGGAGCGGCGTATCCGCACCCGGTTATCACCGCGCTGCACTTCCAGTTCGGCTATGCCCGTGTCGGTGACAACTTTGATCAACTCTCGAATTTCATCCAATGTCATGGCAATTAGAACGGCAACAACAACAACTCTTTCGAGGTGGGCGTCAGGATCCGGCATCCCGACCCGGTGACCACTACGGTATCTTCGATGCGTACTCCTCCAAACCCTTCCAGATAAACGCCGGGCTCCACGGTGATGGTCATACCCGCGGCAAGCACTGTCCGGTCGCGCCTGCCGATCCGGGGTGGCTCATGGATCTCCAGCCCCAGGCCGTGCCCGGTGGAATGGACGAAAGCCGCGCCCAACCCCGCGGCGCGCAGCACCCGGCGGGCGGCTTGGTCAACCTGTTCGGCCCGGACGCCCGGCCTCACCGCATCCAGCGCGGCAAGCTGGGCTTCCAGAACGGCCTTGTACAGCCGTTTGACCTTGGCGCCGGGCTTTCCCAGGAAGGCCATCCGCGTCATGTCGCTCGCGTAGCCGTCCTGGCTGGCGCCCACGTCTACTAATAGTAACTGATTCCGCCCCAGTCTACTGGCGGTGGGGCGGGCGTGGGGCAGGGCAGTGCGCGGCCCGGCGGCGATAACGGGGTCAAAAGAAGGCTTTTCAGCGCCCAAACGGCGCATTTGGTACTCGAATTCGGCCGCCAGCTCCGATTCGCTCATTTCCGGCCGGGCGCGGCGCATGGTCTTTTCAAACGCCGCCGAATTCGTCCGGACCGACCGCTCGATCAGCGCGATCTCGGCCTCGGACTTCACCATCCGGATGATCTCGACCAGCCCGGAAACCGGCGTCAGCGACGCGTTCAGCGTGAGGCCGATCCGGAGCTGCTCGTAGGCTTCATAGGAGAGGCGGCCGGCCTCGAAGCCCAGTTTTTTCAGCTTTTTGCCTGCGGCGAACTTCATCAGGGCGGGGTAGAGCGCGCCGCGCACGACCTTCACCCGGCAATCCGTCTCCTGAGCGGCCTGGATTTCGTAGCGTGGGTCGGTGAACAGGACCGTTCCGCCCGGCCAGACCAGCAGCGCGCCGTTGCTGCCGGTGAACCCGGAGAGATACCGCACGTTTGGGGCGGCAGCGACGATCAGCGCGTCCAGCTTTCTTTGCGCCAGCGAGTCGAGGAGGCGGCCCCGGCGGGATTCGAATTCACTGGGAGCGGCAGGCATGCGTCAGTGTTGCGCCTCGTGCGCGGCTCGCAGCGGGGCAGAATACCGGCTTGCGGCAGGGTGGGACGCGTTCATGCTTACTCCGCCCCGCTGGGGATAAGCAGCAGCTTGCCGCTTGTTTTCCGGCCTTCGAGGTCGCGGTGGGCCTGGGCGGCCTCCGAGAGCGGGTACGTTTTGTCGATGCGCACCTTCAGCTTGCCCGAGTCCACCCAGCCAAGGACGTCGTCGGCGCGCCAGAGCAGCTCAAGCCGCGTCGCGCAGTAATCCTGGAGCTTGGGGCGGGTCACAAACAGCGAGCCTCTCTGGCTGAGCAGCAGCAAATCGACGGGGGGAACGGGGCCGCTCGACTGCCCGAAGGAGACCAGCATGCCCCGCGGGCGGAGCGAGTTGAGGCTTTTCATGAAGGTGGCGGCGCCCACGGAGTCGTAGACGACGTCCACTCCCCGGCCGCCCGTCAAGCGCTTTACCTCGGGCTCGAAGTCCTGGCGGGAGTAGAAGATGATGGCGTCAGCGCCGGCGGCGAGGGCGAGTTCGGCCTTGGCCTGGGTGGAAACGGTGCCGATCACGCGCCCGCCATGCATTTTGACGACTTGCGTCAGCAGCAGTCCGACGCCTCCGGCGGCGGCGTGAACGAGCGCGGTTTCACGCTCCTTGATGGGGTAGGTGGAGAGCGCGAGGTAGTGAGCGGTCATGCCTTGCAGCATGACGGCGGCAGCGGTCTGGAACTCGATGCGGTCAGGGATTTTGACGAGGGCGGACGCCGGGAGCGCCGCGTACTCGGCGTAAGAGCCGCTGCCCCAGGCCCAGGCGACGCGGTCGCCAGGCGCGAACTCGCGCACGTCGGCGCCGACGGCCTCCACGGTGCCCGCGCCTTCCATTCCCAGGGCAATCGGGGTGGGGAGCTTGTAAAGCCCCGTCCGGT
Organism: Rhodospirillales bacterium; assembly: GCA_050261015.1. Lineage (GTDB taxonomy): Bacteria > Acidobacteriota > Terriglobia > Bryobacterales > Bryobacteraceae > Fen-330. The sequence goes on along the minus strand of JBLNCW010000112.1, from coordinate 8,476 downwards.
GGTAGATGTCAATGAAGTTCACACCCGCTGCGGCGACTTTGACAAGCGCCTGCCCGGGACCGGGAGCCGGTGTGGGTACTTCTTCGTAACGCATCTGGTCCGGGCCACCGCAGGCGTGCACAAGGATGGCTTTCATGATGGTCGATCTACTTGTGTACCACAGAAGAGGGCCGCGCTGCGGGCGCCCCTCAAATCGGTTTGCCCAGGGCAGCTATGGGTGGAACAGAAAGTTCTCGAACTGCCAGGGGTCGTCCCCGTTCGTTCTCGCGGCGGGGCTCTCCTTGAAGAATACCCGGCGGCCCTTGAGCGGCGTCCAATCGACCGGCTCCGAGACGAGTTCGCCAAGGTACGGCGCAGCGGTGCGGAGGATCTCCTCGTGGGGCAGGTCCTCCGGGAAACAGAGGCCCTTTCTTGGGTTCTGGATCGCCCAGAGCACGCCGGCAAGGACTCCGGCTGCGACCTGCACCGCCGTCGCGCTCACCTTGGGAACGATCTTCCTCGCCTCCTCGATGGAGAGAATGGAACCCGTCCACCAGGACTGGAACGGGTGGCCCATGATGAGTGCCCCGATAGCGTCCGTGCCGGAATGAATGTCCTCGGCGATGATGCGCTCGCGCGGATGCAGCTCATAATTGCGGCACCGCAACTCGTGAAGCGAGAGGAGCGACTCCGCGCACGGCAGGTAGGCGTAAAGCACTGTGGGCCGGTAAACCGCTTTGCCGTTCTGATGCACGGTTAGCGCATGGGAAAGCCCGAAGCACTCGCCGTGGGTGATGGCCATGCCGACGATCTCGCTTCTCGGAACCCATGAGCGCACCCACGTGTTCATGCCCATCTGCGGCAGAATCAGCACGTTCCGGGGACCGAAATCCGGCAGCACGGCCGAGCGCGGGCGGACCGTTTCGTGCGTGCCCCAGCCGAACTCGCTGGGAGAAATCGCTTCCTCCCACATGCCCTCGACGCTCCAGGTCCCGACGAACTGGTCGGGCGCCTTGGGAGTGCGGGCGCGCTGGGTGTCCCGTTCGCTGCAATGAATCACTTTGACGCCGAGTTCACGCGCCAGATTTGCGAAGTCGCCTTGCTCAAGGGCCGCTTCGATGTGTCCCTGCCGCCCGTTGGAGAGACGATTTTCGCGGAGCACCAGCATGGCGATATCGATCAGGCCCTTTTTGACGAACGACGAGACAAGGCCGGGGTTAGCGCCGTGGTCGAGAACGGCAGTCGGCGCGCCGCTGGATTTCGAAGCCAGCTCAAGCGCGCGGACATACCGGGTGTAAAGGGATTTTTCGATTACGGATTTCGTTTGCAGCCCGTCTGGCGGGCCCCAGGACTCCAGGGATGCATTGACGTAGAGGGCCTGGTTCTTGTTGGCCCACTCCACCATGGCAAAGAAGTCGGTGCTCCACGCCAGATCGATGAGAAGGCCGCCGGGGCCCACCGCTTGCGACAGCAGGCGGGACAAATTGTCCGGCGTCACCCGCTCTTTCACAAAGCGCACGCATCCGGCCTCCAACCACGGTCTGAGCGCCTCGGTCCGGTCGCAGAAATCGATCACAGTGATCTGCCCCGGCCGAACGTTCAAATGTCTCATCAAGAGGGGCAGAGCGGCCTGGGCCACTATCCCATAGCCGGTGATTGCGATTCTGTTCTCGAAATCGAGTTTGTTCATTCTCATCAACCCCGATCAAGTGATTGCAATCTGCGTTCACCCGGCGAGGAACCGCCGGCGCCAGAGTCCCGGGCGGAAAAACGCAGCCCGAAAATTCCTGATGAAGGCAAACAAGGTGGGGTGCCGCTCAAGCGACCGGTCCCGCCGGATCGCTCACGAGGCGGAGTTGAGGGAGGAAGGAAAGAAGCCAACCGGCCCGGATCACAGGCCTGGCGCCGGTTTCGGGCGGTATGCTCCCACAAGCGATCGATATTGTTTTCTCCAGTCTTGAAGTCGAGGTTCCGCATCTTGACAAAGCGAGCCCCGGCGCCGGGAACATAAACTTACGTTTTGTTTTAGCGCGATCGTTCGCATTTCAAAGCATGCCGCTGCCGCGATCAACCGCGGACGGCTCCCCGCACGCATTCGGAACGAGACAAGTCCCGAAGGAAATGATTGTATTCGATTATTTAGACAGTTTGTGTGAGCACGAACGCTGCCAATCGAAATGCAGCGCGCAGGCGCTCCTTCGGGCGTGTATCCGTGCGCGGAAACCGCCAGCACTGTGCGTTTTCGGGCAAAAACAGTGGAGCAAAATTCGGGCTCTTGGGCGGACTTGCTTTTGAGCGCCGGGCTGAGTCAAACGCCGCAGTTCCTGGCCGCCCGCCGCAGGTGGACGCCCGCGGCGTAGAGCAGCAGGTAAAGCAGCGTGAAGGGGAACAGCGCCAGGCGGGCGAGGCTGCGCAGGGCGCCTGGGCCGGCCAGACCGGCTCTCAGCGCCGCGAAATAGGCTATGATGCGCCAGTTGCTGTAGTCGAGCCAGAAATAGTCGCCGTTTTCATTAATGATGAATACCTTGGCGGGGAGGCGGGCGGCCAGCGCCCACTTCCACCTGGTCATGATGGGCTCGCCGGAACAGATGATCCCCAGGACGGGGTGGCGGCGCGCCAGCAGTTCGCCGCAGAGGCGCTTGAAGCCGGCGCGGCCGGGGTAATCCGAGACGTGAAAGATTGCGGCGTCCGGCGCGCAGCCCTTGGGCAGGCCGGCGTAGCAGGTAACGATATCGATCCGGAGGCTGTCGCCGTGGTTGCGGCGGAGCACGGGCAGAACGCTCTCGGCGACCTCGCGCGACCCGCTTTCCACCAGCAGCACGCAGTCAAACTCCGGGATACGTCTCCGGAAGACGTAGCGCAACGCCTCAGACCCCCCAGCAGTAATCCTCGACCGCCTTGGTGACGGTTTCGTCCACTTCGGTAAGGCGCATCAACTCAAGCCGGATGGCGTCGACCATGGCGCGCCAGCTTGCTTCGATTACGTTATCGGACACGCCGACGGTGCTCCACGAGCGTTGATGATCGGACCATTCGATCAGCACCCGAACCTTGGCCGCGGTGCCTCTCTTGGGTTCCAGGACGCGCACCTTGTAATCGGTGAGGCGCACCTCGGCGATGGTGGGATACAGGGTGGAAAGGCACTTTCGCAGGCAGAGATCGAGCGCGTGGACGGGGCCGTTGCCCTTCGCGGTGGCGGTGTGGATTCCGTCCTGCGCCTTCAGCACAATAGTGGCCGTAGTCTGCGAATCGAAGTCCTTGAGTCTGGTGACGATCTCGGAACTCACGAGTTCGAAGAAAGTCACGCCGGGGCGCAGCGCCTCGCGGACGAGCAGTTCGAAGGTGCCCTCGGCGGCTTCGAGTTCGTAGCCTTCGTACTCCATGTGCTTGATCCGCTCGAGCAGTTCGCCGCGCGCTTTTTCGTCGAGGCGGTCGGCGATGCCGTGCTGCTTGAGCTTGTAAAGGATGTTGCCGCGCCCGGAAAGGTCGCTGAGCAGCACGCGCTGGCGATTGCCGACGGTGGCGGGGTCGATGTGCTCGTAAGTGGCGGCGTCGCGCAGTACGGCGCTGACGTGGACGCCCCCCTTGTGCGCGAACGCGCTGTGGCCGACGTAGGGCTGGTCGCCGCGCAACGGGAGGTTCGCCAGTTCCGCGATGAAGCGGGCAACCGAAGTGAGGTTGGCCAGCTTCTCCGGACCGATGGCGGTGTGGCCGAGCTTCAACTCGAGATTCGCAATGGCGGAGCAGAGATTGGCGTTGCCGCACCGCTCGCCGTACCCGTTCATGCATCCCTGGATGTGCGTGGCGCCCTGCTCGACGGCCGCGATGGTGTTGGCCACGGCGGAATCGGAGTCATTGTGCGCGTGGATGCCGATGATGCCGTCGAAGCGCTTCCGGACCTCGGCGACGATTTCGGCCAGCCTGCTGGTGAGCGTTCCGCCGTTGGTGTCGCACAGGCACAGGATGTCGGCGCCCGCTTTGTGCGCCGCTTCGAGCGCGCGCAGCGCGAATGCAGGGTTGCTGTTGTAGCCGTCGAAGAAGTGCTCGGCGTCGAAGATGACCTCTTTGCCGTGCTCCTTGAGATAGCGGACGGTCTCCGAGATCAGCTTGAGGTTCTCTTCCTCGGAGATCTTGAGCGCGCGGCGGGTGTGCAGGTCCCAGGTCTTGCCGAAGATCGAGATGGTGGGGGTATCGGCTTCGAGCAGCGCCTTCACGTTCGGATCCTGGTCGATGCGGTTTTTGGAGAACCGCGTGGAGCCGAAAGCGGTGAGCCGGGCGTGCTTGAACTTTAAGTCCTTCGCGCGCGAGAAGAATCCCTTGTCGCGCGGATTGGAGCCGGGCCAGCCGCCCTCGATGTAGTCGATGCCGAGCTCATCGAGTTTCAGCGCGATCGCGATTTTATCTTCAACGGTAAAGGATATGGCTTCGCCTTGCGTGCCGTCCCGCAGCGTAGTATCGAGGGTAGTTATTCTCATGTTGATTTACTAAAAAAGGGCAGCCGCGCCGGGCGGCTGCCCCGAAATTTACCTTGCGCCTGTAACTGGGGCCGAATCGTCTTCGGGGACGCCGGCTTCCTTTTTCTTCTTGAGGAACGTCATCATTTCGCGCAGCTCGCGGCCTACCGTCTCAATGGGCTGCGTGCGCGCCGCCTCGCGCATGGCGAGAAACTTCTTGCGGCCGGACTTGTTTTCCTCGATCCACTCTTTGGCGAACTGGCCGGACTGGATCTCCTCAAGGATCTGCTTCATGGTCTCGCGGACGCGGTCGTCGACGACGCGGGGACCGCGCGTATAGTCGCCGTACTCGGCGGTATCGGAGACGGAGAAGCGCATGTAAGCGAGGCCGCCTTCCTGGATGAGATCGACGATCAGCTTGAGCTCGTGCAGGCATTCGAAGTAGGCGATCTCGGGGGCGTAGCCGGCGTTCACCAGCGTTTCAAATCCGGCGCGGATCAACTCGGTGACGCCGCCGCAGAGGACGGCCTGCTCGCCGAACAGGTCGCTTTCGGTCTCTTCCTTGAAGGTGGTCTCGATCACGCCCGCCTTCAGGCAGCCGAGGGCGAGGGCATAGGCGAGAGCGCGCTGGAGCGCCTTGCCGGAGGCGTCCTGCTGGACGGCGACGAGGGCGGGAACGCCGACGCCTTCCAGGAACAACTCGCGCACGCGGTGTCCCGGGGCCTTGGGAGCGATCATCGAGACGTCCACGTCCTTCGGCGGCACGATCTGGCCGAAGTGGATGTTGAAGCCGTGGGCGAACATGAGCGTCTTGCCGGCCTTGAGGTTCGGGGCGATGGCCTCGTTGTACACGCCCTGCTGATGGTGATCGGCGACGAGCATCATGATGACGTCGGCGCGTGCAGCAGCCTCGGCGGCGGTCATCACCGGCAGGCCGGCGGCCTTTGCCTTGTCCCAGTTGGCGGTGCCCGGAAGTTCGGCGACGACGACGTCGATGCCGGAATCCCGAAGGTTAAGAGAGTGGGCGTGGCCCTGGCTGCCGTAGCCCACAATGGCGACGGTGCGGCCCTTCAGATCGTTCAAATTTGCGTCTTTTTCGTAGTAGCGTTTTGCCATGATTACTCCGTTCTGACTGCTTCTTTGGATTTGAGCGCTTCGCTCCGTGTGGGAATCGGAGGGGAGAGGCGCAGTTTCTTGGCTTCGAGCGAAACGGCGAGCAGCCCCGAGCGGGTGACCTCGATCTCGCCATAGGCCCGCATGACGTCAATGAACTCGTCGAGTTTTTCCGGATCGCCGCTGGCCTCGAGGGCGAAGCCTTCCACCGAGGAATCCACCACGCGCGCTCCGAAGATTTCGGCCTCCTTGAGAATGGCGGTACGGCTTTCCATCGGGGCGCGGACGCGGAGCAGAACCATCTCGCGCAGTACGGCGGGGCTTTCCGTGAGGTCGGAGGCCTGGAGCACATTGATGAGCTTGTTCATCTGCTTGATTACCTGGGCGCGCAGCGTGGGCTCTACATCCACCACGATGGTCATGCGGGACAGCGTCGGATCGAGCGTGCGCGCGACCGTCAGGCTTTCAATGTTATATCCGCGGGCGCTGAGCACGCCGGTGATGCGCATCAGTGCGCCGGGCTTGTTCTCGACTAACAGCGATATGACTTGTAGCATCGAATCACCTTTACAGTTCGGCTCTATCGGCTCCTATTTCGGCACGGGGACGGGCTTGGGCGGCGCCAGCACCATCTCATTGATGGCCGCACCTGCCGGGACCATCGGATAGACGTTCTCGTATGGCGAAACCTTGACGTTGAGCAGGTACGGACCCGGCTCGCGCACCGCTTCCTCGAGGGCGGACCGCACTTCTTCCGGCCGCTCGATGGTGCGGCCCCTGATCCCGTAAGCTGCGCCCAGTTTCTCGGCGTCCGGGAAGGTTTCCAGCTCGACGGCGCAGGTCCGGTTATTGTAGAACAGCTCCTGCCACTGCCGGACCATGCCGAGATAGCCGTTGTTGCAGATCACGATTTTCACCGGCAGGCCATGGCTGGAAATCGTGGCCAGCTCGGGAAGCGACATCTGGAAACCGCCGTCGCCCACAATCGCGAAGACGAGCTTGTCCGGGTTGGCGAACTGAGCGCCCATGGCCGCGGGCAAGCCGAAGCCCATCGAGCCGAGGCCGCCGGAGCTGAGCCAGAGGCGCGGCTCATCGAAACGGATGAACTGGGCTGCCCACATCTGGTGCTGGCCGACATCGCTGGCGACGATGGCCCGCCCGTTCGACACGCGGTCGATTTCCATCATGAGCTGCTGCGGTTTGATCTCGTCGGCGGACAGGGTGGGCACGAGCGGGTGCTCTTCCTGCCATTCGCGGATCTGGCGCCACCAGGCGCGGCGGCTCTCGGATTTGGCGCTGCGCATCTGCGGTTCCAGTTCGTGCAGAACTTTGATGATGCGCCTGAGCACGCGCTTGGCGTCGCCGACGATCGGCAGATCCGGCGTGCGGTTTTTGCCGATCTCGGCGGGGTCGATATCGAGGTGGATGACCTTGGCGCGCGGGGCGAAGGCGGAGAGGCGGCCGGTGACGCGGTCGTCGAACCGGACGCCGAGGGCGATCAGAAGATCGCAGTGGGTCATGCCCATGTTGGCGGCGTAGCTGCCGTGCATGCCGGGCATGCTCACAAAATTCGGGTGGCTGCCGGGAAGCGCGCCGAGACCCATCAGCGTGCAGACGGTGGGGATATCCACCAGCTCAACGAGTTCCCGCAGCTCGGCGGAAGCGCCCGATGCGACGATGCCGCCGCCGGCGTAGACGAAGGGCCGTTCGGCGTCCCAGATCATCTGCGCGGCGCGCCGGATCTGGCCGGTGTGGCCCTCTGCGGGCACCTTGTAGCCCGGCAGGTGAATGGCCGAGACCGGGGAGTAGTGGGCCTGGCCCTGGAAGACGTCCTTCGGGATGTCGATCAGGACGGGGCCGGGGCGGCCGGTCGAGGCAATGTAAAACGCCTCATGGACGATTCGCGGGAGCTCGTTTATGTTCTTGACCAAATAATTGTGCTTCGTGCAGCAACGCGAGATGCCGAACGTGTCGGCCTCCTGGAAAGCGTCGCTACCGATGAGCTTGCTGTGTACCTGCCCGGTGATGGCGACCACGGGGACGGAGTCCATCATGGCGTCCACGAGCCCGGTGACCAGATTGGTGGCGCCGGGTCCGGAGGTAGCGCAGCAAACGCCAACGCGTCCCGTGGAGCGGGCGTAGCCGGAAGCCGCGAACGCCGCGTTCTGCTCGTGACGTACGAGTACGTGGCGCATGGGGTGGTCGTAGACCGCATCATATAAAGGAAGGGTTACGCCTCCGGGGTAGCCGAAGAAACAATCGACTCCCTCGCGGACCAGGCATTCCAGCAACATTCGCGCGCCGCTCATCAGGTTTGACATTCGCTCTCCTAAACTGTTGGGGTGGGCTGCCGCGCAGCCGACCCGAATTTTCAATAAAAAAGGCCATCGGCCGGATTGATTTCTCCCGCCGATGGCCTTTCAGGATCCCTACAGGCCGAATCAGGCGGGGTCCGGTACAGCGACCCCGATGATAATGGCGATGATAATTACAGGAAGTACAGCCTGCGAGGACACACTATGGAGGGGCGACTCACTCAATTGACCGAATTGGGGAGCCTCTCCCATCCCTTTCGAGCAGAATAGCGTATACAGGGCGGGAAATGCAAGTGCCAGTTTCCTGTCTGTCAAACCTCGAGAGAAATGTCCCCCGTATCTCCTCGATAGAAATGTCCCCTTTTTGTTGATCGCCTGGGATTCGGGGTTTGCCTTTGCATCTGCCCCCTTTCCCTTGTCTAAGCTAGTTTTTCGGAACGGCCCGGAGCGGTCCAGGGCGCGCGAGGTGTGCGCGGCGAAGCGAACCCTTGACGGCGAGGACCGTTCCGGAACCTCGGGTTGAAGGGAAAGGGGGCCGGGGGTCTCAGGGGGTGTCCCCCCGGCGGGGATCCGGGGCAGCGCCCCGAGCACCTTACCGCGCGCGGGGTTGGCGCG
>JBLNCW010000111.1:0-5415 GCA_050261015.1 Rhodospirillales bacterium | reverse complement strand
GGCGTCCGGAACGCCGCTGGTACAGTAACAGTCTGGTCCAGCAGGGGGGTGACTGGACGCATGCGGCCGGTAGCATCCGCGCTCGCCTCCGGCACAATGTGAATGCCGAAGGAGCTCGTGCGTACTGCGAACTTCGGGCCGCCGCCACTCCGGTTCACTGCCTCCACAACTTGCGCCAGGAGTGCCGCATCCAGCCTGCGGTCCCGGTTCTTCACGACAGCCGCTGGGAGCTGAACAACTCGCTGTTTCGGATACGTCGACCACGTGGTTCCTGGCTTGTCCGTAACTAAGTCACCGCTCCAAAACCAGACCGGGTCCTCGTAAGTGACGGGGCGTGCCCACGCTTCCTGAAGCCGGTCGGCAACCGCACCCAGTGGCCGCGGCGATACGATGGCCTCCTGCGCGCAAACGGGGTCCAGCGCAAGCACCATCAAAACAGCGCTCCACACTCTTGCCATCGCTGACTCCAGCTTAGACTCCGGCAACGCTGGTTTGGCTCCCATTCGGGAGCGAGTATCCGGATCGATAACAGGCGAATGCACGTCCGTGTCCGTTTACGGACGGCAGCAAAATGACTCGCAGGAAAACTAAGGCCGCGGGTACTATCGCCTGCTCAAGACCAGCAAACGTGTTCCGGATCTCGGGCTGCCGGCGCCGGAGTAGTATTTATCCATAACAACATCGTATCGCTGCAGCAGTGGCTGTACTCTTTCGTTTTCTCTTGTTACCGCCGGCCGATAGAGAACACAGAGTCTGTGCGGGAGTTGGGATACTTCTGACAGCTCCGGCAGTCCGTCAATTTTGCGCTGGTAACGCGAGTGAAAACTTACAGGCTCGCCGATGCCATAAGGCAACGTAGTATAAACCGGCAACCCACTCGCAATCCGCTCTAAGTCGGCTGCGATTGTCGCGTAGGGGTGCCGAATCGGCCCCGGCCAGTCGCGGCAGACAGGGGCGATCTGGAAAGCACACAAGACGATTGCGCCGAATCCGAACAGCCAGCCGGTTCGGTTCGCCTTCCCCGCTAACCAAGCGATCCGAGTCAATCCGTAACACATCAGTATGAGGGTAGGAACTATTGCCGGAAGCAGATGTCTGTCCGCGAATATGGGAAGATGAAGAGGCCAGCGCGTCGACAGCCACAGGACGACAGGCGGAGCGATGGCCATCATGGCCGAAGTAAGCCTTACGCCGTTTCGGTCCACAGATTCGGCGCCAGTCTTGGGCAGGAACGCACCGCAGACCAGAAACGCCCCCACGAAAAATGCCAGAGTCGTCGCTCCACGGAAATCCGGGATGCCGACGTGATTCGCGAACGCCATCTTCAGGTGGAAAGTGTCCGGCAGGCCCTGCCACGCCAAGTTTTCAGAGAGTCCGCCCCTCTGCCGATAGATTGCCAGCTCCGGGATCAACCACGGCAAGAATAGCAGAGCTGCGACCACCAGGGAAATCATCGGCAACACCCTTGCCGCTCTGGTGCGTGCGCCGCAGTAGTTTGTGAATGTCATCGGCAGCACGCACGCAGCGCAGAACAGCGCACCTACGTAATGGGTCCAAGTGATTGCGGCCATAAGAATGGTGCCACTGACCCAATACCACGGCCTTTGCCAGTGCCGGCCGGCCACCACACGCCAAAGGAGCAGCAAGGCCACAAGAGCGGTGAAAAGCGCATACGACCGTGCCTGTTGACTGTAGAAAATATGGATTTTGTTCAGAGCTAACAACACGGCCGCAAGGAGGGCTGGTACACGAAGCTCGGGCGCGGCGAAGCCAATCAGGATTGTCAGTACAATCGCCGCGGCACCCGCCGCCAAGGACAGGCGTCTAATGTCAAACGCCGTTGAGGCGTCGCCACTTGGAAGCGTTACTTTGAGGGCGAAATAGTACAGTGGAGGATGAACCAAGTCCACCCTCGCAAGGGCCCACGCCTCTCTCGTTTCCGCTAATGCAACACGTCGTGAGAATAACTCGTCGCCCTCGACGCTTTCGGAATCAATGTGGTACACCCGCAGAAACACTGCCAGGAGGAGTATGAGTAAGGCAGCTATCGAAACCCACGTTTTGTTGTTGGATAACTTCGCGGTGCGGCACACGAGTCCCTCCCGCAAAGGTGCAGAACGAAGCTTGCTTCGGTCCTTCTTGCGTAATTCCATCTGACTGGGACCTCAACCAACTTCAGCCGCTGCTTGCCAGCGGCAAAGAGCCTCTCAATGTCGAAGCCGAATCTGTCGATTTGATTTGCCCTTGAGATCTGCTGGGCGTGCACCAGGCGCAAAGCGGGCCATCCGCTGTCGCTGTTTGTCTACCTTGTCATCCCGCCGTTTCCACAAGAACTCGGCGAGACTATCGAGTGCTGCAGGGAGACTGTAGGCTGGCAGAACCACGACAAGGGAGCGTGAAGGAGTTCCCATTGTGCTTCGAGCCCTCCCTGATAAATCTTAATTTATCATATTAAGATTTGTTTATCCCGTATACTTCGTTAATACGAGAGAGGCAGTGGTCCTGGCGGGGAGAACGCGTTAACGAACGGGTGGGGGTATGAACCGAAGCCGGACTGGAAGTTGGCTGGTAGCGCTAACGGGAGTCGAACTGGGTAAGCCCCGGTCTTCCCCGGTCCACCCCAGTCTATCTGCTTGATTTCCCGTCCCGCCTGTTCGTCGTTCCGCCCCGAATCCCGCCCCTGAACATCCGACGTGTGACCCTGGTGTGACCCTGGGCGGTTCCGACGCCCAATTTTACCTCGGAAAAAATTCTCAAAAAATTTCTGCGAACTTATACGGTATACGTACACTATATGAGTAAATGAACGGTTGTGCGGCAATCATACCGATCCGGGACGGGCGACGACCAGCCCCGGTGATACCGATTTCAGTTGCGCGGTGCCATTCCTCCTTCTCCTTGTCCTCGCGTGGGGCGGTCATCAACATCGCGTCGGCGCGACCGGCGCGTTTTGTCCGGGTGTGTGGGTCCGTCCTGCCCGCCCGGCCCTTTTCGCGCGCGACAACCCTCACGTTCGATTTCGGCCCGGAGGCGGCATGAGCACCGTGAAGATTTCCGTCGTGGGCGGCGTCGCCTACGTGGACGAGGTTCCGCCCGGCGTATCGGTCCAGGTGACGGATTACGACGTGGACCGCGCGCAGGCTACGGACGTGGACGAACAGGGCGTCGGCTGCTCGCGATACCGGGTCGATGCGGACCTGTTGATGCGGTTCCGCGACGTTCCGGTCGGAAGGCGCAAGGAGGCAGCGTGATATTGGCAACGATCATGAACGGCTTGGCGGTGGCCTACGGCGTAGCGAATCTCGCGGTGCTGATCGGCGCTGTTTTCTGCCTGGCGTTCGGCAAGGATGACGCGAGGTTCGGTGGCGACAAACTGATTTACCGGAGTTGAGACGGTGCGGCGCGACTGGACTTCACGGGATGTGACGACGCGAGATCTGACACGGCGGCAACACTGCACAGCGGCCGGACCAGATTGGACGGGGCAAGACTCGGCGGCAAAACAAAACACAAGGAGCAACGAATGACGGTAGCAACCTACGACCTGGCAGCGCTCGAAGAACGCTACGTGAAAATGACGTGCCGAGCCACGGTGCAATGCGTCCTACGAACCGAACTCGTCGGCGGCATGAGCGCCGATGAAGACGGCGTGCGGGCGTTCGTGAATCACCATCTCAATCTTACCGGCGACGATGCAGACAAAGCGGTCGCACGCATTCTCGCCGAGGAGGTCGGCGAGCGCGACGCGACGCCCGAGGGTGGGGAACTGGACGAAAAGCTCACCTACGGAATCAGCATCATCCGGCGCGACGAACACGGCCCGTGGATCGGCGACTGGATGGTGAAAGCCTGCCTGAAGGCGGCGGCGTCGCGGCTCGGGCTGTTCGTGAGCAAACGCGGCAGTAAGGGCGACATGGCCGAAATGGGGCGCGTCGCGGCGGTCGGTGCGAGCTTGGCGACGCCCGGCAATCCCGAGCGCATCCACCTGGTCAACCCGGACGGAACCCCGGCGACGACCTACTTCCAGGAATTCAAGGGTCGCATCCAATCGCCGCAGGGCGCGGTTTCAATCGTGTCGCACAAGGAGTGCGTTCCTCCCGGTACGCGGTTCTCGTTCGAGTTCCGCCGGTACGACGGCAAACTCAAGGCGGATGACATCGCGAATATCTTCGCGGCGGCAATGAACATCGGCATAGGGAGCGCCAAGGCGTTCGAGCGCGGCAAGTTCGCCGTCGAGTCACTGGAGATCGAATAGCATGGGCGCGAATAGCCGTATCGAATGGACCCACCACACCTTCAACCCGTGGTGGGGATGCACGAAGGTAAGCCCGGCCTGCGATCACTGCTACGCCGAGACATGGGCGAAGCGGTGCGGTCTGAACGGTTGGGGTAAGGACGCCGAGCGCCGGTTCTTCGGCGAGAAGCACTGGAACGAACCCCTGAAGTGGGACCGGGCTGCGGAGAAGGCCGGAGAACGGCATCGGGTTTTCTGCTCATCAATGGCCGACCTCATGGAGGACCGGATAGACCTTGACACGCCGAGGATTGCCCTCTGGAGGTTGATTGAACAGACGCCACATCTCGATTGGCTCCTGCTCACCAAACGCCCACAGAAGTTCAGATTCCTCCCGTGGAGTGACCCTCGCCCGAACGTGTGGCTTCTGACGACGGTCGAGTCCAATGAGTTCATGTGGAGGGTCGAGGCGCTCCTGGAGGTTCGCGCCGTTATCCACGGCGTGAGCTACGAGCCGGCGCTCGGGCCTGCCGACTTCTCGCCGTACCTGCCAGACCCGGCGATCAGGCGCACGCTCGACGGGCGCACGCTTCCCTCGCTGGCCTGGGTGATCGCGGGCGGTGAGAGCGGCCCGCACGCCCGGCCTTCGCACCCCGATTGGTTCCGCGCGGTGCGCGACTCCTGCGCGAAAGCCGGTGTCGCGTTCCTATTCAAGCAGTGGGGCGAGTGGGCACCGAAGCAGCGCTTCACGAATTTCTACGATTGGAACAAGGCGGCGGCGCACGCGCTCGTGTACGCGCGCGGCGGTTTCGACGCGGTGCCCGGACGCGACAAGCCCGACGAGGAACTCGGGTTGACCTGCGCAGACCTGGACGGCAACGACGGCTCGGCTGCAATGGCGCGCGTCGGCAAGAAGGAATCCGGGCGGCTCCTGGACGGGCGCGAACACCTCGAATACCCGGAGGTGCGCGTCGCATGAAGCAGGCGTCGTTCGATTGGGATGGCCCGGCGCATCTGGACCGCGTTTCGTCGCGCATCGGCGCGGCTGTCCTTGACTTCTGCCAAGCGCACCGGCAATTCCACGCGGGCGAGCTTCACCAGCACGTCGAGCGCGCTACCGGTGTATCGGCACCGGCGAGCGCCGACAGAATTCTCCGCGACCTGCGTCAACGCGGCGTCGT
>JBLNCW010000110.1:0-14485 GCA_050261015.1 Rhodospirillales bacterium | reverse complement strand
GGGTTGCGCAGCCTGTTTTTCGAACCTAGACTGGGGTCCAGAGGGGACGCTGGTCCATTCGCCATGAAACTGAAACTGGGCTTCGCTGCTGTTCTACTTGGCTTGGGGTTGTGGCAGGTGGTGGAACTGCCTCCGCCGTATGCCACACGTTCCGCTGTTAACCCTCCGAAGGTCGTGCCGCGTCCCGCCGGCGCGGATTTGCGGCTCCCTTCGGGCTTTAAAATCGAGGTTTTTGCCGAGGGATTCAGACGGCCGCGGTTCATGACTCTCGGGCCGTCGGGGGAAATCCTGCTCAGCGACAGCGAGGAGGCGCCGGACGGCGCCGTCTATGTCCTCGAGGGCGGCAACCGGAAGAAGATCCTGAGCGGGCTCGACCGGCCCTTCGGCCTCGCCTTTCTGAAAAACAACCTCTACGTCGCGGAGGCCACCTCGCTCCGCCGTTACCCGTATGACGCCAAGAGCAGGACAGCCGGCGCGGGCACGGAGATCGTTCCGCTGGCCTACACCGGCGCGGGCCACTGGACGCGAAACGTACTGTTCAGCCCGGACGGCACGAAGATGTATCTAGCGGTCGGGTCGCGGTCGAACGTCTCCCCTGGTGAGCCGCCAATCCGCGCCGCCATCAACCGCTATAACCCCGACGGCAGCGGGCACGAGATCTTCGCCTCGGGCATGCGCAACCCGATCGGGCTCCGCTGGTACCCCGGCACCGAAACGCTGTGGGCGACTGTGCAGGAGCGCGACGGGCTGGGCGACGACCTCGTCCCGGATTACTTCACGCACGTGCAGCAGGGCGGCTTCTACGGCTGGCCGTATGCCTATCTCGGGCCCAATGAGGACCCGCGGAACAAGGGCAAGCGGCCGGATCTTGTCGCCAAGACCATCGTGCCCGACGTCATTCTCGAGCCCGCGCACATGGCCGCCATGGATTTCATCTTTTACACCGGAAAGCAGTTTCCGGCCGAATACCGGGGCGGCGCCTTCATCGCGTTTCACGGCTCCTGGAACCGGTCGAAACGGGTCGGCTACTCGGTAAACTTCATCCCGTTCCGCAACGGCAAGCCGAGCGGGCGCATGGTGGATTTCGTGACCGGGTGGATGATGTCGCCGGACAAGGCTGAAGTCTGGGGCCGGCCGGTGGGCCTGCTCCAGTTGCCGGACGGGAGCCTGCTGCTCTCCGACGATGGGGGCAACCGGATCTGGCGGATTTCCTATAGCGGCTGATGCCTGCTATGGCGCATCGGGGGCAGGGATGCGAGGGTCGCAGACCGGCCACGGGGCGAAGCCCAGGGCGCCGTTGCTGCGCTGATAGAACAGGGGAATTTCCTCGCCCTTGGGGGAAGTAACGGTGACAATAACGTCGCCGCTCTTGCAATACCGGGCCCTCTTGATAGCGGCCCGCCCCGGTTCGGCGAACTCGCCCTTGGGGCCCCAATCCTCAAGAAATTTCTCGTAGGGGTAATCGGCGCATCCCTTGGCGCAACCCCAGTCGCGGTAGGCGGCCTGATAATCGCCCCGGCGCAGATCTTCAAGAAAGGCGCCGACCTGGCGCTTAGCTGGCCAGGTCCGCAGTACGAAGTACAGGATGATGGAGCCGAGCACAATGGCGAGGACCGAGATCGAGATCGCGCGGAAGACTCTGGCCCGCCGCGCGTCAGCGACTCCGTACTCCTCGAGGAAGCCTGCCATGCGCCTAGCCCTCGCGCACTCTTATTTCGGGGGATAAGCCTTGTCGTAAGCGGCGACGGCTTCGGCTGTGAGGTCCAAGCCGGGCTTGAAATACAGAGTGCTCGAGAAATCCACCACGACATCCACCTGACGCTCTTCAGCGAGCTTCTTGACAATATCCGCCATCTGCTGGCCGCTCTTCTGCAGGATTTCGTTGCGCTCGTAATTGAGCTCGTCCTGAAGGTCCTGCTGCAATCGCTGCAAGTCGCGCTGCTTGCGCTGCCCCTCGATGGTCAAATCCTGCTGGGCCTGCGGAGTGAGTTTGCCCTGGCCCGCCTGCAGTTTCTGCTGGATTTCGGCAATCTCTTTCTCCAGCTTCTCCATCTCGGCCTGCTTCGGTTTGTATTTCGCCTCCAGATCCGCCGAGGCTTTTTTGATCTCGGCCGTCTGAAGGACCGCCTGCTGCAAATTGATGACCGCGATTTTCGCTTGAGCCGCAGCGATGCCGGAGAAAATGACCGCGCCCGCCGCCATCAGAATGACCTTAGTGAAGGTGTTTGAAAGCATCTGCAAATCCTTCCAGGAATGTATTTACAAGATTAACACAGGGGCAGAATAGCCGACGCCGGGCGCGGCCTTCACGCTACTTCGTGAGCACCCCGAGGATTTCGTCTTCCCGTGCGATCAGGTATTCCTCGCCCCCCAACTTTACATCCGAGCCGGAATACTTGCCGAACAGGACGCGGTCGCCGGGCTTGACATCGAGCGGGGCCCGTTCACCGCTTTCCAGCAATTTCCCGTTGCCGACCGCGATCACCTCGCCCTGCTGGGGCTTCTCTTTGGCCGTATCGGGGATGATGATGCCGCCGATTCTGCTTTCTTCCTCCTCAATGCGTCTGATCAGCACACGATCGTGAAGTGGGCGAATGTTCATGTTCTCTGAAGGTCCTCCTTTCGACCCCATTATAGGGGCATCGAACCCGCGGCGACATGTAAGATCAGTAGAGCGGGTTCTTACGTTCCCGCCGGAGGAAGCTTGTCGAAAATTCGTTTGGCCGTGGTGGGGGCGGGGGCATTCGGGCGCAACCACATGCGCGTGGTGCGCGAGTCCGGGCGGGCGGAGCTGGCGGCCGTCGTGGACACGGATTCCGCACGCGCCCGTGAAGCGGCCGGCCAGTTCGGCTGCGCCGCGCTGGATCTCGCGGACCTGCCGGGGCGGGTGGATGCAGCGGTGGTCGCCGTTCCCACAGTCGCGCACTGCGAGGTCGGCTGCGCGCTGCTCGAAGCCGGGCTCGATGTGCTGGTGGAAAAGCCCATCGCCCCGGACCTGGCCTCCGCCCGCCGTCTGATAGAAACCGCGCGCGCCCACTCGCGCGTCTTGCAGGTGGGGCACCTCGAACGGTTCAACCCGGCGGTTGCCGCGCTGAGGGAGATGGTTAAGCTCCCGCTTTTCTTCGAAATCCACCGCATGAGCGTCTTTACGCCGCGCAGCCTCGATGTGGACGTGGTGCTCGACCTCATGATCCACGACCTCGATATTGTGCTCAGCCTCGTCGGCCAGCCGCCCGAGGAGATTCGCGCCGCCGGAATCTCGATCCTCTCGCCGAAGGTCGATATCGCCAACGTGCGCCTGGCCTTTCCCGCGGGCTGCATCGCCAACCTTACGGCCAGCCGCGTCTCCACGGAGCGGGTCAGAAAACTTAGACTGTTCCAGCCGCGTCAATATGTATCGCTCGACTACGCGCGGCAGGAAGCTGCCGTTTTTGAGGTAGGTGAAAACCGGCAGATCGGCTTTCGGATGCTGCCGGTGGCGAAGGCGGAACCGCTGCGGCTGGAACTGGAGGCCTTTTGCGAGGCAGTGGAGACGCGCGGAAAGCCGCTGGTGACAGGCGAGGAAGCGTACGCGGCGCTGGAAGCCGCCCTCGCCATTCTTGATAAGATCGAAGAGCATTCCCGCCGGGTCGAGCAATCTTTAGCGGCCTGGATGTAGAACGGATGGAAGCGGTGGTGCAGCCTGGTGAAAACGATGCCGGACTGCGGCTTTTGGTGGAACTACCCGCGGGACGGTCGCGGGCGGGAAGCTGGGCCGTTTCTCTCCTTTTACACGCGGCGGTCCTTGTTGCGGCGCTCCTGGCGCCTCCGGGCACGTTCCATCCGGCGCCGTCCCCTCCCGCGCGGCCGAGCGTGACTACGCTTGTTGCCCCGCCTACGATTCTGACGCAGAGAGCGCCGAACCGGGGGGCGGTGGCGCGGGAAATCGGGCTGGAAGACCTGCTGGCGCAGCGCCGCATTTTCGTGCCGCCGGGGCCGCCCGCGCTGGCGCGCACCAAGGAGCGCAGGGCGGGAGTTCCCGAAGCCAAGCCCGCCCCGCGCGCGCTGGCTGAACCGCCTCAGCTTGCGGCCTCCGGGTTCGCCGACTCCCGCACACTGCCGTTCGGACCGGGGATGGCGCCGCCCGCGCCCCCGCCTCCGCCGCAGATCCAACCGGAAGAGAAACCGAAGCTGGCTTTTGAATCGCCTCGTGCGGCCAGCTCCGGTTACCAGCCCCGCGGCCTTGCCCCGGGGCGGATTACGCCTCCGAGCACTTCCATCACGGAAGCGGCTCGCGCGGCCATTCGTTCCGGCGGAGGGGGCCAGGCAGTAGGCGATTACGATATGCCCGGCAGCGGGCTCGGCCGGGGCCTCAGCCAGTTCGGTTCTCCCGGCCGCATTTCGAGCGCGCTGGAACTAATGAGCGACCCAATGGGTGTAGATTTCAAGCCTTACTTGATCCGCATCCTCGCCGCCGTCAAGCGCAACTGGCTGGTGATCATTCCCGAAAGCGCCCGGATGGGCCGCAGCGGCCGCGTCCAAATCCAGTTCGCCATCGCCCGCGACGGTTCCGTGCCCAAACTCGTGATCGCCACGCCCTCGGGGACGGACGCGCTGGACCGCGCCGCCGTCGCCGGCATCAGCGCCTCGACGCCCTTTCCACCGCTTCCAACGGAGTTCCCCGGCTCCGAGGTGCGCCTCCAGTTCACCTTCACCTACAACATGGGCGTGCAGAACCGGATCGAGTGACGGCCGGGGCCCCGGCGGCTTATGCCGTCGCGTGCTTCAGGTGCGCCGGGGGCTGGAGCATCGTCAGCGCCAGGTTGGCCGCAAACAGCGTGAAGGCGGTCATCTCGATCACCGCGGAGACCGGCAGCAACGGCCACAGTGAAGGCGCGTAGCCTTCGTAAGCGCAGATTTCGGAGATCACCCGCAGCGCGCAGCCCGCACTGAGCGGCGCCAGAGCCGCGAACATGAGCCTGGGACTGAACAGCACGCGCATCCCGCAGAAGGCAGGTAGAACCCGCTGCCCGATGGCGAACACCATCGTTGAGATGAAGCCGACCGTCAGGGCGTGCCGCGAAGCTCCCCAGAGCCCTCCCGCCTGGTCCCACAGCGCCGCCGCCACCCCTATCGCCGCTGAGATGAGGGCCCAGCCGTAAGCGATCCGCACAAACGCCGGAAATGTCGAGTGCACTCCGGTTATCTTGGGCGGATTTTCGGGCGGGCGGAATACGTGCAATCCCGCGGCGGCTGTGCCGGCGCCAAGGAGAAACAGCGTCGTTCCGGCCAGCCGCCATCCGCCCGCCGCCGCAACGATGGCCGCCGCGTTCAGCGCCAGCGCGGCTTTCAGCAGGCGGTCTTCGGGCGCCTTCAGCCCCAGGAAGACGGGCAGCCACCGCGCGCTGAAACCCCAGATGCTGAGCACAGGGAAGCCCCAGAGAATCAGCGCGAGCAGCGCCTGGTTTCGCTCGTGCGGAACCGCGGGGCCGGCGCCGGAGAGCGAATTCGCGATCGAGGCGGCGAGGTTGGCGATCAACGCCAGCAGGAACGCCATGCTGCCCGCGATCACCAGGCGCATCCACATGGCCATTTTGGACGGACCGGCCCCTTCGGCCTTGTGGCCGCTCACCGTCAGGAAGAATCTGACGAAAGCCGCCAGTTCCAGAACCGCCGAGAGCGGCAGCATCAAGCGCCATTCCCACTGCCACAGGTTCGTTGCCCAGCGCAGCGCCACGCCCGCCGTCCACAGCGCAAAACTGAGCCACGCGTGGTGGACGGCGATGCGGCCTGCCCCCGCCATTTTCGACAGCGAGTAGAAACCGATTCCCAGAATGAACGTTCCGATCCACCCGAACATTTGTGCGTGGCCGTGAGCCTGGAGCCAGGCCGGATCGATCTGCGCAGCCGACTGCCGGCCCGAGATGCCGATCAGGTTCCAGACGCCGAGAAACGTGCCGGGCAGGAGCATGAACGCCAGCCCGGTGGTGATCCACGCGGTCACGGCCCGCTGAAGCGCAAGCTCGTGTGCCCTCAATGTGTCTGGATGTGTCATCTGAAACCAGTTTCGTGCGGATGCGGTGATGGGTCGGTGACCTGGGTCACGTGACCGAGGTCACAGCCGGGTGCGGCAGCCTGAGGCTATGCTTGGCAAGTAGATGCAACTTAGTTGCATTTGAAACGGAGGGACTCCCATGAATGCTCACGCGCTGCAATCCACCGCCGCCCGGATGCCCGAAATCGCCAGAATGCCCGGACACTGGCTGCTGGCCAGGCTCGGCAAATGCGTTCTCAGGCCGGGCGGAGTCGAGTTGACCGGCCGCATGCTGGCCGCGCTGAACATTACACCGCAGGACGACGTTGTGGAGTTCGCGCCGGGACTGGGACTGACGGCCCGCGCCGTGCTCGCGCGCAATCCCCGGACGTACACCGCGGTGGAGCAGGATCCCAAAGCCGCCGAGAGGATTCGACAGTGGCTGCCAAAGAAAGCAAAGTGCCTGAACGGGACGGCCGAGCGCACCGGCCTGCCATCCGCCTGCGCCAGCGCGGTTTACGGCGAGGCCATGCTTTCCATGCAAACCCCCGAGCAGAAGCGCCGGATCGTGCAGGAAGCCTTTCGTCTGCTCCGGCCGGGCGGGCGGTACGCCATTCACGAACTCTGCACGGTTCCCGACGACCTTCCCGCCGCTCTCTTGAAGGAAATGGAGCGGCGCATGTCGCTGAGTATTCACGTTGGAGTCAGGCTGCTTACGGCGCCGGCCTGGCGGGCTCTGCTGGAGGAATGCGGCTTCACGGTCGAGTGGGAGGCGTGCGCGCCCATGCACCTGCTCGAACCCCGCCGCGTGCTGCGCGATGAGGGCATTCGCCGCACCCTGAAGATCGTGTTCAACATGATCCGGGACAGTGAAGCCCGTGCGCGCGTGCGAGAGATGCGCGGGATCTTCCGCAGCTTCGGGGACCACCTCTCGGCAATCTCGCTGGTGGCTCGCAAGCCGCAGGCCGGAGCGCAGCCGGCGTAACGAAGAAAAACGCGGCTACTTGGGCAGCAGCGACAGGACGCCCTGGTTCGGGCTGGGGATGACGTGGGCGGCGATGAGTTTGCCGAGCCCTTCCACCTTGGCCTTGCCGGCATCTATGGCGGCGCGCACCGCGGCGACGTCGCCCTTGATGAGCACGGTAATGTAGCCGCCGCCCAACTTTTCGCGGGCCAGCACCTCCACGGCGGCGGTCTTCAGCGCGGTATCAATCGCCTCGAAAACGGCGGTGAAGCCCTGGGTCTCAATCAGGCCCACAGCAAAGGATGCCTGCGGTTGGTTGTTCATCTGTTTCTCCGGGTTCTGCACGCTTGGCTGCTCGATGAGAGGGTTGTAATCCGGCGCCGCCTGGTAAGCCGCTCGGGAGAGCGGGGAAGGGGCGGGAATCACGTGCGCGATAACCGGGACTTGCATGGCTTTGGCGATGTCCTCGGCCGCGCGCGCGGCGGCCTCAACGTTCCCCACCGGCCCGTGCAGCTTCAGGCACACGCCGGGGCTGTCGTTCAGCTCGGTTTGCAGCAGCCGGACGCCGGCCGCCTTCTCCATGGCATCGAGCACGACCATGCCGGGCGACCACCCTCCGACCTCGATCAGTGCGAGCGCTTCGTTCAGAGCACACCCCTCTTCTCAAGCACGTGCATGACTTCGTAAACCATCTGTTCGATCTTGTCGGCCTGGGGCTGGCCGATGCGGGGCGCGCAGCCGGCGGCGGGGCGGTCCACTACGTTGAAATCCGCCAGGATGCACTGGAGCACGGAGGCCAGGGCGGCGCCCTCGGCCTGCTGCGCGGGGGTGAGCGGCTGGCGCCCTTTGCCGAAACGGAATCCGCGCAGCTCGATGGCGGTGCGGAAGCCGTCCGGAAACTCGAACGGGTAAAGCATCATATCGAAGAGTTCGAGGACGCGGCGCTGCCATCCCATGGCTTCTTCGAATTTTCCCGCGCGGCACAGCTCGTAAATGCGGCGGGTGACTTCCGGGACCACGTTGCTGGTGGCGTTCGTGCCGCCGTCGCAGCCGATCATCAGCATCGGCGCCAGCACGGCCTCCCATCCGGTAAGGAAAGAGAAGTCGGGGCGAATGGGACGCACCGCAGCGATCATGCGCATCATGAACGCGAGGTCGCCCGAGGAATCCTTGATGCCTATGATGCGGGGGAATTCGGCCAGCCGCCGTATGGTGGGGACGTCGATGGGGCTGGCGAACATGGGAATGTTGTAGAGCGTGAGATCCAGCACGGTGTTGCGCGCGATCTCGGCGAAGTAGGCGTAGACCGATTCCGGGCTGAGCTTGTAGTAATACGGCGAGACGATGGCGGCGGCGGTGGCGCCCATCTCCGCATAGGCTTCGCAAGCGGCCAGCGTCTCCTTCACGTTGGCCTCGGCGGCGCCGGCGAGAATGGGTACTCGCCCGCGGGCCTCGTCGCAGGTGATCTGCGCGATGCGGCGGCGCTCCTCGGCGGTGAACCGGATGAATTCGCCGCAGGAACCGTTGGGATAGAGCCCATGAATCCCGTTGTCGATCAGCCAGGAGATGAAGCGGCGCAGTTCCCCCTCGTTGATCTGGCCGCGCTCATCCAGCGGAACCAGGGTCGGAGCGAAGATGCCTTCAAGTTTTGCTGCCATGAGAACTCCGGTCCGGCGAACACTTCAGTTTACAGAATCGGCCAGGTTACCGGGCGGCGTGTTCGAGCGCCGTGTAGAGGGCGATCACCGGGTCGCGCGGGTTCGCCAGTTCGCTCGCGAGCGCGGCGCCGCTTCCGCCCGGCCGCTCAATGGTTTCGAACGGGCCGGCGGCGCGCGGCGCGGTGTCCCCCTGCCGCGCCAGACTCAATAGCCGCTGCAACTCGAACAGATACTCGATGGGCTGTGCTTTGGCGACCGGATGGTTCGCAAAAAAAGCAACGCAGCTCGCGGCAATGCGCGCGGCGGCGGGGCCGGCGGGGGCTGTTTCGAGCAGCTCGAAGTAAAACCCCGCCTTCTCGTGGAAATGCACGGGGATGTCGTCATCCTGCGCGGTCCATTGCTCCAGCGCGCCGAGGATGTGTTGCGCTTCGGCCCGCCAGTCCTCTTGCCGGAGCGGAACCGAATCGCCGAGGGTCCGCAGGCGGCGCAGGCGGCTGTCGAGTTCCCGGGCTTCCGGCGAATCATAAAGCTTCGTTTCCGGCGCCGGACGCACGGTCTGCGGGTGGATGTCCTCGGGCGGGATCGGAGGCAGTTCGGTGGAGACGAGATACCCGGGCAGACGCAGCCGCTCGTTGAACTGTTCGAGCCAGCTCGCGGCGAGACTGCCGGCCGGCTCCTCGCAGCGCGTGCTGCTAAGGTATGCGGCCAGGAACCCGCGATAGGCGCGCATCAAGCCGTCCACGGCGATCCCTTCCCGCCGCGCTGCCTCGGCGAGAGCAACCGGCTGGCTCGCGAGTTCGGGATCGCGCGCGGCGGAGCCGAGGGACTCGCTGTCGCGCGCGAAGACGGCGAGCCGGTCCGCATAGGCCGTGATGAGGGCGAGGCGATCGTCGGGGGAGAGCTTCGCGGAACGTACTAACGCGGCGGCGGGCGCCAGTTCCGCCGGTGAGGAAATCGTCCGGATGCGCTCGCCGATCAGAGAAGCGTCCGTGCCCGCCACCAGTTGCAGCGTCTCGTAGAACTGCCGGAGGTCGGGAATCAGTGCGCTTTCGCAACCCGGCTGCGGCGGGGCGGGCTGGGGTATGCGGGCGAACATCTCCCGGGCGCGGCGGGCATCGAGCGCCAGCATTCCGCGCACGGCCCGGCACTGGAGCGAAAGCGTGTCCACATCGAGGTTGAAAGCCTGCCCCAACAGCCACTCCCGGGTGTTGCGCGGGGTCTGCGCGGCGGAGCGGAGTTTGTAAGGGTTCAGAACGTTGGGGGCGACGGCGAATGCCTCTTCGAGCAGCTCCAGTTTCCAGGCAGGATCGGCCGCCGCGGTTGTCGCGGCGAGCCGGAGCAGGGCGTCGGCATGATACTCGGCTGGCAGCGCCCGGGCGGCGTCCACGAGCGCCTGGAGGTGGGCGGGGCGGGGTGCGTCTTGCGCCTGCGGCCTGCCCGGGGCCGCGCATAGCAGCAGCGCGATCAACAGGTTTTTACCGCGACATGAGCGCCACAATTCTCGTATCCTTCACGGCGCAAATGCGGTTCTGATTCCCCGGCCGCCGGCGTCTTCGGCGGCGGACCGGGCATGGCCGGTCCGCCGCCCGTCTCTGGTTTGCGGGCGCTCTATGCCCAATAGGCGACGCCCGGCTTTTCTTTGATTACAAGGTTCTGGAGGAAGGCGACGCCCTTGGTCAAACCTTCTTCCGCCGACATCAGGCTGTCCTCGTGCTCCATCGACAGCACGTAGTCGTAGCCGTACATCTTCAGCGTGGAGATGAACTCGCCCCACCACTCGGCGCCGTGGCCGTAGCCGACGGTGCGGAAGATCCAGCCGCGGTTGCGCTCGTCGGTGTACTTCTTGGTGTCGAGCACACCGCACTTGGGGAGGTTGTAAGGATACAACTGCGTATCCTTGGCGTGGACGTGGAAGATGCAGTCGCCGAGCACGCGGACGGCGGCGATGGGGTCGATGCCTTGCCAGAACAGGTGGCTGGGGTCGAAGTTGCAGCCGATGCTCGGACCGGCGGCGTCGCGCAGCCTGAGCATGGTCTCCGGGCTGTAGACGACGAAGCCGGGGTGCATCTCGAGCGCGATCTTTACGCCGTGATCGGCCGCGAACTTCGCCCGCTCCTTCCAGTACGGGATCACCTTCTTCTCCCACTGCCAGTTCAGGATGTCCTGGAAGTGCGGAGGCCACGCGCAGGTGACCCAGTTCGGGTACTTGGCGTTTTCGTTGTCGCCGGGGCAGCCCGAGAAATCGATGACCACGGGAACGCCGAGTTTCTCGGCCAGCAGAATCGTCTGGCAGTTGACGTCCTGGTGCTTGCGGGCGATCTCCGGATTTGGATGCAACGGCTCGCCGTGGCAGCTCAGGGCGCTGATCGTAAAGCCATTGTCGTCGAGTTTCTTCTTAAACTCTTCGAGCGCCTTGGGATCGTTCAGCATGGAGAGCTTGCAGTGCGGGTCGCCCGGATAGTTCCCGGTTCCCAGCTCCACGGTGCTCACGCCCATGGCCTTCAGCTTCTTGAGTACCTGATCCAGCGGCAGATCAGCCAACAATGCGGTAAAAACGCCGACTTTCACTGGATATTTCCTCCTTATGTGCCGGATTTGAAATGCCAGTGAACAGAATAGCAAAGTGTGGATCTGTTGACGCACCGGCGGAGCACATCGTATGCTCGGCGGAGCACGTATGCTTGTCATCATCAGCGATCTTCACCTTTCCGATAACGCCTTCAGCGGGACGATTCCGGCGACTGCCTTTCGCATCTTTCGCGAGCGGCTGCGGGACATGGCATACGACGCCTCATGGCGCAGGGACGGCGCCTACCGTCCCATCGAGGAGCTGGACGTGGTGCTGCTCGGCGACATTCTGGACTTCATACGCTCGGATCTGTGGCCATGCGTATCGCCGCGGGATCCGGAGTACGTGCGCCCGTGGTCGGACCCGGCAAGCCCCGCGTTTCAAGAAAAGGTGAGGCAGATCGCCGACTCGATTCTGGAGGCGAACGGCCCGTCGCTGGAAGTGCTTCGCAGCCTGAGCGACTCGCGTGAGGTGATGACGCTGCCGCCGGCGACGGCGAGCGGAGGCGTGGCCAAGGTGTCGCGCGACTTCGCGTCGCGGGACCGCGTGCCGCTCAGGGTCAGAACGCATTACGTGGCCGGCAATCACGACTGGTTTCTGCACCTGCCGGGGGAGGCGTATAATGCCGTCCGGGAGCGGGTCGCCTCGGCGATGTGTCTGGCGAACCCGCCTGCCTGCCCGTTCCCGCACGAGCCGGGGGAATCGCCGGCGCTTATGGCGCTTTGCGAGCAGCACCGCGCCTGGTTCCGCCATGGAGACAGGTTCGATCTGCTGAACTGCGAGAAAGAGCGGGACGCCTCTTCGATCGGCGACGCGATCGTGGTGGATCTGGTGAACCGTTTTGCGGCCACCGTGAACGCGGAAATGGGCAGCCGGCTCCCGGCCGCGTGCGTGGAAGGGCTGCGCCAGATCGATTACGTCCGGCCATTGCTGCTGATACCGGTGTGGGTGAACGGCCTGCTGCGGCGCACCTGCCCGGATGAGGCATCCGCGGCCAGGGTGAAAGCGATCTGGGACGAACTGGTGCGGGATTTTTTGAAGCTCGACTTCGTCCGCGCGCGCAGCGAGTTTCTTCCGCCGGGGACGCTGGAGAAGCTGGCGCTGGCGCTGATGTTCTCGCGAGGAGTATCGCTGAAAAGTCTCAGCAGCCTCTTAAGCTGGCTGAGCAAATGGACCGATGGAGGCGGCGGGCGGCCGACTTTTCGCGATGCGCTCGAGGAAGAAGCTGCCCGGTGGGCGCGATCGATCGTATACGGCCATACCCACCGTCATGAGGTCGTGCCTCTGAACGCGCCGGGGGAGGGCGGCTTCGAACAGCACTACCTGAACTCGGGCACGTGGCGGGTGGTCCACGAGCAAACGCGCGCCAATCCCGCGGACGAGGCGTTCACGCAGCACTGGGTGATGACCTACCTGGCGCTTTATAAGGACGACGAGCGCGGCGGCCGCCCCTTCGAAGCCTGGAGCGGCGCGCTCGCGCTGCCGCGATAAGAAGCGGCGCAGATTTACAGCCCGTTCTCAGTGCCGCAGATACTGACCTGGATCCCCAGGTTTTTGAACGCCGCTGCCTTGGCCGCGAGCGCCAGGTTCGCGCCCTCGGCATCCGGCCCGTACGCCACCTGTATGTGGTTCGACTTGTGGCGCCCCATGAACTGGTCGCGCGTGATGCCGTAGGTGACCGCGTGCATGATGGGCCATTCGGGGTTGGTGGCGTTCCAGCGGCGCTGCGTCTCCTCGATGGGCAGTTCGACCACTTTGGCGCGCCCGAGGTCGGCCTTCAGCTTGCCCTTCTCCACGAAAATCCGGCTCCAGACGATCTCGCCGGGCTTGCTGATGCCGTTGAGCGTTCCGCCGCCCATCGGGAAGAACATCGGCGGCTGGCGGTGGCTGACCGCGCCGCGATAACCGCCGATCAAATGCTGCGGCGGAACCGCGCCGGAGATCTCGAACACCCAGACGAACTCCTCGGTTCCATTCCAGCAATAGGGCTCGCCGTAGCGGACGTCGTGGAGGGTGGTCTCGGGGTCGAAACCGAGTTTCCGCCAGATGCGGTTCGTCACCAGCGCGTCGAGGCCCGCGCACTCATCCACTTCGTTGAAGTGCGGCACCGGCTCGCCTTCAAACAGCACGCGCCCGGTCTCCGGGTGTGTAACCGGCGGCCGATCGGCGTTGTTCAGCAGGCCTTCGACGAGGTCCGAGGCAGGCGCCAGGTCCTTCAAACCTTGCTGGTACTGTATGCCGATGACGTCGCAGCCGAAGTCGTGGGCCATACGGACCGCGGCGATGTACATCTTGCACTGGGTGTGAATCTGTTCGTCGGTGAGGTCGGTTTCCGGGTTCGGGCCGGTGAGGAAGCGCATGCCCTTGGCGTCGAGCCACTGCCTGACGGCGCGCGCCTCGTCGTCGGGGACGCGCTGCATGGCCGCAAAGAGCGCCGACTGGCTGAGCCGCTCTTTGTACACGCCGATCGGCTGCAGCAATTCGTCCGGGATGATGGCGTTGTACATGCCCATGCAGCCTTCGTCGAAGATGCCCATGATGGCCTTGTTCTTCTTCAGGTCCCTGGCCACCTGGCCGCCGATCTTCACCGCCCGCGCCGGCAATTTCAAGTCGCGAAGGCTCCGGACGTGGCTTTCGTCGTGAACGATGGGTTCGCCCCGCAGCCAGCGCCGCAGCCCGTTGAGGAAGAACTCATCGTTGAAATCGACGCTCCACAGACTGCTGTACTTCACGCCCGCCTTGGTCATCGAGGCGTTCAGGTTCAGCAGGCCCACCAGTCCGGGGTACTGGCCGTTCCAGTTCGCCACGGTGAGAATCGGGCCGCGATGGGTGATCAGGCCGGGCAACACATGGTAGCTGTACTGCCAGACCGCTTCGACGACCACCAGCGGCGCGTCCGGTGGAATGCGGCGGAACACCTCGATTCCATACTTCTGGCTATCGATGAACCCATGGCCCTTGACCGGGTCATACGGATGGCCGCGTTCGACCTCGCGGCCTTCGCGCCGGATCGCGGCCATGACGCACTCTTCGACGCGCTGCTGGGCTTCCCAGCACTGCCGGTTGGCCGACAGCCGCAGATCTCCGCTTGCTACAACGATCACTTTATCTGGCATGCGAACATTGTGCCATGAAAGGCCGTGATCCGTCCGTAAGGAAATTCGGAGTGTAGTTGGAAACGGTTGATCGTAGGCCTAGCAGGTTGCGGAAAAACACAGGCTGAAACCCTGAAACACGTTACGGCTGGAATGTTCTGATCGTCTAATCTGCATGCGCGGCCG
>JBLNCW010000109.1:0-18515 GCA_050261015.1 Rhodospirillales bacterium | reverse complement strand
CCCGCTCGCCTGACCTCACGCTCGCTCATTCGTGTCCTTCTCACCCACCTTCAATCGGCTCGGTGAGGGGACATTTCTATCGAGGTCTAAAGGGGACATTATCACGGAGGTTCAACAACGGATCACGGGCATGCCTGCGCCGACGACGGGATTCTGTTATTCTGGAATTTATTTCGATAGAGGCGCGGAAGCCATCAGTAGCCGGGTCCGCAGTTCCGAGTCGCTTCGGAGGCCCGCGAAAGGGGCAGCCTATTGTAGTTCCGCCGAAATCGTTCGGGAGAGCGAACGCCCGTTCGGTTGGGGGGTAAGGTTAACACCTGCCCACTGTCATTCGAATCGGAAGAGGTTCGAATGGAGCGCTATCGAGGGTAGGATATTGTCCCTTCTCTCCGCTCCTTTCCCCTCTCAAACGCCATGAACGTAATCGAGCTGACGCGCGCGCTGGTAGACATCGAGTCGATCACGAACAACGAGAAGGCGGTCGGCGAATTCCTGCTCGAATGTGTTTCGGAACTCGCGGCGCGCACCGGCGGCGCCGCCGAGGCCATTCCGGTAGAGCCCGGACGCGCCAACGTGTTCGCCTGTTGGGGCTCTCCCGTGGCGACCCTCTCAACGCACATGGACGTTGTGCCCCCCTTCTTCCCCTCGCGCGAGGACGAGGACTTCATCTACGGGCGCGGCGCCTGCGATGCCAAAGGCATCATCGCGGCCATGATCGGCGCCGCCGAGCGCCTGCTGGAGGAGGGAACGCGCAACTTCGCGCTGCTGTTCGTGGTCGGAGAGGAGCGCAACAGCGCCGGGGCATACGCGGCGGCTCGCGACGGCCGCGGCTCGCGCTACCTCATCAACGGCGAGCCCACCGACAACAGGCTGGCCATCGGGTCAAAGGGCGCGCTGCGCTACGAACTCGTCGCGCGGGGCCGCATGGCGCATTCGGCCTATCCCGAACTGGGTGAATCCGCCATCGACAAGCTGCTGGACACGCTCGCCGAGATTCGCCGTTTTCCACTGCCGGAAGATCCCGTGCTCGGACGCGGCACGCTGAACATCGGAACGATTTCCGGCGGCCGCGCGGCGAACGTCATCCCCGACGAGGCTCGCGCGGAACTCATGTTCCGCCTCGTCGGTGATGCCGAACCGGTCCGCGCGGCGGTCGCCAAGGCGGCCGCGGGCCGTGTCGAGATCGTCGAACTGATCCACATCCCGGCCGTGCGGCTGACGCCTTTCGAGGACCTGCCCACCACGGTGGTTGCGTTCACAACCGATATCCCGGCGTTCGGCGACAGTTGGGGTCAACCGTTCCTAATCGGCCCAGGCAGCATTCACGTCGCGCACACGCTTGACGAAAAAGTCTCCAAGCGGCAGCTCTTCGAGGCTGTCGAGATTTATACGAGGATGGTGAAAAGGCTGGTGACCAGCCGATAGCTCTATGCAGAAAATCGAAGTTGGCGTTTTGGGCGCCACCGGAATGGTGGGCCAGCATTTTGTGAAGTTTCTCCAGAACCACCCGTGGTTCGAGCTGAAGTGGGTGGGCGCGAGCGACCGCTCGGCCGGCAAGAAGTATCGCGAAGCGACAAGCTGGCGTCTGGATGGCGCAATGCCGGAGGAAGTCGCCGATCTCACCGTGCAGGAGTGCAAGCCGGACCACGCGCCGCGCCTGGTCTTCTCGGCGATGGACGCCTCGGTGGCCACGGAGATCGAGCGCGCCTTCGCGGAAGCCGGCCATATCGTGGTCTCGAACTCGAAGAACCACCGCATGGAGACGGACGTGCCGCTGCTCGTCCCCGAGATCAATCCCGACCACCTCAAGCTCATCCCGCACCAGCAGAAGCGGCGCGGGTGGAAGGGACAGATCGTCACCAACCCGAACTGCTCCACCGTGGTTCTCACCATGGCTCTCGCACCGCTGAAGCGGTTCGGAATCACCAAGGTGATCGCCACCACGATGCAGGCCATCTCCGGCGCCGGCTACCCCGGCGTGGCGAGCATGGACATTAACGCCAACGTGATCCCCTTCATTGGCGGCGAGGAAGAAAAGATGCAGCAGGAGACGCAGAAAATCCTCGGCGAGTTGCGGGGCGACCACGTGGAACCGCTCGCCGCCACCGTAAGCGCCCATTGCAACCGCGTGCCGGTTGTGGACGGCCATACCGTGACCGTTTCGGTGGCGCTTTCCTCCAAGCCTTCCGAGCAGGAAATGATAGCCGCGTTTCGCGAGTTCCGCGGCGTGCCGCAGGAGCGCAGGCTGCCAAGCGCGCCGGCCGTTCCAGTGATCTACATGGAGGAGCGGGACCGCCCGCAACCGCGCCGCGATGCCTGCCGGGACCGCGGCATGGCCGCCTTCGTAGGACGCCTGCGGCCCTGCCCGGTGTTCGACTACAAGTTCGTCACCCTCGGGCACAACACGATCCGCGGCGCCGCGGGAGCGGCCGTGCTGAACGCCGAGCTCTTGTCTTCGGAAGGATTCCTCGACTAATGATCGTAATGAAATTCGGCGGCTCGTCCGTGGAATCGGCGGCCGCCATTCAACGTGTGGCCTCGATCGTGAAATCGAGGCTGGAGAGACAGCCCGTCGTGGTGGTTTCCGCTATGGGCAAGACCACGAACAAGCTGCTGGCGCTGGCTGCGGACGCCGTGGAGGGCAGGCGCGGGCGCGCTCTCGAGCAACTGGCCGAGCTGCGCGATTACCATCTTTCGGAAGCCCGCCAGCTCGTCTCCGGCGAGGATTGGGCGGCGCTGGAAACCTCGATCGCCGATCATATCCAGGAACTCGGCGAGCTGATTACGGGGCTGTCCGTTTTGGGCGAGCTCACGCCGCGCTTCGTCGACGCGATTTCGAGCTATGGGGAAAGGCTGTCCAGCCGCATCATCACCGTGGCGTTCCGCTCGTTCGGCATGGACGCCGTTCACGCCGACTCGCGCCGGCTCGTGGTGACGGACAAGCGCCATACGCAGGCCAATCCCATCTATCCGGAAACGTACGCGCGCCTGTGCGCCCAGGTCGCGCCGCTGGCGCGCGAGGGCAAGGTTGTCGTAATGGGCGGTTTCATTGCCGCCACCGCGGACGGCGTGACCACTACGCTCGGGCGCGGCGGGTCCGACTTCACCGCCGCCATCACGGGCGCGGGCATCGGCGCTGAGGAGATCCAAATCTGGACCGACGTGGATGGCATGATGACTGCCGATCCTCGATCCGTACCCGAAGCCCGGCGCCTCAAACTCATCTCCTTTGCCGAAGCCGCCGAGCTGGCTTACTTCGGCGCCAAGGTGCTGCATCCGGCCACCGTGCTGCCCGCCGTCGAGAAGAACATCCCGATCGTAATCCTCAACTCGCGGCGTCCGGACGTGGCCGGAACGAGGATTATCAAAGAGGCGGTGCCCTGCGCCAACCCCATCAAGTCGATTGCGTGCAAGAGGCACATCACGGTGGTGAATATCCACTCCACCCGCATGCTGATGGCCCACGGTTTTCTGGCCCGCATTTTCGAGGTGTTCAACCGCTACGAAACGGCGGTGGACATGCTCTCGACCTCGGAAGTGAGCGTCTCGGCAACGATCGACAACACTGCGAATCTGGAGAAAATCCAGGCCGAGCTCGAGGAGTTTTCCGAGGTGCGCGTCGAGCGCGACCGCGCGATCATCTCTCTGGTAGGCGATAATATCCGCTACACGCCGGGTATCGGCGCCCGTATTTTCGGGGCGCTCAGCCCGGTGAACGTTTTGATGGTGTCGCAAGGCGGCTCGCAGTGGAACCTGAGCCTGGTGGTGGAGGATACGGATCTGCTCAAGGCCGTGCGCCTTCTCCACAACGAGTTCTTCCAGGAGTTGGATCCGGCGGTGTTTGAATGAACCTGGCGATCGTAGGCTACGGGAAGATGGGGCGGCTCATCGAGGAGCTTGCTCCCGGCTACGGCTTCAACGTGACGCTCAAGCTCGACGAGTGGAATAACGCCGATTACGCCGGCATCACTCCCGAGAATTTCGCGAACGTGGATGTGGCCATCGAATTCTCCGTGCCGTCGGCGACCATCGGCAACATCGAGCGTACGGCGGCGCTGGGCGTCAACATGGTGATCGGCACCACAGGCTGGCTGAGCGAGCTGGAGCGTGTAAAGGCGATCGTGGAAAAATCCGGTGTGGGCCTGGTCTGGAGCCCGAATTATTCCATCGGGGTCAATGTGTTCACCCGCCTGGTAGCCGAAGCGGCGCGGCTGCTCGCTTGCGAAGAAGAGTACGGCGCCTGGGCGTGGGAGATCCATCACTCGACGAAAAAGGACGCGCCCTCGGGCACGCTCCTGAAGCTGGTGGAGCGGATGAAGCAGGCGGGCTACACGCGCCCGATCGATACCAGTTCGAACCGCGCCGGACGCCATCCGGGCACGCACGAGATCGGCTTTGATTCCGCCGCCGATACCATCACGCTGCGCCACACGGCCCGCAGCCGCGAGGGATTCGCCCGCGGCGCTCTCAAAGCCGCCGCCTGGATCAAGGGCAAGACCGGGTTTTACGAGTTCAGCGACGTGCTCTTCCAACAGAGCAGCGTCACGGAGGTGTGAAATGTTCACAGGATGCGGAACGGCCCTGGTCACGCCGTTCCGGAAAGATTTCAGTCTGGATGAGGAGACCCTGCGCCGGCTGGTGCGCCGGCAGATTGAAGCGGGAATCGACTTCCTGGTGCCGTGCGGCACTACGGGGGAGAACCCGACCCTGAGCCGCGCCGAGCACCTGCGCGTTGTCGAGATCACGTTGGAAGAAGCCAAGGGTAAGGTGCCGGTTCTGGCGGGCGCCGGCGGGTACAACACGGCCGAGGTTATCGAACTCGCGAGGGAACTCCAGGCGATGGGCGTGGACGGTCTGCTCTCCGTGACGCCGTACTACAACAAGCCCACCCAGGAAGGACTCTACCAGCACTACAAGGCGATCGCCTCCGCCGTGCGGCTGCCCGTAGTCGTCTATAGCGTGCAGGGGCGCACCGGCGTGAATGTCGAGCCTGCGACGCTGAAGCGGCTCGCCGAGATCGATAACATCGTCGGGGTCAAGGAAGCCTCGGGCAATATCGCCCAGATCGGCGCGATCGCCGCGCAGGCCCCGGAGCGCTTCAATGTGCTCTCGGGCGACGACGCTCTGGCGCTGCCCGTGATCGCCTTGGGCGGGCGCGGGCTGATCTCGGTTGCCTCCAACGAGATCCCGGCGGAGATGTCCCGCCTGGTCCGGCTCTGCCTGGAAAACAACTTCCCCGCCGCGCGCGAGCTGCACGGGAAATACCAGCCGCTCATGGAAATCAACTTCATCGAATCGAACCCTATTCCGGTGAAGGCCGCCATGGGGCTGATGGGGCTGATCGAGCCGGTCTGGCGCCTGCCGCTTGTGCCGCCCAAACCCGAGAATCTCGCCCGCATAAGAAACGTACTTGAAGCACTCAAACTCCTCCACGCGCATGTTGCAGAGTAAGATCGAAAAGCTATTTGACGAGAAGCCCGAACGGTACACGGAAGATGATCTCCTGCTCTTTGACGAGTTCAAGCGCGCGCTGAACCGCGGCGTCATCCGCTCCGCTGAGCCCGACCCTGAGGCCCCGAGCGGCTGGCGCGTGAACTCCTGGGTGAAAAAAGGAATTCTGCTCGGCTTCCGCATGGGCGTGCTTACGGATATGTCCGTCAACAGCTCGAGGCAGCCCTTTTTCGACAAGTCCACCTATCCGGTGAAGCGGATCGGCGTGACCGATAACATCCGCATCGTGCCCGGCGGTTCGAGCATCCGGGACGGCTGCTTCGTCGGGGAGGGCGTCGTCTGCATGCCGCCGATGTACATCAACGCCGGCGCCTATGTCGGCGAGGGCACGATGGTGGATTCACACGCGCTGGTGGGTAGCTGCGCCCAAGTCGGCAGGAACTGTCACATTTCGGCGGCCGCCCAGATCGGGGGTGTGCTCGAACCGGTCGGCGCGCTGCCGGTGATCATTGAGGATGAGGTGCTGGTGGGCGGCAATTGCGGCGTCTACGAAGGAACGGTGGTGAAACGCCGCGCGGTGCTCGGGACGGGCACAATCCTGAACCGCTCCACCCCGGTCTACGATCTGGTGCGCGGCCAGGTGTACTCGGCCGGCGCCGACGAACCTCTGATCATCCCCGAAGAAGCGGTGGTTGTGGCCGGCGCCCGCGCCATTCAAAGCGGCCGCGGCAAGGATTGGGGCATCTCCCTTTACACGCCGGTCATCGTCAAGTACCGCGACGCCAAGACCGACGCCAAGCTCCAGCTTGAAGACCTGCTGAGATAATCACGCCCCGGCCCTTCCTGGAGGTGCTTCAGAGACCGGTCCTTTGTGTCACTCTGGTACGGTAGATTAGTCGTGTGAATAATCTACCGCAATACACTACCTGCCGCCTTTGTGGCCAGGGGCGCCTCCTGCGTAACAGTCATATCTTCCCAAAATTCTACTGGGAGTGGATGAAGAAGACTGGTGACGGCTATTTCCGTGATCCGCGCCGGCCGAATCAGAGATTGCAGGACGGCCAAAAACACCCGATGCTCTGTTCTGAGTGCGAGATACGCTTCTCTAAGCTGGAAACGCCCTTCGCCGCTACCGTCTTCCGGCCGCTTATGGAAGATCCAAGGAGTAGCGTGAGCTATGGGCCATGGGCGTTGCCATTCCTGATTTCCGTGCTCTGGCGCAATCTTGCGCTGTTTTTGGACGGCAAGGAAGCAGATCTGGGACATTACCGCCAAGACGCCGAGAGCGTAGAAGTGGAGTGGCGGAACTTCCTCTTGGAAAAGCGCGACCTCGAATCTTACGGGCGCGTTCACCTCATCGTCTCTGATATAGCGCTCCCTGACAGTCCACAATATAACCGGTATCTGACGCGGGATGCCGATGCAACCCTCATGTGGACGGATCGAAGCGGACTGATAGGATATTACGTCAAGTTCGCGAAGCTACTGGTTTTTGCTGAATTGGCTCCGGCGGACCCTGCACTCTGGGTCAACACTCTCGTGGACCCTGGAGGTGGGATGATTCGACCGGGCGCGGTCGAAGTTCACGACGGCAGCATCGGTGCCTTTCTCATTGATCGGGCCATCCTATTTGAGAGCTGTAGACGAAAGGGGATGGCGACTATCAGTCCAGTTCAGCGCGAGAAGATCAAGGCTCGTTTGGAGCAGAACGCGTCCAAGTTCGCGTTGACAGAACTTGCGCTGGCATTGCGCCGGGACTCAGCGTGGAACGCGACCATCCCTAAGGTCGAACGCAACGAGCCTTGCCCCTGCGGTTCGGGACGGAAGTACAAGCGCTGTCACGGAGCGTGAGGGTCTCCGGACTGCAACTGCAACCACAATAGGTTCCCTGAACGGTTCCGTCGGTGGCGCGCAACTTGGTGATCGTGTCGTCGCGTTCGCCACGTCAGTCGTCGGTTACTACTTATCCTAGCATCATGTTTGTCTAGAATGGCTCCGGGCCATGAAGCAACGAAAGTTTGCAATGCTTTTCCTCTTACTCTCCTATAGCCTTGCAGGAGCCATAGTGCATGGACCCTGTCGCTGGGCGGCGGCGCTTGTTTGAAGCACACGTTCGGCTACGAGAACGCTGTGATTGGCTGCACCTACACAATCTTCAGCGTCGGGCCGGAGTTCTCCATCACGTTCCAAGCGCACTGACATTTTCCTGGCACTACGTGCCTCGAACGGTTACGCGTCCGGCCGCCGGGCCGGGCCTACAGGCGTCTATATTCCAGGACCGTGACTCCCAGGAACTGCGCGCGGGCGGCAACCATCTAAGCCGAGCGAAATCGAATCGATGTCCAGCGCGGCAGGCGACGCCGCCGCCTGCGAGTGGAACTCAGCGCCGCCGACTGGGCACCGGAGCTGCTGCAAAACGGTCGCATGCATACATCCATGGTGAGACGCCTCGAAGCCACTCCCGAAGCGCACAGAAAATACTTAAAACAGCCGATATGGCAGTGTGAGTACCACGGTAACTGACGTGATCATGTCCCCCGAAAGCGATCGAATCGAAACATGCCTGGACAGATAAAACGGATGATCGACACCATCATCGCCCAACGTGCGAAGGGCAATCCCACCATTGAGCTGACGACGAAAACCAAAATGATTCTCAAGGGAGTCAACCCCGACCGGTACACCAACACTTCCGAGGATGATCCTGTCGCGATCGGAAAACTGAGGAAAATTGCCGCGGAACTTGGGGTCACTTTGTAAGGGCCGGAGACCACGTATGATCAAGACTGCTTATTCCACGAAAGAGTTGTCCGCCGCAGTGGCGGAGATCGAGCAACAGTGCACGGGGCTCGATCCGCGCGTTGTTCTCTGTTTCGCCTCGCCGAAGTATGATCCCGCAGAGCTGAGCAGGGAGCTGCAAGACGCTTTTCCGAAAGCATGCACTGTGGGGTGCACGACAGCCGGGGAGATTGTCTCCGGGCGGATGTTGACCGGGTCCGCAGTTGCCATGTGTCTGGGGGCGGAAACCGTGGAGGAGGTTGCACACGCTATCGTGCAGAACCCGCGCGAAAAAGCGGCCGTTGACGAAGCATTGGGCAAGCTGGAGGCGCACTTCGGAAAGCCGCTTGCCGGAATGAACATCCGGCAATACGTCGGGATCGTGCTGGTCGATGGACTCAGCGGAGCCGAAGAGCAGTTGATGGAGCGGATCGGCGACCTAACGGATGTGTTCTTTGTGGGCGGTTCCGCCGGTGATGATCTCAAGTTTAAGCGAACGCACGTTATGGCCGACAGGCAAGCGCATACCGGTGCCGCCGTGCTGATGCTGCTCAAGCTTCGAAAAGGATTCGACATCATCAAGACCCAGAGCTTCGTACCTGCCGGGAAGACCCTGGTCGCAACCGAGGTCGATGAGGAAAACCGGAAAGTGATCCGCTTCAATGGCAAGCCCGCGGTGGAGGCCTATGCCGAAGCCGTAGGCGTGGAGCCGGCAAAGGCAAGCGAAGAATTTATGAATCATCCTCTCGGCCTGATGGTTCAGGGCGAGCCTTTTGTCAGAAGCCCGCAGCGCGTACAGGACGGAGCCATGCTGTTTTACTGCCGTATTGTGGAAGGGGCCGAACTGGAGCTTCTGAACGGCACGGATATCGTTGCCGACACGCGCGCAGCCGTGGAAGCGAAGAAAGCCGAGTTGGGAGGGATCGCCGGCATCGTCGATTTCCACTGCATTCTGCGCACTCTGAAGCTGCGCGCGGAGCAGCGCTGCGATGAGTACGGCGCCATCTTCAACGGGATCCCGGCGATCGGCTTCAGCACCTATGGCGAAGCCTATCTCGGGCATATCAACCAGACGTCGACGATGCTGGTGTTCCGATAGCAAGTGATTGCGGGGGCGCCGGCGGAAGGCCAGCTGCGCGGCGCCTCTCCTGCCTCTGCTTCCACCCCCCGAACTTTATCCTTCCCTGGTTCAATTTGTGCTCGCACGCTTGCCGCCTTGCTCGCCACAGCGCCGCGGGCCAGTGTCCCGCGGGGCTGAAGCCCCACCCACGCCTCGATGTTCAGATACAGTGTTGAATTGACATACACTATCGTATCCAGATAACATATTGCATATGAAGCGCAAGCGACGGCTCACGCGGCGGGAAAGCCAGGAGGCCACACGCGCCCGCCTGATCGAGGCGGCTGAACGGGCCTTCATCCGCGATGGATTCGACGGTTCCTCGGTGGAACAGATTACCGAGGCGGCCGGCTTTTCACGGGGCGCCTTTTACTCCAACTTCACCGACAAAAACGAGCTGTTTCTGGCGGTGCTCGATAAGCGGCGGCTGGAACTGGCCACCGCGCTGGACGAGATCATTCGCCGCACTCCGGACGCGGCCCGGCGGCTGGAGGCCGTGCGGGATTGGTTTGTGAACCAGTGGTGGAGGCAGAAGGACTGGATCGCGCTGCGGATCGAGTTCAGCCGGCGGGCTATGCGGAACCGTGCGGTCCGGGACCGGCTGGCCAAGTTACGGCGGCACGAGTTGGAGACATACGCCGAGCTGGTGGCGGAGTATTTTTCCGCTGCCGGAGTAGAGCCGGTGCTGGAGCGGCCTGAGACCGTTGCCCTGGCCTTGCTGGCGGTATGGCAGGGTCTGGGCAGTATGGCGATGGCGGAAGCGGGGCGCGATTTGGAGCGCGACTACACGGAGGCTGCCGGCTTGGTCTTCGATCGCCTGGCCTTGCCCTATGGTGCGTCGTGTGGAGGCCGCCGTGCGTAGCGGTTGCCGGAGGAGCGCAGCGGCGGCAGCGGCGCTCGTGGCATGCTTGGCCGCGTGTTCGCGCGAGAGGCCGGCGGCGGAAGAGAAGCCGGTGCCGGTCCGGGTCCGCACCCCTGCCTATGTCGAGCGGCCGGAGTCCGTGGCAGTGAGCGGATCGGTGGAGGGATCGCGGAGCGTGCCGCTTGCCTTTCAGGTGGCCGGCCGGGTAGCGCGCGTGTACGTCGATGACGGCGACGCCGTGAGGCCGGGGCAGTTGCTGGCGGAACTCGACGCCACGGACTACCGCAACGCGCTGAACGCCGCGCTGGGACAGGCCCAGG
This sequence comes from Rhodospirillales bacterium, assembly GCA_050261015.1. Classification (GTDB taxonomy): domain Bacteria; phylum Acidobacteriota; class Terriglobia; order Bryobacterales; family Bryobacteraceae; genus Fen-330. The sequence continues at coordinate 7,984 of JBLNCW010000109.1, read as the reverse complement.
CGGCGGAGGCCGTGGCGAAGAAGGCCGCGGCCGGTCCGCGCCCGCAGGAGGTGGAGCAGGCGCGCATCGACTTCGAGCGCTGGCAGGACGAGTACCGGCGCATGCGCTTTCTGTATGAGCGCAAAAGTCTGCCGGCGAACGACTTTCACAAGGTGGAGGCGGCGTACAACGCGGCGCGCGAGCGTTACGAGATGGCGCGGCAGGGCACGCGGGCGGAGGACCTGGCAGCCGCCGAGGCCCAGGCGCGGGCGGCGCAGGCCCAGGCCGAGGTAGCACGCAAGCGGCTCGAGGATACGCGGCTGACGGCGCCGTCGGGCGGCTACATCGCCCAGCGGCGGATCGAGCCGGGCGTCATGGTGGCGGCCGGCACGCCAGTGCTCGCGGTGGTGGACCTGGACCCGGTGGAGGTCTGGGTAGGGGTTCCGGAGGCCGAGATCGGCAAGGTGCGGCAGGGCGCCGCGGCCGAGATTTCCGTGCCTTCGCTCGACGGCCGCCGTTTTCCGGGGAAGGTGGAGAAGGTCGGGGTGGCGGCGGAGCCGACTTCCCGTACGTACCCGGTCACCATCGCGGTGCCGAACCCGGAAAGGGTGTTGCTGGCGGGCATGGTGGCGGAGGCGCGCATTCTGGGGGCGCGCACCACGCGGGTGCTGACGATTCCCGGCGAAGCCGTGGTGAGGGACCCGCAGGGAGTCACCCTGGTGTACGTCTACTTCCCGGACCGCAAGCGCGTCTATGCGCGGCGGGTGGAGATCGGGGCGCCGGTAGGAAGGGAGCTGGAAGTGCGCTCGGGGCTGCGCAGCGATGAGCAGGTCGTGGTGGCGGGCCAGCAGAAGCTGCGGGAAGGCATGCTCGTGGAAGTGCTGGAGGGCGGGCAATGAACCCGGTGCGCGCTTCGCTCCGGCACCCGCAGGTGACGATCGTGATCACCGTGATGGCGCTGGCGGCGGGCCTCTACGCCTTGTTGCGGATGCCGCGCCGCGAAGATCCCAAAATCACGATCCACACGGGCATCGTGGCCGCGTTCTACCCGGGCGCTACGGCCGAGGAGGTGGAAACGCAGGTCACGCGCAAAATCGAGGAGCGGCTGTTCCGCACGGCGGGGGTGCGGCGCGAGAAAACCTTCTCGACCAGCCGCAACGGCTCGGTGTACGTCAATGTCGAGCTGGAGGACTACGTCACCGATACCGATACCTTCTGGTCCAAGCTGCGACTGGATTTGGCGCAACTGAAGATGACGGACCTGCCGGAGGGGCTGATCGGCCCGGTGGTGGATTCAGATTTCGGCGATACGGTGGCGGTGCTGATCGCGATTCACGGGGACCGCTACGACTACAGGGAGTTGAAGGGATACGCGGAGCGGATCGAAACGGAGATTCGCGGTATCCGCGCTGTCTCGAAGATCCGGCGGATTGGGGAGCAGAAAGAGCGGATCGAGATTACGAGTTCGTTGGAGCGGCTGTCGCAGTACGCCGTGAACCCGCTGAAGGTGATCGCGGCGCTGCAGGGTCGCAACACGGTGCAGTTTGCCGGCGCCGTGCCGACCGAGCACGGGGAGCCGCCGATCGAGGCCAGCGGCGCGTTTCAAACCGAGGAGCAGATCCGGAACGTCATGATCGACGTTTCGCGCACGGGCCAGCCGGTGTATATCGGCGATCTGGCGAGCGTGGAGCGGGTGTATCAAGACCCATCCCAGTATGCGCGCACTGCGGGCAACCGGGCCATTCTGCTGGCGGTTGAGATGCAGGAGGGCAACAACATCGTCGATTTCGGCAATGCCGTGCGGGCGGCGCTGGAGCGGGTGCGCACCGATCTGCCGCCCGACCTCAGGATCGAGCTGGTGGCGGACCAGCCGAAGATTGTCGCGACGCGCGTGGATACCTTCATCCGCGAGTTCGGAATTGCGATCGTGGCGGTGATTCTGGTGACCGTGCTTCTGCTGCCGCTCCGCGTGGCGGTCGTATCGGCCTTGGCGATTCCGGTGACCATTGCGGTGACCTTCGCGATGCTGAACGCCTTCGGGATCGAGCTGCACCAGGTGTCGATCGCGGCGCTGATCGTAGTGCTGGGGATGGTGGTGGACGACGCCATTGTGATTGCGGACAACTACGTCGAGCTGCTCGATCGCGGCGTGGAGCGCGGAGAGGCCGCCTGGCGAAGCGCCACCGAGATGGCGGTTCCGGTGCTGACCGCGACCCTGACGATCATCGGTTCGTTTCTGCCGCTGCTGTTGCTCTCCGGCGCGGTGGGGGAGTTCATCAGAGCGCTGCCGCTGGCGGTGGCCTTTTCGCTGGCAAGTTCGTATGTGGTGGCTATGCTGCTGACGCCTCTGCTGGGCCGGTATTTCATTCGCCGTGGTTTGCACGCTGCCGGCGGCGAGGAAGGCAAAAGACGATGGTCGCTCGTGGAGGTCATGCAGCGGGCCTATAACCGCGCGATCGTGCCCGCGATCAGAAGAAAGTGGGCCGTGGTGGCGGTGGGAGTGCTGGCTATAGCGGCCGGGGTGGGCATGTTGCGGTGGGTGCCGCGGCAGTTCTTCCCGCTGGCCGAGCGCGATCAGTTCGTCATCGATGTGTGGCTGCCGGAAGGCTGGAAGGTGGAAGCGACGGACGCGGCGGTGCGGCGGGTGGAAAGGGTGTTGAGCGAGGAACGCGACGTGACCGGCTTCACGTCGTTTATCGGGGCGAGCGCGCCGCGGTTTTACTACAACGTCAATCCGCAGTTACCCGGTTCGAACTATGCGCAGGTGCTGGTATCCACGCAATCGGTGGAAGCAACGCCCCGGCTGGTGGCGGCACTGCGGGAGAAGTTGTCGCGCGCGGTTCCCGAGGCGAGGGTGTTCGTGAAGGAGCTCCAGCAGGGGCAGGTGATGGAAGCTCCGGTGGAAGTGCGGATTTTCGGAGACGACGCCACGGTGCTCAAGGAGCTGGGAGCGCGGGTTGCGGGCCTGCTGCACGAAATTCCGGGCACGATCTACATTCACAACGACTGGCGCGAGGACACCTACCGTTTGAAGGTAAACGTGCGGGAGGAGGTGGCCAACCGCCTCGGCCTGACCAATGCCAACATCGCGCGGCAGCTTGCGGGAGGATTCGAGGGCGCGCCGGTCACGACGTACTGGGAGGGGGATCGCGACGTCCCGGTGGTGCTGCGGCTGGAACCGTCGCGGCGGCAGAGCTTCAAGGATGTGGCGAATACTTACGTGATGTCGCCTTTGACCGGCGTTCGTGTGCCGGTGGGCAGCATCGCGGAGCTTACTCCGGAATGGGGCCCGGGCCGGATCGTGCGGCGCAACGGGGTGAGGACCCTCACGGTGCGGGCCTTCGCGGGCGAGGGCAGGCTGCCCAGCGAGGTGCTGGCCGATGTGCGGCCGGCCATCGACAATCTGCCGCTGCCCGAGGGCTACCGGGTGTCTTATGGCGGCGAGTATCAGAACCAGCAGGAAACCTTTGGGGAGCTGGTGGGGGTGTTGCTGATCGGCCTAGCGGCGATCTACATGATTCTGCTGTTTCAGTTCCGTTCCGTGGTCGATCCGCTGGTGGTGATGGCGGCGATCCCGCTGGCGCTGCCCGGGGCGGTGCTGGGGTTGCTGGTGACCGGCAATACCTTCGGCTTCACGGCTTTCATGGGGATCGTCAGCCTGGGGGGTGTGGTCGTGCGCAACTCGATCATCCTCGTGGATTACATCCGGGGCCGTATGGCCGAAGGCGAAAGTGTGGAGCAGGCGGCCATTGAAGCGGGCGAGCGGAGGCTGCGGCCGATTTTTCTGACCTCCATGGCGGCCGCCGTGGGAGTGACGCCGATGATTCTTTCCGGCTCGAGTTTGTGGTCGCCGCTGGCGAGCGCCATTGCGTTCGGCCTGATGGGGTCGATGTTCTTCACCCTGATTGTGATTCCGGCGCTGTACGTTCTTGTGCATGGGCGGCGTGTTCCACGTCAGCCGGTGGTGGCGGGCGTGCTGCTGCTGGCCCTGTGCGGCGGCGCGGCAGGAGCGGAGCGGCGCAAGCTGACGCTGGAAGAAGCGGTGGCGCTGGCCACCCAGCATAACGCGGCGGTCCGGCTGGCGAATGAGAAGGCGCGGGAAATGGAGGCGCGCGTGGGCGGCGCGCGGGCGGACTACTTCCCGGTGCTATCAAACAGTACCAACGCGGCGCGCATCGCCGAACGGCAGCGGCTGGACATTCCGGCCGGCAGTCTGGGGGTGTTTCAGGCGACCGGTCCCATTCCGCCGGTCTTGGTCCAGTTGCCGCTGGGGGAGAACAACTTTCTGCTGACCACCACAACCTTGGCGCAGCCGATTACGCATCTGTGGAAGATCCGGGCGGGCGTGGACGTCGCGCGCGCCGATGCGGCAGGCGCGCGAGAGGACGTGCGCCGCGCTGAGAACGAGGTTGCGCTGCGGACCAAGGAACTTTTCTATGGCATTCTGGCGACCCAGCGGCGGCGCGATGCCGTGGCGGCGCAGATTCGCGCCGGAGAACTGCGCATCGAGGAGGCGAGTGACGCCGTAAAGGTGGGCATGGCGCTCGAGTTGCCGCTAGCCGAAGCGCGCGCGCAGATCGCGCAGGCCCGGCAGGGGCTGGGGCAGTTGGAAGACGCGCTGGCGGATTTGAACCTGGAGATGGCCGATTTGCTGGGGTTGCCGCTGGATACGGAACTGGAGCTGGCGCCGCCCGTGCCGGAGCGGGCTGCCGTCAACGCGGCGGAAGCGGAGGAAACCGCGCTGGCGCAGAATCCGGAGATAAGGGCGGCGGAGCAGATGGTGGAAAAAGCGCGCGCTGCACGCAGGGCCGCGCGCGCGGAGTACATTCCGGAGATCGGGGCCTTCGCGCAGCATATCTACCAGAACGGAGTGCCGCTGCTCTCGCGCAATAACGGGGCCTTCGGGCTGCGCATGGACTGGACACTTTTCGAGTTCGGCAAGCGCCGAGCACGGCTGGCGGAGCGGGATGCGCAGATAGAGCAGGCGGAGCAGAACCTGGCTCGGCTGCGGAACCGTGTGCGGATCGACGTTGCCAAGGCCGTTCGCAAAGTGCAGCGGGCCGAAACGGGGGTACAGGCGGCGGAGGCACTGGTGGCTGCGCGAGAGGAAGCGCGGCGAGTGGCTTCAGACCGGGTGGAGGCGGAAACCGCGAACCGTTCAGCGCTATTGGAAGCCGAAGCGGCGCTTCTGGCGGCGCAGGCGGACCTCATCCGGGCGCAGTACGACCGGAGCACGGCGCTGGCGGAGCTGGACAGGCTGAAGGGGGTGCGCTGACGCGTAGGGTTCCGGGGGGCGAGGGCGGGGCCACGTGTGGTCCGGCCCCGCGGCACGGCGCGGCATGCTACAGTTTCGAAACTGTGCCCGTGGCGTAATTCGTCACCCAGATGTGGGCGCCGTCGAGCGCCACGCCGTCTGGACCGCTTCCCACCGGGTACGTGCCTAACAGCTCGCCGTCGCTGGCCCGCAACTTCATCACGTTGCTGCTATTGAAATTCGTCACCCAGATGTTGCTCCCGTCGAACGCCAGGCCGTATGGACGGTTTCCCACTGCGTACGTGCTTAACACCACCCCGTCGCTGGGCCGCAGCTTCATCACGCTGTCGCTGCTGCGACTCGCCGCCCAGATGTGGGCCCCGTCGAACGCCAGGCTCCAGGGACCGTCTCCCACTGCGTACGTGCCTAACACCACCCCGTCGCTGGGCCGCAACTTCGCCACGGTGTCGCTGCGATTGTTCGTCACCCAGATGTGGGCCCCGTCGAACGCCGCGTGTGTCGGTCCTTCGGTCACCGCGAAGCTGGCCACCTGATTGGCCTCGTACCACCGCAGCAAAGCAATCGACATGGTGCTCGGTCCGGCCGGCCCCGGCGGCCCAGTAACGCCTTGAGGCCCCGTCGGCCCCGGCGGACCTTCCGGCCCCGGCGGCCCGGCTGGAGCTGCGACGTAGTATCCGTACAGATCAATAACCAGGTGCGTGTCGTCGGTGGCCAGCACCTGAATGTCTCCGCCGGCGCCGGCAGGCACCACCGCAGCGTTGCCGATGATCCCGCCTTGCGGGGCGTTCAGCACCACCGTCCCCGGCCACGGCCGCCCTGCCTCCCATGCGCTCAGACACCCCACCCCCTTGCCTTCCGGCGGAACCACGACAAAGTGCGCCAGGTACGCCTTCGCCGCGGGCACGTTGCAGTTGGATTTCGCCACGGGAATCGTTCGCGCCTTGTGGCCCGACAGCATCGGGGGGCCGAACGGGCCGCTTTTGCCCTGGCCCTCCCGTGTATCCACGAGGCGGCAGGGCGTGATCGGGACGAAGGCAAGCGAATCCACGCCGGCCTGTGCAATCGAAGCCTGCTTGAGCGCCGATTCAGGCCCGGGCATCTGTTGGGACCAGCCACGAGGCGCCCAAGCCGGCAAACACGCCATGCTCAGGATCGCCGCGGCGGCTCTCGAAGAAATGAGAGCATAACGCGTTGGCTTTCTCATAAGCACTAAATTCTGTTTGGTTGTAAGCGGAATACACCGCACGGCGCAGCACGGCGGGCCTACGCCCTTGAAGCCGCCGAAGACGCCATAGGCCGCAAGGTGGAACGGGAGGTCCTGCCCCGAAACAGAACGGGCGCGGCGCCCGTCCTGCCGGAAGGAATACTGCCAGAAGTACAAGGCCGCCCTGCATCTGCGGGCGGTATTAGCCTGGCGCACTATGGTACTGTTGGGGAACGTTGATGAATTGCCGCTGGTTCCTAATAAAGGCTACATGCCTCGCCCTGTGCTCTGCGCTGCTCGCCGGGGCACAGGGGACCTATACAAATCCCGTGGGGGATGCGCCGATTCGCATAGGCGACCCCTTTGTGCTGCAGCACGAGGGAAAGTACTACCTGTTCGGCACGACGTCGTCTAACGAAGGGTTCCAGTACTACACGTCCGAGGACTTGGTGCACTGGAAGCCCGGTGGATGGGCCTGGCGGAAAACTGAGACTTCATGGGCGGATGCCAATTTCTGGGCGCCGGAGGTGAAGTTCTATCGCGGCAAGTTCTACATGACTTACAGCGGGCGCGTCCGCGGATCGAATCCCGCCCGGATGCTGGTCGCTCTTGCCGTCAGTGACAGGCCCGAGGGACCATATCGGGACCTGTATGCGCCGTGGTTTGACGCCGGCTACTCAGCTATCGATGCGCATATCTTCGTGGACTCGGATGGCACGCCCTATGTGTACTTCAGCCCGAACGGCAAAAAAGATGGCTATCTGTTCGGGTACATCTCGGGAGCCCGGCTTGCAGCAGACCTTTCGAAGCTCGAAGGCGAGCCTGTCAAACTACTTGAAGCCAGCCAGCCGTGGGAGCGGATCAACTGGGCCAAAAACCGGTGCAACGAAGGGCCCTTTGTGCTCAAACACAATGGCAAGTACTACATGACGTATTCGGCGAACAACACAGGCGAACCGGGATATGGCGTCGGGTACGCCGTGGCTGACAGACCCCTCGGCCCCTGGGTGAAAAGCCGCGACAATCCCGTGCTGGCCAGCAAACTCGAGATCGGGGTTTCCTCTCCCGGGCACAACTCGATTGCAATGTCGCCCGACGGCAAGGAGATGTTCATCGTATACCATTCGCACGCCGACCCGAACAATCCGAGGGGCGCTCGGGTTATGAACATCGATCGCATCGTTTTCGACAAGTCCGGACGTCTTCGTGTCCTCGGGCCTACTCGCTCGCCTCAGCCGCTCCCTTCCGGAGCCAGGTGAGCGTCGATCTCACCTGTGCAGCGGTCCGGCCGATCCGAACCGGATTGCGGCGCTACGAGCAGCGCCGCGCGAATCGGTTCCCGAGAAGAGCCAGGACCGCCGCCGCGGCGCTCATGAGCACAACGGTAGCAGGTTCCGGGACCGCGCTCTCGGCAAGCACGCTGCCGCCGGCGACTGAATCGTTGACGCCGGACCCACCGTAGAACCTGCCGTACTTGTAGCTCCCGCCGAAGTCCTGGGCGTCGAACGAGCCGAGCAGAAACGTAG
>JBLNCW010000108.1:0-45449 GCA_050261015.1 Rhodospirillales bacterium | reverse complement strand
GGAAGACCGGTTGCCGGGTCGCCCACTTCCTTCAGGTAATCCAGGTGGCCGTGCGCGTGGCCGGTTTCACCGTCGGCGGTGTCGCGGAACAGCCCGGCGATCTCCGGGTAGCCTTCCACGTCGGCCTGCTTGGCGAAATACAGATACCGGCGGTTGGCCTGGGATTCGCCGGCGAACGCGGCCTTAAGGTTCTCATGGGTCTTTGTGCCCTTGAGTGCTGGCATTATTATTCTTTATCCTCCCGTCTGAGATTTGTTCTTGATTGCGACAGGGCTCTGGTATGCATCAGCGAATTTCGGTTTGCCCTCTCTCTTTTGATGCATGCCGCCCTCGATGCTGCTCAGAAAAGAGCGGATTTTTCACTTGTTAACGGGAGTTCGGGTATACGAGTGCAGGACAACTAAGATAACCGCGCACGTACCTTGTCGCTGAGCGCTTTTCCGTCCACGCGTTTGCCGGCCAGTTTGGCCTGGGCCGCCTTCATCACCACGCCCATCTGTTTCAGGCTCGTCACGCCGGTTTCGGCCAGCGCCTGCGCGATTGCCTCCTCGATCTCCTCATCGCTTGCCGGGGCGGGCATGTAGGATTCGATCAACTTCAGCTCGGCTTCCTCCTGCGCGGCCTGCTCGGGACGGCCGCCCTTCCGGAACGCCTCCGCCGACTCCCTGCGCTGTTTGATCAGCGTATTCAGCACCTGCAACTCGGTTTTTTCGTCGAGCGGCTTCATCGAATCCACTTCGTGCTTCTTCAGCGCGGCCTTGATCATCCGCAGCGCGCTGAGGCGGGATTCGTTTCGGGCCTTCATCGCCTCGGTCATGTCCTTTTGTACCCGTTCGAGGAGCGTCATGACTTTGATATTCTAATGAATTCACAGGTCTTATGCACATCAAAAAGCAACGTCTCCTCACGCCGGGGCCAACCCCTCTGTACCCCCGTTCTTTGCAGGCGATGATGGCGTCGGACATCCATCATCGGACTGAGGACTTCCGTACGGTCTACCGGGCCGCTCTCAAGGACTTGAAAGAGGTGCTGGGGACCTCCAACGACGTTCTGGTGTTCAGCTCATCGGGCACCGGAGCCATGGAGGCCGCCGTCTCGAACCTGTTTTTGCGCGGCGACAAGGTGATCGTCTGTTCGGCCGGAAAGTTCGGCGAACGCTGGGTTGAAATCGCCTCGGCATTCGGGCTTGACGCTACCGTGCTCAAGGCCGAATACGGCGACGTGGTTTCCCCCGAACGGGTGGAAGCTGCGTTGGCCGCCAACCCCGGAGCGCGCGGCGTCTTCGTGCAGGCTTCTGAGACGTCGACCGGCGCGGCGCACGATGTGCGCGCCATGGCTCAGGTAGTCGGCAAGACGGACGCCATTTTCGTCATCGACGCCATCACCGGCATCGGCACCATGCCGCTCGATATCGACGGCTGGGGGCTCGACGTGGTGATCGGCGGTTCGCAGAAGGCGTTCATGATCCCGCCCGGTCTGGCTTTTATGAGCATCAGCCCCAAGGCCTGGCGCTTCACTGAAACCTCCAACCTGCCGCACTACTATTTCAACCTCAAGAAGGAAAAGAAGAGCGCCGATGCCGGCGAGTCGAGCTGGACGCCTTCCACCAGCCTGATCCTCGCCCTCGGAGCCGCGCTCCAATACATCAAGCAGTTCGGCATGGACAAGTTGATCGAAAACGCCCAACTGCTGGCCCGCGCCACCCGCGAAGCCGCCCTCGCCCTCGGACTGGAGCTGTTCGCGCCCGGTTCGCCCGGCTCCTCGGTTACGGCCGTCAAAGCGCCGGAAGGAATGGATTCGGGCATCATCGTTAAGGAGTTTAGGAACCGGTTCGGCTCAATCATCGCCAACGGGCAGGGCACGATGAAGGGCAAGATCTTCCGCATTGCCCACCTCGGCTATTTCGATTTCGCCGACCTGTTCGCCGTCATCGCGGAACTGGAACTCATTCTGGCTGCCAACGGGCGCCCCGTTACCTTTGGAACGGGAGTGTCCGCGGTTCAGAGGGTCTACGCCGAAGCGGCGCTGCCCAAGGCGGTGGTTTCATAGGAGGCAATCCATGAACATCCTCATCGCAGAACCGATGGCAGCAGCCGGAATCGAATTGCTGAAGGCGCAGCCGGGGTGGAACGTCATGATTTCCAGCCCGAAGGAGTACCTGAACTGTCTGGCGGAGGCGGACGCGCTGATCGTCCGCAGCGCGGTCAAGGTCACCAAGGAGGTGCTTGAGAAGGCGCCGAAACTGCGCGTAATCGGGCGCGCGGGCGTCGGCGTGGATAACGTCGATTTGAACGCGGCCACGGCGGCGGGCGTGCTCGTGATGAACACCCCAGGCGGAAACGCCATTTCGGTCGCCGAGCACACCATCGCGCTCATGCTGGCCCTGGCGCGGTCCATTCCGCAGGCCAGCGCTTCCACCAAGTCCGGCAAGTGGGAGAAGAAAAAATTCCTCGGCAACGAGGTTCGCGGCAAGACGCTCGGCATCATCGGCCTGGGCAGCATCGGCCGCGAGGTCGTCCGGCGGGCGCTCGCGTTCGAAATGCGCATTCTGGCCGTTGACCCCTACGTCAACCCGCAGACCGCTGCCGACCTTGGCGTGGAACTCGTCGAACTCCCGAAACTCCTGGCCGAAAGCGACTACATCACGCTTCACATGGCGCTTACGCCGGAGACCCAGAAGGTGCTCTCGCGCGAGGCCTTCGAGCAAATGAAGCCCGGCGTCCGCATCATCAACTGCGCTCGCGGCGAAATGATAGACCAGGAGGCGCTGGTGGACGCACTCCGCTCGGGCAAGGTCGCGGGCGCCGCGCTAGACGTGTTCAAGCCGGAGCCGCCGCCGCCCGATTTGCCGGTGCTCTCGCTCGACACCGTGCTGGCGACCCCCCACATCGCCGGCTCGACCGAAGAGGCGCAGGAGATCGTCGGCGTTCGCATCGCCGAGCAGATCGTCGAGTACCTGAAAAACGGCGTTGCCATCAACGCCGTGAACATGCCGGCGCTGACCCCCGAACAGTACCGCACCGTGGGCCCGTACATCGGGCTCGCGGAGCGCCTCGGCAGCCTGGCCGCCCAGATCGCCGTGGGAAATCCCAAGGGCGTGCGGCTTGTTTACTCGGGTAAGATCGGCGACGGCAGCACGCACCTCATCCGCAACGGCGGCCTAGTCGGCTTGCTGAACCGGTGGCTGTCTCACCGGGCCACGCTGGTCAACGCGATGCAGCTCGCCACCCAGCGCGCGCTGGCGGTCGAGGAGCGCCACACGAGTAAGGCGTCCCATGTGGACTCGGTCACCCTGGAGCTGGCGACCGACCTCGGCTCGATCACCGTCGAGGGCGCGCTTGTCCTCGGCAAGCCCCGCCTCCTGCATGTGGACGGCATCTATTGCGAGGCGCCGCTGGCAGGCAACCTCCTGTTCATGAAGAACGAGGACGTGCCCGGCGTCATCGGCCATGTCGGGACCGTGCTCGGACAGAACGGCGTCAACATCGCGAACTTTTCGCTCGGCCGCCGCGATGTCCCGCTCAAGCCGGGCGCGCCTCTGGAAGCTCTCGCCGTCGTGGAGACTGACGGGGGCGTTCCCGACAGCGTCATCGCCCAGCTCAAGAAGCACCCGGCGGTGAAAGTGGCCCGCGCCGTCAACCTGGAATAAGCGCGGAGGAATGAACTACGGCGCGCGGTGTACCCGGACGGCGTGGTCACACGTCTCTCGAATTAAAGAAAGCCGGGAATCCGCGCGCCGGCCTTTGCAACCGTGGTGTGCCTTTGTTAAGATCAAGAAGGACGGACGCCCACGAGTTGCTCCCCCAAATTCCAACCAACGGAGTTAACATACTCATCAATGAGTTTTACAGTTTTTCTTGGTAATCTTCCTGCCTGGGTGACCGCGGATGACATTCAATCCTGGCTCACTTCGGAATCCCTCGTCGCTGACGCTATCAAGGTGATTCGTAATCCCGAAACTCAGGAATCCAAAGGTTTCGCTTTCATCGACGCGCCGAATCAGGAAGAGATGCAGGCCATCATTCGCCGTTTCGACCGCGCGCCGCTGGAAGGCAAATTGCTTCGCGCCAACCCCGCTCAACCCCCGAAACCCAAAGGTCAAATGAGGTCCGATGGCCGGGCAGCGCAACACGGCCGCCGGCACTCGAAGAAAGGCAAGGCCGGTCAGGATGCGCCGAAGAGCGCGTTCGCAGCCGAACTTGCAAAGGCTCTATAACCGTCAGTCTGGACTGGTTGAATTGACAGCCCTGCGCAGGGGATCCTGCGGAGGGCCTGATCCTAGAGTCCCCCTCGGAACCCCTCAAAGACTCCTGTTATCTGCAACATCTGGAAGGCCTGCTCTAAATTTCGTGGTATCCTGCATCGAATAGTGGTATACTCAACCCGCGGGATAGAAAGTTACAGTTTATTAATTTTTATCTCCCGCCAGAGTAATTGGCGGGGCAGTCCCGATTGTTCTGCCGCGATAGCGGCAAGTTAAGCTCATACCTTTCGCCTTATGGCAAGGCGGAAGGGCTGGCATCCGTGCCGGCTTGAGCGGGCGATTAGCGAAAAGGTCCGCTCCGTTGGCTTGGGTCAGGCCGGCAGAGGATGAGGCAGGTGTTTGATGACGAATATATTGATTATCCGTGTTTTCTTTGTTTTGCTTCTCGGCGTGGTCGGCTACTTTCTTTCTCCCTTTCAGGCTGCCGGGGAGCTGACGCTGCCCCAGCGGGTCGCCGGTGGGTTTGCCGGGCTGGCGTTGGGAATAGGGATCGTCCTCTTTGAAATGCGGGTGCGGGAGGTCAGCCTGAAGCGGCTGATCGGGTCCGCCATAGGCTCCCTGCTGGGCATTGTCGGCGCCGTGCTGATGGCCGTTGTGCTGCAGTGGGCGCTCCAGCCGAACCACCCCGTGCTGCCATTCGTTGAGATTTTGATCCTGCTGTGGATGACCTACATCGGCCTGGTTGTGGGCGCGAACAAGGGCGAGCTGCTGAACCTGGCCGCTCTCGGCGGCGTGTTCGGCGGCGAGAAGTCGGGCAAGCAGGCCTTCAAGATTCTGGATACCAGCGTAATCATCGATGGCCGCATCGCCGACATCGCCGAGACCGGTTTTCTTGACGGCACGATCGTGATCCCGCAGTTCGTCCTGCGGGAGTTGCAGTTGGTGGCCGACTCGGCCGATTCCATGAAGCGGAACCGCGGCCGCCGCGGGCTGGACATCCTCCAGCGCATCCAGAAAATGGCCCAGTTGAACGTTCAAATTCTGGAGGACGACTTCCCGCACGTCCGCGACGTGGACATGAAGCTGATCGAGCTGGCGAAGGTTTACGACTGCAAGATCGTGACGAACGACTTCAACCTGAACAAGATGGCCCAGTTGCACGGCGTCGAGGTGCTCAACATCAACGAGCTGGCGAACGCGTTGAAGCCCATCGTCCTGCCGGGCGAAGCCATGCGCGTCTTCATCCTGAAGGAAGGCAAGGAATACAACCAGGGCGTGGCCTACCTCGACGACGGCACCATGGTGGTGGTGGATAACGCCAAGCGGTTGATTTCGAAAACCATCGATATCACCGTGACCAGCGTGCTTCAGACCACAGCCGGAAAGATGATTTTCGGCCGCTTCGACGAGCGGATCCACACCGTTTACGACAAGGCGCAGCACCCCGACAAACACGACCGGCGCGAGCAGACGGCCACCGCTTCGGCGCCCCCGAACGGCTAAGGCCCCCACCGCAGCTACGGTTTAGGGATACAATCAATCTCGAAGATGAAAGTAGCGGTCATAATCCCCGCGGCAGGTTTCGGCACGCGCATGGGGCGCGGTTCGGCCGAAAAGAGCGGCACCAGCCGCAAACAGTTCATGCTGCTGGATGGATCGCCCATCCTGCTGCATACGATCAGAAAATTCGTTTCGGTTCCCAGGGTGACGAAGATCGTCGTGGCGCTGCGCCCCGAGGATATGGAATGGTTCAGCGGGCTGCTCCGGCAGGAGGCGCTGCCTGTCCCCATCCAGCTTGTCGAAGGCGGCGATTCGCGGCAGCAATCCGTTGAAAACGCGCTCGCGGTCCTGGAACCGGACACCGACCTGGTGGCTGTGCATGACGCCGTGCGGCCTTTTATCGACCGGGCGACCATTGAGAAGGTGATTGAGGAGGCGGAGGATACCGGCGCCGCCATCGTCGGCATCATCCCGGTGGACACCGTTAAACAGGTGCGCAAGAACAAGATTCACGGCACGCTCCCGCGCGAGCGGCTCACCCTCGCCCAGACGCCCCAGGTTTTCCGCTATTCCCTTCTGAAAGAAGCCTTTCAGCGCGCGCGCGAGGACGGCTTCGTCGGCACGGACGAATCCAGCCTGGTCGAGCGGCTCGAGAAGGTCGAGGTTTCCGTCGTACTGGGCAGCGACCGCAACATCAAGATCACCAAGCCGTCGGACATGGACCTGGCCAAGCTGTTCCTGTCCGAGGAAATGGCGCACACGAAGGCCTCCTAAGTGCCTGAATATCGTACCGGGATCGGCTGGGACGTGCACCGGCTGGCGCCCGGAAGACCGCTAATCCTCGGCGGGGTGAGGATTCCGGCCGAACTCGGGCTGGAGGGCCATTCCGACGCCGACGTGCTCGCCCACGCAGTGACCGACGCCCTGCTCGGGGCGGCGGCCCTCGGCGACATCGGCATGCACTTCCCGGATACGGATCCGCGATGGGCGGGCGCCAACAGTCTCGCTTTCCTCCGGCACGCCCTGGCGCTGGCGGTTGACCGCGGCTTCCGCCTCGTGAATGTGGACTCTACGGTCATCCTGGAGCGTCCGAAGCTGAAAGATTACCGGGCGGCGATCCGCGATAGCCTCGCCGCCGCGCTCGGTCTGGACGTTTCCCGGGTCTCGGTGAAGTTCAAGACCGCCGAGCGGTTGGGTCCGGTGGGAGAGGGCCGTTCCGCCGAGGCGCAGGCGGTTGTGACGCTGGCTTACGGGGACTAAAATCCGGCACACCATGCCGGAGTTGATGTACAATAGCCCCCGGCTGCGTACAATGGTGTTTGCCGGTCACATGGTTTCTATCTTCGATCCCGCGTTCTTTCTGGCGCTTAGCCCATACGAACAAGTAAAGCGGGCGCTGTTCGACAATACGTTCAGCGGCATTCACCAGCTTGAGTGGTTTGACTGGTCGATCCTGATTCCTTACTTCGGCCTGCTCGCCATTCTTTCCGTTTACGGCTTTCACCGCTACGAGGTCATCCGGACGTATTTCAAACACCGGAAAAAGCTGCCGCGGGAGGCCCCCGTCCGTCTCGAGCAATTGCCGCCGGTCACGATCCAGTTGCCGTTGTACAACGAGCGGTTTGTGGTGGAACGTCTGATCGAGCAGGTCTCGAAAATCGACTATCCGCGCCACCTGCTTCAGATCCAGGTGCTGGACGATTCCACCGACGACACCCATGCTTTCGCCGAGCGGTTGGTGGCGCGATACCGGGCCGCAGGCGTTCCCATCGAGTATCACCATCGCGCGAATCGCGAGGGGTTCAAGGCGGGCGCTCTTCAGGAAGGACTGAAGACGGCCACCGGCGAACTGATCGCGATCTTCGATGCCGACTTCGTGCCGCCGCCCGATTTCCTCCAGCGCACCGTGCACTTTTTTGCCGACCCGGAGGTGGGCGCCGTGCAGACGCGCTGGAGCTATCTGAACCGCGAATTCAACGTGCTCACCGAGATCCAGGCCATGCTGCTTGACGGCCACTTCGTGCTCGAGCACGGGGCGCGCTTCGGGCGCGGGCTTTTCTTCAACTTCAACGGAACCGGCGGCATCCTGCGGCGAAAGATGATCGAGGACGCCGGCGGCTGGCAGCACGACACCCTCACCGAGGACTCGGACCTCAGCTACCGCGCGCAGTTGAAGGGCTGGAAGTTCGTTTATCTGCCGGGGCTGGAGTGCCCGTCGGAACTGCCGGTGGAGATGTACGGTTTCCAGGTCCAGCAGTCGCGCTGGGCCAAGGGCCTCACGCAGACGGCGAAAAAGCTGTTGCCGGCCATCCTTCGCGCGGGCATCCCCTGGCGCGTGAAGTTCGAAGCTGTGATGCACCTCACCCCGAACATCACCTATCCCATGATGACGGTGGTTGCGGCGCTCCTGCTGCCGGTGATGATCGTCCGGTTCTACATGGGCTGGTTCCAGATGGTGTTTCTCGACCTGCCCTTGATTGTGGCCTCGTTCTGGTCGATTTCGGTGTTCTACGTGCTCGCGCAGCGCGAGCTGTACCCGCGTCAATGGAAGCGCGCGATCTTTCTGCTGCCCGCATTGCTGGCGCTCGGGGTGGGCCTCACGGTGATCAATACGCGTGCGGTGTTGGAAGCGCTGCTGGGCGTGAGAACCGGTTTCGTCAGAACGCCAAAGTACGCCATTGACGGGCGGCAGGCCGGCGCCGAGACGGCCACCTATCGCCGAAAAAGCGGCCTGCTTCCGTTCATCGAGATCGCGATCGGCACCTATTTTCTCGCGATGGTGCTGTATGCCATCGACGTGAACAACTTCCTTTCGCTGCCGTTCCTGCTGTTGTTCGTGGCCGGCTATTACTGGGCCGGGTTTGCCACGCTGGTCCAGGAATACCGCGACCGGCTGCGCGCCGCGCGTGCGCGGCGTCTGGCAGTGCAAACGGCCGGCTCCTGAGTTTCGCCGACGGGCCGCGCACCTCAAGCTTTTCCTGGAAAACTTGATCTTTGTGCGCCGGATGTCATAGCATTCAGGACGGTATGCTACCGATTCGGACCTTCAGCGTGATCCCCTGTTTGCCTTCCCGAATCGAGGGTTTGCGCCAGGTTGCTTACAACCTGCGATGGACTTGGGACCACGAAGCCATCGAGCTTTTCCGGCGTCTCGATCGCGACCTGTGGGAGGCCAGCGGCCATAATCCCGTTTTCATGCTGGGCGCGATCGAGCAGGACAAGCTCGAAGAGGCTGCCCGAAACGACGCTTTTCTCGCCCACTTGCAGCGCGTCGAGAAGCAACTGGAGGCCTACCTTTCCGAGCCGTCGTGGTACGAGAAAAAATGCTGCCCGGGGCCGGACGGGCCTCTCATCGCCTACTTTTCAGCCGAGTTCGGCTTGACCGAGTGCATGTCCATTTTCGCGGGCGGCCTCGGGATTTTGGCCGGCGATCATTTGAAGTCGGCGAGCGACCTCGGCATTCCTCTCGTGGGCGTGGGGTTGCTGTATCAGCAAGGTTACTTCCGCCAGTATCTCAACCAGGCGGGCTGGCAGCAGGAAGAATACCCGGACAATGACTTCCATAACCTCCCGGTCAGTCTGGCCCTGGGGCGGGACAACAAGCCGGTGGTGGTGGAAGTGGATTTTCCGGGGCGCGTAGTGAGGGCCCAGGTGTGGCGCGCGCAGGTAGGCCGGGTGGCGCTCTATCTGCTGGATACCAACTTCCCGGGCAATCCCCGCGCCGAGGACCGCGACATCACGGACCAGCTCTACGGCGGCGACCGCGAGATGCGGATTCGCCAGGAGATCGTGCTGGGTATCGGTGGCTACCGCGCGCTCGAAGCGCTGGGCTTGGAACCGACCGTGTATCACATGAACGAAGGGCACTCGGCCTTCCTCGCCCTGGAGCGCATCCGCAGGCTGATGGAAGTCCGGCGCATGTCCTTCGCCGAGGCGCGCGAACTCGCTTCCGCCGGGCTGGTGTTCACCACCCACACGCCGGTTGAAGCCGGCCACGATTATTTTTCGCCGGAATTGATGGAACGCTACTTCGGCGGCTATGCCTCCGCCCTCGGGCTTACCATGCAGGAGTTTCTGGCGCTGGGCCGGCGCAGTGCCGGCGACACCGATTTCTGCATGACGGTGCTCGCCCTTCGGCTCGCTTCCTGCCGGAACGGGGTCAGCAGCCTGCACGGCGCAATCAGCCGGCGGATGTGGCAGCCCATCTGGCCGGGCGTGCCGGTGGAAGAGGTGCCGATCGGCCACATCACCAACGGCGTGCATTTCCGTTCCTGGATTTCGCTGGAGATGAACCAGCTTTACGACCGCTACCTCGGGCCGAGCTGGCGCGAGGAACCCGCCAACAGCGACGTCTGGCGCCGGGTCTACTCGATCCCGGCAGAGGAGCTCTGGCGCACGCACGAACGGCGGCGGGAGCGCCTGGTATCCTGGGCGCGCGAGCACGTGAGGGCGCAGCGCATCCGCCGCGGAGCGTCGCAGCAGGAAATCGAGGCCGCCGGCGAGGTGCTCGATCCCGATACGCTGACCATCGGCTTCGCGCGGCGCTTTGCCACCTACAAACGCGCCACGCTGCTGCTTCGCGACTTCGATCGCTTGCAGCGCATTCTGAGCGACCCGGCGCGGCCCGTGCAGTTGATCTTCGCGGGCAAGGCCCACCCGCGCGACGAAGCCGGCAAGGAGTTGATCCGCCAAATCGTCAACCTTTCACGCCAGAAGGAACTCGGCCGCCGCATCGTGTTTCTGGAGGACTACGACCTGGCGGTGGCGCGCTACCTCGTGCAGGGTGTGGACGTTTGGCTGAATAACCCGCTGCGGCCGCTCGAGGCCAGCGGCACGAGCGGCATGAAAGCCGCCGCCAACGGCGTGCTGAACGTGAGCACCCTGGACGGATGGTGGGACGAGGTCTGGCGCTTTCCGGCCCCGCCCGAAGGAATCGGCTGGGCCATCGGCAAAGGCGAGACTTACGAAAACCGGGACTATCAGGACCAGGTCGAAGCGGAAGCGCTCTATGACCTGCTGGAGCGCGAGGTAATCCCCACTTTTTACGACCGCGGGCCGGACCGCATCCCGCGCAAGTGGGTCGCGCGCATGAAGGCCTCCATCGCCTCGCTCTGCTATTTCGTGAACACGCACCGGATGGTGAGCGACTACACCACGAAGTTCTACCTGAAGGCGCATGAGCGGTTTCGCAGGTTGGAAGCCGAAGGCGGAGCCGAGGCGCGGCGCCTCGCGGCTTTCATCGCCAGGGTGCAGGCGGGCTGGCCGCAGGTGCGCATCGAAGCGGTCGAGGATGGCCCGGGGCATGCGCTGCCGGTAGGAGCATCCATGAAGGCGCGCGCGCACATCCGCCTCGGCGAGCTGAAGCCGGAGGATGTCGCCGTCGAGCTTTACCTGGGCCGTCTGAGCCCCTCGGGAGAGATTGTCGACGCGCGGTGCGCGCCGATGAAACCCGTTGGACGCGACGCCGGCGGCCGCTGCGTGTTTGAAGCGGAAGGCGTGCACTGCTCCCGGAGCGGGCTGCACGGCTTTACGGTCCGCGTGCGCCCCTACCATCCCAATCTGACGGCCGACTTTCTGCCGGACCTGATCACCTGGGCCGAGCCCGAACGGGTGGTCGCAACCGCGGGGATCGCATAGGCGCTCAGGCAGCGGGGGCGGAGGCGAGGATCTGAGAGTCCCGCCCCTGCCGGGGCTTCCACCGCTGGAGGATGCGGCCGCCCTGCCGGTCAGGTTCCGCCCTTCCTCTGTGCCGCCTGCTGTAAACGGGCTACCGGGGGCTGATGCCGGGCACGGCCGTGTTCGGAATGGCCGATTCCGTTTACAGAACTGAAGGTTACACACACTTCAGAGATTAATAGAATTAAATCCTCTTTTCCCGGGCTTGTCAAGCTGAATTCGCCGGCTTCACATCTGCTACCCTGGGGGCGTGCCGCGCCTCTCCGACCTGGATCCCGGCCCGGAAAGCCCCGAACTCGTTCGGATGATTGTGGAAATTCCGAAGCATTCGGGCAATAAGTACGAATATGATCCCGCTCTGGGCATCTTCCGGCTGGACCGCCCGCTGTACTCCCCCATGTTCTACCCGGGCGACTACGGATTCATTCCGGGCACCCTCGCCGATGACGGTGACCCGTTGGACGTGCTGGCGCTGGTGGATCAACCGAGCTTCACGGGCTGCCTGATTGAAGTGCGGCCGATCGGCGTGTTGAGCATGATGGATCAGGACGAGCTCGACCAGAAAGTGCTGGCGGTGCCGAACCGCGACCCCCGCTTCGAGGAGGTGAGCACGTTCGAGCAGATCTTCCCGCACGTCAGGCGGGAGATCGAGCACTTCTTCGCCATTTACAAAGAACTGGAGCACAAGCGGACGGAAATGCACGGATGGGCGGGACCGCAGGAAGCGCGCGCGGCCATCCGGCGCAGCCGCGAGCAGTACTTAAGAACGCGGTGAGGCCCTGCTCGGCGGTTTACAGCAGCGGCTTCAACTCCCCGGCCAGGCGGTCGATATCCTGCTCGTTGTTGTAGAAATGCGTTGAGACGCGCAGGTTGTCGTGCCGGGCGGAAACCAGCACGCCGCGGGTCTTGAG
Source organism: Rhodospirillales bacterium (assembly GCA_050261015.1). Lineage (GTDB taxonomy): Bacteria > Acidobacteriota > Terriglobia > Bryobacterales > Bryobacteraceae > Fen-330. The sequence continues at coordinate 33,158 of JBLNCW010000108.1, read as the reverse complement.
CTTTCCGGCCAGCTCCGAGGCTGGCCTGGCGAAGCGCGCCGCGACAATCGGGGATTGGTAGTACGGCGATTCGCCGGCGTGCAGCCGCGCTCCAAGCGCGCGCAGCCGCTCCCGGAGACAGCCGGCCAGTTCCATCACGCGCCGCTCGATCGCTGCCGGCCCGATCTCCAGAATCATGCTCACGGAGGCTTCCATCGCGTACAGAAGGGGGAACGAAAGCATGCCGCCTTCGTACTTCTCAGCCCCGGACGTGAACTCCGGCGGCCCGTGGTGCAGACTATCCACCCTGCGCCAGGCCCGGTGGCTGCGCCAGCCCACCGCGTGCGGCGCAAGCCGCTCCCGCAGCTCCGGCGAAACGTAAGAGAAACCCGCGCCGTTCGGCGATAGCAGCCACTTGTAGCCGTGTACCGCGTACATGTCCACCTGCACCGCGCGGACGTCGATCTGGAGCGCACCCAGGCTCTGGGTCCCATCGACGAACAGCACCGCGCCCCGCTCGTGCGCCCGCCGCGCAATCTCCTCCAGCGGAGGGCGAAAGCCGTTCGTGTAATTCACCTCACTCAAGAGGACCAGCCGCGTGCGGCTGTCGATCGCGTCTAAAAAACTCTCCCAGGGGGATTCGATGAACTCGATGCCGCGGCTGCGCTTCAGCGCCGGGAAATAAATGCTGTCCGGAAATTCATTTTCGAAGGTAACGATGCGGTCTCCCGGCCGCAGGTCCAGCCCGTTCATCAGCAGGCCGAGCGCGGCGGTCACGTTCGGCATAAACGCGATATCGGTCGCTTCTGCGTGGATCAGGCGCGCGAGCAGGCCGCGCAGCCGGTCCGCATCGTCGAACCAGTCCAGGAAATCGGCGCAGGCCAGTTCGTCGCGCCGTTGGAAATGGCGCCCGACCGCTTCCACGGCCCGAACCGGCATCTGGCCGAAAGTCGCCGTATCGAGAAACGTCCAGCGCGAGAGGGAAGGGAACTCGGCGCGCACCGCGCCCCAGTCAACTTTTGTTCCGCAGGTCACGCTGGACTCTTTCGGCGACGCACCGCGCAACGTTAGCGTTTTCAACTTCGGCCGTCTGCTTCCCGCGGCGCGTTACCAGCTCCACCAAGCCTTGGGCGAGCTTCTTGCCCACCGTGATGCGGTACGGGATGCCGATCAAATCGGCGTCCTTGAACTTCACGCCGGGCCGCTCGTCGCGGTCGTCCAGCAGCGCATCGAGGCCCGCCTCAAGGCAGCTCTGATAAATCTTTTCGGCGGCCTCGCGCTGTGAGGCGTCGCCGAGATTCACCGGCGTGATCACGACGTGGAACGGCGCGATGGCCGCGGGGAGCACCATCCCGTCGGCGTCGGCATACAGCTCCACGGCCGAGCTCAGGATGCGCTCGATGCCGATGCCGTAACACCCCATGATGGGCGTCACTTCCTTGCCCTCCGCGTTGAGCACGCGCACGCCCATCGTATCCGAGTACCGGTAGCCAAGCTTGAAAATATGCCCGATCTCGATGGCCTTGCTGAGCGTGATCTCTCCGCCGCACTCCATGCAGGCGTCGCCTGACGCCGCGTGGCGCAGGTCGCTGAATTCAGTTTTGAAGTCCTCCCCCGGCGTGACGTGGCGCAGGTGGTAGTCGTCCCGGTTCGCGCCGGCGATCATGTTGCGGCGGCCCTGAAGCGCCAGATCGGCCAGAATGCGCATGTTATTGACGCCTACCGGGCCGAGCGAGCCGGCCGCGGCTCCGAACCAGCTCACGATCTCTTCCGGGTGCGCGGGGCGGAAGTCGGAGGTCCCTATTGCGCTGGCGAACTTGGTTTCGCTGAGTTGATGGTCGCCGCGCAGCAGCACGAGCACCGGCTCGCCCTTTGCCACCATCACCAGGCTCTTGATCTGCGACGTCTCGGGCAGGTTGGTGAACTCGGCGACTTCGGCGATGGTTTTCCGGCCGGGCGTGTGGAACTCCTCGGGCGCAAGGTCGCCTTCGGGATCAGGCGCCTGCGGCGGCGTGGGGCGGGAAACGGCCTTTTCCAGGTTGGCCGAGTAGCCGCACTTGGGGCACTCCACGACCCAGTCCTCGCCGGCCGGAGACTTCACCATGAACTCGTGAGATTGGCTGCCGCCCATCGCGCCCGTGTGCGCTTCCACCGCCAGGTACTCGAGGCCGCAGCGGGAGAAAATGCGGCAGTACGCCTCGTAGTGCTTCTGATAGGCGAGATCCAGGCCCGCCGCGTCCATGTCGAACGAGTAGGAGTCCTTCATGATGAACTGCCGCACGCGCATCAGGCCGGAGCGCGGGCGCGGCTCGTCGCGGAACTTGGTCTGGATCTGATACCAGATCTGGGGGAGCTGCTTGTAGCTGTGCAGCTCGTTGCGCGCGATCACGGTCATGACTTCTTCGTGGGTCATCCCCAGGCAAAGATCGTGCCCGTTGCGGTCCTTCAGCCGGAACATGTCGTTGCCCATGATGTCCCAGCGCCCGGACTCCTGCCAGATTTCGGCCGGGTTGAGCGCCGGCAGAAGCAATTCCTGCGCGCCGATGGCATCCATTTCCTCGCGCACGATCTGGATGATCCGGTTCAGCGAGCGCCGCGCCAGGAACAAGTAGTTGTAAATGCCGGCCGCAAGCTGGCGGATATAGCCCGCGCGCAGCAGCAGTTTGTGGCTGACGACTTCAGCCTCGGCGGGATCTTCCCGCAGTGTGGGGATAAAAAGTCGACTCCAACGCATGATGTGTCCAATGAGGGAAGGCGATCCTTCCGAAGGGGCCGTACTCCCGCCGGTGGCCGGAGGACGCGCAAATAGAATTAAATCTTAGCATGTTAGAATGACTATTCCCCGTCATGACCATTGCGATTGGCGCCGATCACGCCGGATTCGTCTTGAAAGAGCAGCTTCGCGAGATGCTGGAGGCCGCCGGCCACCAGGTAATCGACCAGGGAACGCACTCGAGGGATTCGTGCGACTACCCTGACTTCGCCTTCCGCGTTGCGGAGGATGTGGCGTGCGGCAGGGCCGAGCGGGGAATCCTGGTTTGCTCGACCGGAGCGGGAATGTGTATCGCGGCCAACAAGGTGCCCGGCGTTCGCGCGGTAGTGGGCGTGTCGGCGGACCAGGTGCGGCTCACCCGCGCCCACAATGACGTGAATCTGCTCGCCCTGGGCTCCCGTTACCTCGATTTCGCCGAGGCCCAGCATCTGGTTGAGACATTCCTGAGCGCTTCGTTCAATGGGGGGCGCCATTCAAGGCGTCTGGAGAAAATCGCCGCCCGGGAGCGGGATTCCGGGATGCTGGAGGAGAAATCACAATGACCGATCAGGACCGAATGGCCCGCCCGATTGCGGAGGTGGATCCCGAAGTCCACGAAGCGATCCGGAACGAGCTGAACAGGCAAAACTGCCGCCTGGAACTCATAGCCAGTGAGAACTTCACGTCCCAGGCGGTGCTTGAGGCCACCGGCAGCGTTTTCACGAACAAGTACGCTGAGGGCTACCCCGGCAAGCGCTACTACGGGGGCTGCGATTACGTGGACGTGGTGGAGAACCTCGCCCGCGAGCGCGCCAAGAAGCTCTTTAAGGCCGAGTACGCTAACGTGCAGCCGCACTCCGGAGCACAGGCCAACATGGCCGCCTATGCCGCCGTGTTGCAGCCCGGCGACACCATTTTCGGTATGAACCTCTCCCACGGCGGGCACCTCACGCACGGCCACCACTTGAACTTTTCGGGGAAGACTTACAAGGTGGTGCCCTACGGTGTGCGCCGCGAAGACGAAATAATCGATTACGACGAACTGGCGCGTTTGGCCGAAGAGCACAGGCCCAAGCTGATCGTCGCGGGCGGCTCCGCTTACCCGCGCATCATCGATTTCCGGCGCTTCCGCGAGATTGCAGACTCCGTGGGCGCTATCCTGATGGTCGACATGGCCCACTTCTCGGGCCTGGTGGCGGCCGGAGTGCACCCGAATCCGTGCGAGTACGCCGATATCGTGACCTCCACCACGCACAAGACGCTGCGTGGGCCGCGTTCCGGCATCATCCTCTGCCGTGAGAAATACGGCGCGGCGATCGACAAGACGGTGTTCCCCGCCCTGCAGGGCGGCCCGCTGGTGCATGTGATCGCGGCCAAGGCGGTTTGTCTGCTCGAGGCCATGCAGCCGGAGTTTGTCGAATACCAGCGCCGCGTGGTCGCCAACGCGAAGGCGCTCGCCTCCGGACTGGCGGACGCCGGCTTCCGCATCGTGTCCGGCGGCACCGATACGCACCTGCTGCTGGTGGATATCTTCTCGAAGGGCCTGAGAGGCAAGGAAGCCGAAAAGGCGCTCGACGAAGCTTACATCACGGTCAACAAGAACACGATTCCATTCGACGTGAACCCGCCGCTTAACCCCAGCGGCATCCGGTTGGGCAGCCCCGCCGTTACCACCCGCGGCTTCGGAGAAGCCGAGATGCGCGAGGTGGCCGCCCTGATCGCCGAGGTGTTGAACAACATTGCCTCCGAGGAAACCCGCGCGGCGGTTCGCAGCCGGGTGGCGGCATTGGCCGCGAAGTTCCCGCTCTACGCCTGGAAGATGCACCCGGTGCCCGCCGGAGGTCGCGGCTGAAAAAACCAGGCCGGGAAGATGCCTCTTCGCATCGTTATTGACGCACGGCGCATCGGAGATTTCGGTGTCGGCACGTACATCCGCAACTTGGTCCACGCTCTTGCCGGCCTGGATTCGGAAAACACCTACATTCTGGTGGTATCCAGGCCCGATGAACCCGAGCTGGCCGGGCTGCCGCCCAACTTCATCCCCACCGTCTACCGGCGCTCCGACAGCCACTGGATGAACCAGTATTCGTGCTACTTCTTCTTCAAGGAGCTTGCGCCGGACCTGATCCATCTTCCCCACCACGTGGTTCCCCTGCTGATGCCGCGGCCGTATGTGGTGACCATCCACGACATGAGCAGTCTGCTGTTTAACGAGCGGCGGCAACTCCGCAGAAGCGTGCGGATGTACCTGTTCCGCCGGGGCTTGCTCAGGGCCGAGCGGGTAATCGCCGTGTCCGGCGCCACCCGCCGCGACGTTGAGAACATTCTGAACATTCCGGCCGACCACATTCGCCAGATCTACGACGCGCCCGACCCGCGCTTCATCCGCCAGGACGCCGGCGGAACCGACCCCGCCGAGCGCCAGCGCATTCTGGAGCGTTACCAGATCAACTATCCGTTCATCCTGTATGCCGGGGCGGTCCGGCCGCAGAAGAACATCCCGCGCCTGGTGGAGGCCTTCGCCGTGCTGCGGGGCGACCTGGAAAACCATCCCACCTACAAGGACTTGCGTCTGCTCATCATCGGCGATGAGATATCCAAGTACCCCTCGGTGCGCCGGGCCGTGATCAAGACGCGGGTGGAGGACGTGGTGCGGTTCCTGGGGTTCGTTCCGGTGGACGCGCTGCGGGTGTTCTTCGAGGCCGCCTCCGTTTTCGCTTTCCCCTCGCTTTACGAGGGGTTCGGCTTGCCGCCGCTCGAAGCCATGGCCTCCGGAACGCCCGTGGTCACCTCCAACATCAGTTCACTGCCCGAAGTGGTCGGCAACGCGGCCGTGCTGGTGAACCCGGAGAACGTCTTCGACATCGCCCGGGGGCTGCGCGAAGTGCTGGTGGACGAGAGCCTGCGGGCGGAGTTGATCCGCAAGGGGCAACAGCAGGCCCGGCGCTTCAGTTGGTCCCAGACGGCCAGGCAGGTTCTCGAGATTTACCGCGAAGCGGGACAGTCCCGGCGGCGCGGTTGAGCCAGCCGTTGCGGTGCCGTCTTTCCGCCATCCAGTGATGGCGGGCGCCCGCTTCCGGGCGCGGCGGCTCGCAGTTTTCGGGGACCAGCAGGTCGAAAACCGACATCTTCAGCGTGCGCATGATCCGGTCGGCCATCTCCGGCGAGAGAGTGCGGGCGCCCTTCAGCAGGTTGTGCATGTGTGGCTGTGAAATCCCGCTCATTCCGGCCAGTCTCCGTTCTGTGACTTCCCCATTCTGGATGCGTTTTCTGACCGAGTCGAGGAGGCGTCCCCGCAAAGTTTCAAAGTACATACCCGCGTTTGCGTTTTTCGCGATCCCTATCTCCCTGTGAAATAGGTGGGCCCGGAAAAGGGATAATTTCCGATTCTGTGTCTTTTTTAATAAACCGGATATAACCTAGGTATTTCCTCCTAAGTCTCTGGAAGATTACTCTGAAACAGGATTAATATCCTTAATCGAGTCTTTTTCTCCCTGAACAACGCCGCCTGCGGTTGACCCTTTTCGGCGCACAAGTAACCTTGAAGGCAGGTTTTGAGATGCCTCCCCCGAGCAGTCGGGAGGCCTTATCTTGTGAGGACATCAAGATGGAATGGACCCGATCAGATACAATCGCGCTTGCCAATGTCGCCTGCACACAGTGTCATGGAGTCGGACTGCGCCTGGGCCGCAAAGGCCGCACGCGCCCGTGCAACTGTGTTTTGCGGGCGATTTTCCGCGCCTGTTACGCCCGTTTCCGGCACTGCGCGACAAAAGAAAAGTACATGAGCCGCATTTCGATGGACTTCGTCCCCGGTCGGGAGAGAACCACATGCTGGGGCCGCAAGGATGAGGAATACATAGCGGACTTTATTCTGGTAAGCCGGCGCACACTGTCCGACTTTGATTACCAGATTTTCAAATACCATTTCCTGCTCGGCGCCGATTGGAAGCTCTGCTGCCGCAAATTGAAGATCGAACGAGGCACCTTTTTCCACGCGGTTTACAGGATCCAGCAGGAACTCGGCCGCGTGTTTCGCGAGCTGGAGCCTTACAGCTTGTTCCCGCTCGACGAGTATTTCGACGGTCCGACGCGGCGCGCCGCGCCGAAGCCGGTGCGCGCCGAGGAGGCGCCCCGCCTTCGTCCGGCGCAGGCGGGACCCAGGCTCCGCCCGGTCCTGCAGAAGTCGGCTTAGCCCGCCCGAGTGCATTCCCCGGGGCCGGTTTCCCGCCGGTCCCGGGCAGCTTCGTTTCTGGCCAATGTCAACCCAGTATCCCGCCATCGGCGCGGCCAGGCGAATGTCATTTCAGCGGCACAGGCCGGCCGCCGGCTGCCTTGCTGCGCTGCGCCGCATCCATAAATGCGAAAATTTCGAGGGTTTCTTCGTTCGGAACCGGTGGAACTCCCGTTTGAAAGAACTCCGCGATTTTTTTAATCAGCGGCCCGTATCCGGAATACATCCTGGGCTTGCTCTGCCGGATTTCGCTGCCACGAAAAACGATTGCGCCGTAATCGCTCGACGGCCGAATGGCGCGGACGGTCCCAATGCGGCCGTTTTTCCACTTCCCGGTAATCAAATCCGCGCCGGGGGTGGAAATTCGCGAGACTTCCAGGCAGCCGGGGCCCATCAGTGCGTACAGCATTTCAATGGGATGGATCGCGTACCAGGAAAGCTCGAGCGGATGGTGCTCTTCGATCGGGCCGGGACCCCAGGTGATGGCGCCGTCGGCGTCCGGGGCCGCCAGGGACGTCACGATTTCCGAGTAGCGCAGGCTCGAACTGCTAAACCAGGGCACGCCGGCCCGCCGCGCGAGGCGGGCTATCTCGCGCGCATCCCGAAGCGTGGCGGCGAGCGGCTTGTCGATGAACATCGGCTTCCTGGCGGCGATGATCTGGCGAGCCTGCTCGAGGTGAACGCGGCCGTCCACGGATTCCAGCAAAACGGCATCGACGTTCGCGCACAGGGTGGGGATATCCGGCACGATTTCAACTTCGAATTTCGTGCGGAGTTCCTCGGCGAACCGGTCCACGCGCGTGCGGCTGGCCTCGACATCGGGGCTGCCGCCCTTCCACGCCGCCACCACGCGGAAACCGGGGACGTAGTTCGGGTCGGCCGGGTTGTTGAAGGCGCTGGTGAAGGCCGGGGCGTGGGAAGTATCGGTCCCCACGATTCCCAGGCGGATATCGGCGCCGGCTGCGGCCAGTGTGAAGAGCAGGAACAAGCTCGCGTATCGCATAAGGGCTAAGATAACTCTTTTGGCGGAGATTTCCCTATCAACCCCGGTGATGTATGTGAAGGGTGTCGGGCCGGCGCGGGCGGCCGCGCTCGAAACCAAGGGTCTGCAAACGGTGGAGGACCTGCTGGCCTACACGCCCTTCCGTTACGAGGACAGGACCAACGTCAAGAGCATCGCCGAATTGGCGCCCGGCGAGGTGGCCACGGTTATCGCCGAGGTGCGGACCGCCCGGCTCGCCGGCTTCCGGCGCCGCGACCTGGGCCTCTTTGAGGCCACCTTCAGCGACACTTCGCGCGAGATTCTCCTGGGCAAATGGTTTCACGGGGGATACCTGGCCAACGTGATCGTCCCCGGCCAGAAAATCGCGCTGTATGAAAAGGTCGAATTTGACAGCTACACCGGCCAGCTTTCGATGCTTCACCCGGAATACGAGATTCTTTCCGAGGACGAAGAGGGTGAGGCGGGCCTGCATGCCGGCCGCATTGTTCCGATATACGAAGCGGCGGGCAAGATTACGACGCGGATTTTCCGCCGCCTGATCTGGCGCGTGCTGGAATCGCTGGCGCCTCTTCCCGACCCGCTTCCCGCCACAATCCGAGCGAAATTGAAGCTGCCCGAACTCTGGAGCGCGGTAAAGGCCGTCCATTTTCCCGGACCGGAGGAGGATCCCGCGCTGCTGAACAACTTCCGCTCGCCGGCGCAATTCCGGCTGATTTTCGAGGAATTTTTCTGGCTCCAGTGCGGCCTGGCGCTGAAGCACAAGCAGGCGCGCTTCGAACGCGGGCTCACATTCGAGCTGAGCGCGCGCGTCCGGGAGCGCATCAAGGAAATGCTGCCGTTCAAGCCGACGGCCGCGCAGAAGCGCGTTTTGGGGGAAATCGCGCGGGACATGGAGTCGCCCGCGCCCATGAACCGGCTGCTGCAAGGCGATGTCGGCAGCGGGAAGACGCTGGTGGCGGCCGAAGCGGCGATCATTGCCATTGAGAACGGCTACCAGGTGGCGGTGCTGGCGCCGACGGAAATCCTGGCTACCCAGCACTTTCTGTATCTGAAAAACCTGTTTGCGAAGCTGGGGTACACCGTGGCGCTGCTCACCGGGTCGGCGCGCAAAGGGGAAAAGGCGCAGTTCAAGCGGGCGCTGGCGGAGGGTTTGATCAAAATCGCGGTGGGAACCCACGCGCTGATCGAAGAGGACGTCGAGTTCCAGAGGCTCGGGCTGGCCATTGTGGACGAGCAGCACCGCTTTGGGGTGATGCAGCGGCTGAAGCTGATCCGCAAGGGCGTGCACCCGGACGTTCTGGTGATGACCGCGACGCCCATCCCGCGCACGCTCGCGCTGACGCTCTACGGCGACCTTGATGTCTCCGTGATCGACGAGCTTCCGCCGGGGCGCAAGCCGGTGGTGACCAGGCACGTGACCGAGGAGCGGATCGAGCAGGTCTGGAGTTTCGTCAAGAAGCAGGTGGAAGCGGGCAGGCAGGCCTACGTGGTGTATCCCGTAATCGAGGAATCGGAAACGCACGCGATGAAGGCGGCCCAGAAGATGCACCATCACCTTTCGACCGAAGTGTTTCCGCAGTTTGAGGTCGGGCTGCTTCACGGCCGCCTGGGCACGTCGGAAAAGGAAGCGGTGATGGAGCGGTTCAAGCGGGGCGAGATCAACATTCTGGTCTCGACCACGGTGATCGAGGTGGGTATCGACGTGCCGAACGCCACCATCATGGTCATCGAGCAGGCCGAGCGGTTCGGTTTGTCGCAGCTTCACCAGTTGCGCGGGCGCGTGGGCCGCGGCGCCGAACAGAGCTATTGCGTGCTGGTGACCGGCAAGCTGAACGATACCGGCCGGGAGCGGATCCGCACCATGGTGGAGTCCAGCGACGGCTTCTACATAGCCGAAATGGACCTGAAGCTGCGCGGGCCGGGCGAGTTTTTCGGCACGAAGCAATCGGGCCTGCCGGCATTGCGGATCGCCAACATTCTGCGGGACTCGGAAATCCTCGAAATCGCGCGGAGGGAGGCGCAGGACTTCGTTGGCAGGCCGGAAAGCGACCCGGAACTGCGGCAGGCAATGCACTACCTGAAGACACACTGGCAGCGGCGGTACGGGCTGGTGGAGGTCGGATGAAGCGATGCGCGTGATCGGTGGGGAATTCCGCAGCCGCCGCTTGAAGACGCTGCCCGGCATGCGCCTGCGGCCGACTCCGGACCGCCTGCGGGAAACGCTTTTCGACATTCTGGCGCCGCGCATCAAAGGCGTGGTGTTCGCGGATCTCTACGCGGGGTCGGGCGCGGCCGGCATCGAAGCGTTGAGCCGCGGCGCGGCGCGGGCCATCTTTGTGGAAAAGAACCGCGCGGCGGCGGAAGTGATCCGGCAAAATCTGAAATCGCTGGGGATCTCAGAGCGGGCGCAGGTGATCTGCGGCAAGGTGGTCCCTGTGCTTGGGCGGCTCGCTGCGGACATCGTGTTTCTCGATCCGCCGTACGATCTCGAAAGCGAGTATGAGCAGGCGCTGCGCGCGCTGGGGGAAGCGCCGCCGCCGCTCGTCATCGCGCAGCACACCATCCGGCTGGCGCTCAAGGAGGAGTACGGTCGGCTTCGACGCGTGCGCCTGTTGAAGCAGGGCGACAACGCCTTGAGCTTTTACGAGGCACAACCCGGAAGCTGAGCGGCGAAGTCAACAGAGGGCGCGCGGGCCTTGCTAGGGCTCGTAGACCAGAAAGCGGGAGTTCGACCAGACCGGCGTTTGCCCTTTCAGTCCGTGCTCGGATTTAAGGACGAAGTAGTCAATCCCGCGCGCCCGAAACGAGGGTACGAGTTCGGGTCTGAATCTGCCCGCGCCGGTGTTTTGCCACCGGTCGCGCCACTCCATAGCAAAGTCGCGCATGAAGTTCACTTGCCCGCCCCCCTTCCAGTCCACATAGACGGCGCGGAGCGCTTTGGAGCGGAAGATGCCGGGGTACAGCTCGCGTCCGGCGTCCGGGAAGAGGAAGACGGCATCCTGGGATGTGTTAGCGCGGGCCCATTCCGCGAGCGCATCGATTTCGGGGGTGTGCAGCCGCGGGTAGTTGACCACACCTCCGGCCCAGGGGATCAGGAAAAAGGGCAGCAGTGCGGCCGCCGCCCAGAAAGCCGGGGCCCACGGGCGCTTGCGAAGCTCCGCCCAGACAGCCGCCGCCGCCAGCAGCGCGAGCGCGGGCGCCAGCAGCGTGGCGCGGTCCGGTTCGGTAATCAGACCCGGAACGTACGTTTTTGCGGGAATCGCGAAGACGAGCGCGAACCACAGGATGGCTTCCCACCAGCGCCGCCGCTCACACGCCCTCACCGCGGCAACCACCGCCATCAGGCTCGCCATCACCGTCACAAACAGCAGCGTGCGGGCGGGCTGGACCTGCGGAATCACGATCCACTTCCACTTTTCGAGCAGCAGCCAGGCCGCCGGCATGGAGAGCATGCCGAGGAGCGGCAGGCCGAGGAGGAAGAACCGCACGTCCTGGGAAACCGATTCCCGAATCCGCCGGTATGCCAGCAGCGACGCGAACCACATCAGCGTGTAGTGCAGAAACCACTGCGGCTGCCACATCGAGAGCCAGTTGTACGGGGCGCGCATGCGCTGGAGGCGCTCCAGTTCCGGGTCGATGCGGCTGAAGAAGTTCATCGGATCGCTTACGCCCGTTTGTAGCCGCGACAGCGCGAAAAGCGCGATCACGCCGATGAGAATCGGAACCAGCCCCAGGATGCGGCGGCGCATGACGGACGGCTTGGAGGGCCACAAGGTAAGTGCGAAGTATACGATCCAGAACGGCAGCACCGACGGCGGGTGATAGAGGAACGCCACGGAGGCGGCGGCGCCCGCGCCGAGGTCGCGCCCATGGGCCGCCAGCCCGATAGCCAGCAGGAGCAGCGGCACGGCGAAGGCACGGGGCACCGGCTCGTACTCGATGGAGAGCACCGTGGGCCCGGCGATCGTAGCGCCGAGAGAGAACGCGGCCGCCGCCAGCAGCGCCAGCCGCGTGGATAGCCGCAGCGCGCACGCAAGCAGGAAAATGCCCAGAATTCCCAGCGCCCGGAAAACGAACTGTTCGCCTAGCAGAACGGTTTCCAGGCCGAGGCCGGTCAGGCGGCTCAACACCAGCGCGGACTCATCGTAGATGGTGAAGGAAGTGTGCGGATGCCGGGCCAGCAGTTCCTGAGTGAAGAGCGCCGGATCCCCGAGGCGCTCCAGGATCGGCATGTAAATTTGCGTGTCCGATTGCAGGAAGGTGCGGCCGGGGAACTGCAGGAAGGTGAGCAGCGTGAGGACGATGATGGCCGCGCCGGGCCACACGTAACGTGCCGCCGCGCCCGTCTCCTCCGCTCCCGCCGCTACTGCGCCGGTGTTTTGTCCAGTTGCTGCTTGGCCCAAATTCGATCCGGATTCAGCTCCAGTGACTTCGCCAACGCCTTCCGGGCATCGGCGTTGCGCCGCGCCTTGCGCAAAGCGATCCCCATCCAGAGATACGCTTCAGCGGACTTCGGATCGAGCTCGATGGCCTTCTGGAAATCGCGGATGGCCAGTTCAACGCCTCCCCCGAACGACTCCGGCAAATAATAGTTGCCTACGCCGCGCGTAAGCCAGGCTTTGGAGGATTTCGGATTGAGCTCGATTGCCCGCTCGATCGATGAACGCGCGCAGTTGCCGTATTTGAGCGCAAGCAGCACGTTCGCCGGGATGACTTGCCCGCAAAGGGCTCCAAGGATGCGGTGATACTCGGAGGAGTCCGGCTTGAGCGCGACGGCGCGCTGAGCGGCCTGGATGCCTGCCTCGGCGGCCGCCCGGGCCGCGTTCCGGTCCCTCAGTTCCAGCGCGACCTCGGCCAAATAGAACTGCGCCTGGGCCGCCTGGAACTGCGCCTCCGCTGCCTTGGGCTGCTTTTCAGCCGCCGCTGCCGCCTCACGCGCCGCTTTTTCGAGCGCGGCTCGGTCCTGGCGGTCGCGCGCGGCAAGCAGATCGCCGGCCGGCGCCGCCGGCAAAGTGCAAACCAGCGCCAGGCAGATGATCGGAACACGCATCAGTTGTATTTTAGCGCGGCCAAAGCTGCGGCCCTTTTCACCCGGCTCTGCGGCTGCTGCGCGGGTTCAGAGCGGATTTTCGCGATAGACGAGGTGCACGATGTTCCCGTCGGGGTCATCGAAGAACGCCAGCCGGTTTCCCTCCACCTCGCGCGGGGGATCAAAGAAGCGGATTCCTTTGGATTCAAGCTGCCCGCAGGCGGCGTCGAAATCCGTCACTTCGATGGCCAGATGCCGCAGGCCGGGAGACTTCGCGGTCTGGGCGGCGCGCGGGCCCTCGGCGGGAATGATCTCGATCATCGATCCGTTCGCTGCTTTCACGAAAACGTTGCCTGCGTAGCGGTGGCAGATCACGAAATCGAGAGTGTCCACGTACCATTGCGCGAGCCGCTCGGGGTCCGGAGAAGCGATGGCCGTGTGTTCGATGCCTTTGAACATGGAAAGAGTTTAGCAAGTCGAAAAGGCGCTAATACACCTCGAAGCAGAAGACCGTGTTGGAGCCGTTCGGCGAGAGCGAATACTCGCCGTTTTCCAGCCCGAGCCCCTCGTTCACTTCGAGGCGGTACAGTTTGTCCGCCAGGCGCGTTACCGTCAGCCGCAGCGGGCGGGCGCTTCTCTTGCGGTTCGGCGAAACCGTGACCTGGCGGTTTCCGCCCTTCACCTCCAGGCGGTAGAGTTCGAGCGAGTCCGGCGAAAGCTTCTCGGAAAGCAAGAGGAAGATCGGCTCGGCGAGGGGCGTGCGCGCCGGTGAGGCGGAGCCGGCGATCGTGTAGATGTAGTCGTCCTTCTTCTTGGTTTCGCTGGCTTCCTGCACTTCGGTTTCGATGAGGGTGTCGGCGTGGACCAGGTAGGGGACATCCGGTTTGGGAGGCCGGGGTCCCTTGTACTCCTCCTGCGCTCCTCCCAGCGCCGGAACAAGAAACATCGCGGCGACGAAAAGTGCGCTCGGTCTCATATGGTTTCTATTCTACTGCGCGGAGCGGCGCGCGCAGGGAGGCGGCTAGAAGCTGATGGCGTGCTTTTCCGTGCGGACGATCTGCGGGCCGCGCGCGGCCGTGAGGCGCGTTTCCAGCACTTCGAGCAACTGGTCGAGGTCGTCTTCGGAATACGGTCGCATCAGGACGTGGGTTTCCGCGCTCAGCAGCCCGCGCGAAAGCTCGTAATCATAGCCTTCGCTGAGCAGCACGAAGGCAACGGTCTGGGAGCGGATGCGTTCGGAGAACTCCACCCAGTTCAGGCCCGGCAAACGGACGCCGCAGAACACCACGTCGAAGCGCATCCGCTGCACGAGTTCGATGCCCTCTTCGGCGCCGGTGGCGGGAATCACGCGGCAGCCGCGATTGGTAAGCAGCCGGACCAGATCCTCCCGCGCGCCCTGGTCCGGCTCGACGATGAGGCAGGTGAAGGGCCGGGCGCCCTTGGCTTCCGCGGCGACTTTGGCGGGCGCGATCGGCAATTCCAGTTCCAGCCGGCACTCATCCTCGCCCACCCGCACCAGCCGCATCTCGCCGCCGTGGCTGCGCACAATGCCTCGCGATACGCTCTCGCCGGGCACGCCGATGACCGATTCGTGCAGCGGTTCGGACTCCCTGGCTCCCTTCAGCGGGTTCACGCCGAAGCTGATTTCGACGAGGACGCGCCGGGCCATCACGGTCATGCCGATGCTCAGTTTCTTCTCCGAGGCTTCGGCAAGCGATTGCTCGGCCTGAACCAGCAGGTCGAGGAAAACGCGTTCGAGCTGGCCCTGCGAACCGAGCACATAGACCGGCGCCGGGCACAGCAGGTCGCGCACCTCAAAGCCGCGCGCCTCCCATTCCTGCTTGCGGAATTCGATGAGGCTGCGCAGCAGGCCGTTGAGCTCGATGCGCCTGGCCTCCACCCGCTCCGGCTGCATGAAGGAAACCAGGCGGGACACGATTTCCGATGCCTTGCGGGCCTCCTCGGAAATCTCGCGCAAATCGGCCCACATGCCGGGGCCCGATTTTACGCTGGACGCCAGCTTGGTGATGTTCTCCAGCGGCAGCCGCAACTCCGACGCCACGCCGGACATGAGCTGTCCGATCGCCGCCAGCTTCTCGCTGCGCGAAAGCTGTTCGCGAATGGATTTCTCTTCCATCAGCCGCAGCGCGAGGGCGATCTGGTTTGCCAGGTGCTGGGTGAGCACCTTCTCGTCCGGGCTGAAATCGTGCATCGGCTTCAGATCGAAAATCTCGAGCACGCCCACGAGTTCGGTCTCCGCGAACATGGGGACGAACATCACGGAGCGGGGCAGCTCGCCGCGGCGGCCGTCGGGGAAAAACGGGCTACGATGCGTTTCCGGGATCGTCAGCAGGGCCTGGTTCCGGAAGCAGGCCGCGGCGCCGAGAGGGAGCGAGCCCTCCGGCGGATGGACAGGCTGGGAGAACGGCCGGCTTTCAGCGCCGTGCGGCACGCGGTCCAGCGTCTTGGCGGTGCGATTGTAAAGGTAGAGGTGTACGCCGGAGACCCGCAGCACGCCGGGCAGGACCGCCGAAAGTTTCCTGAGGATCTCGGCCGGCGAACCGGCGCCGGTCATCTCCTCGCCAAGCGCGTAGAACGTGCGGACCATGCTGCGCTGCTCGGACATGCGGCGCTCGCGAAGCCACCAGACGCCGAGCGCGAAGATCAGCGCCGCCATGCACACCGCGAACAGCTCGGGGGAGATCAGCCAGCGCTTTCCGAGCAGCACGATGTTGTCCGCGTCGGGGACGACGACCTGGAACAGCCGGTTGAACGGCGGGAACGAGCAGTATTGGGCGGCGATGCCGGTGACCAGGACCTTATCCCCGATGTCAAAGCGCGCCAGGCCCGACGGCCCGCGGCGCGCCATCGCGGTCGGCAGGAAGACCTTCAGCGGCTTTTTGGGATCGCCTATCAGAAGGTATTCCCCGCCGGTGTTCTCGCCTTTTTCGATGATGCGGCCCTCGACGCTCACCAGCGCTCCCATGTGCGTGAAGGAGCGCAGGGCGGCGATCGTGACCCGGAGCGGAGCGGGCGCGTTTTCCTTGGAGAGGATGCGGATGCCGGAGACCAGCAAGACGGGCAGGCCGGTCCGGCGGCCAACCGTTCCGGCAGCTTCGATCCTGTCTCCCGGCTGAAGCCGGCTGAGCTGCGTGGGGGTGCCCTCGAGCACGAGGCCGCGGCCGGCGCGGTCCTGAATCGAAACGTGGGTGTAGAACCCAAAATGGATAGCGGGGGATGCGACCGTGCCCTGGACGGTGACGGCCGAGCCTTCCATCGCCGGCGCATAGTCGGTCGGCCGGCGCGCGGATGCCGCCTCGAGCGATACGAGCGGCTGAGCAACGGCGGAGCCACACATAAGCGCGGCCGCCGCTATGCCGGCTGCAAGGAGGGTGATTCGACCGGCCATTGCTTTAAGAGCCACGGTTTCAGCTCCGCACCCAGAAAATTCCGACGCTTCTTTCTACTGCCGTGCCGGCCGGCTTGGCCGGGTCGAGCCCCGGGCCGAACAGGCCGGGGACGATAACGTGGCCGTTCCTGTGTCCCTGAATTCGCCGCTTCGCGGGCGGTTTGATGCCCTGACGGCGCAGGCATATCCGCCGGCTCAGCATGTGAACCGGATGCGCTCGACGACCACAGTTCGAGGTCGAAGACCGGACCCGGTCCAGACACAAATCACGTATGAGTCAGAAAAGGAATCATATCATGCTTTTAAGAAAATGTAATCAATGAATTACGAAAAGTTTGTTGCGGCAGGGGGGCGGGGGCCAGCGCTTTCGTCGTAAACCGAGGCCGGCCAGCTCAGGATGTTATAATTCCACGGGATGGACGTCTACGAGGAGGTGGTCCGGCTCCGCCGGCTGGGACAGAAGTGCGCCCTGGCGACCATCGTTGGCGTCCGCGGCTCCATCCCCAGCTATCAGACGGCCAAACTGCTGGTCCGTGAGGACGGTTCAATGGCCGGAACGGTCGGCGGCGGCTGCGTGGAGGCGGAAGTCTGGAACGCGGCCCGCGAAGTGATGAAAACCGAGCAGCCGAAGCACCTGACTTTCAACCTCGGCCAGGACGCGGCCTATGACAACGGCCTGATCTGCGGAGGCCAACTGGATATCTTCGTGGAACCGATCCTTCCCCGGCCCCGGGCGTACATCTTCGGCGCGGGACATATCTCCAAGAGCATTGCGCAGATAGCCGGGCTGGCCGGTTTTGCGACCGTGGTGGTGGACGACCGGGAAGCGTTCGCCAACCGGGAGCGGTTTCCGGACGCCGATGAGGTGATAGCGGGCACCTACGAGGAGATCTTCCCCCGGCTCGAGATCACCGAATCGAGCTACTTGATTATCGTGACGCGCGGGCACCGGGACGATATGCGGGTACTGCGCTGGGCCGTCGGCACTCCGGCGCGCTATATCGCGATGATCGGCAGCAAGCGCAAGGTGATTTCGGTAATCAAGGAACTGGAAAAAGAAGGGATACCGCGCGCGGCGTTTGAGCGGCTGCACGCGCCGATGGGGCTTGAGATCGGCGCCGTCACGCCGGAGGAGATCGCCATTTCGGTAGCCGCTGAAATGGTGGCTGTGCGGCGCAACGCGGAATCGAACTGGCGCGCGCTTTCCAAGTCCGTGTTTGCCAATGAGCGCCTGAAAGCGCTCCTGAAGTGAGTCTCGCAGGTCTCATTCTCGCAGCCGGCGCTTCCAGCAGAATGGGGCGCCCCAAACCGCTGCTGGCCTACCGCGGCGAGACGTTTCTGGACTGCCTGATCGGCCTTTTGGGGAGCCGCTGCTCCCCGGTGGTGGTTGTGCTGGGGCACGATGCGGAAACGATCCGAGCGGGCTGCCGCCGCGCGGACGAGGCCGCGTTCGTTGTGAACGCGAACTGGCGCGAAGGCCAGCTCAGTTCGATGCAGTGCGGCCTGCGCGCGGTCCCGGCCGGTGCGGGCGGAGTACTGTTCACGCCTGTGGATTATCCGGCCATCAGCGGGGAAACGGTGGACGCTCTCGCGGCCCGGTTTGAGCAGGGCGGGGCGCCGCTGGTGATTCCCCGCTACAACGGGCGACGCGGGCATCCGGTCTGCTGCTCGAGCGAGTTGATCGAGGAATTCTTGAGTCTTCCGTCCGGCTCGCAAGCCCGGGACGTTGTTCGCCGCCACGCCGGGCAGGCGATCTACGTGGATGTGAATGACCCCGGTGTCTTGCTGGACGTGGACGACCCGGAGGCGTACGATAACTTGTCCCGGGTTGCCGGATCGCGATGAGCATGCGGAAGAAGACAATCTGGAAGCTGGCCGGCCTGGCTGTCGCGCTGGTTCTGGCCATCGGCCTCATCCTGCCTTTTATCGACGCCCCGCGTTTCCGCAGCCGCGTGCGTGCCGGGCTGGAGGAAGCGCTGGGCAGGCGGGTAGAAGTGGGAGAAGTTCACCTGGACCTGTTCAATGGTCCTGGGTTCTCCGCCGAGAACGTCGTCATTCACGAGGACCCGCGAGTCAGCCTCGAACCTTTCGCCTACGTGGAATCCGTCGAAGCGCGCGTGAATTTTATCAGCCTGTGGGCCGGGCGGCTGGAATTCTCGAAGCTGCGGCTGGTGAATCCGCGGGTGAACCTGACGCGGCCCGCGGCGGGAGGCTGGAATTTCGGGAAGCTGCTGCCCGGTTCCACGGAGGCCGGGCCGGCGAAAGAAATCCGGCTGCCGGAGTTCCAGGTGCGGGGCGGCCGGATCAACTTCAAGTCAGGCAACACGAAATCGATTTTCTACATTATTGAAGCCTCGATGGATGCCGTCCCGCCGGCGTCGCCGGGCGGGGAATGGCGGCTGCGTTTCGAGGGGCAGCCCGCCCGCACGGACCGAAGGGCGCTGGGCTTCGGCGTCTTCACGGCGCGCGGGCACTGGCGTCCGGACCCGGCCACGGGCGGCACGGTCGATCTGGCGCTCAATCTGGAAAGAAGCTCACTGGCCGAACTGGTGCGCCTGATTCACGGGCACGATGTTGGCGTTCACGGGCAGGTGGCCTCCACTGCGCGCATGGTGGGGCCGGTTTCCGATGTTCGCATCACGGGCCGTATGCAGGTGAGCGATATCCACCGCTGGGACCAGTTGCCGCCCTATAGCGCGGGTTGGGCCTTCGATTACGCGGGGCGGCTGGACCTGGTCTCCCAAACGCTTGATTTGCAAACCGTGCAACCGGCCGGGGAAGCTCCGGCCCCCGTATCCGCCCGGCTTCGGGCTGCGGGCTACCTGGACAGGCCGGTCTGGGCCGTTCTGGTGTCCATGCACGGACTGCCGCTGGCGCCATTTCCGGAAATCGCCTTTCACATGGGGCAGCCGCTTCCGCCGGGCCTGGTACTGGAAGGCGATTTGAGGGGCGTCGTGGGCTATTCTCCCGACAAAGGGATTCAAGGGACGCTGGTTTCCAGGCGCGCTGAAATCAAAACACCGAACTCGCCGGTGATCCGGCTGGAAAACGCCGAACTTCGGTTCGACGGGGCGCAGGTGCTGGTTTCCTCGACCGCGCTCCGGCTTCCCGCCGACGGATCGCCCGAGGACCAGGCGAGTTTCAAGGCTTCGTACACCTGGAGCGACCAGGCGCTGAATGCCGTCATTTCCACGAGGTCCATGAGCATCCCCGAGCCCGGCACTTCCTGGGCGCGCCTGTTGGGGGCCGTGCCGCTGGTCCAGCATTTGCGCGAGGGCAAGTGGTGGGGCCAGCTCACCTATCGCCAGCAGGGCGGGCTTTCCGGCGAGTGGTCGGGTACGGTGCAGGTGGAAGGCACGCGGATTCCGCTGCCCGGTTTCGGCGCTCCACTGGAAGTGGACCGCGCCCGCATCGTCGTGAAGGACGGGGAAGCGTCGCTGGAGCGTTTCAGCGGGCGCCTGGGCACATCCGAGATCGCCGGAACGTACCGTTACCGCCCGAAGGCCGCCCATCCCCACCAGTTCACGGTTAAAGCGGACGAGCTGGATGCGGCGGACCTGGAGCGGCTACTCATGCCCGCGCTGCGGCGGGACGAGAGTTTCCTCACGCGCGCGCTGAGGCTGGGCAGGACGCGGGTCCCGGAGTGGCTCGCCGGACTGCGCGCGGAAGGCGTGCTCGAAGCCGGCAGGCTGACGGTGGCACGTCGCCATTTTCCAAAGTTCCACGCGCGAATCCGTTGGGAAGGCACGACCGTGCAGATTCCCGAGATTTCGGCGCGATGGAGCGGAGGCGTGGTGACCGGCCGGCTTACCGCTAACCTGCGGCGCGCCGTTCCGGCCTACCGCCTGGAAGCCCGGTTCCGGTCTGTCGAGTGGATGGGCGGCGATTGGGACGGGCGCGGGGTGCTGCAAACGTCCGGCACCGGCGCCGAACTGCTGGAAAACCTCAGGGCTGAGGGGACTTTCCAGGCGCGGTCCGTTTCGCTGGATCCGGACACAAAATTCAAATCGCTTTCGGGCGCCTGCTCGCTTGCCACGGCCGGCGGCTTGCCGCGCATCCGGCTGACGGATCTCGAAGCCATCACCGCCGGGGACGCCTTCAAGGGCCGCGGAGGTACGGGTGAGGACGGCCGGATCCATGTGGAGCTGACCGACGGCCACAAGCAGATGCGCCTTGCGGCTGCCGCTCCATTCCAGCGCGGAGCAGAACTCGCCCATTAAACCGCTGCTGGCCGGCGGAACGTTTTGCTATAACTCGGTAAGGCGGCTGATTGTCATTTTTTTTCATGGAAAACGTACTAGCTATTTTGCTTGCGGGGGGCGCGGGTGAACGCCTTTACCCGCTCACGCAGCACACCGCGAAACCAGCGGTGCCGTTCGGAGGGATTTACCGGATTATCGATTTCACGCTTTCCAACTGCATCAACTCCGATATCCGCAGGATTCTCGTACTCACGCAGTACAAAGCCCTCGAGCTGATCCGGCATATCAGGGACGGCTGGACGATTCTATCTCCCGAACTGGGCGAGTACATCGAGGTGATCCCGCCGATGAAGAGGGTCCACGAGGACTGGTACCTGGGGACCGCCGATGCCGTTTTCCAGAACATGCAAAGCGTGATTGCGGAGAATCCGGCGCAGGTGCTTGTGCTCTCGGCCGATCACATCTACAAAATGAACTACCACGAGATGATCGCCTGGCACCGGCAGCACAACGCCGACATCACTCTGGCGACCATACAAGTTGCGCCCGAAGAGGCCAGCCGCTTCGGGGTTGTGGAGATCGACAGCAATCACCGCATCATCGGGTTCGAGGAAAAGCCCAAGCACGGCCATCCGGTGCGCTCCCGGTTCAATCCGGCCATGGTCAGCGCGTCGATGGGCGTTTACCTGTTCGAGACCGAGGTGATGCAGCGGGCGCTGATGGAGGACGCGGAGGATCCCTCCTCCAGCCACGACTTCGGGCGCGACGTGCTTCCGCGGTGCATCGAAAAGTCGCGCGTGATCGCCTACGATTTCATCGACCTGAACGACAAGAGCGTGAAATACTGGCGCGACGTAGGCACTCTGGAGGCCTATTACGACGCCAACATGGACCTGGTTTCCGTGCTGCCCGAGTTCAACCTTTACGATACGCGCTGGCCGATTCGCACCCACTTGCTCCAGCAGCCGCCCGCGAAGTTTGTTTTCGCCCAGGAAGGCCGCCGGATGGGGGTGGCCATCGACTCGATCGTCTCGGGCGGATGCATCATCTCAGGGGGCCGGGTGGTGCGTTCCGTGCTTTCCCCGGGTGTGCGCGTGAACAGCTATTGCGAGGTGGACAGCTCGATCCTGATGCACGAAGTGCATATCGGGCGGTACAGCCGCATCCGCCGCGCCATCATCGGCCCCGGCGTCAGGATACCGGAGTCCAGCGTAATTGGCTATGATCTTCAAGAGGACCGGAAGAAAGGCTACACGGTAACCGACTCCGGCATTGTGGTGGTCTGCCAGCAGCAGGGAATCTACACCCGGCAGGAACCTTACACACTCAGACAATCCGGTTAAGCGCCGGAGGCGAGGTACATCGTAGCTGTCAGGGCGGCGTACCCGTTTCGTAGCATTCTTTTCAAGGAGCAATTAAAAGACATGGAAATCGTAAAAGTACAAGGGCGTGAAATTCTCGACTCGCGCGGGAATCCAACCGTGGAAGCCGACGTCTGGCTGGCCGATGGAAGCCTGGGGCGGGCGGCAGTTCCCTCGGGCGCATCCACCGGCGAGCATGAAGCAGTGGAACTGCGGGACGGCGACAAGTCCCGCTATCTCGGCAAGGGCACTCAGAAAGCCGTACAGAACATCAACGAGAAGATCGCTCCCGCGGTGATGGGGATGGAAGCGATCGCGCAGGCCGCCATCGACCGCACGATGATCAAACTGGACGGCACGCCCAACAAGGGCTGCCTTGGCGCCAACGCCATTTTGGCTGTTTCCATGGCCACCGCGCGGGCGGCGGCGGCATCGCGCGACCTGCCGCTTTACCGCTACCTGGGCGGGGCTGGCGCGTGCGTGCTGCCCGTCCCGATGATGAACATTTTGAACGGCGGCGCTCACGCCGACAATTCGGTGGACGTGCAGGAATTCATGATCGCCCCTTACGGCGCTTCGAAGTTCTCCGAGGCGCTGCGCATGGGGGCCGAGATTTTCCACACCCTCAAGAGCGTGCTGAAGAAGGCGGGCTACTCGACCGCGGTCGGCGATGAGGGCGGCTTTGCGCCGAATCTGAAGTCGAACGAAGAGGCCCTTCAGGTGATTCTCGAGGCCATCACCAAGGCAGGGTACAAGCCGGGCGAGCAGGTGGGCATCTGCCTCGACCCGGCCTCGAGCGAGTTCTACGTTAAGGAAAAGGGCAAGTACGTCTTCAAGAAGTCCGATAAGAGCGAGCGGACCGCCGAGCAGATGGTCGAGTTCTGGTCGAACTGGGTGAAGCAGTACCCGATCGTTTCGATCGAAGACGGTATGGCCGAGGACGACTGGGCGGGCTGGAAGATGCTGACCGAGACTCTCGGCTCCAAGATCCAGCTCGTGGGCGACGACCTGTTCGTTACCAACACCGAGCGGCTGGCCCGCGGGATCCGCGAGGGCGTGGCCAACTCGATCCTCATCAAACTGAATCAGATCGGCAGCGTCTCGGAAACCCTGGCCGCCATGCGCATGGCCGCCGAAGCCGGCTACACGTCCGTGGTTTCTCACCGCTCCGGCGAGACCGAGGACGCCTTCATCGCCGATCTGGTCGTGGCCACCAACGCCGGCCAGATCAAGACCGGTTCGGCCAGCCGGACCGACCGGATCGCGAAATACAACCAGTTGCTCCGCATCGAGGAGGAACTGGGGGCCGAGGCGCAGTTTGCCGGCAGAAAGGCGTTCAGACAGTAATGTATAAGCTAGTTTTAGTTCGACACGGCGAGAGCCAGTGGAATAAGGAGAACCGTTTCACGGGCTGGACGGACGTCGATCTGTCCGAAAAGGGGATCGCCGAGGCGAAGGAAGCGGGCCAGACCCTCAAGGCCCAGGGCTACAGCTTCGATCTCGCCTTTACGTCCGTGCTGAAGCGGGCCATCCGTACCCTCTGGATCATCCTGGACGAGATGGACCTGATGTGGATTCCGATCCAGAATTCCTGGCGCCTGAACGAGCGCCACTACGGCGGTCTGCAAGGCCTCAACAAGTCGGAAACGGCGGCCAAGTACGGCGAGCAGCAGGTGAAGATCTGGCGGCGGAGCTACGACATTCCGCCGCCGCCGCTTGAGAAGGACGACCCCCGCTGGCCGGGCAACGATCCGCGGTACAAGGACCTCAGCGAAGCGGAGTTGCCGCTGACGGAGTGCCTGAAGGACACCGTGGCGCGTTTCCTGCCCTACTGGCACGAAACGATCGCGCCGGCGGTTAAAGCGGGGAAGAAGGTCATCATCGCGGCCCACGGCAACAGCCTGCGCGCGCTGGTGAAGTACCTGGACAACATCTCCGACCAGGACATCGTGGAACTGAACATCCCGACCGGGATGCCGCTGGTTTACGAACTGGATCAGGACCTCAAGCCGATCAAGAGCTACTATCTCGGCGACCCCGAGAAGGTGAAGGCGGCCATGGAAGCAGTGGCCGCGCAAGGCAAGAAGAAGTAGCATTCCGCGGGACCGCGCCGGGTCTGGCGGCCCGGAGCGGTCCCCGCGCTGTCCCCTATGGGTTGTAGGGCAGGCGCTTCAGGGGCGGATGGCCCTCCAGCGTCTCCCAGGCGACGATTTCCTCCAGCTTTCTCTTCTCCTGCTTTTTGGGCCAGCCATCGGGCACTCCGATAGGTGTGATGCAGATGCGCCGGTATCGTGCCGGAATCGCCAGCACGTCGCGCGTCACCGAATCCGGTATCCCGTCGGTCAGGTAGGCCGTTCCGTAGCCGAAGGCGCGGGCGGCGAGCATCAGGTAGGCAGCCGCGATAGGGCCGTCGTGCCTCAATGCGTATTCCGAACAGGCGGACTCCGCATCGACCAGCACCACCACGTACACAGGGGCGGTGAAATAACCCTCCGTGAACCGGATAGACCTTTCCTTCCGGGCGTTGAGTTCCTCGGGCTTCAGGTCTTTGTTCTCAGCCGCGAACGACTCGAACTGTTTCTCGATGAGGCCGAGCGTCTGCTTCTTCATGGCCTCGATCTTGGCGCGATCGCGAACCACCAGGAATTTCCAGGGCTGCTGGTTCATGCAGGTGGGGCCGTAGCGCGCGGCATCGAGGATTTGCCGGAGAGCTTGTTCGGGCACGGGATCAGGCTTGTATCTGCGGACGGTCTGGCGTTGAGGGAATACCTCCAGGAAGCTTTTGATGCCGGCGGCTTCGTCTTGGGCGGGGGCAAGGCGGGCTATCGCGGCGAGGGCGGCGCACAGGATCAGGTTTCTGCGTGTAGTGGTCATGTTCTTGGTCTTATACGGAGAAGTGCCGCGGGTAGTTCCGTGTGCCGCGCCATCAAGAGAATCGTGCGGCTCGGCGTTTACGGCTTCCGGTAGGCCGAGTCCGGCACTCCCGGGTTGATCTTCAACTCGGTGGTGGTCTGCTCGGCGCGCTTCTGGCCGTTCTGGAAAACCTGCGTTTTGAAGGGAAGCTTCACCCCGCTCACCTCGCGGTAATCCGAGTAGACCTCTTCGATTTCGCCGGGAGGTCCCATGAACGCAGCCGTATAGACCTTTTTCACGGGCAGGTTGGTCGCCGCGTCGAAATAGATTTTGACCTGGCGTTTTCCGGCCGGGTCGCTTACCGCGACGCCCTCGGCCGGTTTGCCATCCGCTTCCGATTGCCCGAGCGCCTGGATGGTGAGCGAGCCGCTGTCGAAGTTCTGAAGCAGCCAGAGGGTTTCGCGGAAGAGCGAATTGTCGAGTTCCTCCTTCTGCGACGCCGGCATTTCCTGGGTGCCTTGCGGGGTTTGCATCCAGGCCACCTGGCCGTCGTAGCCCTGCACGATCTCGCCCATTGGGGTCACCATCTTGTTGAGCAACTTGCCCGTGAGGCTCTGCGTCGTCTCGCGCTTCATCGCCATTTCGTTCTGGCCCACGGAGATGTTCATGCTCCCCGTTTCCGTGTAATCCTTGACGCTCATGACCGCGGCGCCGCCCATGGCGTCACGGGCCGCCGCAAGCAGCGCTCTTCCCTTCTGTTCAGACTCCGGGGTAGCCGCGGCGAGCGGGGTTTGTGCCGGCGCCGGGATGCTGATGTCGATGGCCGTTACCTTGCCGAGCGCCGTCAGGGGCTGGTCGAAATCCTTCTCTTTGCCGAGCACGAGGATGGCAAGGTTGTCGGTCTTGAGATGCTGCTTCGCCACGCGACGCACGTCGGCTTTGGTGACCTTCTCGATATTGTCGCGGAAGCGCTGCAAATAGTCGCTGGGATAGCCGAAGTACTCGTAGGTCATCAGGCGGCGCACGATTTTGCCGGTGGAATCGAACTCGAAGGCGAAGCCCTTGAGAATGGCGTCCTTGGCGCGCGCCAGCTCGTCGTCGGTAACGTTTTCGGCCAGCTTGCGGATTTCCGCCTTAATGGAGTTGATAATTTTGACGGTGGTTTCCGACTTGGTGGCGCCCGATGCCACGAAATAGCCCGGCCTGTCCCATCCGGCGGCCCACGAGGAGCCAACCGAATACGCGAGTCCCTGGTCGCTCCGGACGTGGTTCATGAGGCGGGAGGAGAAGCCGCCGCCCAGGATCGTGTTGGCGACGGTCAGCGCGTAATAATCGGGGTCGTTCCGCTTGCCGCCGATGAAACCCATCAGCACCTGGGACTGGTTCACGTCTTCCTTGTTGATCGCGTAGATGCCAGCGCGGTTGTAAGCGCCCGGTTCGAGATCCGGCACGGGAGGCTGGGGCCGGCCGCCGCGCGGCCATTTTCCCAGCGTGTTCTCGATCTTCGCGCGCATTTCGGCGGCGTCGAAATCTCCCCAGGCCCCCAGGATGACGTTTTCCGGCTGGAAGAACTGCCGGTGGAAAGCGACAAGGTCGTCGCGGGTGATCGAGTCGATGGTGGCGTATTCGGGGACGCGGGCGTAGGGGCTGTCCTTGCCGAACAGGACGCGGCGGAACTCGCGCGAGGCGATCGCGCCCGGATCGTCGTTGCGCCGGGCGATGCCCTCGCGCGCGTTGATCTTCGCCAGCGTGATTTTGTCTTCGGGGAAGGCCGGGTTTTGCAGGATATCGGCAAGGATGGCGAGGCCGGTGTCGATGTCCTCCTTGAGCACCGAAACCGTTGCGCTGCCGGAATCCTGGCCGATGCCGGTTTCGACGTACGCGCCGAGCCGGTCCAGCTCCTGGTCGAGTTGATCGCCGGGGCGCGAAGAGGTGCCTCCGGTGCGCATCACGGTTCCGGTGATCGAGGCCAGACCGACTTTGTCCGCAGGTTCCCAGCGCGAGCCCGTGCGCACGAGGGCCGAGACGCTGATCATGGGCAGCTCGTGATCTTCCACCAGGAACACGGTCATCCCGTTGGGGAGCTGGAAGCGCACCGGCTCGGGCACGCTGATCTTGTTCATCGGCGGGTACTGCAACTGCTTGTAGCTGGCGACTGGCCGGCGGGCTGCGGGCTGCGACTTTGCAGGCTCGATTTTGGGGGCCTGCTGGGCGAGCGCAACCGCCGTCAGAACCAGTCCCACGTATAGCCGCTGTTTGATGGATCGCATCGAGTCCCCTCCCTTACTTCACCTGGGCCGTTTGTACCGGTTCGATTGTGGCCACGTTCAAATTGTTTTTGACGAATACGGTTTTCGCCACGCGCTGTATGTCTTCCGGCGTTACCGCGTTGATCTTGTCAAGCTGGCGGAACAGGTTGCGCCAGTCTCCCGTGAGCACCTGCCACTCGGCAAGCTGCATCGCCAGCGCGCTGTTATCGTCGAGGCCGCGGAGCAGGTTGGCCCGCGCGCGTCGCTTCACACCGTCCAGTTCCTCCTGGCTGACCGGCTCGTTTTTGAGCCGCTCGAGCTCCTCTAGGATGGCCTTTTCAGACTCCTCGTTGGTGTGTCCCTGGGCGGGCACGGCAAAGAAGATAAACAGGCCCGGGTACTTCAAGCCGGGCAGTCCGGGAAAGCCCTCGGCCTGCACCGCGATCTTGCGGTCCCGCACCAGCGAGCGGTAGAGGCGGGAAGAGCGGCCCTCGCTCATCAGGCTGCCGATGGCGTCGTAGACAGCCGAGTCGGGGTCGTTGATGTCCGGCTTGTGATAGCCCATCAGCAGTATGCGCTGGGACTGCAGTTCGAGCGTGACGCGGCGCTGCGCGTTTTGAGGCGGCTCCACTGTCCGGATGGGCTCGGGTTTGGGCCCGCTGGGGAGCCGGCCGAAATAAATTTCGGCCAGTTGTCGCATTTTCCCGGCGTCGACGTCGCCCACGATCACCGCGGTCAGATTGCTGGGCCTGTAGTACTTCTTGAAAAACGCCTCGGCATCCGCCCGCGTGATGTTTTCCAGGTCGCTCATATGACCTATCACGGGCTCGCCGTAAGGATGCGCGATGTAAGCCGCGTGGAGAAATTCCTCCAGCAGCCGGCCGATGGGGTTGCTTTCGGTCCGCATCCGCCGCTCTTCCATCACAACGTCGCGTTCCTTGTAGAACTCGCGCAGGACGGGGTCGCGGAAACGCTCGGATTCCAAAAAGAACCACAGTTCCGCGTAATTGGAGGGGAGGCTGAAGTAGTAACGGGTTTCGTCCCACGCGGTCGAGGCGTTCAGTCCCCGGCCTCCGGCGCGCTCGACCGCCATGCCAAACTCGTTCTTCTCCACGAACTTGCCGGCTTGCTCCTGGCAGGCGCGAAACGCCTTTTCGAGCTCCGCCAGCTTTTTCGGGTCGGCCCGGCGCCCCTTGCGTTTTTCGGCCATGAGCGCGCTGAAAGCCTTGTCCACCGCCTCCAGCGCCGGCCGCTCTTTGGCGTAGTCTTTCGTGCCGATCGTGCGGGTGCCCTTAAAGGCCATGTGCTCGAAAATGTGCGCGAGGCCCGTGATGCCCTTCGTTTCCTGGGCGGAGCCGACGTCGGCGTAGGTCAGGAAGGAAGCCACGGGCGCGGTGTGCCGTTCGAGCACGAGGAATTTCAACCCGTTTTTCAGCGTAAATTCGGTTACCCGCTGCTCAATATCCTTGAAATCCTGTTCGGCGGCTCGGATGCTTCCCGCCGCCAGCAACAGGAGGGCGAGGAGAATACTCACGGAAATTCTCCCAGCAGTTTTCATCAGGCGCCTCCAAATGGTTCTATTACATCATAGTTGTGAATAGGAGGCTGCTGTAAGAAGAAGCACGCGCCGCGGCGGCGGATTCAGAGCATTTCGTTGAGAAGCTCGGGGCGGGGAGAGGGAATTACCACTTTATTGACGAGCAGCCCCTTTTCGGCAACCGCCGCTGCGCCGGCAGCGACCGCGGCTTCCACCGCCGCCACGTTGCCGGTCAGCGTCGCGAACGCCTTGCCGCCGAGCGCCATCGCCAGCCGGATCTCGATCAGCCGGACATTGGCCGCCTTCACGGCGGCGTCGGCGCCTTCGATCAGCGACGCCACCGAAAACGACTCGATCGCGCCCAGCGCCTCAAACGCCTCGACCTTCGTGGTTCCGCTGATGGCCGGAAAAATGGATTCGTGAACGTTCGGGATGACGAAGCTGTCGATGACCGAAAACGTGCCGGCATTTACGCCCGCATCCACGCTGGCCTTCACGGCGCCCACATCGCCCCGCACCATCACGATGTACTTGCCCGAACAGATCGAGCGCGCCAGCATCAATTCCACATCGGCGCTCTTCAGCATGGCGTCGCTGACCTGAAAGCCCGCCGCGATGCTGCTCAGTTCAATTAACCCGATTGAATTCCTTGCCACTGCTTCCTACCTTTTGATCTCGACGAACGCATCGGTCACCGTTTCCACGGCGCCGTCGATGCTGGCGTGAATGTTCGCCCCGAGGTCCCCGGCCTCCATGCAGCCGATGAGAGAGCCTTTCTTCACGCGGTCCCCGCGCGCGACGACCGGCCGCGCCGGTTTGCCCGCATGCTGCAGAAGCGGAATCCGCACGCGGTCGGGAGTGAAGCCGGTGTTGCGGAACGGGGTCCCGGTCTCGTATTCCTCCACCTTGAGCCGCCGTCTCAGCATGGAAAGCGGCACGCGGCGGGCTTCCTTCATCGGATGCGCGGTGGGGGGCTTCTGCTGGGTGAACTTGATACCGGCGGCGCGCTGATCGGCTTTGCCCTTGTCGCAGGCCTCGCGGGGGAACAGTTCCTCCGGGCAGGCGTATAGCGTGCACAGCCCGCAGGAACAGCAGAGCTGCGCCCACTGGTTCCAGTTGTGGGACCCGGTCAGCGTGAAGCCGAGACTGCGCATGACCTTGTGCGGCATCACCTCGTAGCCCAGCAGGTATCGAGGGCAGAACTCGGTGCAGTAGGAGCACTGGTCGCAGGCGGATTTGCCGATCCGGCTCATCTCCGGCTCCGGCCTTCCCTTGCGGCTGACGAGGTAGTGGTTGCGCGGCAGTACGATCAGCGCGGCGGTGGTCTTCGTGACCACGCTATCCAGGTCGAAGGAGAGCGAGCCCATCATGATGCCGCTGACGAACATCGCGAATTCCGGAACGGTTGCGCCGCCCGCCAGTTCGATCACGTCGCGGAAGCTGGTTCCGATGGGAACCCAGAAACTCTGCGGCTGGCGCACCGCGCCCGTGATCGAGACGAATTTTTCGGTCACCGGGACGCCCTTACTGGCGGCGTGGACGTTGTACAGCGTTTCGACGTTGTTCACCACGCAGCCGACCTGAAGCGGAATGCCGGCGGGGGGAATCAGCCGCCCGGTGGCCGTGTAGACCAGTTCGTATTCGTCCCCCGACGGGTAGAAATCGCCCAGAAACACCATCTCGATGGGGCGGGATTTCAGGTGCGGCTCGATCGCCGCGATGGCCTCGGTGTTCTTGGACTTGATGCCGAACTTTCCGCGCTGCGCCCCGGTGGCTTTCATCATCAGGTCCATTCCCGAGACGATCTCCGCCGGGAAGTTCTTCATCAGCTCGACGTCTTTGTGGACCAGGGGCTCGCACTCGGCGCCGTTGGCCAGCACGAACTCCACCTTCGAGTTCGCCTTGACGTAGGTGGGAAACCCTGCGCCGCCGGCGCCGACGACGCCGTGTTCTCTCAACTTCTCGCTCAGCATCAAAGGTATTCATTATACGCGTGCGCGCCTGTTGACCGCGGAATCGCTAAAAAAAAGCGCACGGGCCGGCTCCGTCCAGAGTATGATGGAGATTGAAGATTACGAGGGGCGCTTTCTCCGGACCCTCCGAAACAGCCTCGACATGATGATTCATCCTAAGGGCGTTCGCGCCCGTGTTCTGCTATCGTCCGTGTTCGGACCCTACGCTCAAGACGACGAGTTCGGCAGCCGCTCCATCAATCCCATGGAGCTTTACCACAACCAGGTGACGCGCGCCCAGGGGGCCTTTTCCCTGCGCATGTTCCACCGCTCCTGGGGAATTATGATGATCCAGGAAAACATCTCGGCGCCCTGCACCGTGCTTGACTTTCCGACGCGCGAGGTCTTCGAAAGGGAACTGAAGGAGAACGACTACGACATCGTCGGCATTTCCTCGATCATCGTGAACGTTGGCAAGGTCCGCGAGATGTGCCGCATTGTGCGCCGGCTGGCGCCGAAGGCGGTGATCGTCGTCGGCGGGCACGTCACGGCCATTCCCGGCATCCAGTACATGATCGACGCTGACCACATCGTCAAGGGCGACGGCATCTCCTGGATGCGCCGGTATCTCGGCGAGGACGAAAACGCCCCGATCCGCCATCCCCATATCGTTTCGGGCTTCGACGTGCGGGCGCTGGGGATCAAGATTCCGAATCGCCCAGGCGACACGGCCGCCACGATCATCCCGTCGGTGGGCTGTCCCATGGGGTGCAACTTCTGCACCACTTCCGCGTTCTTCGGCGGAAAAGGGAAGATGCTCAACTTCTTCGACAGCGGGGCGGAGCTGTTCGACGTGATGACGGAGATGGAAGCCGCCATGAAGGTCCGCTCGTTCTTCATCATGGACGAGAACTTTTTGCTCCAGAGAAAACGTTCCATGGAGCTGCTGGATCTGATGAAGCGGCACAACAAGAGCTGGGTGTTTTACGTTTTCTCGTCGGCCAACGCGATCCGCAAGTACACCTTTGAGGAGCTTGTCGAGTTGGGCATCTCGTGGATTTGGCTGGGGCTGGAATCGCCGCGCTCGGGCTACGCGAAACTGAACGGCGCCGATACCCGCGAGCTGACGCGCGAACTGCACAGCCACGGCATCAAGTGTCTCGGCTCCACCATCGTGGGGCTCGAGCACCACACGCCCGAGAACATCCGCGAGGAGATCGAGCACGCCATCTCGCACGAGACCGATTTCCACCAGTTCATGCTGTACACGCCGGTGCCGGGGACGCCGCTGTACCAGCAGATGTCCGAGGAGGGCAGGCTGCTCGACGACGTCGACCTGGCGGACATACACGGCCAGTTCAAGTTCAATTTCGAGCACGGCGCCATCAGCCGCGACGACTCGAAGAAGTTTTTGGACTGGGCGTTCCTGCGCGACTTCGAGCGCAACGGCCCAAGCCTGTACCGGATTTTCCGCACCACGCTGCAGGGCTGGAAGCGGTACAAGAACCACCCGGACGCGCGCATCCGCCGGCGCTTCGAGTTCGAGGTGCGGCAGTTGAAAAATTTCTCGAGCGCCTGCCTGTGGGCGATGGAGCGGAAACTGCGGAAAACGAACGCGGCGATCAGCGACCAGATCCGCCTGCTGCGCCACGAGGTGGAGAAGGAGTTCGGGACGTTGAGCCGCCTCGCCGCCTCGCTCGTCGGGCCCGTGCTGTTGTGGACCAGCCGCCTGGAAGAAATGCGCCTCGCCGAAGGCCGCGTTTACGAGCCGCCGACTTTCCTTGAGCGCCGCAACTGGAAGTAAGCCCGGAAGCCATCCGGCGAGGTTCCCCAAGTGCGTTTGTGATCCTGTTGACGCTACCGGTATGACCCCAAGGGGCGGGTTGAGTCGAGCATGCAGACGGCGAACAACAACGGCAACCTGCTGTGGCAGAAGATATCGGGGGCCAATTTACCTGCAGCTATCCAGCAGTACTACACCTCCTGCGCCGCGGCGGTTTCCACGATTTACCTCTATAATGTTGGGCTATTCACCAAATCGAATGTTCTGGCTCTTGGTGCGAAACGGCCCGGTCGTGACGGGCTGATCGCCCGTCACCCGATTCACCAAATCGAATGTTCTGGCTCTTGGTGCGATACGCCAGCTTCTTTATGCAGTACCAAAGGCCGGAGCCGGGAAAGCCGGATCCCGAGCCGGATAGGCAGCCACCGCATCCGAGGCCTTGTCTCAAGAATAGAGACGGGCAGTGTGTCGAATAGGGGGAATCATGCGGCGATACATTGGGCATGCGGCCGTTGGAGCTGTCCACGCAATACGATCGCCCGGCGAGGATGCAGATGCCGCGAAGCGTGCAATTGACCGCGACATATCCTCCCATGAAGCTAGAGCACGACAACTTCAGGGCGACATGCCAACAGATGCCGCTCTCGCCGAGGCAATCCGCGAGCAGAAGAAGAAGGAAGAGGAGCAGAAGCAGCACTAGCAGGCTGCGGAAAAACGCCGATTTCAGGCAGAATCCGCAACTGCATTTATGTCGAATCAATTGGCGAGGCGGTCTGACGTGCGATTAGACAGGCTAAGTGCCTGTATCTGCGGCT
>JBLNCW010000107.1:0-59949 GCA_050261015.1 Rhodospirillales bacterium | reverse complement strand
GGGGCCTGACATGCCTCTCGACCTGTACCGCCGGCATGATGACGATTGCCCGCACAAGAAAAAGGGCCGGAAATACATGGGCTGCAATTGTCCGATCTGGTGCGATGGCGACCTCAACGGCAAGCGGTTTCGGCGGTCCTTGAGACTCCGGGATCTGACCCGCGCGGCGAAACGGCTGGAAGCCTGGGAAAAGAGCGAGGGCAAGACGGGCGGCGCGGCCGGCGAACCGCTCACGGTGAAGCAAGCCATCGAATCGTACCTCGGGGATTGCCGGGCGCGGAAACTGGCCGAATCCACACTCACCAGCTACGGCAAGACGTTGGAGCACTTCCAAGCGTTCTGCGACCGGACGGGCGTTAAGTACGTCCAGGAGATCACGCTAACGACCCTTACCGACTTTCGGGCTAGCCGGCGGGTCACGATTCAAAAGGGCGATGAGATCATCGAGCGGGACATTGCCGGTTCCACGAGCGGCAAGGAGCTGGAGACCATGCGGGCCTTCTGTGCCTTTGCCAAGAAACACGGCTGGATCGCTGAGAACTACGCCAAGGAAGTGAAGGCGCCCAAAGAGGATGAATGCCCCACGCTGCCATTCACCGCCGCGGAAGTGGCCGCCATCCTTAAAGCCTGCGACAACCTTGAAGACGGCAACCCCAACACGCGGGAACGCACCAGGGCGCGGGCGCGGGCCTTGTGCCTGGTGATGCTCTACTCCGGGCTGCGCATCTCCGATACCGTGAAGCTCCGCCGCAAGGCAGTGGACCTCACGACCGGGAAACTTCTACTGCGAACGATGAAGACCGGCAAGAAGCTCTACGTGCGCCTTGGACAGCCAGCAATTGACGCTCTAAGGGCCCTGCCGGGCGGGGGTGAGTATTTCTTCTGGACGGGGGAATCCAAGCTCGCCACGGCCGTAGGAAACGCGCGGAAGACCATTCAGCGCGTGCTTGCGGCCGCCAAGGTCAAAGGGCATCCGCACCGCTTCCGCGATACGTTCAGCGTGCGGCTGCTCGAAAAGGGTGAAGACCTCCGCACGGTTCAACTGCTCCTGGGGCACACCAGCATCAAGACGACCGAAAAACACTACGCCCCATTCGTGGATTCCTTCCAGCGGATCTTGGACGCCGCAACATCAAAGCTCGATTTTGTTTCGGAGCCAATGTACCAAAATGTACCAGAACGGCGCGTTTCTGACATTTCTGCCCGTTTTGGCACTTAATAGAATCAATAAGTTACGTGTTTTCAACACGGCTCACTAGTTCGACTCCCACTAGCTTCCGCCAGCTAGCCTGGGCACGCCTGCATGCCCGCAAGCTTCACCGGGGAATCATCGAAAAATCGAATCTGCCGAGGTAAATTGGCGCGGAGACCGGCGGCTCCGTCCGGGTCGTGTCGATGGGATAGGGCACCGGCGCGTCCGTCGGAAAGCCCCAGATGTCGCCGTTTCTCATGTCGATCACCACTTTCCCTCGCACTTGCCGCGTGCCGTCGGGTTTTCGCAAGTTGACCGTGCCCGGTTCGACGTAGAGGTAAGGATAGCCCTGCTGCGCGGAGGCAGCGGAAGGGAAAAGTGCGGGCTGCAGGGCGATCGCCGCGAGCAGAATGGCGATCACCGTCAGCACCGCTTTCGTGTACCGGTCCAGGCCGGGATGTGTTGCTGGCTTGAATCCCATAGTTTTCCCGTAAAGGGATTGACGGATCGCGCCGCCGCTCCGTGTACGGGAATGCGCCGTTAAAACATAGCCGCGCTGCGTGGGTTTATCCACAGGAATTCCACCGCGATCAGGATTCAAATATCTGAAAAATCGTTGAACATCCTCTGTGGAAAACGGCGGATTCAGTACCAGCCCGATTGACGGCCACTGCTCCGGCGGAATATGATGGGCGCCATCTGGGTATGCAAACGATTCTGATCGTCGAGGACGACGCCGCGGTGCGGGGGGTCCTCCGCCACATGCTGGAGGGGCATTACAGGATTCTCGAGGCCGGCGGGGTTCCCCGCGCGCTCGAGGTGGCCGCGCAGCACAACGGACCCATCGACCTCCTTCTGACTGACGTCGTTTTGCCCGAAATGCGCTGCGGCGCACTGGTCGCGCGGCTCAAGGAATCGCGCCCGAATTTGAAAGTGCTCTACATCTCGGGTTATTCCGAAGAGATCGTCTGGCTGAGCGGCATCGAGCCAAACGGATCGAATTTCATTCAGAAGCCGTTCACGCCGGAAGCGCTCCGGGGCAGGGTCCGGGAGTTGCTCGGCCGCCGCCGCGCCAAGGGCGCCGGCAGTAATTAGCGGTTCGCCTGGATAATCGAAAAATCCTCCAGCAGCCCGTATCCTTCCAGATCGTATGCCGCGCCAGGCGGGGCCTGCGCCGGCGCTGTCCGAAAGCTCCAGGGCGACGTCAGGCCGCGGTTGATCCTGCCGTGGTGCGGGCCCAGCAGGTTCTTGAGCGAACCGTATACGGCCACCTCCACCTGGTTCACGCCCGGCGCGAGCCAGTCCGTAATGTCGCACTCGTACGGCGGCCAGCCGATGATGCCGGCAGGCTTCGAATTCACCCGCACCTCGGCCACCGTGCCATGCCATTTGCCGAGCCGGACTTTAATGCGCCCCGATCTCCTGCCAGGCGTTCTCACCTCCTTCGAGTAGGCGACGGTGCGGAAATAAAACGGCAGATTCTGTTCCTTCCATGCTCCGAGCGTCAGCGGCGCCTGGGCCACAAGCCTGAAACCCCTGTCCTGCGCCGCGGCGCCGAACTCGCCGAGGATGTACACCGGCTCCAGTTCATGGTGTACGGACATCGGCCGGGCCACGAGCGTGATCGTGTTGCGCCCGGGAACGACAAGCGTCCCGATCGAGTAGACTCCGAAAGCGCGGTCGAGCCACCACGCGCCGGGGCGGTTCGCCACGCGCTTTCCATTAACGCTCACCTTCCAGAGCCAGGGGCGCTCCACCACCGCCTGCAGCGTCGAGCGGTCCACCGCCTCGTCCACCTCGAAGTGGAACGCGGCTTCGAATCCCGAGTCGGGCGGAAACGTGTTTCTGTCGAGGATGTTCGTTTTGTACTGGACGGCGGTGTTCCACGGGTTGCCTTCGGCGAACCCGTAATGCTTGAACACCTTGTCGGCGGCGTTATAGAAATAGAGCCCGCGCTCCGTCGTGCCGGCGAGCGTGAGGTCGCAGTAATCGATCTTCAGGACGTTGGGTGAGAGGCGTCTGACAACCGTTGGTCCCGCCGCCAGCGCCCGCTCCTCGAGCGGCGGTTCGGGCTTCGCAACCTCTCCGCCGGAGACCAGCAGCAGGCTGCCCGCCGGAGGCAGGCTGATCTCAACCGTACCGCCGGCGCCCACCGGATACGGGCTGATCGTTCCCGTGATCGGGTCCAGGCGGCTCGCCGTGCCGTATTTCCAGGCCACACGCGCGGAGGCGGGCCGCTCCAGACTGCTGTTCACGAAGAACAGCAACTCGCCGTCGGAAAGCCTGCGCCGCTGGTGCAGCAGGTGGCCCGAAACGGCCGTGAATTCGCCGTTCGCCAGCGCTTCGGGCGCCTGCTCCCGTCTCCATTGAGACGCGTACCGTGATGCCAGCTCGATGAGGCGGTTGCTTTCGGCGCCGTCCACCCGTCGCGGCGGGTCCACGTAGGCGAGAACCTTGCCGCCCGCCTCCAGGTACGCCGCGATGAGTTCGACGCTGGCGCTTTCCAGGTTTTCCGTTCCAGGAGGGAGCACCAGCAGATCGTAGGCGCGCCGGCCGGCGACGAGCCGCGCGCCGTTGACGCTTCCGTGCTCTTTCAGAATGTGCTCGCAGCCGAGGTCGAATTCCGTTTGCAGTTCCTCCAGCCGCGTCACGAACGCCTGAAACGTGCGCCCCACCGCCATCATGCCGGGATTCGGCTTCGCGCCGGCGTACATCCAAGCCGACGACGTGGGTTCCAGCACTAAAATGCGGTTCACCTGCTCGCCGGCTGAAAGCGCCAGCGAGAGCCGCGCGAAGTATCCGGCGAGCACATGGTAGTGCGGCCACCACGGCTCGTGATAGCTGAACGACTGCGGGTAGTCGTACTTGCGCGCGCCGGCGAGCGTTTCGAAGGAGAGGTGCTGGTTCATCATGTTGACGCCCAGCACGTACTCCCAGTCGCCCAGCCGCTTCATGTCCTCAAATCGCAGTTCCCAACCCGCGCCCCCGTATGTCTCGCTCAGCCTGCGCCGGCGGCCCAACTGGTTTGCAACGCCGGCGAGTTCCTTCACCGCCCGGACGTTGCCGAACTGCGCGTTCACGCCGTCACGGAACTGGTTGAACAGCATGTCAATGCCCGGCAGGTTGTGGTAGGCGTACATGGCCATGTTGTCCGGGCCGTCGTTGGGGCTCGGCCAGCCGTGCTCCCAGTAGTGGCCGGTCCAGAAAATTCCGCGCTCATCGGCATAGTGCTGCCAGGGCTTGCTCCAACGCTCGATGAACAGCTCGAGCAGCAGCGCGTAATAGTCGTGGCGGACCTTGCGCCAGTCGCCGGTCTCTTCAAAAAGCGAGGGCAGGCGCAGCTTGAGGTCGTAGCCCCAGCGCTTCCTGAACTGTTCGAACAGGTCCGGCGTCCACCGGATCGAGCCGCGCCGCGGCGGATTGAGGTTCGGTTCGTCGGTGAAAATGCCCGGAACGGTGCGGCCGAGTTCCGCGCCGAGCGCGCGCTCGTACCCCGGCATGGTGACTTCGATGAATTTTTCGGTGACGCCGGGGCGCAGCAGATCGACGTAGGAAAAGCCGCCGTACCAGCCGCTCTTCTCGTAGGACGCGAGTTCGAACGCGTAGTAATCTCCCGTCTGCCCCGCTTCGGAAGCCACGCGCGACGTCACGTCTTCGAAACCGCCGCCGCTTCTCTTCAGGACCAGCAGGTGGTTCTTCGCGTCCTCGATTCGCGAAACTTTTTGAAGGATGAGGCCCTGCCCGGCGTTGTAGGATTCCGGCATCTGCGCGGGGACGTGGCCGCCCGCGAATCCGCTGGGGTAGGAGTTCTCGTCGTAAAGCCACGCCCGCATGCCGAGCTTTTTCGCGCGGTCCACCGTATAGCGGATCAGCTCGAACCAGCGGTCGGAAAGATACGGCGTGATCATTCCGGGACGGGGATGGATGAAAAAGCCCCGGATTCCCTGGGCCTGGTAATCGGCCAGGAGCTTGTCGATCTCGTCTTCGGTGACTTCACCGTTCCAGACTAAGAAGGGCAGTGTGCTGTACTCGGCGGGAGGCGCGGCGAACAGCTTGCGCAGCTCGGCGATTGAATCGGGACCGGGAGGCGTCGAAGGCTGGATTGCGCACAGGGTAAAACCGGCCGCTGCGAACAACGCGGCGGAAAGCAAACTTCGTCTCATTTGGGAGCCATTCTGTCACAAATCGGGCCTCCGGTCACTTCGGCGCGGCTTGCGCCGCCCGGGCCTGACCGCCAAAAACGGTCTCGATCTTGAGGCCGATGTCGGCGGCGTGCAGCAGCAGCGCACAGGGAAGGACCAGCGCGCCCGCCTCTTCCAGCGTCTCCTCGACGGCCGCCAGCGCCGCGTACACAAGATCCATTCCGTGAGTGGCCGCGCGGTTCGCGCCTAAGAGTTCCATCCCGAGCCCGCCGCCGACGTAGAGCAGAGCCGCGGTCAAAATGCGGCTGCGAAGCGGGCGCTCCAATCTCATCACGAAGCGAAAGAATACGATTCCCAGTACGCCGAGAACAGCCATCCCAGGAATGACCCAGGCGAAATACAGGTAGCCGCCGGGTTGAAAGAACGCGTGAATCATGTTTCCGACCGGTTCGTGAATCTGCGCTCCCTCGTCAATCGCGACATAGCCGGTGACGGCTCCCAGTCCCAGCCAGTACCTTGAAGCCCGCCGGTCGCGGCCGCGTTCGGACGCGCCGATCGCACAGAGCAGGGCGCTGCAGCAGGCCAGCAGAAAAACCGAAAACATGGTGGGCAGGTTGCCTTCCGCGTCCGCATCGAACAATGCGATGAATCCAAACACGGTGGTAAATCCGAGAACGTAACGAACGAATTGCGCGGCGATATTGGCCGCCGCCAGCAATGCCAAAACCGCGAGCCCCGAAAGGAAAACTTTGCGCGCAAAGACCTCGATTACGACGGTGCGCGCGCTGGATGCAAGCGGAAGTGAACGCACTCCGTCGGGCATGTGATTTAAGCCCCCTCTTTGTGTGTGGCCCTGCTTTGGCCTGCCCATATTATGGCACCGGGCAATCCCGGGCGGGAGTTCCCGGCATGAAAATCGTTGGGTGGCTCCCCCAAAAGCCGAGCCGATGTTATATCCTGATGTTTAAGGCAGCAAATCGGACAAAGGAACATTAAACTCCGGCGCAGCCTCGGCGCCGGGTCCAGACCCAGGGAGGCCCCAAGACCGTCCCGGAAAGGAACCATATGCCTACACTCCAGGAACAGGAGTATGTGGACCGCCTTGTCGCCGAATACAGCGGCAGGCCCGGTTCGTTGCTGACCATCCTCGAGAAAGTTCAGGAACGCGCCTCAGGCAAGTATCTCTCGGCCGACGTGCAGGAATACATCGCGTCGAAGATGAACCTGCCGCTGTCCCAAATCCACAGTGTGGTGACTTTTTACGCGCTGTTCAATCTCGAACCGCAGGGCGAGAACACCATCTGTGTTTGCCGGGGCACCGCCTGCCACACGCGCGGGTCGCGCGGGCTGCTGGAGCGCCTAAAACTGGAACTGGGCGTCGTCGATCACAGCGAAGAAGCCGATGCTGCCGATAAGCTCTCCATAACCACCCCGGACCGCAAGTACACCATCCGGACCGTGGCCTGTTTCGGGCAGTGCGCGCTCGCGCCGGTGGTGGAAATCAATCACCAGATTTTTGGGCACGTGAATGAACGGGCCCTCCGCACTGAAATTGAAGAGCTTTCGAAGGGCAAGTAATGCGAATCCAGGACTTCAGTTCTTACAATGCCGTCAGGCAGGCGGGGCTGGCCAAACTGCTGCCGCATAAGCCGCGCATCGGCGTGGGTATGGGCACTTGCGGCACGGGCAACGGCGCCGAGGGCGTTTTCCACGCGTTTGCGGATGAGATCAACCAGCGCGGGCTCGACGTGCAACTGGCGCGGGTCGGCTGCTTCGGTTTCTGCGCGCAGGAACCGCTGGTGAACGTGTGGCTGCCGGGCCGGCCGCTGGTCATCCTGCACCGTGTGCAGCCCAACGACGTGCCCCGGATTCTGGACGACCTCTATTTGGGCCGCATCACCGAGGCGCTCGCGCTTTGCAAGATCGAGGAATGGGACCATCTCACCGGCCAGATCGACTACGGCACGGGGTACCCGGAAATTCCGTCCTGGAACGAAGTCCCGTTCTTCCGCGGGCAGAAGAAGATCGTGCTGCGCAACTGCGGTTTGATCAGCGCGGACGATATCGAGGAATACATCGCCGTCGGCGGCTACCAGTCGCTCTACAAAGTTTTGATTGACGGCACGCCGGAGGCGGCCATCGAGCAGATCAAGGCCGCGAAGCTGCGCGGGCGCGGCGGCGCGGGCTACCCCACCGGGCTGAAGTGGGAGGCGCTGCGGAAAGCCAAGGCGGAGCCGAAATACATCATCTGCAACGCGGATGAGGGCGATCCCGGCGCGTACATGAACCGCAACGAGATCGAGAGCGATCCGCACGCGCTGCTGGAAGGCATGGCCATCGGCGGCTACCTGACGGGCGCGCGCGAAGGCATCGTTTACGTGCGGGCGGAGTATCCGCTGGCGGTGCACCGGCTCATGCGCGCCATCGAGCAGGCCAAGCAGTACGGCCTGCTCGGCGAGAACATACTCGGCCGCGGCTTCCACTTCGACATCACGCTGGTGGAGGGCGCCGGAGCGTTTGTCTGCGGTGAAGAAACCGCGCTCATCGCCTCGCTTGAAGGGCACGCGGGGCGTCCCCGTCCGCGCCCGCCCTTCCCGGCGCAGAAGGGGTTGTACGGCAAGCCGACCAACATCAACAACGTCGAGACGTGGTACAACATCGCGCCGATCGTGGCCAAAGGCGCGGAGTGGTTCGCCGAAACCGGCAGCACGAAAAGCCCGGGCACCAAGGTGTTCTCGCTGGTGGGCAAGGTGACCAACACCGGTCTGGTTGAGATGCCTCTGGGAACGCCGCTCAAGACGTTCGTCTACGACGTCGGCGGAGGAGGCGCCAACGGCAGGCAGGTCAAGGCCGTGCAGACGGGCGGTCCTTCCGGCGGCTGCATCCCGCAGGACATGTTCGACACCCCCGTCGACTACGAGACGCTCGCCAAGCTCGGCTCCATCATGGGCTCCGGCGGCATGGTGGTGATGGATGAAGACAACTGCATGGTGGACGTCGCC
Source organism: Rhodospirillales bacterium (assembly GCA_050261015.1). GTDB lineage: Bacteria > Acidobacteriota > Terriglobia > Bryobacterales > Bryobacteraceae > Fen-330. Next base: position 51,613 of record JBLNCW010000107.1, on the reverse strand, counting down.
CGGTACTTCATCGAGTTCACCCATTCGGAATCCTGCGGGAAGTGCGTGCCCTGCCGCGTCGGGCTCGATAAGGCGCTGAAAATTCTCAATGCCTTCACCGAAGGCAAGGGCACGGAGGCGGACCTGGACAGCCTCGACGAACTGGGCCGCATGATTCGCGACATGTCGCTGTGCGGGCTGGGGCAGACCGCGCCCAATCCGGTGCTGACGACGATGCGGCACTTCCGCCACGAGTTTGAGGATCACATCCGCGCGAAGCGCTGCCGCGCCGGCGTCTGCGAGAACCTGGCGCTCTCGCCCTGCGAGAACAGTTGCCCGCTGCACATGAACATCCCGCGTTTCCTCCAGTTGTACAAGGAAGACCGGCTGGAGGAGGCGTTCGAATCGGTGGTGATGGACAACCCGCTGCCGGCTTCCACCGGCCGCGTGTGCCAGCATCCCTGCGAGGACCGCTGCCGCCGCACCAATCTCGACTCCGCCATCAACATCCGCGACGTGCACCGGTTCGTCGCCGATACGATCTACGCGTCCGACCGGTACCCGGCCATGATCGAGCGGATCCTGGCGAAGAAGCTCGAGCCGACGGGAAAGAAGGTGGGCATTGTGGGCGCCGGCCCGGCAGGGCTTGCCTGCGCATTCTACCTCTCACTGCTCGGACACGAAGTAACTATTTACGACTCCAACGCGGCGCCCGGCGGCATGCTGCGCTACGCGCTGCCGGAATACCGGCTGCCGGAACACGTTCTGGACAAAGAAATCGAACTGATCGAGCGGCTGGGAGTGAAGTTCGTCTTCAACACCACCGTGGGACGCGACGTTTCACTGGACGAGCTCGAAGCGCAGTTCGACGCCGTCTTCCTGGCGATGGGCACCTGGAAAGAAGCCTCGGCGCGGCTGCCGGGCATCGACCTGGGCGGCGTAATGCCGGCGCTGGGCTTCCTGGAAGCGGTTTCGAAAGGCGAGCAGGTCAAGCTCGGCAAGAGAGTGGCCGTGATCGGCGGCGGCAACTCCGCTATCGACTCGGCGCGCACCGCGCTCCGTATGGGCGCGGAAGTCACCGTAATTTACCGCCGCGAGCGCAAGGACATGCCGGCCATCAAGGAAGAGGTCGAGGCGGCGGAGGCCGAAGGCGCGAATTTCGTCTACCTGGCCGCCCCGCACCGCCTTGTCGGCGCTGACGGCCGCGTCAAGGCGATCGAGGTCGTTAAGACAAAGCTCGGCGAGTTTGACACCTCCGGGCGCCGGAAACCCGTGCCGACCGAAGAGATCCAGGTGTTCAAGTGCGACACGGTGATCCTGGCGATCGGCGAGCGGGTGGATGACACCGTCCCGCGCGCCTCCGGGCTGAAGCTGACCGACTCCGGCACGATCGCGGCCGACCGCTACACCCTGCAGACGAGCCGCCCCAAAGTCTACGCCGGCGGCGACGTGATCAGCGGCGCTGCCAACGTCGTGAATGCGATGGGCTATGGCAAGAAGGCGGCGCGCATCATGGACCAGCACTTGATGGAAGACAAGCGGATCCCCAAGCTCTCACGCAAGTGGGACTTCGACCAGACTCCGCCGCTGAACCCCAGCAAGGAGCCCCGCCAGTTGCCGGGCCAGCTTGCGCCGCTCGAGCGCGTGAAGAGCTTCAAAGAGGTGACCACGGGGCTCACCGCCCTTCAGGTCCTGCACGAAGCCGAACGCTGCCTGCGGTGCGACGTGAAGGCGAACGGAGAGTAGCGGCATGCCCGAGGAAACTAGGACGGCCGCGGCGGGACAACAGGTAATGCGGGATTAGCCGCAATTAGAGGAAGCATTCATGCCTTTGGCGCAGAAAGTATCGATCAGAATCGACGGCGAGTACGTGGAAGCGCGGGAAGGCCAGACCATCCTCGAGGTGGCCCGGGCCGCCGGCAAGTACATTCCCACGCTGTGTTACCTCGCCGGGTTGTCGCCCTCCGGCGCCTGCCGGCTGTGCGTGGTGGAGGTGTCCGGCGTCGGGCGCCTTCTTCCCGCTTGCACCACGGCGGTGCAGGACGGCATGTCGGTGACGACGAACTCCGAAAAACTGGCGCGGTACCGGCGCATGGTGATCGAGTTCCTGCTGACCGAGCGCAACCATTACTGCTCGGTGTGCGTGTCGAACGGCCACTGCGAATTGCAGTCGATGGCGGCGAAGCTCGGCGTCACGCACGTGCACTATCCGTACACCTACCCGGCGCTGCCGGTGGACGCCTCGCATCCCAGGTTCGTGCTGGACCACAACCGCTGCATCCTGTGCACGCGCTGCGTCCGGGTGTGCGATGAAGTCGAGGGCGCCCACGTGTGGGACATCGGCTCGCGCGGGATCCGCTCCATGCTGGTGAGCGAATTGAACAGGCCCTGGGGCGAGTCGAAGAGCTGCACGAGCTGCGGCAAATGCGTGCAGGCCTGCCCCACCGGGGCGCTGGCGGAGAAAGGATGGGCGGTCGAAGAGATGACGAAAAGCCACGAGAACATCTCGCGGCTGGCAGTGAAGCGCGGGGTGGAAGTATGAAGAAGGTAAAGGTCGCCACGGTCTGGCTGGACGGCTGCTCGGGATGCCACATGTCGTTCCTCGATATCGACGAAGCCATCGCCGCCGTGGCGCAGAAGATCGATCTGGTGTACGGCCCCCTGGTGGATGCGCAGGAATTCCCGGAGGGTGTGGACCTCGTGCTGGTGGAAGGCGCCGTGAGCAGCCAGGAGGACTTGGCCAAGATCCAGCTCATCCGGGAGCGCAGCAAGTACCTTGTCGCGCTGGGCGACTGCGCGGTGACGAGCAACGTGCCGGCCATGCGGAACTCGGTCCCGGTGCGGAAACTGCTCGATCGCGTGTACGTCGAAGGTGCGACGCTGAACCCCGGCGTGCCGGCCGATGGCGTGCCCAAGCTCCTGAAGCGCGCCGTGCCGGTGCATGAGGTCGTGAAGGTGGACTTGCACGTCCCGGGCTGCCCCCCGGCGGCCGGGACCATCCTCTACGTCCTGGGCGAACTGCTCGAAGGCCGGACGCCTGACCTCAGCTCGAAAGTGAAGTTTGGATGAGGGCGCGCATGAAGAAGATCACCATCGATCCGGTGACCCGCATCGAGGGTCACGCCAAGATCAGCATTTATCTGGACGAAGACGGCAAGGTTAGCGGCACGCAGTTCCACGTGACGCAGGTGCGCGGCTTCGAGAAGTTCGTCGAGGGCCGGCCCTACTACGAAATGCCGGCCATCACCGCGCGCATCTGCGGCATCTGCCCGGTGAGCCACCTGCTGGCGTCCGTCAAAGCCTGCGACGCCATCATGGCGGTAAGAATTCCCGAGACCGCCGCCCGGCTCAGGGAAGTGATGCACTGCGGGCAGATCGTTCAGTCGCACGCGCTCAGTTTCTTCCACCTTTCCGCGCCGGACATTTTGCTCGGCATGGATTACGATCCCGCCAAACGCAACCTGCTCGGCGTTCTGGAGAAGCACCCGGATGTGGCGCGGGACGGCATCGCCCTGCGCAAGTTCGGCCAGCAGGTCATCGAGGGCCTGGCGAAAGAGCGCATACATCCGTCGTGGACGGTGCCCGGCGGAGTGAACGCGCCGCTCGATCCGGCTGTGCGCGACCGCATCCTGAAGGAACTGCCCAACGCGCGCGCCATCGCCCGCCGTACGCTCGCCCAATTCAAGGGCGTCCTCGATCAGTTTAAGGAGGAGATCGCGGCCTTCGGCAGCGCGCCCACCATGTATGCCGGCATGGTGGATGCCGCCGGCAATCTTGCGCTCTACGACGGCGGATTGCGGTTCCGGGATGCCGAGGGCAAGATCCTGCAGGACCACGTTCCCGCGGCGGACTATGACCAGTTCATCGGGGAGGCGGTGCTGCCGTACTCCTACCTCAAGGCGCCCTATTACAAGCCGGCCGGGTATCCCGAGGGAACTTACCGCGTGGGGCCGCTCGCCAGGCTGAACCTGGTGGACCGCTGCGGAACGCCCGAAGCCGACCAGGAACTGGCGGAATACCGCCAGCGGTTCGGAACAATTGTCTCCAGCTCGTTCCTCTTCCACTATGCGCGCCTGATTGAAGTGGTATACGCGCTCGAGCGCTTGGGCGCTCTGCTGGACGACCCGGCGATTCTCAGCACGCACGTCCGCGCGAACGCCGGCGTGAACTCGCTCGAAGGCGTCGGGATGGCCGAAGCGCCCCGCGGCGTCCTCATTCACCACTACAAGGTGGACGAAAAGGGCGCGATCCGCTGGGCCAACCTGATCATCGCCACGGGCCACAACAACCTGGCCATCAACCGCAGCATCGAGCAGGTGAGCCGCCGCTTCGTGGATGGCAAGAAGCTGAAGGAAGGGATGCTGAACCGCGTCTCGGCCGTTGTGCGCGCGTACGATCCCTGCCTGAGCTGCTCGACGCACGCCGCCGGGCAGCCGGCGCTGGAAATCCGCCTGCTCGGCCACGACGGAAGCGAACTGGACCGGCTGCGCTCATAGGGCGCCGCCGGGTCCTGTTTAACAACGCCGCGCCGCGACCACTGTAACGTCGTCGGCCGGAGGCCGTCCCTCTGTCCACGCGCTCACGGCTTCGTGGACAGCTTTGACGATCCCGGCCGCGTTCTCCTCCCGCCTTTCGAGCAGAAGCGTCTTCAGCCGCTCTGAAAACTCGATCCCGGCCGGATTGCACGCCTCGGCGACGCCGTCGCTGTACAGCAGCAGCACGTCGCCGGATTCCATCGCCCCCCGCCGCTCCTCGTAGCGCATGGTTGGCACGACGCCCAGCACCGGACCTCCGCCGTCGAGCGGAACAATCTCACCATTTCCCCGAACCAGCAGCGGCGGGTTGTGGCCCGCATTGCACCAGGCGAGTTCGCCGCTCTCTGGATCGATCACGCCATAGAAGAGTGTTACGAAACGATTCCGGGGGCAGGTAGTAGCCATGCCGCGGTTCAACCGGCCCACGAACTCGGCGATGCTGCCGGGAGTCTCCGCCAGTGCCTGCACCTTGGCCTGCAGGGAGGCCATCACCAGGGCCGCCGGCATGCCCTTGCCCGCCACGTCGGCGATCACGAGGCCGATGCGGCCGTCCGGAAGGGTTAGGAAATCGTAGTAGTCGCCGCCGACGGTGCGGCACGGGGCGGTGTATCCCGCCAGGTCCAGCCCCGGCACGGCCGGCGCCCCGGACGGCAGTAGTTGCCGCTGGATCTCCGCAGCCTGCTCCAGTTCGGCCGCCATGAGCCGCTCCGCCTGCTCAACCTCGGCCAGCCGCTCGCGTTCGATGCGAATGCCCGCCACGTTCGCCAGCACGGTCAGCAGGTTCAGATCGTCGCTGGTGAACTGGCGGAAGAACTGCGGCGAATCGACGTAAATCAGCCCGATCACCCTATCGTCGGTCTGGAGCGGAACGGCCATCAGCGTGCGCACGCTCTGCGCCACGATGCTATGGCGCGCGCGCAGCGCTTCGTCGAGTGAGGTGTCGCGGACCAGCACGGACGTTCTGCTTTCAAGCACGCGGTCGCGGACGGCGCTGCTGATCCGCAAACCGTCGCCTCGCGAGGCCTGCACCACCAGGCTGCCCTTTTCCACCGTCAGCAGCACCCCCCGGCGCGCGCCCGAGGCCTCCATGGCGAGGTCCAGAATCACCTCGAAGAGTTCGGGCAGCGGCCGCCGGATGGTCAACTCGCGGCCGGCCCGCATGAGCGTGGTGATCGGGCTGGCCCAATACCCGGCGCCGCCGCGGGTGGCCTTCAAACCCGCCGGCTCGCTCCTCAGTAGGCTTTCGAGCGTGGTGGCCGCCGCGAGGACGGTGGTATTCGCGTCCGCCACATCGCCGCCTTCAAAGACTACCGCCTTCTCCTCGTCCTTCTTGCCGGGCTCGTAGATCATTACCACCCGGCTCGCGACGATGCGGTCGCCCGGCCTGAGCCGGCGCTTTTCGGTAAGCCGGGTTCCGTTGATGAAGGTGCCGTTCGTGCTCCCGAGATCCCGCGCGGTCCAGTGCTCGCCGTCGCGCTCCAGAGTCATGTGCTGCCGTGAAAGCCCGGCGTCCTCCGGATAGCAAAGTTCATTGGCGCCCGAGCGGCCGAGCGACAGCGAATCGCCGTCGAGCCTGACGATGCGGCTCTGCCCATCAGGAGAAGTGACGGCGAGTTCGCGAACCATACTGCATACTTTATCAGCACGCAAGCGGCGGGGTTCTTCACGCGAGGGAACCCCTCGGCGAGCGGGCGCGTCGCCTTATACAAGGGCCTGCCTTGATGGGGATTCTACTCTCGCCATGGTTTTTCCTCGCGGTATGTGTCGTTGTTCTCTTCGCCCTCGATTTCTTTCTGATCCCGAGATTCACCCGTGAGGGAAGCCTGCAAAGCGCCATCGTCGAGAGCATTGCCTGGATCGGCGCCGGCGTTGGTTTTTCCATTTATGTCTGGTGGGCGCTCGAAGGCAAGGCGCTGGAATACCTGACCGCCTACGTCATCGAGAAGTCTCTCTCGGCCGACAACCTGTTTGTATTCGCCGCCACGTTCGGCTATTTTCAGATTCCGCACGAGCATCAGCGGCGCGTTCTCATGCTGGGCATTCTCGGGGCCGTTATCCTGCGCGGCGTATTCATCTTCGCCGGCATCGCCCTCATCGAGGCCGTCGAGTGGGTGGTGTACCTACTGGGGGCGATTCTCATCGTTACGGGAATTCGTCTCGGAGTGCAGGCGCTCAAGGGCGGGGAAGAGAGACCCGGGGAAAACGCCGCCGTTCGCTTCGTTGCCCGGCTGCTCCCGGTTGACCGCGATTACAAGGGGAAACACTTCTGGTATCTCACGAAGACCGGGATCTGCTTTACGCCGATGCTCCTTGCCCTGGTGGCTATAGAAAGCGCCGACGTTATTTTCGCCGTCGATTCCGTTCCGGCTGTGCTCGCGGTCACGCGCGACCGCTTCATCGCGTATTCCTCCAACGTTTTCGCCATCCTGGGCCTGCGCGCCCTCTACTTCGTGCTGGCCGGCGCGATGCTGCACTTGCCGCTCATCCGTCCCGCGCTTTCCATCATCCTCGTGTTTATCGGAATCAAGCTGGCCATCTCGCACCACGTCGAGATTCCCACGTGGCTGCCGCTGATTGTGGTTGGCGTGGTGCTCGCAGCCGCGGTCGCCGGTTCCCTCTGGATGAACAGCCGCCGCACGCGGCCATCGCTCACTGCGGGCTGACCTGTTTCAAAATGCGGCGCGCGGCGTCAAGTCCTCCGGCGCGAAGGATCCCCGGCACGAAGAAATTGTGCGCGAAGTCCTCCTCCGTGCCTTGGAACTCCCCGAGGTCCGCCCTCAGCTTCACATCGATGGGGGCCACGGCCGCGGCGAAAGTGCACCAGACGGCCGCTTTGCCCGCGCAGATCAGTTCGGGTTTCCCCTCGTACTTAGTGCTGAGATACTTCAGAGCGGTGAGGATATCCTGAACGCGGAGCGCATCGTCGCTCCGGTTGAACGTCACGAAGTGCTCGTGCGAGCGGTCGCGCGGCGCCTCCGCAGAGCCGGTCTGGAAAGCGTCGATTGCCAGCACGGTGCGTCCCGAGGCGATCGGCCTTCGCGCCCCCTCCCGCTTGCGAGCGGCGGCCGCCCCCTTTTCGTCCGCAAGGAGGACCGGCGCGCCGCTGCCGGGGATCAACAAGCCCGGCACGCTGTCGCCCTTGCCTGGTCGCGACAACACGATCGGCTCTCCGCTGTTCTGCGCCGAAACTTCGGAGGGCCACTCCGCGCCGAGAGCAAGCCTCAGCCGCTCCCGAAGTTCCGCGATATCGCGCGTTCGCTCGTTCTGGGTTTGCGCCGCCGCCTTCCATTGCCGGAACAGCCCGTCATAATCCAGCGCGTTCTCCGGAAGCGCCCGCCCGTTCAGCGCGCGCAGGTCTTCCGGTTTTTCCACCTGGAAGCTCTCCTCGGCAATCCTGTCCGCATCGGGCAGATTGAGAATGCGCCGGCCGAAGAAGCGATAAACGGCCTCGCGGCTCTCGCGGTTGTAATTGTGCGGGCCATCGATCTGAATCTGCTCCACGTCGCCCGCCTTCCCGTAGAGGGCGTAGATACGGCGGATCGCCGGAAATTCCTCCGAGGGCACGTTGCGCGTCCAGTCGCCGGTCGCCGAAACCAGCAGCATCGGCCGCGGCGCCATCATGGCGGCGAGTTCCACGTTGAAGGTATCCACTCGCAGGTTGGGCGCGTTTTCGCAGCGGCACCCGCCCTGCATGATGGCCGACACCATGTTGACCGGCGCGGACCATTTCACGCGGTCGTCCACGGCCGTCAGCAGAAAAGTCTGGGTGCCGCCGCCGGATGCGCCCGTGGCCGCGATGCGTTCCGGATCCACGTCGCCGAGCGATTGCACAAAGTCCACAGCCCGGATCGAATTCCACAATTGCAGCCCCAGCGGCCCGAACGACCACAACTGCTCGATGCGCCCGCCGAACTTGTGCGGCAACTGGGTAGTGTCGTTGTACCCGAGCATGTCGTAGGAGAACACGACGTATCCCTGCCGCGCGAAGTTGATGCAGCGGCCGGGAATGGAGACCCTGGACTGGTCCTCCAGGCGCCCGTGGCTCCAGTGCCCGTGCGGCGTGAGGATGGCCGGATGCTTCCCGGGACTCAGCGGGCGGTAGAGATTGCCGCCCAGGTAGAAGCCCGGCATGGTTTCAATCAGCACTTTCTCCACGGAGTAGCCGGAGCGCTCCAGGCGGCCGAAAATCCGCGGGTTCAACGGCGTTTTCACCGGCATCGGCAGAAGTCCCGCGGCGGAAAGGATCTGTTTACGGAGCTGCGCCTTCCGCGCCTCCCACTCAGCCAGTGTTCGATACTCCTTCATCGTGAAGTGCGTGTCGGTATTGGGAACGTGTGTATTGCGCGCGTCCTGCGCTAAAACAACACACAGGGAGAGCGCCGGAATCAGGAAACGCATATCTCCTCCCAGCTTTCAACCATCATAGCCGAGTGCTGGAGGTCAATTTCCGCCGGGCCGGCTAGCGGGCAGCGAACTCGCGGTCCGCGCCGGGGGCGCATCGGAGGCCCGCGCACTCGATGGTTCCCTGAAGGTCAGTGCGCAGGAGTTGGGCCCCAAGCCTGTCGACCAGCTTCAAAACGATCGCGTCCGGATGGCCGTAGTCGTTGCCGCGCCCGCAGGAGACCACGATGGTCGACGGGCGCACGTTGATCAGCACGCCGGAACTCGTTCCGTTCTCCGAACCGTGGTGGGCGGCCTTGAGAACGTCCGCGCGCAACTCGGCGCGGTGCAGCTTGAAGAGCTGATCCCAGCATTCCAGTTCGCAGTCGCCCGGAAACAGGTAGCGCGCCGAACCGTAGACGGCTTTCACGACCACGGAGCGGTTGTTGACCGATTTGCGCAGCGGCTTCGCCTGCGGGTGCAGCACGGTGAGGGTCAGCTTCGAGAAGCGCTTTTCGAATCCGGCGGAGACTTTCTGGAGGCGGCCTGTGCCCTCGAGGAGCCGGCGGAGCTGCGCCTTGTAATCGAGGCCCGAATACCAGATCTCGTTTACCGGAAAACTTTTCAGTATCGACGCCGCGCCGCCCGTGTGATCCGCGTGCGCGTGCGTGAGGATCAGCAGGTCGATGCGGCGGACACCCAGTTTGCGCAGCAGCGCCGCCGTCCGGCCGTTTTGGCCCGTATCGATCAGGACCGTCTCGTCTTCAGGAGTGCGTATGAGGGTGGCATCCGCCTGGCCCACGTCCAGGAAAGTTACCGAAACATTTCCGGACGGCTGTGAATCGGGCGAGGGCGTGCGCACGCCGGCGCAGCCGGCCAGCAGCAAAGCCAGCGCAAACGTAAGTGCCGTTTTGTGTTTGAGCATCAGGGCGAGTAACGATTATATCCGGAGTAGCGGGAACGGGATCGCGGTTTATTCATCCGGGTATAATGACAGGAGAAACCTCGCTGGCGATGTCGATGCTATGACTGAAGAGCGTGTTGGACCCCCTGACCATCCAATTCCTTCGCCCCGGAGGCGGTCTTCCGTATTCAGAACAGCTTTTGGCTGGGCGCGAGACCTGATGCTGTCCGTGGTGATCGCCTTTATCGTGATCATCTTCATTTACCAGCCGGTAAAAGTCGAGGGCACGAGTATGATGCCCTCGCTGGTGGATCAGGAACGCATCTTTGTCAATAAGTTCATTTACAGGCTGGGAATTGACGAGATCAAGCGGGGCGATACGATTGTTTTCTGGTTCCCCTTCGATCAGTCCAAGTCGTATATCAAGCGGGTGATTGGGATACCGGGCGATACAGTCGCGATCGATCGCGGCACCGTCATTCTGAACGGCAAACCGCTCCGGGAGGACTACGTGCCGGAAGAGTACCGCGACAACTTCTCGATGCCTGAACAACGAGTGAGAGCCAACGAGTACTTCGTCCTCGGCGACCGGCGCAATTCCTCCAACGACAGCCGCACCTGGGGGCTTGTCCCGCGCGAATGCATCTACGGCAAGGCCGTGTTCGTTTACTGGCCTTTGACCCGCATCGGGCCTCTTAAGTAGAACTCTCGATTAGCGGCGGCCCAGCAGCCACAGGATCAGCGACAGGATTACGCTCAACAACAAAAACGTTGTCAGCGGGAAGTAGAATACGGAATTTTTTCCGCGGATGAGGATGTCGCCGGGAAGCCGTCCGATTCGAAACGGCAGGCGCGCCCCGAGGGAGAACAGCAGTCCGGCCGCGATCAGGATCACACCAGCGACAATGAGCATTCGGCCGAGCCCGGTCATAGTTTCATTTTGACCGACCGCGCCCGGTCTTCACAATCCATCCGTTGCGCTCACTCCGCGAATGCCTGCTCGCGAGGTAAAATCCCTTTTTACAAAAATGAAACGGATTTTCGCTCACCTCCTCTGGGCCGCTGTGGCTGTTCTGGCGGCGTTCTGTCTTGCCGGCATCGCGCTGAATCGCGGCGAGCCGATCAACAGCATCTGGCTCGTCGCTGCAGCGGTCTGTACTTATCTCCTCGGCTTCCGCTTCTACGCGAAATTCATCGCGGCGCGCGTCATGGCCCTCAGCGACAAGCGCGCGACTCCCGCCGAGGTCCTGAGGAACGGCCACGACTTCGAGCCGACCAACAAATGGATTCTTTTCGGGCACCACTTTGCCGCCATCGCCGGACCCGGACCGCTGGTGGGTCCCGTGCTCGCGGCGCAGTTCGGCTATCTGCCCGGCACGCTCTGGATCATTGTGGGCGCGGTGCTCGGCGGGGCGGTGCAGGACTTCGTCATCCTGTTCGCCTCGATGCGGCGCAACGGCAAGTCGCTCGGCGAGATGGCACGGGAAGAGATCGGCAAGGTCGGCGGATTCACGGCCATGCTGACGGTGCTGCTCATTATGGTGATCCTGCTGGCGGTGATCGGGCTGGTGGTGGTCAACGCGCTGAAGGGCAGCCCGTGGGGAACGTTCACCATCGCCGCCACCATGCCGATCGCCGTCTTCATGGGTCTGTACCTCCGCTTCTGGCGGCCGGGTAAGGTGCTGGAGTGCTCGGTGATCGGGTTCCTGCTCGTTGTGGCCTCGATTTTCGGCGGGCAGGCGGTGGCCGAATCCCCGGCGCTGGCGCCCTTTTTCACGTTGTCGGGCATGGCGCTGGCTTTTGCAGTGATCATCTACGGTTTCTTCGCCAGCGCGCTGCCGGTCTGGCTGCTGCTTGCCCCGCGCGACTACCTGAGCACCTTCGTCAAGCTCGGCGTGGTGCTGATGCTCGGCGTCGGCATCCTGTTCGTGCGGCCGGAATTGCAATTGCCCGCCTTCACCCGGTTCACCGACGGCACCGGCCCCATCTTCGCCGGCAAAATTTTTCCGTTCTGTTTCATCACCATCGCCTGCGGCGCCATTTCTGGTTTCCACTCGCTGATTTCCTCCGGCACCACGCCGAAGATGATCGCTAAGGAGTGGCACGCCTGGCCCATCGGCTACGGCTCGATGCTGCTGGAAAGTTTCGTCGCCATCATGGCGATGATCGCCGCCTGCGTGCTTCAGCCCGGCGTCTACTTTGCCGTGAACTCGCCGGCGGGAATTGTGGGCTCCACTCCGCAGGTTGCGGTCGAAACGATCACCTCCTGGGGATTCCCGGTGACCGTGCCGGAGATGGACGCGCTGGCCGCCGACGTCGGCGAAGCGACGCTCTTCCATCGCACCGGCGGGGCGCCCTCGCTCGCCCTCGGCATGGCGCACATCTTCGCGCAGACCGGCGGCGGCCGCGCCATCATCGCATTCTGGTATCACTTCGCCATCATGTTCGAGGCGCTGTTCATCCTCACCATCATCGACGCCGGCACGCGCGTCGGCCGGTTCATGCTCCAGGATTTCATCGGGCACTTTTATAAGCCCTGGGGCCGCACAAGCTGGATGCCTGGCGTCATCGTGACCAGCGCCGCCATCGTGCTCGCCTGGGGCTATTTCCTTTACCAGGGGGTGCGCGACCCCCTAGGGGGCATCAACTCGCTCTGGCCGCTGTTCGGGATCGCCAACCAGTTGCTGGCGGCCGTGGCGCTCTGTGTCGCCACAACCATACTGCTCAAGATGCACGGCAAGCGCTACGCCTGGATCACGGCTGTCCCGCTCGTCTGGCTCGTCATCGTTACCTTCACCGCCGCCTGGCAAAAGATTTTCTCTCCCATCCCGCGCATAGGGTTCCTGGCCCGCGCGGCGGAGTTGCAGAACCTGCTTGATTCGGGCAAAGTGGCCGCGGAAAAAATCGGCGAGACCCGCACTCTGATTTTCAACGAGCGGCTCGACGCCGTCGTTTGCGGCATCTTCATCATCCTGGTGACGACCATTCTCATCGATTCCATCCGCGTCTGGATCGGTATCCTGCGCGGCACGCGCGAGGTGAAGCTTACCGAATCGCCGTTCGTTCCCTCGCAGCTTGAAACGGAGGCCATATGAAGCGTTTGAAACGGTTCGGCGAACTGGTGATGGCTCTGCTGCGCGAACTGGGCGACGAAAGTCCCTATCGCCGCCATCTCGCCGCTCACGGCCGGACGCACTCGCGCGAGGAGTGGCAGCGGTTCTCCGATGAGCGGCTGCGGGCCCGGTATATCCGCCCGAAATGTTGTTAGCCTGAAAGTTATGCGCAGATTATTACTTGTTTCGGCGCTGGCGTTGTGCGCCTGTGCGCAGAAGCCTCCCGCCTCCAGGGTCGATAACGTCAAGGAAGTCATTCACGGCGTCGAAATCGCCGACCCCTACCGCTGGCTCGAAAACCAGGATAGCCCGGAGACGCGCCGGTGGATCGACGCGCAGAACGCCTACTCCCGCCCGATTCTCGAAAAGCTGTCCGGACGCGCTCGCATCGCCAAACGCCTTTCGGAACTGATGGACATCGATGAGACCGGCGTTCCGGTCGCCCGGGGCGGGCGGTACTTCTTTGCCCGCCGCCTCGCCGGCAGGCAGCAGCCCGTTATCTACATGCGTGAAGGCCTGAAGGGCCGGGACCAGGTGCTCATCGATCCTGCTCCGCTCAGCCCGGACCACACCGCTTCGGTCACCCTGCTCGATGTCTCCGAAGACGGCAAGCTCGCGGCCTACGGCATACGCCGCGGCGGCGAAGACGAGGTTACCGTCAGGCTGCTCGACGTCGATACCCGCAAGGAGCTCGCGGATGAGCTGCCGCGCGGCCGCTACGGCATCTCGATCCTCCCCGACCGCAGCGGATTCTATTACAGCCGCTTCGAGAAAGCCGGCCCGCGCGTCTACTTCCATGCCATAGGCAAGCCGGCCTCCGGGGACGCAGTCGTTTTCGGTGAGGGCTACGGCCCCGAGATGAGCATCGGCGCGCGCGTTTCCGAAAACGGGCGCTTCCTGCTCATACAGGTATTCGAGGGCAGCGCGGGCGACCGCTCGGAAATCTGGGCGCAGGACCTCAAACGCGGCACGCCGCCCTCGCCCATCGTCAAGGGCCTGCGGGGCCGCTTCAGCGGGCGCATCGGCGGCGACACGCTCTACCTCTCCACGAACTGGGAAGCGCCCAACGGCCGCATCCTTGCCGTCGATCTTCGCAACCCCGCCCGCGAGCGCTGGCGCGTCGTCATTCCCGAGGGCCCCGACGCCATCGACGAATTCTCCGCGGCAGCCGGGCGCCTGTTCGTCTCCTACCTGCGCAACGCCGCCTCCACCCTGGCCGTCTTCACGCCGGACGGCAAGCGCCTGCCCGATCTTCCGCTTCCGGGTATCGGCAGCGTGAGCGCCGTGAGCGGCGGCTGGAGCGCCCGCGAGGCATTCTTCGGGTTCGATTCGTTCCACACGCCCGGCACGATTCTGCGCTACGACGCCGGCACGGGCAAACAAGAGGTCTGGTGGAGCTCAGGAGTCCCCATCGACCGCGAAAAGCTCGAACTGAAGCAAGTCTGGTACACGTCCAAGGACGGCACGCGAATACCCATGTTTCTGCTTCACCGGAAGGGGCTCAAGCTGGATGGGAACAACCCCGTGTTTCTCACCGGCTATGGCGGCTTCGACGTCAGCCTCACACCCGCCTTCTCCCCCACCGCGGTGCTGTGGGCCGAAAACGGCGGCGTGTACGCGCAGCCCAACCTGCGCGGCGGCGGCGAGTTCGGCGAGAAGTGGCACCGCGCCGGAATGCACGAGAAGAAGCAGAACGTATTCGACGATTTCTTTGCCGCCGCCGAGTGGCTGATCAAAAACGGCTACACGAAGCCCCAGCTCCTGGCGATCTCCGGGCGCAGCAACGGCGGCCTGTTGATGGGCGCGGCCATCACGCAGCGGCCGGAGCTGTTCGGCGCGGTGGTGTGCGGTTACCCGCTTCTCGACATGGTGCGCTACGACCAGTTCCTGGTTGCGCGCTGGTGGGTGCCGGAGTACGGCTCGGCGAGCGACCCCGCGCAGTTCAAGTATATTTACGCGTACTCGCCCTATCATCACGTGCGGCGCGGCGTGAAGTACCCCGCCGTGCTGTTCGTAACCGGCGATGCCGATACCCGGGTCGCCCCGCTGCACGCCCGTAAGATGACCGCGCTGCTTCAGGCCTCGACGGGTTCGGACCGCCCCATCCTGCTGCGCTACGACACCAAGGCGGGACACAGCCGGGGCCTGCCTATCGGCAAGCGAATCGAGGATTTGACCGAAGAGCTGGCTTTTCTGTACTGGCAACTGGGAGTGAACCCCTGAGCGATCCGCACTGAAAGCGTAACGCCGGGACTGAAGCTCCGCGATGTATCATTGAGGCATGATGCGCGCACTGGGAATTCCTGAACTGGTGTTCCTTGTCGCTTTGATCGTGCTGGTCGTTATGCTCACGCGCGCGCGGGAGCGTTCGGGGAGAAGGGCGAGCTTTTCCGACCCGGGCGGCTACGGGGCAGGTCTCCGGTATTGCCGCCACTGCGGGAACTCGCTCACGCAGCCCCCTGAGGCGCCATTTTGCGCCTTTTGCGGCCGGAAAATCGCTTAATGGCGCCGCGCAACGCGCCTCCACCCGGACTACGGGTTATTCTGAGAGGAGATTCCCTTATGCTGAGGAACAGACTACCTAGCTCAGAGGACCTTGATCCCCAGGAGACCCTCGAGTGGCTGCAAGCTCTGGACCAAGTTGTGGATGAGGCCGGCCCGGACCGCGCCTCCTATCTGCTTGAGCGCCTGGTGAACCGGGCGCGAGTGGCCGGGGCCGCTCCCGCCTACAACGTAAATACTTCTTACGTAAACACGATTCCTCCGGAAGAGGAAGCGCCGTATCCCGGCGACCGGGCGATCGAGCGCCGGCTGAAGAGTCTGATTCGCTGGAATGCGCTCGCCATGGTGGTGCGCGCGAACAAATACGATCCCGGCATCGGCGGCCACATCTCATCGTATGCGTCGCTGGCCACCCTGCTCGAGGTCGGCTTCAACCACTTCTTCCGCGCCTCCTACGGCGACCTGCCGGGCGACCTCGTCTACTTCCAGGGGCACTCTTCTCCCGGAGTGTATGCGCGCGCCTACCTGGAAGGCAGGCTGAACGAAAAACACTTGGAAAACTTCCGTCACGAACTGCGCGAGCACCCCGGGCTGTCCTCCTATCCCCACCCGTGGCTGATGCCGCACTTCTGGCAGTTCCCGACGGTCTCGATGGGGCTCGGGCCGATCAACGCCATCTACCAGGCCCGGTTCATGCGCTACCTCGAAAACCGCGGCCTGATCGAGCCGACCCCGCGCAAGGTGTGGGCCTTCGTGGGCGACGGCGAGAGCGACGAGCCGGAAACCACCGGCGCGCTCCGCATTGCCGCCAACGAGAAGCTGGACAACCTGATCTTTGTCATCAACTGCAATCTCCAGCGGCTCGACGGTCCGGTACGCGGCAACGGTAAAGTGATCCAGGAGCTGGAAGCGCTGTTCGCCGGCTGCGGCTGGAACGTCATCAAGGTAATCTGGGGCAGCGATTGGGATGAGTTGCTGGCGCGCGACCGCACGGGGCTGCTGGTCAAACGCATGAACGAGTGCCTCGACGGAGACTATCAGACTCTGGCCGCGCGGGACGGCGCATACGTTCGCAAGGAGTTTTTCGGAAAATATCCCGAGCTTCTGGAGCTCGTCGCGGATATGACCGATGAACAGCTCGCCAGGCTGCGCCGGGGCGGCCACGATCCGCAGAAAGTCTACAACGCCTACAAGCGGGCGGTCGAGCACAAAGGCGGGCCCACCGTGATCCTCGCCAAGACCATCAAGGGCTACGGGCTGGGCGAAGCGGGCGAGGGCCGCAACATCACCCACCAGCAGAAGAAACTCAACGAACAGGAGATGGAGTACTTCTGCCGCCGCTTTGAAATCCCGATTACGGAGGAACGCATCCACACGGTCTCCTTCTACCGGCCGCCCGAAGACGCTCCCGAGATGCGCTATCTGCACCAGAGGCGGCAGGAACTGGGCGGCTATCTGCCGTCGCGGAATCCGATCTATACCGCCCTGCCTGCGCCGCCGCTCGAGTACTTCGCCGACACCCTCACCGGATCGCAGGGCCGCGAGGTGTCCACAACGATGGCGTTCGTCCGTGTTCTCACACTGCTGTTGCGGCATCCGGACCTGGGCCGGTACGTCGTTCCGATCATCCCGGACGAGGCGCGCACCTTCGGCATGGAATCCCTGTTCCGCCAGATTGGCATTTACGCGAGCCAGGGGCAGCTCTACCGTCCGGTGGACCAGGAGATGTTCCTTTACTACAAGGAATCCAAGAGCGGCCAGATTTTGGAAGAGGGCATTACCGAAGCGGGCTCGATGGCTTCGTTTACCGCCGCGGGCACTTCCTACGCCAACTACAATCTCCCGCTCGTGCCGTTTTACATCTACTACTCGATGTTCGGCTTGCAGCGCATGGGCGATCTCATGTGGGCGTTTGCCGATGCGCGCGGGAAGGGATTCCTGGTGGGCGCCACCGCGGGCCGGACCACGCTGGCCGGGGAAGGCTTGCAGCACCAGGACGGGCACAGCCACCTGCTCATGAGCGTGCTGCCGACATGCGCGGCCTACGATCCCGCCTACGCCTATGAGATCAGCGTCATCGTGCAGGACGGGATCCGGCGCATGTACCAGGAGAATGAAGATCTCTTCTACTACCTGACGGTGTACAACGAGAACTATGCTCAGCCGGCGATGCCCGAGGGCGTGCGCGAAGGCATCCTGAGGGGGATTTACCGCTACCGGCGCGCCGAGAGCGGCAAGGCCACCGTCCAGTTGTTCGGCAGCGGCCCGATTCTCAATGAAGCCTTGAAGGCGCAGCAGATCCTGGCGGAACGCTACGGCGTGCCGGCCGACGTGTGGAGCGTGACGAGCTACACCGAGCTGCGCCGCGACGCGCTCGAAGTCGAGCGCTGGAACCGGCTGCATCCGGCCGAGCCGGAACGCCGGCCCTACCTGCTTGAGGTACTCGAGGACGCCGAGGGGCCGATCATTGCCGCCACCGATTACATGAAGGCGGTCGCGGACCAGATCGCGCCCTGGCTGGCCGGACGTTTGGTGTCGCTCGGCACCGATGGGTTCGGCCGCAGCGACAACCGCGCGCACCTCCGCGAGTTCTTCGAGGTGAACGCATCCTCTATCGCGGCCGCGGCGCTGTCGCGGCTGGCGCGCGAGGGCAAGTTCGATCCCGAGAGGGCCCAGGCCGCGTTTACCGATCTGGAGGTCGAGCCTCAAGTGGCGAATCCGGCCGTTTCCTGATTGTGCCGCGCGGCTGAAGGACATGCTTTTCTTCACGGAAGCCGACGTCCGCCGCCTGCTGCCCATGCCGGCCGCCATCGCGCAGATGCGGCAGGTCTTCCGCGACCTTGCCTCCGGGAGCGCGCAGAATCAACCCAGGCGGCGCCTGGTGCTGCCGACGGGTTCCGTCCTGCACTCGATGGCGGGCGCATTCGGCCGGTACTTCGGTACCAAGGTGTACTCCACCAACCTGCGCTACGGCGCGCACTTTCTTTTTCTGCTGTATTCGGCTGAAGATGCCGCGCCGCTGGCGCTGTTTGAAGCAAACTACCTGGGCCAGCTCCGCACCGGCGCGGCTACGGGTTACGCCACCGATCTTCTGGCGCGCGCGGACGCGGATACCCTGGCGGTGATTGGAAGCGGGTTTCAGGCGCGTACGCAGGTCGAAGCGGTCCTGAGCGTCCGGCCGGTGCGCGACGTGAGGGTCTGGAGCCGCAAACAGGAAAACCGGGAGCGATTCGCGGAGGAGTGCGCGCGCGAACTCGGCGCGCCGGTCCGCGCCGCGGCTTCGGCGGAAGAGGCCGTGCGCGGCGCCGGCATTGTGGTGACTGCGACCAGCTCACGAAATCCGGTGTTCGAAGACCAGTGGATCGCGCCGGGTACTCACATCAACGCGATCGGATCCAATCAGGCCGACCGCCGCGAGACGCCGGCCGAACTCGTCAGGCGGGCGGACCTCATCGCCGTGGATTCCATCGAGCAGGCGCGCATGGAGGCCGGCGACCTGTTGATGGCTCTCGATCCCGCGGATTGGGAGCGCGTGAAGGAACTGAAGGACCTCTCCGGCCGTCCCTCCGCGCACTCCATCACGCTATTCAAATCGCTTGGTTTGGGGGTGGAAGATGTCGCCGCGGCGGCGTATGTGTACGAATCAGCAGGGGAGGGAACCCGGCAACTGCCGGTATTTCACTCCTGAGCGGACATTTGCTGTTCGACTTCGTGCCACGCGCTGATCTTCAAGCGGCGACATACCCAGCAAAGCCGTTCGGACGCATGCGGCGGACACTCAGCCCCGCACACTTCACACTTCACCGCCCGCGGCAATTTGTCCGGGTGGGCGGCGCGCCTGGCTTTGTCCAGGATCTCGCTTGGAACCACCGGTTCGGAAGGCGCGATCCTTTTCCTCCGCATGGAATCAACCTCAGCTTTCACTACAGCACAACTCCTCATGGAAACGCAAGGCGCTGCCCCTTTTGGCCGGGAGTCTCTCAAGCGGCAACGTCGTATCTTACAACTGACGCCGCTTCCAGCGAAGAAGTGCAGCGCGGGCATTTCTGCCCCGGCTTGACAACCAGTCTGCGGCCGGCAGCCATAACCTGAGCTTCAACCGTGTGTGTGCAAATCGGGCAGTATGCCCAGCCCTTGAATTCCTTCTGTGCTCTAACTTTTTGGGCTTCACTCATCGTGTTCTCCCCTCGTCACTGGAATTGACGCAAGGAAGTCCCGAAAGGTTGTCAACTTTTTTTGGTGCGCTGCCCGTCGGCCTTTAGTCTAGTCGCCCGCCGCCGGAGCCGGCTCTGCAACGGCATGGCGCCGCGCCGCCAGTCTGGCCTTGGCGCCTTCCACCAGCGAATAAGCCACCGGCACCACCAGCAGGGTGAGCAGGAGGCAGAGCGTCTGCCCCCCAATGATGGTCACGGCGATGGCCGACCGCTGGGACGCCCCTGCGCCCACGCCCATGGCAGTGGGAATGAGGCCCGCGACGATGGAGAACGTCGTCATCAGAATGGGCCGCAGCCGCACCCGGTTAGCCTCGATGATGGCTTCGTGCAGCGGCAAGCCCTGATCCCGCAGACGGTTCATGTAGTCGATCTGGAGGATGCCGTTCTTTTTCACGATGCCCAGCAGCAGCAGAACTCCCAGCGCGCTGAACAGGTTCAGGCTACGACCGGTGCCGAGGAGCGATATCAGCGCGAAGGGAATCGACAGCGGCAGCGTGAGCAGGATGATGAACGGGTGAATCAGGCTTTCAAACTGGGCCGCCAGCACCATGTACATGAAGATCGAGGCCAGCGCGAAGGCAAGCAGCATATTGACTGTTGTTTCTTCCAGGATCTTCACCTGGCCCGAGAAATACAGATCGCAGCCGGCCGGCAGTCCGATGTCATTGATCACGGCAGTCGTCGCCGCGGCCGCCTCGTTCAGGGAGTATCCCGGGGCTACGTTGCCGAACATGCCAATGGCGAACTGCCGGTTGAAGCGCTCGATACGGCTGGGGCCGAGCCCGCGTTTCAGTTCGGCAACCGAGTCGAGCCGGATGAGCCCGAGCTTCGCCGAAGGCACCAGAATGCGGCTGAGCACCTCCGGGTCGTCGCGCTGCCCCGGCATCAATCTCATGGTTACTTGGTACTGTTCGGAGCCTTCCTTGTAGGTGGAGATTTCATCTTCGCCGGACATCAGCAGCCGCACTGCGTTCGAGATATCGGACACGCGTACGCCAAGGTCGGAGGCTTTTGTCCGGTCAATGTGAACCTGCAACTCGGGATCGTTGAGGTTCAGGTTCACCCGGAAATCGCTGACCGAGGGAACCTCCATTATTCTCATCTGGGCCTGCTTGGCAATCTCGACGAGCGGCTCAAGCTCGGGTCCAAGCAGCATCGCCCGGATCGGAGAAAACGTTTCGCGCCCTCCCAGAGTGTTGGGGAACGAAACACGCGGGCGGGCGTAGGCGTAGGGTCGCATCACCTGGCGCACCCGGGCGCCCATCTCCAGAATCGGAGCGCGCTCGCTCTCCGGTTTGAGGAGGATCCCGATGTTGGCGCTGTTGACGCGTCCCGAGTAGCCTTGTGTCGTGGGGATCACTGCAACGACGCCGTCGATCTCCATGATCTTTTTGGCAATCTCCATCGTTACGCGTTCGGTTTCCTCTATCGAAGTGCCTTCGGGCAGCTCGAGTCCCGCGTTGAGTTCATTCTGGTCTTCCTGCGGCATCCAGTCGCGCCCGATGTAGCTGTAGAGGACGAAGGTCGAAAGGAAAGTCACGATGGTGATGCCGACGATCACCCAGCGGTGGTTCAGAGACCAGTTGAGCACGCCCGTGTAGGTTCGGTCGAAGAAACCGCCCCTCTGCACGCCGTGGTGCTTCTCAGAGCCTCCGGTCCGCCTTTTCAGAATGCGGGCGCTTAGCGTGGGCGTCAGCGTGAATGCCACCAGCATGGAAACCATGATCGAGAACGCCATCGTCCACCCGAACTGGTTCAGGAAGCGCTTGGCGTAGCCGGTCATGAACGCGATCGGCACGAAAATGATCACCAGCGAAAGCGTGGTCGCCATTACCGCCAGGGCGATTTCCTTGGTGGCGCGGACAGCCGCTTCCATCGGAGGCACACCCTTCTCGTCGATGAAGCGGTAGATGTTTTCGAGCACAATGATGGCGTCGTCGATGACTATACCCACCGCCAGCGTCAACCCAAGAAGCGTCATGGAGTTCAAGGTGAAGTCCATGGCGCGCATGAGCGTGAAGGTCGTCACGATGGAGGTGGGTATGGCGATGGAGCTGATCAGCACCGTCCGCAAATCGCGAATAAACAGCCAGACGATGAGGGAGGCGAACAGGCTGCCCAGAATCAGGTGCTCCTCGAGCGCCTTGACCGCGGCCTTGATGAACATGGCCTGCTCTCTCACTACATCGAGCTTTACGCCGGCCGGGACTTCGTCCTGAAGCGTCTTCAGCCGCTCTTGAATCGCTTCCACCACGCGGACCGTGTTCGTTCCGGTCTGGCGCCGCACCTGGAGGATGACCGCTGGGGTCTTGTTGAAGTAAGCGAAGCTGCGCTGTTCGGTCATCCCGTCCTCGGCGTAGCCGACGTCGCGAATGCGGATCGGCGCGCCGTTGACGTTCTTGATGATGATGTTGTTGAATTCCTCGATGCTCTCGACGCGGCCCATCGTGCGGACGCCGATCTCCGTGGGGCCGCGCACGATGCGCCCGCCGGGCGCTTCCACGTTCTCGGCCCGCAACGCATTCTGGACGTCCTGCGCGGTCAAGTTGTAGCCGCTCAGCTTGTTGATATCCAGGAAGATGTTGATCTGCCGCTGGCGCCCTCCGGTGATGTCCACGGCGGCCACTCCGTCCACCGTCTCCATGGCGCGCCGGATCTGCTTATCCGCGATCTCGGTCAGCTCGCGCACCGGACGGTCGCCGCTCACCGCGATGGTTATAATCGGGTCGCTGTCGGGGTCCGCTTTCTGAACCACCGGCGGCAGGATGTTCGGCGGAAGGCGCCGCACTGCGCCCGAAACCTTTTCCCGCACGTCTTCGGTCGCCTCGCCGATATCGCGCTCCAGCACGAACTGGACGATGATGTTCGCGCTGCCCTCGCTGACGTTGGCGCGCAGTTCCTCAATGCCGCTGACCGAGGCGATGGCTTCCTCGAGCGGCATCACCACCTGCGAAGTCATTTCCTCGGGGCTTGCGCCGGGCAGTTGGACCCGGACGAACACGACCGCAGGATCGGTGCGCGGGAACAGGTCCACACCCAGATCAAGGAAACTGAAGATCCCCATCACCGTGAGGAAGAGGATCATCATGGACGCGAAAACAGGGCGCTGAACGCAGATCTCAGAAAGGCGCACGGGACCACTCCTGCCCGCCCAAAATCGACGAGCCTACTATCAGGGCGTACTTCGACATTTCTAAGTTACTCTCCATCGTACAATGAATGTTCCTATGAAAACCGCTTTCCTATTTCCCGGGCAGGGCTCCCAATTCGCCGGGATGGGCAGGAGCCTGGCCGAATCATTCCCTTCCGCTAGAGCCATCTTCGAGGAGGCAGACCAGGCGCTCGGCTTTTCACTTTCGAGCCTGTGCTTCGAGGGGCCCGAGGACGCCCTGAAACTGACGGAAAACACACAGCCTGCCATTCTGACCGTTTCCGTGGCGGCTTTTACGGTCTTGCGGGAAAAGGGCTATCAGCCCGACTACGTCGCCGGGCACAGCCTGGGCGAGTACTCCGCACTGGTCGCCGCCGGCAGTTTGAGATTTACAGACGCCGTGCAACTGGTGCGCAAGCGCGGCCGGTATATGCAGGAGGCGGTGCCGCCCGGCGAGGGAGCGATGGCGGCGCTGCTGCGGCTCCCGGAAGGAAAACTGGACGGCATACTCGCCGAGGCCGCTCAGGGACAAGTAGTTACGGCCGCCAACCTCAACTCGCCCGACCAGGTGGTGATCGCCGGGCACGCCGGCGCCGTCCAGCGGGCCGTCGAGCTGGCCAAGGCCGCGGGGGCACGCCGCGCGGTGTTGCTCCCCGTCAGCGCCCCCTTTCATTGCCCGCTCATGCTTCCCGCCCAGGAACGCCTGGCGGCGGACCTCGAACAGACCGAGTTTGCCGATTTGTGTTGTCCCCTGGTCAATAACGTTCGCGCCGAGATGATCCGCACCGGGGCCGAGGCTCGCCGGGGATTGATCGACCAGGTCACCAGCCCTGTCCGCTGGACCGAAACCATCCGCCTGCTGGCGGCCAATGGCTGCGGGACCTTCTTGGAAGCCGGCCCCGGCGGCGTCCTGACCGGATTGCTGCGCAGCATCGACCCGTCCCTGAAAGGCGTCAGGTTCGGCGAAGCCGGCGAATTGGAGAAGCTGCAAGAGGCACTCGGTTGAGTTGCACGGTGCCCGAGTCGCGCGCGCCTCGGGATCAAGCCTATCCGCTAGAATGGTTTTCTGCGTATGCGACTTGCTAAGGTCTTTTATCTCTTACCCGTTGTGCTCTTGCTGGCAGGCTGTAAGAAGGCGCCTCCGGCCAATGTAGCCGCAACCGTAAACGGCCGGCCGATCACCTACGATCAGATCGATCGTATCTACCAGGCGCAGTTTGCCTCCACCGCGGAACGGGCAAGCGACGACCTGGCGATGATCCAGAAGCTCGATATCCTGCGCACGCTGATTGAAAACGAGATTATGCTTCAGCGCGCCGAGAAGCTCGGGCTCATGGCCACCGATTCCGAGGTGGACGCCAAGTTCAACGAGCTCAAAGCCCCCTACACCCAGGAAGAGTTCCAGAAACAGCTCGAGACGCGCAAGATGACTGCGGCCGACCTGAAGACGCAGCTCCGGCGCGAGCTGAGCGTGCAGAAGCTCATCAATCGCGAAATTACGTCGAAAATCGCCATCACGGACAAGGACATTGCCGATTTCTATGCGGCCAACAAGGCCAGCTTCAACCGCCCCGAACCCACCATTCACCTGGCGCAGATCCTGGTGACCTCCACGCCGGACGGCGGCGCGCGCAATCTGAAAAACGATAAGGCCCAGAACGACGAGCAGGCCAGAAAGAAAATTCAGATGATCGAGGCGCGGCTGCGGCAGGGTGAGGATTTCGCGATGCTGGCGGAAAACTACTCCGAAGACCCGGAGACCACCCCGAACGGCGGCGACCTTGGTTTCCTGCCGCTCTCCGCTTTCGACCAGTCGAGCCCGCAGGTGCGGCAGCTCATCGCCTCCCTGCAGCCGGGCCAGATTTCGCCCATCATTCCCACGCCGGGAGCCTACCGGATACTCAAGGTCTATTCCAAAGAGCCGGCCGGGCAGCGCGACCTCAACGACCCGCGCGTGCAGCAGACGATCCGCGAGGGCCTCCTGGGACGCAAGGACCAGTTGCTGCGCAACGCGTATTATGAAATCGCGCGCGACGAGGCCAAAATCGTCAACTATTTCGCGATGAGCATCGTCGAGAAACGAGGGAAGTAGGCCGGCCTGCCCGGGGCGCCCCGGGGCTTTCGTGCCCGGCCCGCGTCTGGGCTAATCTGAAGGCATATGAAGATCTTGGCACTCGTTCTTGCCGCCGGCTTCCTCTTGGCAGCCCCGCCGACGAAGGCGCCCACCGTCCAGGAAGCGCGGGAGTTCATGGACAAAGTCGAGAGCACCCTGCTCGACCTTTCCACGATTTCCGGGCGGGCCGAGTGGGTATACTCCACTTACATCAACGAAGACACCGAAGCCCTCTCCGCACTGCATGGCGAGCGGCTGATGGCCGCCGGCGCGGCGTTCGCCAAGGAATCCGCGCGTTTCGACAAGCTCACTCTGCCGCCGGAACTGGCGCGCAAGATGAAACTGCTCAAGCTGTCCCAAACTCTGGCGGCGCCGGCGGACCCGAAGGAAAGCCGCGAGCTGTCCGAAATCGTCACCCGAATGCAGGGCGTGTACGGGAAGGGTAAATACTGCCCCGGCGGCGATCAGTCGAAGTGCCTCGATATCGAGGACATCACGAAGATCATGGCCGAGAGCCGCGACCCGGCCCAACTGCTGGAAGTCTGGAAGGGGTGGCGAACCATCTCTCCGCCCATGAGGGCCGACTTTACGCGCTACGTGCAGCTTGCCAACAAGGGGGCGCGGGAGCTGGGGTTCGCCGACACCGGCGCCATGTGGCGGTCGAAGTACGACATGCCGCCCGACGCGTTCGCGAAGGAAGTAAACCGCCTCTGGGAGCAGGTCAAGCCCCTTTACGTCTCGCTGCACGCTTATGTGCGGAACAGGTTGCGCGAGAAGTACGGCGATGCCGTGCCCGCCTCCGGCCCGATCCCGGCGCACCTGCTGGGCAATCCCTGGGCGCAATCCTGGGAGAACATCTACCCGCTGGTGGCGCCCAAGGAAGCCGACCCCGGCTTCGACCTCACCGAAATTCTGAAAAACCGGAACACCGGCTGGAAACAGATGGTGAAGTACGGCGAGGGCTTTTTCACGTCGCTCGGGTTTGCTCCCCTGCCGCAAACCTTCTGGGAACGTTCGATGTTTGTCAAGCCGCGCGACCGCGAAGTCGTGTGCCATGCCAGCGCGTGGGACATCGACAGCCAGGACGACCTGCGCCTGAAAATGTGCATCGACATCACGGAAGAGGATTTCGTCACCATCCACCACGAGCTTGGGCACAACTTCTACCAGCGCGCTTACAATAAGCAGCCGTTCCTGTTCCGCGACAGCGCGAACGACGGATTCCACGAGGCCATTGGGGACACCATCGCGCTTTCGGTCACGCCTGAGTACCTGGTGAGGCTGGGCCTGCTCGACAAAGCGCCGGACCCCTCCAAGGATATCGGCCTGCTGCTCCGGCGCGCGCTAGAAAAGGTTGCGTTCCTGCCGTTCGGGCTGCTGATCGACCAGTGGCGGTGGGAAGTGTTCTCGGGCAAAATCCCGCCGGAGCGGTATAACCAGGCATGGTGGGAAATGCGGCGGAAGTACCAGGGAATCGACGCGCCGGTTGAGCGCAGCGAGCGGGATTTCGACCCCGGCGCCAAGTATCACGTCCCGGCGAACGTTCCCTACACGCGATACTTCCTGGCGCACATTTTGCAGTTTCAGTTTCACCGCGCGCTGGCGCGTGAGGCCGGCTGCACCGGCCCGCTGCACCGCTGTTCGATCTACGGGAATGCCGCGGCCGGCAAGCGGCTGAACGACATGCTGGAGATGGGGATGAGCCGTCCCTGGCCGGAAGCTCTTCAAGTCCTCACCGGGCAGCGCGAGATGGACGCAACCGCCATCCGCGATTACTTCGCCCCGCTCCAGAAGTGGCTCGACGAGCAGAACAAAGGCAAGCCGGTGGGGTGGTAAAAGACGCGGGAGCGGCGTAGCTTCGTTTCTACGCAACGCCAAGAGGCGTGCCCTTGATGTAGGCGACCCCCTTGAACAGCGCCACCAGCTCTCCCTCTTCGTTGGTGACGCGGATCACGCAGGTGGACAGCTTGCGAGTGCGGGAGATCTCCTCCGTCACGGCCGTCAGCGTGCCTGAAGCAACCGCCTTGAAGCAGGTGATATCCGCCTGGCAAGCAACCGCCAGCACGCCGTGCGAATTCGAAGCCGCGGCGAAAGCCAGGTCGGCGAGAGTGAACACTGCGCCGCCCTGCACGATCCCCACCGCGTTCAGATGGCGGGGTTCAACACGCATTTCCGCCCGGGCGAAGCCCGTTCGCACTTCGACGACTCTCATGCCGTTCTCTTTGGCAAACTGGTCCTGTCCGAAGAATTGCGCGATCTGCTGGGTTTCCATTCCGCCAGCGTAGTCCGCCGCGGCGGGTTTCGCAATCAATCGAAGGCGCGGACTCCCACTTCATCCAGGTGGGACAGCAGGTCCGCGGGATCCTGATAGACGCGAAACGCTCCGGCGCTGGTCAGTTCCTCTTCGCCGTAGCCCCCGGAAAGCACCCCGATGCCGAGGGTGCCGGCACGCCGGGCAGCCAGCAGGTCCCAAACGCTGTCGCCCACTACAAGCGTTTCCTGAAGCGGAACCGCGAGCCGCCGCGCCGCCGCGATGAACAGGTCGGGATCCGGCTTGGCATACCGCACTTCGTCCCGCGTGACGACCGGAATTTCAGGGCCGATCTCCAGCATTTTCAACGAAGACCACGCGGTTTCGCGCCTGCTGCTGGTGGCCACCGCGTAGGGCACGCGCGACTCGCTCAACCGGCGCAGCAGTTCGCGGGCTCCGGGCAAGGGCTTGACTTCGTCGCGGTAGCGGGCGAACGCGGCGCTGTGCAGCTCTCCCAGGCGCCGGGCCTGCTCTGCGGTGACCTGGTGGCCGATCTCCCGCGCCAATGCCTGCGCGAGCAGGCCGCCGCTCATGCCGATCCGGCGGTGTATGCGCCACACCGACAACGACAGGCCCACCTGCTCCAGCGCTTCGCGCCACGCCAGCACGTGCTGGTACACGCTGTCGACGAGCGTCCCGTCGAGATCGAAAACGAAGGCCGCCATTTCGGATTACGCGGCGGGCCTCAGCCTTTCAGCCTCGGGCAACAATCCCTCCCAGGTGCGCAGCCGAAACGCGAGCGCAATCTCCAGAACTCCGAAGATGATCGCGTAAATACCGACCGCCAGCGCAATCGCCACCGCTCCCGCCGCCGGCGAAGCGAACAGAAACGCCGCCAGTATTATGGAAATCACGCCGCTGAGCACCAGCCGCCATTCCCCCCGGATGTATCTCCTGAGCCGGATCGCGGCCGTGATTTCGGTTATCCCGGTAATCAGCGCCCACGCCGAGATGAGCAGCACCAGCGCCAGTCCCGTTATGGCCGGCCAGGCGAATGCGATAATGCCCGCCGCCACGCCCACGATGCCTTCCAGCAGAAGACCTCCCCAACGCTCTTGCCCCCTGGATTTCCTCACCGCGCCCGCGATAGCGGCAATTCCATGCACCAGCGCAAACGCGCCGAAAAGCACCACCAGCAGCGCGAAGGTTTTTCCCGGCCAGCTTAGCGCCAGGATCCCGAACACGACCGCGGCGATGCCTCGAATCAACATCGACCACCAGTTTCTTGCAATCACGGTTGGCATCTTTCCCCCTCCGGAAGGTATGCGGTGCAAGTCCCTCGCCAAACCCGGCGCGGTTCACGCCCGCGTCCGCAGCACGATCTTCCCGAGTACATGCCCCGCGGCCAGGCGTTCGTGCGCTTTTGCCGCGTCGCCGAGCGGGTACTCCGCCGCAATCGGAACCTGCAACCCCGCCTCTTCCACCGCCCGGGTGAGGCGAGAGAACTGCTCCACGCCCGGCTCCCCGTTGTAGGTGGTGATACGCAGCCCTTTTCTGGATTTCGGCTCGGGTTCCACTCCGTTCGGATATGCCAGCCGGCCGCTGTCTCCCATTGCCTGAAGACAACGCTCCAGCGCCGCGCCGCCCGCCAGGGCAAGCAGAGCGGATACGCCGCCGGGCGCTCTGCGGCGGATCTCTTCAGCCAAATCCTCGCGACGCCCGTCCAGTGCTTCATCCGCTCCCAGGCGCCGCACGAACTCGACTCCGTCCTCCCCCGTCGCCGTCGCAATCACTCTCGCGCCGCGCAGCTTGGCGAACTGAACGGCAAGGCTGCCCACGCCGCCCGCGGCGCCGTGAATGAGAATGGTTTCTCCCGGCTCGATCCGCAGCGCGTCGTCGATGCCCTGCAAAGCCGTGAGGCCGGTAGTCGCGATCGCGCCGGCGCGCAGCAGATCGAGGTTTTTGGGAATCGGCGCCGCCTGTTCCTCCTTCACCACGACGTACTCCGCATAGAAGCCGCCCTTGGGATTCGCGAAGCTGTACGCATACACCTGGTCTCCCTCGCGCAAGCGCTCGACGCCCGGTCCTACCGCGGCCACCGTTCCGGCGCCGTCGCTGCCCAGCACGAGCGGGAATTGGGTGCGGCCTGTGGGAGACCACCCGGCGCGCATCTCCGCATCCCAAATTCCGACTCCCGCGGTGTCGAGCGCGATCAGCACCTCTCCCTCGTCCGGCTCCGGGACCGGCAGCGAACGGATCCGCAGCACCTCTGGTCCTCCGAAGCGGTCGATCGCCGCCGCGCGCATGGTGGTTTGTCGCACGTTGAATGACCCCCTGCTGCACCAGTTGCAGGTTTCGCGCCAAACCTGGCGCTGTCTCGGTTACGATGGTATTTAGCAGTCCTCCGGAACATACCCCGCGTGAAGCGCTGGAGCGCGAATGCACGAATTGTCCATCGCCATGAACATTGTCGAAATCGCTGAAGACGAGGCGAAGGAGCGGGGTGTCGAGGTCAGCGCGGTCTACCTCAAGCTGGGCCCGCTCTCCGGCGTGGTGAAGGACGCTCTGATTTCCGCTTACGAAATGGCAGCCTGCGGCACTTCGCTCGAGGGTTCGCGACTGGTTGTGGAAGAGGTCCCTGTAGTGGTGTTCTGCCCCCGGTGCGGCGAGAACCGGTCGCCCCGGTCGCTCCAGTGGCTCTGCTGCCCGGAGTGCGACACGCCGGCGCCGGAGGTTGTACAGGGCTCCGAACTTCAGATCACGGCATTGGAGGTAAGGGATGAGACGTGAACCGCGGATCATCGAGGTGCGGCAGAACGTCCTGAAGCGCAATGATCTGCTTGCGCGCGAGTTGCGGCGGGAATTCCGCGAGGCCGGCGTCGGCGTGGTGAGCCTCGTTTCCAGCCCCGGCTCCGGCAAGACCGCTCTGCTCGAACGCACGCTCACTCTGCTTCAGCCGCGCTTCCGCGTGGCCGCGCTGGTCGGCGACCTCGCGACCGAGAACGATGCCGCCCGCCTCGCCCGCAGCAAGGCCCCCGTGAAGCAGATCGTCACCGGAACGGTGTGCCACCTCGATGCCGAAATGGTCCGCAAGGCGCTCGACGGCTGGAAACTCGCCGATCTCGATCTGCTGTTCATTGAAAACGTGGGCAACCTGGTCTGCCCGGCCTCTTACGATCTCGGCGAGGACATGCGGGTGGTGCTCATGTCGGTGACCGAAGGCGAGGACAAGCCGCTGAAGTATCCGACCATTTTCCACGGCGCGGACCTCGCCGTCATCACCAAGGCGGACCTCGCTGCGGCGGTCGAGTTCGACTGGGACGCCGCCGCGTGCAACATTCAGGCCGTACGGCCCGGGCTCCCCCTCCTCCGTGTTTCGGCGAAGACTGGAGAAGGGATGGACGCCTGGCTCGAGACTCTCTCCGGCCTTCGCTAATCGCGCCGGCCGGCGCCCGAAAACCGCCAGTGATTTCAGCCTTGAGCCGGATCGGCGGGCGGCTCAGGCTTGATGGTTTCTTTCACCTTCCGCGCAAGCTGCCTGACGGTGAACGGCTTGGATAAAAATTCGACCGCCTGCCCGGCGTACCGCTCGTGCTGCATGTCGCCGAGCCCGCTGCAAATGACAATCGGAATATCGGGCGTGATTTTCCGAATAGCAGCCAGCGTTTCCAATTCATCGGTGTCCGGAATCGCGGCATCGAACAGCACGACACGGATCTCTTCGGACTCTTGCCGCATGAACTCGAGCGCCTCCTGGCCATCCTTCGCCAGCAGCACACGGTAGCCGTACTGTTGCAGCGCCGCTTTGCTGAAGTGCCGGATCAGTTCCTCGTCGTCAACCACCAGGACCGTCCCGGCGCCCTGCAGGTCCTCCCGGCTCAGGTCTTCGAGAGGCGATACGGGCACGGTTTCGTCAACGCAGAACAGAATCCTGAAAGAGGTCCCCTTGCCGGGAACGCTGTGCACCTGCACGATCCCCCTGTGCTGCCGCACAATGCCCAGAACGGCCGGCAGCCCGAGTCCTCTGCCGGTGAACTTCGTCGTGAAGAACGGGTCGAAGATTTTTCGTCTTGTCTCTTCATCCATTCCCGGACCGTTGTCCGCCACCTCCAGAAAAACGAACTCGCCGGGAACCACTTTCTGCCCGGGAATCAGGTCCGGCAGCCTTTCCCCAGTCACGGTCTGCCTGCCGGTCCTTACCTGGACGATGCCCCCGCCGTTGCCAGTCGCTTCGACGGCGTTGATGATCAAATTCGTCACAACCTGCTGCAACTGGCCGGGATCGGCCAAAAGCAAGGGCAGATTACTGTCGAGATCCAGCCGGAGCTGCACGCTCTGGGGAATTGACACGTGAATGAGTCTGCTCGCCTTCACCACCTCTTCGGACAAATCCACCCGTTCCAGATAGAACCGGCTCTTTCCCGCATAGGCCAGGAGCTGCTGGGTCAAGTGGGCGGCGCGTTCACCGGCGCTGATTATGCCTTCGAGGGTGGACCGGTGAAAATCGTCTTCGGCGAGAGACTCCAGCACCAGGCTGGCGCTTCCTATGACCCCCGTAAGCAGATTGTTGAAGTCATGAGCTACTCCGGAAGCTAGGTAACCGATCGCTTCCATCTTCTGCGAATACCGCAGCTCTTCCTCAATGCGTCTCTTCTCGGTGACGTCCTCGATGGCCAGCAGTATGCGCTCCTCGCGTTCGAACCGGCGCGCATTCAGAAGCAGAACGCGCCGGCCCACGGAGGGCGCCTCGTACTCCAGTTCGAAATCCTCCATCACGCGGTTCTGGGGAAGGGCTTCCTCGAGCATCGACCGCAGCCGGGGAATATTGAATTGCCCGCTCCCCAGTTCGTAGAGGTAGCGACGCTCGACCGCATCCGGCTCCAATCCGAATACCCGATAGAACGCCGGGTTTACCCTGAGCACCCGTAGGTCCGGCCCCAGGACCGCGAGCGGCTCGCGAACCGTGTCGATGGTGGCGTCCGCGAACTCGCGGGCTCTGTCGAGTTCCGCATTGCGTACCTGGAGTTCCTGGTTGATGGTGGTCAGCTCTTCGTTGGTTGCCTCGAGTTCCTCCTTGGAGCTCTCCAGCTCCTGATTCAGGCTCTGCAACTCCTCGTTTGCGGCGACGACTTCTTCGTTCGCTGCCTCGTGCTCGCTGATGACGGACTCAAGGTGTGTGCGGCTGGAAGCCAGCTCCCTCTGAAGGCGGGCAATGCGCGATTCGTACTTCCGTATGTCCCCCGGACCGGCTGACCCGGCCGGCAACTCCGCCTCGCCGCGCCGCTCAAACACGATGAGGAAATGGTCCCGCTCCGGCTCGAGCGGCGTCACTTCCACACTGATCTCTTCAAGCGATGAGCCCTCCCCGAGTCTCACCTCCGCAATCCGGGTCGATTCCCCTGTTTCGCCGGCCATCTGCACCGCATTTCTCAATTCCTCCGCCCTGGTCTTCTTCAGTTCATCCAGGATCTTCCCGCTTTCCGTGCCGGAAAAAGGCGCCCGGGCGCCGGCGTATCCAACCGGATCGAGATCGCGATTGACGATTATCCGCGGAGGGCCGTACCGCTCCACCACGATTCGGTCCGCCTGGGCGCACGGATCGAGCCTGCGCCCGAAACGCGCCTCAGGTTCGACCTTCTCCTCCTTCCGCCCACCAACAGCCGCTTTCCTGTCCCCATACACCGGAGCCGGATACCGCGCGCACTCCTGTCTCACATAGAGCCGCGCTTCCTTGTCCACCGGCGCGAACAACTCGGGGAAGGACGCCGCGGATTCTGATTTTCCCAACAGCAGAAAACCGCCCGGATTTAAGGCGAAATGGAACCGCAGGAATGCCTCCTCCTGCACGGACTCCAGGTAGATAAGCAAATTCCGGCAACTGATCAGGTCCATGCGCGAGAACGGCGGATCGTTCAGCAGATCGTGCCGCGAGAAGATGCACGCGTCGCGGAGCCTTCTGCTCACCTGATGCTCTCTCCCGGCGCGTACAAAGAAACGCGCCAGGCGCTCCTGTGAAATATCCGCGGCGATGTTTTCCGGGTATCTGCCCCGGCGGGCTTTCTCGATGGCGGACTCATTCACGTCCGTGGCAAAAACCTGCACGGGAACGCGGCTCTGCAACTGCTCGGCGGTTTCCAGGAAACAAATGGCGATCGAATAGGCTTCCTCCCCGGTTGAGCAGCCCGGCACCCAGATTCTGACGGGTTGATCGGATGGAGTCCTCCGGATCAGCGCCGGAAACAAGCGCCCGCTCAATGCATCAAACCCTTCGGGGTCGCGGAAAAAACGTGTGACGCGGATCAGAATATCCTGCGCCAGGGATTGCGCCTCTTCCGGGTTCTCCCTCAGATGCCGCAGGTAGTCGCCGAGATCCTTCATTCTCAGCAGACCGAGCCGCCGCATCATCCGCCGCTTCACAGTTGTCTTGCGGTAGCGGCTGAAGTCGATGCCGGTGTGCTCCCGCATCAGGTCGACAACAGCATGGAAATCTTCTTCGGAGTGAGCGAAGTGGGGTTCAAGGTCCGAAACGCCGCGGTCGGCCAGGTGAGGCTCGCCGGCGATTCTGGCCAGTTCCGTCGCGATCCCCTCGGGCGGCAGCACGAAGTCGGCGCAGCCGGTGGCGATGGCGCTGCGAGGCATGCCGTCGAATTTCGCCGTTCCGGGGTCCTGTACGAGAACGATGCCGCCTTCCTCCGCGACCGCCTGCACCCCCATCGCGCCGTCCGACCCCGTTCCCGACAAGATCACCGCGATCGCCCGGTCCTGCTGGCTTAGGGCAAGCGAGCGGAGGAAGGAATCCACCGCCGTCCCCCCGGCTTCCCTCGGTGCGAGCGTGAGCTTGAGGCCGGAAATCGTCATCGTGGCGTTGGGCGGAATCACGTAGACGCGGTTTGCCGCAAGCACCGCGCCATCCTCGGCGAGGGACACCGGCATCACTGTCTCCCGGGAGAGCAGTTGAGCCACCATGCTTTCGTGAGTGGGATCCAAATGCTGGATGAAGACGAACGCCATGCCCGTTTCAGAGGGCAGGCGCCTGAGCAGGGCAGTGCAGGCCTCCAGTCCTCCGGCGGATGCTCCGATCCCCACTACAAGCAAATTCCGTCTGGTTGCGCTGGAACTGCGGCATGCCGCCGTTGATGGCGGCTCTTCCTCTTCGGCGGGGAGCATGGCTTGTCTTGACCCGCTGCGATATTACCACCTGACTTGAGTGGCAGCATGTTTCTGAGCAAGACTGCTCAGAGACGCGCGATTTTCTTCACGGTCGCCTCAAAATAATAGTCCCAGCCGCACCCAAGCACAAGGGGTATGTGGAAAAAAGCTTTATTTTCGGGAAAAATGGCCTACCGGCATTCAAAACTTGCCGGATCGCACCGAAATAGCCACCGGCTGGACCACAAATTCATTCACCAGGTCGTAGACGACGTGGTGCTGGCGTTGGTATCCGTCGCCCCCGTCCACCGTGGAAGTCGTCACCACGACAAGATCGAGAGACGGGACCACGAAGATGTACTGCCCGCCCGATCCCCAGGCGAAGTACACCGGCGTGTCCGCCATCGTGCCGATCCACCAGCCGTAGCCGTAAAGCTGTTCGCTGATGGAGGACCGCCCCCGCGGGACGAAAGAGGCGTCAACCCATGATGCGGGAACAACCTGCTTGCCGCCCGCCACGCCGCGGTTGGCATACAGTTCGCCAAAGCGAACCATCTGCCTGGGCGTCATGGACATTTCATTGCCGCCGAAATAGATTCCCTGCGGGTCGCGCGTCCACTGGGCCAGCGTGATGCCCAGCGGTTTGCCCAACGCCTCCTGCGCGAACGCCCACGTGGTCTTTCCGGTGGCTTTCGTCAGAATGGCGGAAAGCAGATGGGTGTTCCCTGTGCTGTACTCCACCCGTTCTCCAGGGGGAGCGATCAGGGGGCGCTCCAGAACATAGCGCACCCAGTTCCGGCTCCGAACCCAGGCGCCGTAATAGCGGCCGCTGGTGGATTGCAGCCCCGAGCGCATGGTCAGAAGATCTTCGATCGTGATCTTTCGCTTCCGGGGGTTCACGCCGGCGCGGGCCAGTTCCGGAAAGTACGGCGCAATCGGGGCATCCACGCCCGGCAGAAGCCCGCGCGCGATCGCGATTCCCGTGAGAGCCGAGATCACGCTCTTGGACACCGACTTGACGTTGGCATGGGTTGTTGCCCGCGCGCCGTGGAAATAGCGTTCCAGAATCAAGTCACCGCGCCGGCTCACCAGCAGGCTGCGGATCCTGGGCAGTTTACTTGCGGCCTGAACAGCCTCGCGGAAGTCGGTCGGCTCTGTGCTTCCCGTCTGCCCCCACGCGGGCGCGGCGACAAACCAAGCGGCTGGCAACACGGCGGCACAGCGCAACAGACGGCTCAGCATTGGGGTTCATTGTAGCGCGCCTGCAGCGCTCCGGGCAGAACTCTTAAAGTTTTAGTTGACACCAGCCTCGGTCCGGTGTACAAATGAATTGAGCAAGTCTTAAAGATTTAAGAGTTCCTGCACGGGATGCCTCGAAAACCATCACAAACCCTGACCGAAGCCGAACTTCCCCTGATGGAGGTCCTCTGGGAGAAGGGCGCGGCCACCGTTACCGAGGTTGTCGAGGCTCTCCCCAAGGATAAGCCGGTCGCCTACAACACCGTCCTTACGATGTTGAGAATTTTGGAACGGAAAGGCTACGTGCGGCATACCAAAGATAAGCGGGCGTTTGTCTATCGACCGGTGGTGGATCGCGGTCAGGCCAGCCGCAGCGCAGTCCGGCACCTCCTGAGCCGTTTCTTTAACAATTCACCGGAACTGCTGGTGCTGAACTTACTTGAAGAGAAAGACATCGACGAGGCTGAATTGGATCGCTTGAGAAAGCTGATCGCAAGCGAATAAGGAGACACCGATGGCGCACTGGGTAGCAGCGACGTTGCCGGGCCCGGTCCTGAACGGAGTCCTGACGGGGACGGTTCTGGCCGGGCTGGTCTGGCTCACGCTGCGCCTTTTCCCGCGGATCACCGCCGCCATGCGGTACGCCGTGTGGCTGGCCGCGCTGCTGGCCATCGTGAGCCTCCCGGTGCTGATGGTGCGTATCCCGGGTGCTTCGGTGCAGGGAAGCGCCGGGTTGGAAGGCGCCGCGGGGAAGGCGCTTCTGACGCTGCCTGCGCCCGGACCCGCAATTCTCTGGCTGCTCGGCGTATGGGGGAGCGTCGCCGCGCTTCTGCTCCTGCGCCTCGCCTGGAGCTACCGGCGGGTGCTCGGCCTGAAGCGCCGCGCACGGCCGCTCGGGGGCCGGCATCTCAGGCAGTTCGAGGAAGTGCTGAAGGCATACGGCGGCTCGCGGCGGGTGTGGCTCTGCGTCTCGCGCGAAGCCGGCGTCCCAATGGCGGCGGGCCTTTGGAAACCCGTCATCCTGATCCCCGAGGCGCTGGTGGACAGCCTCTCGGACGACGAGTTCCGCCAGGTGCTGATTCACGAACTGGCGCACATACGCCGGTGGGACGACTGGACCAATCTCGTACAGAAGCTCGCCGAGGCGGTGTTCTTCTTCAATCCGGCGGTCCTGTGGATCGCAAGGCGGCTGAACCTGGAGCGCGAAATCGCCTGCGACGACTGGGTGGTTTCGATGACCGGCGCGGCGCGGCCTTATGCAGCCTGTCTCGCCAGGCTGATCGACCTGAGCGCCTGCGCGCGCGGGCCGCAACTGGCGCACGGCGCCGTCACGCGGAAGCGGCAGATTTCGCACCGCATCGAATCGTTGATGAGCCGGAAGCGCAGGGGCAACCCGCGGTCCTCGCCCGCCGGCGTGCTGGCGATTTCGGGAGCGCTGGCGGTGCTTGCGGTGCTGGCTGCCCATGTTACGCCGGTCGCGGTGGCGGAACCCGCCATAGACGCGCCGCCCTTGGCCGCCGCGCCGATAGCGCCGCCTGAAATCGCATACCAGACGCCGCCTCGGCCGCGCCCGGTGCGGCAAGCCGCCCCGAAGCGCGCGGCGCGGGAAGTCGCCAAACGGGAAGCGCCTTCTCCGGCGCGGCATGAGCCGCTAGCAGCGCCCCCGGCGGCTGTAGCGAGTTATATGGTCGTTGAGCGGTGGACGGCCGTCGCGTCGCGTGACGCGGCGGGTGCTTTGTGCGTCCTTTACGTTGGACAAGGTCTATACGTTGGACAAGATTCAGACGGCAGGGCAGGGCGGAGCTGGGTAAGAATCCTCTGGACAGTTCCAGAGCCTTCGCCGCTGCCCGACGGCCGGACATGATCGGATTGTCAAAGTCTGAGATTAGTGGCGGCGGGGCGCGCCAGTCGCATGCGTCCGGAAGCCGCCCGAGGGGGAAGGAGAGAAAATGAAATTCGCTGAGAGTCGAAAAGGCCTGGCCATCGTGATCATAGCGGGCCTTTTGCTGGGAATGGCAGCGATCGCCGGGTTCGGATACCGCACCGCGTCCGCGGCCGCTCCGGATGCAACGGAGCTGACCGTTCCGAGTCCGGTCCAGCTTTCCAGCGCGTTTTCGAAAATCGCCAAGGAAGTGGAGTCCTCGGTCGTTCAGGTCGAGAGCACCATTGAGCGGAGGACCGCCAGAAGACGGGGCGGGGAAGATATGCTGCCCTTCGAGGACCGGGCACCCGACCTGTTCCGCCGCTTTTTCGGCGACACGCCGTTCGGGATGCCTCAGGAACCGCGCCGCAGCCAGTCTTCCGGATCGGGTTTCATCGTGGACAGCAGGGGCTACATCCTTACGAATCACCACGTCATTGATGGCGCTACCCGCGTCAAGGTGCGGATCACGAACGATCCCACCGACTACATTGCCACCATCGTCGGAACCGATCCCGAGCTTGACCTGGCGGTTCTGAAAATCGATGCCGGCAAGCCGCTCAAGCCTGTGAAGATCGGCAACTCGGATGCCGTTGAGGTCGGCGACTGGGCGATCGCCATCGGTTCGCCGTTCGGGCTCGAAGCCACCGTGACCGCCGGCATCATCAGCGCCAAGGGCCGCGCGATCGGAGACGAAGACCATCAACTCCAGCGCTTCCTGCAAACCGACGCCGCCATCAATCCCGGCAACAGCGGCGGGCCGCTGCTCGATATCAAGGGCCAGGCCATCGGCGTCAACACCATGATCGCCACCGTTACCGGAGCATACCAGGGCGTGGGATTTGCGCTTCCCATTAACCTGGCCGTGAATTCCTACAACCAGATCATCAAGACCGGCAAGGTTTCGCGCGGCGCTATCGGCATCAAGTTCAGCCGCGAGCAGAAGCCGGAGTTGCTGAAGGTCTACGGCGGTGGCGAGTCGGGAGTGTTCGTTACCGAGGTGACGAAGGGCACTCCAGCCGACGAGGCCGGCATGCGCCAGGGCGACATCATCACGTCCTATAACGGCAAGCCCGTGAAGGATGGCGAGGATCTCGTCAGCATGGTTTCCCAGACTCCGGTCGGCACCAGCGTGCCCGTTACCGTCCTTCGCGACGGCAAGCCGATCACGATGACGCTCAGGATCGGCGACCGCCAGGAAATCATCGCGGGCGATACCCAGCGCCGCAGGCCGGGCACGGCTAGCAGCGAGGGCGAAAATAAAGCCGTCAAGTTCGGCATTTCGGTCCGCAGCCTCAGCCCGAGCGAACGCAGGGAGGCGAATTTCAACGAGAACGGCGTGCTCGTAACCGACGTTGACGCGGACTCTTTTGCCGAGGACCTGGGAATCCGCCAGGGCGACATCATCACGGCCGTGAATCGGCAGGAGGTGAGCACGCCCGAGGACCTCAAGCGGATCGCGGGTGGGCTGAAGCCGGGCGACCCGGTTGCATTTAAGGTGATGCGGAACACCGCTGCGCTCGGTCTCCGGGGACGCGGCTCATCGGACTGGCAGGCGTTCTTCGTAGCCGGCACTCTCCCGCGGAGCTGACCTTTACGAAAGCGGGCCACGCGCGATCCGCGTGGCCCGCGCGCATTTCCGGCCCGCCCTCGCGAGAACACCGCCTCGGTCCATCACTGCTGACCACTCCCCCGCTGAAACGCCCTCTTTTTCGACGGCGTATACATTGTAGGCGGGCTTTCGCTCGCGTAAGGGGGGCAAGCATGCGATACAAGACCCTGTACGCCGCGCTGGGCATTCTGCTGGTCACAGCGGCCTGCGCAGGGCGCAAGGCGGGCGAGCCCCTCAAGCCCGGTTTCAATCTCTTCAGCAAACAGCAGGACGTCCAGCTCGGCCAGGAAGCGGCCGCGCAGGTGAGCCGGGAATTCCAGGTGGTTCAAGACCCGTGGCTGCAAAACTACATTGAGCGGGTCGGCCGCAGGCTGGCGGCCACGCCGTCGGCGTCGCAATCGGGTTTCCCCTTCAGCTTTACCCTTCTGAACGCCAAAGAAGTCAATGCATTCGCGTTGCCGGGTGGTCCCACGTTTGTCTTTACGGGCCTGATCGAGGCCACCGAAAGCGAAGGCGAGCTGGCCGGCGTGCTGGCGCACGAGATCTCGCACGTGGTTCTGCGTCACGGCACCAACCAGGTCTCGAGAGCCACCCTGTTTCAGTTGCCGGCCCAGGTTGCCGGAGCCGCAATCGGGCAGAGTACGCTCGGCCAGGTCGTGCAACTCGGGATGGGGGTCGGACTGAACGGCTTGTTCCTCAGCTATTCGCGCGCGGCCGAGACGCAGGCGGACGCGCTGGGTGCGCACATCATGGCCGAGGCGGGGTATAACCCACTGGAAATGGCCAAATTCTTCGAGACACTCGAGGCCAGAGGAGGCCCCGGCGTGCCGGAGTTTTTGTCAAGCCACCCCAATCCGGGGAACCGCGTCAAGGCGGTTCAAGCGGAAATCCA
Organism: Rhodospirillales bacterium; assembly: GCA_050261015.1. GTDB lineage: Bacteria > Acidobacteriota > Terriglobia > Bryobacterales > Bryobacteraceae > Fen-330. Next base: position 11,658 of record JBLNCW010000107.1, on the reverse strand, counting down.
AACCATGCCGCGGCGGATGTACGGCTTCAACACCGGCCAGTTCGAGCAGGCAAGGCGGCTTGTGGCCCAGTTGCCGCCGCCGCCGCGGCAGCAGGCACTCCGATGAAACGGTCGATTCGCACATTAGTGTCTCTGGCCGTGCTCCTCACGCCGGCTTTTGCCGGACAGGGCGAAGAGGAGCGCGGCTGGCGCCGGGTGAATGAACCCGGCCGCATCCCGTCCGAACTGACGATTCCGGCCGGGACCCTCATCTCGGCTCGGCTGGACCAGATGTTGTCCTCCGAGCTGAATGATCCCGGCGATGCCTTCTCCGCCACGTTGGCCCAGCCGGTCGTGGTGGACGGCATTGTCGTGGCCAACCGGGGCCAGATCGTCGCGGGACGAGTTGTGGAAGTCCAAAAGGCGGGCCGCGTTCGGGGCGTCTCGGGCCTCGCTGTCGAGCTTACCGAACTGACTCTGGCGGACGGCCGCCAGGTGCCCCTGCAGACGAGGCTCGTGAGCGCGCGCGGCCCGGGTTCGGGCGGCATGGACGTTGCCACGATCGCCGGGACGGCGGGGCTCGGCGCGCTCATCGGCGGCGCGGCCGAAGGCGGGCTGGGCGCGGGCATCGGCGCTGCCGCCGGCGCTGCCGCGGGCGGGATTGGCGTCCTGCTGACGCGGGGCCGCCCAACCGTGCTCCATCCGGAATCGGTGCTGACCTTCCGGACTGAGTATCCGGTGACGATCTCAACGGCGAGCGCGCCCCTGGCCTTCCGCTACGTCACGCCCGAGGACTACGGACGCGCCTACGAACCGGAGCGCAGCGCCCGCGTGCGCTACTACGACTATTACGATTACGTTCCGCCGCCCCCTCCAAGGGTCTACGTCTTTGCGCCCCCGCCGTATGCTTACATTTATCCGCCTCCGTTCCCGTATTACTGGTGGCGGCCGCGGTTCTGGGGTCCGCGCTTCTACGGCCCGAGTTTCGGTTTCGGGTTCTTCTACGGACGCAAGTGGTGAACGGGGGTTGATCGGCTCTCCAGGCTGCTGACGGCGCCGCGGCCCGCGCCCTGCTCGGTCATCCCGATGCGCAGTTTCTTCATCCTGTACAGCAGGCCCTTGTAGTCGATATTGAGCATTTCGGCGGCGCGGCGGCGGTTCCAGTGCGTCTCGTTGAGCGTCTTGAGAATCGTCCTGGCTTCTTCCTGGTTTCACGCCTTTTCCACCTCGTCGAGCGGCGATGCGCGGTGCCTTCCGCCCTTGCGCTGCCCGGTTGCCGGCGCCGCAACCGAAGCGAGGTGGACCTTCTGCCACAGCTCCTCGGCCACTGCGTCCGGCTCGCAGAACACAAGGTACTTCCGCATCGTGTTCTCAAGCTCCCGGATGTTGCCCGGCCAGTGATACGTTATCAGGGCTTCTTTCAGCCGAGGAGTCAATTCGGGCGGTGGCTCTCCCGGCGCCGCGTACTTTGCCAGGAAGAGTCGTGCCAGGGGCAGGATCTCGTCCCTGCGTTCCCTGAGCGGCGGAATCCCGAGGCTGATCACGTTGAGGCGGTATAAGAGGTCTTCCCGGAACCGGCCTTCCTGCACGGCCCGCTCCAGGTCGCAGTGCGTCGCCGCCAGAATGCGCACGTCGACGCGAATCGTTTCGCGCCCCCCCAGGCGTTGAAACTCGCCGTCCTGCAACACGTGAAGCAGCTTCGCCTGGAGCTTGAAGTCCATGTCGCCGATCTCGTCCAGCAGGATCGTGCCGCCGTCGGCCGTCTCGAACTTCCCGGGCGTCGATTTCAGGGCGCCGGTGAAGGCCCCGCGCTCATAGCCGAACAGTTCGCTCTCGAGAAGCTCCAGCGGCACGGCGGCGCAGTTGATCTTCAACAGGGGTTTCTGCGCGCGCGGCGAGCGGGCATGAATCTCGCGTGCCAGGACCTCTTTGCCGACGCCCGTTTCGCCCCGCAGCACCACCGGAACGTCCGAAAGCGCGATCCGGCCGAGCGCCTGCCCGATGGTTCGCATCCTGGGATTTTCGGCCTGGACCGGTGCGATCCGGGCGGGCTGCGGGACCCGGGCGGCCGTGGCGCTTCGGACGGCCTCGATCAGCCGGTCGTGCGTGAGCGGTTTGGCGAGGAAGTCCACCGCTCCGCAGCGCATCACCCGCACCACGGCCTCCGGGGCCGAGTTGCCCGAAAACACGATCACGGGCAGGTCCGGGCGGGCGCAACGCACCCGGCGCAGGGTTTCCAGGCCGCCTTTGAGGGGGTCCGGGATGTCCAGCAGCGCCGCTGCGAGTCTCGAGTCCGGCTCCGAAACCGCGGCTGTGAGGTCCGCACCCTCGCGGACGACTCTGACCTCGAATCCCTCAAAACGGAGCGCCATTTCGAGGAAGTTCGCCACCTCTACCTCGCGCTCCGCCAAAACAACTGTCTTTCCGTTCGATGTGTACACTCGTGGCGCTCCGGAGGAGGTCTAAACAATCGTAACGGTATCGAGTCTCGCCGCAAAGGGGTGTTCCGTCCACCCAGTACCCCACCGGGGAGGGGGCGATGAACATGGAAAAGTGGGACAACCGCCTGAAAACAGGCGTCAACACGCTCTACCCCCGGGTCTTGAACGCAGGTTCCAAAATCAGTGGTATGCCGCCCCGCGGTACTAAACCGCGCCGGGCTGCGGGGAGGGCGCCGCGACGGGCTGCGTTACCCGGGAGACGATTCGGAAAGCAGCTCGTCTCCAAGGTATTGCTGGGCGTACAGGGCGGTGCCTAGGCGGTCCTGCATCCCGAGCTTCGAATGCAGGCTCCGTATGTGCCACCGGACCGTCTCGTGACTGATGGAGAGGTGCTGCGCGATGGCGCGGTTCTTGTATCCCCGGGCGATGAGCTTCAGAATGTCCTTCTCCCGGGGCGTGAGTCGCGGTGAACGCGTTGCCAGGAGCAACTGCTGGAGGATTTTGGTGAGCAGGCGCCGCTCGAGCCACAACTCGCCGCGGGCAGCGGCCCGCACCGCCTTTTTGAAAACCTGCGGCGGCGCGTCCTCGCGAACGAAGCCCATGCAGCCCAGCCGGATCCAGTTCTGTATCACGCGGTCGTCCTTGGGGGCCGAGCAGACCAGGACCTGGATTGAGCGCCCGAAGTCGACGAGGGTGCAGAATTCGGCCGGCTCCAGCCGCGAAACGAACGTTTCGTCCGCCAGAACAACGCAGGGCGCCATGCGCTGGCAGTGTTGCAAAACCTGTTCAAAGGAGTCGCAGCCGTCAATCAGGAGAAACCCCTCGCGCTGCGACAGGCAGCGCCGGAGGCTTTTCTGTTGGGACAATTTAGGGTTAGCCACCACCACGGGCGTCAGCGGGGCTTGCGTGGCGGGCTCTGAGCCGCGGGTTAGGGTAGTTTCTTCGGGCACGTCGGTTCTCCAAGCCACGCCTGGAACCCTCCACTTTGAGCTTGGGTTCTATCCGCCAATGCGGTTCCCAGAAAAATCCCCCAACTGCGGGGAAATCACCTTCAGTATAGTACCTGACTGAGGGGGATTGATCTCTGAAATTCGATAATCTTAGCCGTTGTTTGCAAGTCTAGTACTGGTATTTTTCTTATAGTACTGGATCTTAATTGTGGCGGCCGGCGTAAAGAAAAATGCGTTTCAACCTGTACACGATGTCCCGGGGTGGGGCCGGCCCCGCCCGGTCCCCCCGGTGGGGGATTGCAACCCGGCGTCCGGAAGCCGGCCGCAAGGCGGCGTGTCCGTGGTACGCGGAACTGCGTCATCAGAGCTACACATCCTCATAACCCCTCTCTCCCGAAAAGCGGATAGACCGCGGGGCGGCTGGCTTGTAAGTGCCGGAAGATTAAACTACGATTGTGAACAGGAGGCGCTCGCAACGGCTGGAAACCTACGTGCTAGGCAAAGGCGTGGGAAGGTGTCGAGCGCCGAAGGTGTCGTGTAGGCAGGCTTGCAGATGAGAGGACTCAAACTGCAGTTCACAAACGCGCTGCTGATGGTCCTCACCGTGGCGGCGGTGATCTCTGCCGTCATCAATTTCCAGCAACAGAAGAAATTCCACCTGCCCGACGACGGCGTCACGTGGAGTGAGCGGGACGCTGGCGTCGAAGCTCTTCACGTCGCGCCCGGCAGCCCCGCGGCCAATGCCGGCATCCGGACCGGGGATACTCTCCTGAAAATCGCTGGCGCCCCGATCCAAAAGGCCACCGACGTAAGCCGCGCGCTGGTGAGGCTTGGTTCCTGGAATAAGGCCGCTTACCGGCTGCGCCGTAACGGCGTGGAGTTCGAAACCACGCTGGTGGTGGGGCAAAGCTTTCGCGATTACCCGGCGCTGTATTACCAGTACATTGTAGGGCTGGCCTACCTGGGCATCGGTTTGTTCGTGTTTTTCCGCCGCGGCTCCGCCCCCAAGGCGCTCCACTTTTACGTGCTGTGCCTGGCCTCCTTCGTGCTCTCCACGTTCCACTACACCGGCAAACTCAACAACTTCGATAGGGTGATGTACTTCGGCAACGTGGCGGCCGGGCTGTTTGCGCCGACGATTTTCGTGCATTTCTGCCTGGCGTTTCCGGAGCGGCGCGGATGGTGGAGGCGGCGGCTGGCGGTGGCGCTCCTCTATCTGCCGGCCTCGCTGCTGCTGCTCGTGCATTTGGGTGTGAGTTCGGGCCGGGTACTGGTTGGGATCCCTAGCGTAGAACTCAGGTGGTTTCTGGACCGCCTGTGGATCGCCTTCCTGACGGGCATGTACCTTCTGGGCGCGGTGGTTTTGACCCGGGCGTATCGCCGGGCCGAGGATGCCATCGTGCGGAAGCAGATCACGTGGCTGCGGAACGGCGCAATCGCCGGGGTGGCGCCCTTCGCAATCTTCTACTCGGTTCCTTATCTGCTTGGCGTGGCGCCCGCCGTCTGGATGAACCTGGCGGTGTTCTCGCTGCTGCTGGTGCCCCTGACCTGGGCGTACGCGATCGTGCGGTACCGCCTGATGGACGTGGACATCATCTTCCAGCAGGGCTACGTCTACACGCTGGCCACCATTTGCGTGCTGAGCGGCTTTTACGGGCTGATCTTCTGGCTGGGCGAGTTCGAAGATCTGGGACCCACCTCGGCGGGCATCCTGATTCTGTTCGCGGCGTTTATCTTCCAGCCGATCCGGAACTGGATCCGGGAGCAGCTCGACCGGTACGTGTTCTACAAGGACCGCTACGATTACCGGGTCACGCTGGTTGAGTTCGCGCGGGAGCTGAGTTCGGAAACGGACCTCGACGCGATGCTGCAAGCGGTTTCCGACCGCCTGATCCGCACGCTGTCCATCCAGCGGCTGGCTTTCTTCCTGAGCGACGAAGGCGAGACGCGGTTCGAGCTGAAGCGCGCGTTCGGATCGGACCTCAAGCCGGCGCACCTGGGCAAGCTGCAGCTCGATCTCAGCTTCCTGACCTCGGACGGCTCGAAAGAGTATTACTTCTTCGAGCGGACGCGCCACCTCCTGGACGTGGTGACCAAGAACTGGCCGCCTTCGGTCCGGCAGACCATCGCGGAACTGGACTTCACCTACTACATCCCGTGCACCGTGCGGGGGCGCACCATAGCGTGGGTCGGCGTGAGCCGGAATGACAAGGGCGACTTCCTCACCAGCGACGATATCGAGCTTCTGGTCACCGTCTCGGGCTATATCGGGATCGCGGTCGAGAACGCGCGGCTCTATCGGTCGCTCGAGCGCCGGATGGAAGCGTACGAGCGGCTGAAGGAATACAGCGAGAACATCGTCGAATCCATCAACGTGGGCATCCTGGCCGTGGATCTGGACGACCGCGTGGAAAGCTGGAACTCGCAGATCGAACAGCTTACCGGGATCGAGCGCAGCGATGCCGTCGGGCGGCGGCTTGAGGATCTGTTCCCGCCGGAGCTGGTGGAGCAGTTCACCGCCACGCGGGGAGAGAGCGGCATTCATCATATCTACCGCTTCGTGCTGCACCCCCGGCAGGCTCCGAAGGTGATCCAGATGCCGTCGGGCGGGAACGGCGCCGGGAACGGCTCCAACGGAGGCGGGCGGCGCCATGAGGAGGAGCCGGTCCGTGAAACGGTGGTCAACATCGCGGTGACGCCGCTGGTTTCCAAGGACCTCCAGCAGATCGGCCGCCTGATCATTTTCGACGACATCACAGAGCGCGACGAACTGGAGCGCAGGCTGGTGCAGGCCGACAAGCTCAGTTCGATCGGCCTGCTGGCCGCCGGTGTGGCGCACGAGGTCAACACGCCGCTGGCGGTGATCTCCACGTACGCGCAGATGCTCGGCAAGCAGGTGTCGGGAGACGAGCAGAAATCGCGGCTGCTCGACAAGATCGCCAAGCAGACCTTCCGCGCCAGCGAAATCGTCAATTCGCTGCTGAACTTTTCGCGAACCTCGCCAACGACGTTCGATGAACTCGATTTGAATCGCGTCATTCAGGAAAGCCTGGTCCTGATCCAGCATCAGATGGAGAAGGCCGGAATCAAGGTACAATTGGACTTGGACCAGCGGGTCCCAGTGATAAGAGGGAATTCCGGGAGGCTCCAGCAAGTCTTTTTGAACCTGTTTTTGAATGCGCGGGATGCGATGGGGGCCGGCGGAACCCTGACGGTCCGGACCCGGCTCTCGGGGGAAACGGCGGACGTAGAAGTGATCGATACCGGCCACGGGATCCAGCCTGAAAACCTCTCGCGCATCTTCGACCCGTTCTTTACGACCAAAGCGGTCCGCAAAGGAACCGGGCTGGGACTCTCGGTCACCTACGGTATTGTGCGTGAGCACAACGGGGTGATCGAGGTGGACAGCCAGCCTGGAGAGGGTACGCGATTTCGCCTGGAGTTCCCGCTGGCGAGGAAAGCGGTGCATGCCTGAAAGCGTAGGCGAAACGCCGGTCACCAAAGGAAGAATACTAATCATCGACGACGAGGCGGACATAAGGGAGAGCCTCGAGGCTCTGCTTGTGTACGAAGGCGGCTACGCGGTGGATCTGGCCCAGAACGCGGCCGAGGGGCTGGCCGCGATCGAGGCGCGGGAATACGACCTGGTGCTGCTCGATCTGATGATGCCGGACCGCTCCGGCATGGAAGTCCTGCGCGAAGTGCGCGAGCGCGACCGCGAGCTGCCGATCTACATGATCACCGCCTACGGCTCGACGCAGGTGGCGGTCGATGCGCTGAAAGCCGGCGCGACCGACTACTTCCAGAAGCCGTGGGAGAACGACAAGCTGCTGCTGGAAATCGACCGCATCATTGCCAAGCGCTGGCTGGAGCGCGAAAACACGCAGCTCAAGCGCACGCTGAAGCAGCGGTACAGCTTCCCGAACATCGTGGGCAAGAGCGAGCGCATGGTGCGAATCCTGGACCTGGTGAGCCAGGTGGCGCCGAGCCGCTCCACCATTCTGATCACCGGCGAGACGGGCACCGGCAAGGAACTGATCGCCAAAGCCATCCATGCCAACTCGCCTCGCGCCGACCAGATGTTCATTGCGGTCAACAGCGGCTCGCTGCCCCCCGAGTTGCTGGAATCCACGCTGTTCGGCCACGTGAAGGGCTCCTTTACGGGCGCCATCGCGTCGCGCAAGGGGTACTTCGAAATCGCCAACCGGGGCACGATTTTCTTCGACGAAGTAGGCACCATCGGGATGGAAACGCAGACCAAGCTGTTGCGCGTCATCCAGGAGCGCGAGTTCATGCCGCTTGGGTCCACCGAGGTGGTGCGCGTCGACGTGCGCATCCTGGCGGCGACCAACGCCGATCTGCGCAAGCTGGTCGAGGAGGGGCGCTTCCGCGAGGACCTCTATTACCGGCTGAACGTCATCAACATCAACCTTCCGCCTCTGCGCGAACGCAAGGAAGACATCCCGCAGCTCGTGGAGCACTTTTTCACGAAATACTGCCAGGAAAACGACAAATTCCTGGATTCGAACGGGAAATCCGTCCTGAAATTCGAGCCGGAAGCCATGCAATTGCTGATGGAGCACAACTGGCCGGGGAACGTTCGCGAGCTGGAGAACGTGGTGGAGCGCGCGGTGGTGCTGGCTTCGCAGCCCACGGTGACCGTGGACGTGCTGCCCGACTATCTGCTGCACGCGGGCGGCATACGGCTGCGCCGGGACGACGGCGGCGGGCTGCCCCCGGACGCCTCGCTGTTTGAGATCGTGGCCGATTTCGAGCGGCGGGTGATTCTGGAGAGGCTCGAAGCCGCCAACTGGAGCCAGACCGAGGCCGCCGAGGTCCTGCACGTTCCGCTTTCCACCCTGAATCAGAAAATCAAACGGCTCAACATAGAGATCCGCCGCAAGTCAGACCTCGCAAAGGCGGAGAAATCGGGCTAAGGCCCCGGCCCCCGCAGGATTTACAACCCCTCCGGCGGCGTTGGTGTACGATGAACCTACATGGGGAAACTGGGACTTTCCACTGTAGTTCTGTTCGCTGCCGTAATGCTTTCGCCGGCTCAGACGGACAAAGCGGCGCGGGGCAAGTATCTCGTCGAAAACGTGGCCTTGTGCGTGGACTGTCATACCGAGCACCTCGCTAACGGCACGCCGAACGTGGCCAAGCAGTTGAGGGGCGCACTGCTGCCGTTTAAGCCGATTGCGAGCATGCCCTGGGCGCCGCAGGCGCCGGACCTGACTCCGCGGGGCGCCATATGGCAGACATTCGGGGAAGCGGGCCTGGTGAGATTCCTCCAGACCGGCATAAATCCGACTGGAAAGCGGCCGAACCCGCCGATGCCGCCATACCGGCTCAGCCGCGAGGATGCCGAAGCCATCGTGGCGTACCTGAAAACGCTCAGGTAATCTCAGGCCCGCGCGACACACACTCCGTAAATACCGGCTCGCCCGCCTGTCTCGCCGCGTTATACTGGCTGTTCTCGTGTACTCAGCTTCCGTACTGATTGCGCTTTGCCTGATTCTGGCTGGCTGCTCGGGCACTCCGGAGGAGTTTCCGCCGCCGCTGCAACGGCAGTTGCCGGAACCTGAGAAAAAGCCGCACGGCCCATTCGTCAACATGAACGACGAGAACGCGGACGAGTATATTGTCCGCGACATACAGGCCAACGTCGAAGGTTCCGGCTGGCGCTGGACGCACGAATTCCCCGAGCTCCGGTTCGTTCTGGACCGCACAAAAGGACTGAAATTCACGATGGATTTCGCCTTTCCCGAATTCAATTTCAATCAGACCGGCCCGGTAACGCTTTCGTTTTTTGTAAACGGAAAACTATTGGACAAAGTGCGGTATACGACGCCCGGCGACAGGAGGTATGAGAAGCCGGTGCCGGCGGAGTGGCTGAAACCGGGGCGGTACACCGTGGTGCGCATCGTGGTGGATCCGCCATGGGTCGCGCCGACGGACAAGGCCCGGCTGGGGTTTGTGCTGCACCGGGCGGGTTTCGTGGAGTGATGCAGCTCTTCTACATTCTATTCGGCGCGGTGCTGACGGTTGCGGTGTCCACCGCGATGGGCAAACTCCTGCTGGTGGCGCTCGGCCTGCGTTTCCGGCGCGAGGAAGACCACATATTCTCGTTCGTGACGGGGTCCGCGTGCCTCAGCCTGCTGGTGTTCGCGCTGGCGGCGACCCACATGGCGCGGAAGGGCGTGTTTCTCATCCTGGGCTTGGCGGCAATCGGCGCTGCCGTGGTTGCCGCGCGCCGCCGCCCGCCGCTCATTGAAAAACCGCTGCCTGCGCTGCCGCGCTACTGGAAGATACTGGCCGGCGCTCTGTTCGCGCTGTTCACCTACCTGTATTTCTTCAACGCGATGGCGCCGGAGACAAGCCCGGACGGCAGTCACTACCATTTGGGACTGGTCTCGAGCTATCTTCGCGCTCACGGATTCTACCGCATCACCACCAACATGTATGCCTACCTGTCGCAGGGCACGGAGATGCTGTACCTGTACGCCTTCGCGTTCGGCCGGCATTCATCGACGGCGCTTATGCACTTCGCGTTCCTGCTCACGCTGCCGATGGCGATGCTGGCGTACGCGCGGCGCTTCGGCTTTCCCATCGCGGGACTGGTCGCGGCGCTGCTGGTGTACCTCTGCCCGATCGCCGGCTTTGACGGCACCACGGCTTACATCGACGTGGCGGTGGCGTGCGTGATCTTCGTCCTGTTTTACCTGCTCCAGGTCTGGGACCAGGAGCGCACAAACGCGCTGCTAATCCCCATCGGCCTGCTGGCCGGCTTCGCGTACGCGATGAAGTACACGGCTTTCCTTGCCGTGCCATACGCGCTCGGGTTTGTGGGCTGGAAGCTGCTGCGCGCCCGCAAGCCGTTCCTCAAGCCGCTTGCGATGACCGCGGCCTGCGCGCTGGTGATGATTCTGCCCTGGATGATCAAGAACTGGGTCTGGGTGGATAACCCGTTCGCCCCGTTCTATAACAAGTACTTCCCGAATCGTTACGTTCACATCATCTTCGAGATGGAATACCGGAAGCAGCTCGAGAACTGGAACGGCGTCACGGATAAATGGACCATTCCGGTCGAAGCGGCCATCAAGGGGGGCAAGTTGCAGGGCGTTCTGGGGCCGGTGTTTCTCCTGTTCCCGCTGGCTCTTCTGGCGCTGCGGCGGAAGCAGGGGAGGCAACTGGTGCTGGCGGCAGTGGTGTTCACCCTGACCTATCCCTCCAACATCGGGACGCGCTTTCTGATTCCGATGCTGCCGTTTCTCGCGCTGTCGCTGGGCGTTGCCGTCGAGAACTGGAAGGGCGCCGGAGTTGCGCTGGTGCTGTTTCATGCCCTGACCTCCTGGCCTTCGCTGATGAAAGCGTACTGTGATGAGTACGCGATGCGGCTCTACCAGATACCCGTGCGCGCGGCGCTCCGCCTTCAAAACGAAGAGGAATATTTAGCGCAGCGGCTCGACAACTACGAGATGGCCCGCCTGATCGAAAGGGAGGTGCCGCCGGAATCGAAGGTGCTGGGCTATGGGGCGCCCCCGGAGGCGTACTGCTCGCGCGATATTCTGGTCGGCTACCAGGGGGCATTCAATCAGAACATGGTGGACGTGCTGGCCGCGCCGGTGACGGGCGACTGGCTGCCCACGCGCCGCCTTACCTTCCGTTTCGGCGCCCGGGAATTGCGGCGGCTGCGCGTAGTCCAGACCGCGGGCGGGTTTTCCGAGAGCTGGAGCGTAAACGAATTCCGCATTTTTCGCGGAGACACCGAGCTGCCGCGCGAACAGCAATGGCGGCTGAGCGCCCGCCCGAACACCTGGGAGGTGCAGGCGGCCTTCGACGGGAATCCGCTGACCCGCTGGCGAAGCGGGGAGCCGCTGTTCCCCGGCATGTGGGTGCAGGTGTCTTTCGGAAGGCCGGAAACCGTGGATCGCGTTGTGATCGACGCCGCACCCGATCACCACAACGTGCAGCTCGTCCTGGAGGGGCAGACGCAGGCGGGAGCGCCGTGGGAGAGACTGGCCGGTCCGCCCGAGATGATCTCCCGGCCCCCGATATCCAACGCGCGCCGTATCGCCACGTTGGAACTGAAGTGGAACGGCATCGAGTACGTGCTGATCCACGACGCCACGGAGCTGGGGAAGGACATCCTCAGGCGCACGAGCGATTGGGGCCTCACGCTGGTAGGCGTCTCGGGCAACGAGCGGCTGTACCGGATCGACTGACATGCGGCTGTTCCTGGGAGTGGATGGCGGGCAGTCTTCCACCACCGCTCTGATCGGCGAGGA